>JALNZT010000066.1 GCA_023229135.1 Bacteroidales bacterium
AGCGAACCGCTGAAACAAACCATGGCTTAGAAAGCTGTAAAGCTAATTGAAAAATTTCTGTGCTATTCATGGCCTAAAAATAAATCATTTCTCTATTTAATTTCCACTCGATTTCATATAGACCCTTTTTAAATTTTATAAATAATTGGTTTCGATTACACTTTCTACTTCGTTTTTGGTTTTCTACATTTTTTACTAGCGAGGAGATCAACAAATGTTTTAGGTTTTATTCAATTCGACAGGCAAAAGCTTCCCGAAACAACCTCCCCTTCACTATTAATAAGTAAGAAAATTGAAAAAGTCATCAAAAAAAATCAAACATATTTTTAATTAATTTTTAAACAGCTGTTATTCAATGTTGTATGATTGGAAAAAATTTCAAACCCCCTACAACATTATGTTAACTTTCCTGTTTTAACGTTTTCATGTCCTCCTGCTTCGGACGATGAAAAGTTGGGTTACGTGGATATAAACTTTTGAAGTTCAGGAAGAAAGGCAGGGCGCGACTGTTTGTCGTCGCCGAATTAGTAGCGGCCTTACTGGCATTGAAGCAGGTCAGGGCGCGACTATAAGGCCTCGTTAATCAGTCGCACCCTGACTGGAAGACACATTCAGTCAGGGCGCGACTGTTTTTCGTCGCAAGATAGTCGCAGCCTGACTGGCAGAAACTACTGCGGCAGCTCTTTAGAAATGTTTTAGAAGGTGAAATTTTAAAATTTACGTGAATGTTGACTTTTGAACTTCCCTTTGGACTTCAAAACGTCGAATAAAAAGCCGAGAATAATATCTGTAAATAACTGATATAATGCAGTATATAGTATGGTTTTCAAACTCGAGGATAGGTTGTTGGTAAGCGATTTCGTGCGTAGCAGATGCTACAGGATAATTCCACGGAACAGATGCTACGCGGAACGGGATACAGACTTTTGAACGTCCGACAGGACTTCAAAACGTTGAATAAAAAGCCGAGAATAATATCTGTAAATAACTGATATAATGCAGTATATAGCACGGTTTTCAAACTCAAGGATAGGTTGTTGGTAAGCGATTTCGTGCGTAGCAGATGCTACAGGATAATTCCACGGAGCGGATGCTACGCGGAACGGGATACAGACTTTTGAACGTCCGACAGGACTTCAAAACGTCGAATAAAAAGCCGAGAATAATATCTGTAAATAACTGATATAATGCAGTATATAGCACGGTTTTCAAACTCGAGGATAGGTTGTTGGTAAGCGATTTCGTGCGTAGCAGATGCTACAGGATAATTCCACGGAGCGGATGCTACGCGGAACGGGATATTGACTTTTGAACGTCCGGCAGGACTTCAAAACGTCGAATAAAAAGCCGAGAATAATATCTGTAAATAACTGATATAATGCAGTATATAGCACGGTTTTCAAACTCAAGGATAGGTTGTTGGTAAGCGATTTCGTGCGTAGCAGATGCTACAGGATAATTCCACGGAGCGGATGCTACGCGGAACGGGATACAGACTTTTGAACGTCCGACAGGACTTCAAAACGTCGAATAAAGAAACGGACACTACGTCTTTTCATCAACGTTTTCATGTCCTCCTGCTTCGGACGATGAAAAGTTGGGTTACGTGGATATAAACTTTTGAAGTTCAGGAAGAAAGGCAGGGCGCGACTGTTTGTCGTCGCCGAATTAGTAGCGGCCTTACTGGCATTGAAGCAGGTCAGGGCGCGACTATAAGGCCTCGTTAATCAGTCGCACCCTGACTGGAAGACACATTCAGTCAGGGCGCGACTGTTTGTCGTCGCAAGATAGTCGCAGCCTGACTGGCAGTAACTACTGCGGCAGCTCTTTAGAAATTTTTTAGAAGGTGAAATTTTAAAATTTACGTGAATGTTGACTTTTGAACGTCCGACAGGACTTCAAAACGTTGATAAAGAAACGAAAACTTCGACTTTATTTCAACGTTTTCATGTCCTCCTGCCTCGGACGATGAAAAGTTGGGTTACGTGAATATAGACTTTTGAAGTTCAAGAAGAAAGTCAGGGCGCGACTGTTTGTCGTCGCAAGATAGTCGCAGCCTGACTGGCAGAAACTACTGCGGCAGCTCTTTAGAAATTTTTTAGAAGGTGAAATTTTAAAATTTACGTGAATATAGACTTTTGAACGTCCCTAAGGACTTCAAAACGTCGATAAAGAAACGAAAACTTCGACTTTATTTTAACGTTTTCATGTCCTCCTTGCCTCGGACGATGAAAAGTTGGGTTACGCAAATACAGACTTTTGAACGTCCGACAGGACTTCAAAACGTCGATATAGAAACGGACACTACGTCTTTTCATCAACGTTTTCATGTCCTCCTGCCTCGGACGATGAAAAGTTGGGTTACGTGGATATAAACTTTTGAAGTTCAGGAAGAAAGTCAGGGCGCGACTGTTTTTCGTCGCCGAATTAGTAGCGGCCTTACTGGCATTGAAGCAGGTCAGGGCGCGACTATAAGGCCTCGTTAATCAGTCGCACCCTGACTGGAAGACACATTCAGTCAGGGCGCGACTGTTTTTCGTCGCAAGATAGTCGCAGCCTGACTGGCAGAAACTACTGCGGCAGCTCTTTAGAAATGTTTTAGAAGGTGAAATTTTAAAATTTACGTGAATGTTGACTTTTGAACCTCCCTTTGGACTTCAAAACGTCGAATAAAAAGCCGAGAATAATATTTGTAAATAACTGATATAATGCAGTATATAGCACGGTTTTCAAACTCGAGGATAGGTTGTTGGTAAGCGATTTCGTGCGTAGCAGATGCTAAAGGATAATTCCACGGAGCGGATGCTACGCGGAACGGGATATTGACTTTTGAACGTCCGACAGGACTTCAAAACGTCGAATAGAAGTTGAGAATAATTATATCTATCACTGAAATAGTGTATGTTATGATAGGGACTTAAATCCTGTACCAGCGGTGAATAATAAACTTTCATTTTGTTTAAGGCATCTCCGTATTGGAGGGCGAATACTACAGCACCCTTGTTATGAACAGCTTACTGTTCATAAAAAATAAAAAAAGTTTTACTCTTTTGTAAAAAATATAAAAAAGTGTCGTACTTTTACAAAATTAAAATTTTAGCTACCTAAACCAACACGCCTTTAGTACAGAGTTCACTTATTGTATCACCTAAAATTATATCCTATAAACCCCGTGCAATCGCATTTCTTGATCAAGGTGGTTAGCGATGTTTCTCACAATTAATTTGTAGCACAATTAACCTTTAACACAATTAACCTTTAAAATTTATTATTATGAAAAGAAAAGTACTTTCTTTAGTGACCATGTTGGTCTTGATGACCGGCTCACTTTTTGCTCAGGCACCTGCTGATTGGGTAACTCCTGGCAATATGCAGTACGCTATGAATGTGGTTGCACAACTAAACTACAATGCAGTACCCGCACCTGAACCCGGAAACATGGTTGCCGCCTTTGTTAACGGCCAAGTTCGTGGTGCGGCTTCTCCGGATGCTAATGGTAAACTTACCCTTACTATCGCATCAAATGTTGTTTCAGGTGAGACCATTACACTAAAGGCTTATATTGCCTCACCTGTTAATGCAATTTATTCAATACAAATAACTACTTCTGCCGCGGATGGAGGAAATGAATTAGTCCCTGACACATTAGCATTTGCAAATCAAGCAGTATTGGGTACATATGATGATCCATATATTTTTGATGCTGAAGCAACAACTTATGACATAACAATAACCTCTGAAAAGAACGACAATTTTGCCGCAGGAACGATTATTCCAGCGGTTGCCAAGATTGAAGATGTTATAGAAGGCAGCGATACAACAATAGTCATCTCTCCAGGCGAAGGCAGTCATATTGTAAGTGTATATATTGACAATGGTGTCGATCCCAAAGTTAATGTTTATGATGAAAACTTGTTAAATGAAGACGGCAGTTTTACCTATATATTTACTGATGTTCAATCTAATTGGACAATCACTGATACCATTGCTATTAACAGACACTCACTAAAGTTTTATGCCGGCACAAACGGAAAAGTAAATGGACCAAAGACAACGAACATCAATTATGATTATGTCACTCTGGATCCGTTGGAGTACGACACAATCATTTATGATACTGTACCTTACGGAGTAGTATTCGGTGTTGTTTCAGCTGTCGCAGAACCTGGCTATGAATTTGTTTCATGGAGTGATGGTATAACAACAGCTGCTCGGCCTGATTTACCAGCAGTTGATGGTGGAGTTACAGATGATATTGAAGTTACAGCGTCTTTTGCTCCATCAGGATGGTCACCAGATGACAACTACCAGTTTACAATGACTGTTATTGGCAACTTATTTATTAATGGGATTACCTCTACCAACTCTGGTGATTTGGTGGGTGCCTTTATTAATGATGTTTGCCATGGTGTAGCTTCCCCAAACATAGATGGGTTGGTATTCCTCAGTATCGGATCGAACAATGCCACTTCAGATACCGTTGAATTAAGAATATGGACGAGTGAAACAGGCACCTGCAATGCGTCTCATACGCTTTCATTTCTTAGCAACGACCAGATTGGTGAAATCAACGATCCGCATATAATTGAATGCGAAATCTCTATCCCTTATTTAATTCCGGAAGGCTATACATGGTTTAGTGCCAATGTGGAAACTAATACCGGTGACAATCCCAGAGATCCAGATAATTATTTTTTAGGTGCCTGGTTTGAACCTGATTACACAACTGCTGATACTCCTACAATTAATGACCGTATTATTGGCCAGACTCAATTTGCGGTATATGCTGAATCAAGCCCTGGTGTGAATGAGTGGGTAGGAAGCTTAACTTCTATCAATGCAAGTAAAATGTATCGATTGTATATGCAAGACACGCTATATTTAAAACTGACCGGCTCAGCTGTTGCAATCACTCCTATTACAATAAATGACGGCTACACCTGGCTGGGTTATCTTCCTCGCGAAGATTTAGCAATTGCAGATGCATTAGTTGACTTAATAGGATTGGTTGCAGGCGACCGAATTGTTGGCCAAAACAAATTTGCCTTGTACAATGGAACCAGCTGGCAAGGCAGTCTGCTAAGAATGTACCCCGGAAAAGGTTATATCATGCAGATGGCCAATGGTGGAACACTCACCTACCCTGACTACGTCTATGCAAAATCCGCAGTAGTTACTCCAGAAAATGCAGTTTCCCCTGCCGGTTTTGATGTTCCAACAAATATGAAGAACACCATGACGCTTATTGGTCAGCTCGACAAAGCTTCTTTTAGCGATAAAGATGTTGTTTATGCCTTCATCAATGGCGAATGCAGAGGCATGGCCGCTCCTTCAACGGATGGAAACGTTTATCTGAACATTGGCGAAAACAGCGATGAGGCACAAGAAGTAAGCTTCAAAGTTTGGGTTGATGCCAAAGGCGAATTGGCCAATGTGGATCAGAAAGTTACTTTCGAGCCTTTGAAAGCTGTAGGTGATTTAAACAATCCTTTCACTTTTAAAATGAGCGAAGCAGGCACTACTGATTCGTGGATGGTAGGCAAAGCTTATCCAAACCCATTCAATGAGCAAACAATCATTCCGCTTTGGCTGAAAGAATCGGCTCAGGTTACTGTGAATGTGCATAATAATATGGGACAATTGGTGAAAACTGTTACGCAATCAGCAGCAAAATCAGGTGTCAGCAATATCGTCCTGCAGAAAGAAAACCTGGATAAAGGTGTTTATTATTACACGGTAAGCATTAATTCTGCTTCAGCCAATGTGCTTGAAACAGGAAAACTGATTATTCAATAAACAGGCTTGATTTGATCAAACTGTTGATACATAAATCCCGGTGGTGCTTTCCATCGGGATTTTTTTTTCATTGGTATTTCAGTAAATTACACTTTCCCAATAATTCTGCTTACATTTGAGCAATACAAAATAGAACACAACAAAAACCTAATTTTCGTTTATAATTTGTGAATATCTTTTATGTAATTTAGTGCGCGTGTTCAGAAAAAACTGCTTATTTTGTTGGTTCTAAATTTTTTATCGAAACAACTTTGGCAAAAATGAAAGAAAAAGTGATGCAATTCAAATCTAATCAAGCCTATCTATTGCTTGTTGCCTTGCTTTTACTTGCATTTATACCTAGCAAAGCCCAGCCAAACTGGGTTCCTGTTTCCAATCAATTGTATAATATGCAAGTGATAGGAAAACTAAAGCTGCACGACAACACCTATTCCTCCAATCCGGAAGATCTTGTTGCAGCCTTTGTTGGCGATGAGTGCCGCGGTTTGGCCGAACGTGTTGATGGAAATCCCGATTTGTTGTTTTTAAGCATCGGCTCCAACGTAGCTTCGGGCGAAGTCCTCACCCTAAAGGCTTATCTCTCTGATGATGACTTTATTGTCACCCTGGACAACACCCTTTCTTTCGCTGCCGACGGACAGATTGGCAGCGTGTCTTCACCCTATATTTTTCTTTATAACACTGTCAATCCCATTATTACAGCTACCGCAGGCGCAAATGGCACAATTTCACCCTTGGGCGAAATTGAAGTTAATTTTGGCGAAAACCAATCCTTCTCCATCATTCCCGCAACAGGTTATATGGTGGCAGATGTGCTTGTGGACGGTCAAAGTGTAGGCGCTGTTACGCAATACAATTTCACCGGCGTGACGGAAGACCACAGCATTCATGCAAGTTTTGAAACAGCAATTTACTGGCTTGCCTACGTGAAATGGGGCGAGGGGAGTTTTATCGGCAATACCTACCAATATGTAGAATATGGTGGCGACGGAACACCTGTTGAAGTTGTTCCAGGAGAAGGTTATTATTATATGGGCTGGGACGATGGGGTTACCGACAATCCCCGAACGGAGCTGAATGTGACGCAGAACATGATTATCGTTGCCACGCTTGGGGTTTACGCTTACGAGCTAAATTATTCCGCCGGTGTCAATGGTAGCTTATCAGGCCAAACCAGCCAAACAGTTTATTATGGTCAGGATGGCACAGCAGTTACAGCAATCCCTGATGAACACTATGATTTTTCGCATTGGAGCGATCAGGTGACGGACAATCCCCGAACGGATGAAAATATCAGCGGCCCGATAAATGTTGAAGCCATTTTTGTTCCTGAAACATACACCATAACTGCTACTGCCGGAGCAAACGGAACGATTTCGCCCAATGGAAATGTTTCAGTTAGTTATAACGACACACTTGTTCTTGACTTCACACCCGCAGCCGGTTATGAAGTGGAAGATGTGCTGGTGGATGATGTGAGTGTCGGCGCAATGGAAAGCTATGCCTTTGAAGGAGTTGCGGAGAACCACACGATTCATGTCAGCTTTATACCGGCAATCTACACCCTGACTTATCTGTCGCAATCAACCGGCTATCTTGAAGGAGAGACACTGCAAAATGTCCCTTACGGAGGAAGTGGAACAGCCGTTACCGCTTTTGCTTATGCAGGCTATCATTTCGATGCCTGGAGCGATGGCAAAACCACTAATCCGCGGATCGATCGCAATGTGGCCGGGAACATCACCGTAACCGCTATTTTTGCTATCAACACCTATACGATTACGGCTACTGCTGGTCCTAATGGCACGATAACGCCATCAGGAACCATCGTTGTAAACGAAGGATCGAGTAGACTTTTCACCATTGTCCCTTATACCGGTTACAAAATCAACGATGTGAAAATTGATGGTGCAAGCATAGGCCCTGTAAGCTTTTATGAATTTACTAATGTAACTGAAAATCACACCATTGCGGCCACATTTTCGATCAAAAGCTACACCCTGACCTACCAGTCAGATCTGAATGGCAGCTTGATCGGTGATTCGGTTCAATTGGTTCAGCATGGCGGCAACGGCACGCCTGTTGAAGCCGTTCCTTCGCCGGGCTATATTTTCACCGGCTGGAGCGATGGGCGCGACAGCAATCCGCGCATCGACCTTGATGTCTCCTCCAATATAAACGTGATGGCCGGCTTTTCAGCTGATGGCCCGCCAAATTGGGTACTTCCGGGTACGCTCGAATTCAATATGCAGCTGATTGGCTTGCTATTGCTCGCTGACAGCAGTTTCTCATTAGATGAGAACGACCTTGTTGGTGCTTTTGTCGATGGCGAATGTAGGGGCGTTTCTTCACCCAACCCGAATCAGGATGGATTGGTTTTTCTAACCATCGGCTCTAATGAATATTCAGGCGAAACCGTTACTTTCAAAGCCTATATCGCCTCTCAAAATATTATCGTCAACCTGAACGAATCTGTCGGATTTGTCAGCTTATCCGAGGTTGGAACTCTGCTCGATCCTTTTGTGTTCAGCTACACTGAAATCACTTACCTGATTTCGGCCATTGCCGGACCCAACGGAACAATCACTCCTTCGGGAAATATCAGTGTGCCACATTGGAGCAATCAAGGCTTTAGCATTGCTGCTGATACCGGCTATCATATTGATGATGTGTTGATTGACGACGAAAGCATTGGTGCTATTGATACCGTTACTTTCATACATATTTTCCAGAATAGGAGCATTTACGCCTCTTTTGCCATCAACACTTACACTATTTCTGCTACAGCAAGCGAAAACGGCAGCATTGATCCAATGGGTGAAATAGTGATAGACTATGGCACCGACACCCTGTTTACTTTCCTTCCCGACGAAGGATTTGAAGTGTATAATGTTATAATTAATGGCGATTCTATTGGATCTATGCCAAATTACCTCTTCGAAAATGTAGCATCAAACCAAACGATTCACGTGATCTTTGATGTATCAACCCGAAATGAGGCCAAACCACTTGAACAAAAAATTAAAGTCTTCCCGAACCCGACAAAATCTTATGTCCAGATCCAACTGCCGGTATCAGACGATCTTTCTAATCAATACGAAGTGATGCTGTTTGGCTTCTCCGGCAATCTAATAGCTACTTATAAACCCACTACTTCTTTATTCAGGATTGATTTGGATGGAAAAGCCGCAGGATTGTATTTTATAAAAATCATTCACCACCAAAAAGGTAATGAGCTATTTAAGCTTCAAAAAATCTAATTATTTCAATGCAATAAAAAGCCAGGAATTATAATCACATGTTAAAACACCTTCTACATACGACCCTCATTTTGCTGTTTTCAATAGGTTTATTGGCACAGGAATCTGGTTCCTATTCTGTTGGTGCTACTTACAACCTGAATTTAATTGCTTCGCCCGCTGAGGGTGGCTCGGTTGATGGATCAGGGCTTTATGAAGCAGGCACAGCGGTTACCGCAACCGCCACAGCTGCTGAGGCTTATGTTTTTAGGTATTGGATGAATGAGGTCAACGAAATCGTATCCGAAGAGGCTGTTTATAGCTTTTCGATGCCCGCGAACGATCTGAGCCTCACCGCCCATTTTGTGTGCACACCGGGATGGGAAGAAGTTGAAAATCTGCAATACAATATGCAGGTGGTGGCACAGATTCGGATTAACAATGCTGTTTCATTAAATCCCAACACCCTTGTAGGTGCTTTTGTGGGTGATGAATGCCGCGGGATAGCCTCACCTATGCCTGATTTTGAAGGACTTGTGTTCCTTACCGTGAGTTCCAACGCCGTTGCAGGTGAATTGGTCGTATTGAAAATTTGGGACAGCGACTTCTGCGAAAGCTGTACTGCCGCACAAGCCTTTGAGTTTGAAAATCAGGTGCAGATCGGCTCTTTGGACGAGCCTTTTATAGTCGAGTGCCTCAACGAAACCACTTTAAATATCAATTTCAACCAGGGCTACACCTGGTTCAGCATGAACGTAATGCAGTTTGATATGGCTCCTGATGGCTTGCTGTCGGATCTTCAGCCTTGCTACAACGACAGGATAATCGGGCAACACAGTTTCGCGGTTTATTCAGGCACTGAATGGGTTGGCAGCTTAACCACGCTTTCACCCAATGAAATGTATCGTATGCGTTTGTGTTCGGCTCAAAGCATTGAACTCATAAGCAACCAGGCCCCAAATGATCCTTTGCAGCTGGATGCCGGAAGCAGCTGGATTGGCTATCTTCCGAAAGTTTGTTTAAGCGTAAATGAGGCTTTGACGAACCTAACCCCCGTACCCGCTTATAATGACCGCTTACTGGGCCAGAATGCCTTCGCACTTTTCAATGGCACCCAATGGATTGGAAGCCTCACGCAACTTTGCCCGGGCAATGGCTATATCATCAAGCTTACAAACGATAGCGAACTCGCCTTTCCATACATTATGAAGCAAAATGAGCTTGATAAAACCTCCACTGAAACAGCATTAGTTTCACCAACAGGCATGTATCCAGATCAAAATTTCCAGCATTCGATGATGGTGGTGGCACAGACCAACAACCCAAATGATATGGTATATGCTTTTATCGGCGAAACGCTCGTCGGCATGGGCAAACCGACGAACAACGATAAGTTGGTGTTTATGACTATCGGCTCTAATACCGATACAGAAAAAGAGATACACTTCAAGGTCTGGCGTTCTGATTCGCAAGAGCTTGTTGACAGCGATCAAAAAGTCCTGTTTCAACCGATGAGGCTGCTTGGCGATGTACGACAGCCATTCATAATCACCACGAAAAGATAAACCAGCTTTTTTTACCAAAATACCGTGTGCCTTATGTCAAAAATATACCAATTCTTTTCGAGCCTTATACTTGCAATTTTTATTTTCCCCATCACAGTTTCTGCTACGCCACCAAACTGGGTTCCTGCCGAAAATCTGCAATTCAATATGCAGATTGTCGCTTATTTTCAATTGGAGGACAATTCTTATTCCATAAATCCAAACGACCTGATTGCCGGTTTTGTCAATGGTGAATGTCGTGGGCTGGCATCGCCACTCGTTGAAGCCGATGGAAGGATTTTTCTTTCGATTGGCTCGAATGTCAGCAGTGGCGAAACTGTCGTTTTTAAAGCCTATCTATCTGAGACAGGACAAATTGCAAATTTATCCCAAACATTACCCTTTATTGATCAGGAAGCAGTGGGCGATTACAACAATCCATTTATTTTTACTATTGATCTGCTGTATCCGCCGGCTACCTATATAATTAATGCAACGGCTGGCAACAACGGAACAATCGATCCTGCGGGAGCGGTCGAAGTGGTTCATGGCAATAACCAGCTATTTACTTTTACGGCAGATGAAAACTATACCGTTTTTGATGTAATTGTCGATGGTGAATCTTTGGGAATACTCGATTCCTTCGAGTTTGAAAATGTTACCGAAGTACATAGCATTGCAGTAAGTTTTTCGCTCATCCAATCCCTACAAACGCCCTTGAGCAACGAAATAAAAGTCTTTCCAAACCCGGCCAAAGATGCGATTACCGTCGATATCGACCTCAAGGGAAACCAAGACTATCCCTATCAAATATCCGACTTAAAAGGCCAAGTGATACGCGAAGGAAAGCTTACACCGGCATCCAGGCAAATTCAACTTCATGAGCTGAAATCAGGCAATTATATATTCTCTATTATTAGCCCAAAAGAAGAATTTGCACCTGTTGTTATTCAGAAAGTTAATTGAGTTTTCTGTTGTATAAGGCATGTAAGTTTTGACGGATGCGATTGTAGAATTTTCACTGAAATTTTAACGTTTCCATGTCCTTCCCAGCCAATTACGGGGTCAGACGATGGAAAGGTGAATACAGACTTTTGAACGTCCGGCAGGACTTCAAAACGTCGATTAGAAACCTGAGAATAATACTTGTATATAACTGATATAATGCAGTATATAGTACGATTTTCAAACTCGAGGATAGGTTGTTGGTAAGCGATTTCGTGCGTAGCAGATGCTACAGGATAATTCCACGGAGCGGATGCTACGCGGAACGGGATACAGACTTTTGAACGTCCGGCAGGAATTCAAAACGTCGATTAGAAACCCGAGAATAACACTTGTAAATAACTGATATAATGATGTATCTAACACAAATTGCAAGCCCGACACTAAGTTATTGGTACGCGATTACGCATGTAGGCTCGGCATCATTAATACAGGACGGGACTAAGCGGAAAAGGCAGGGCTAAAGCCCATTGCGCGAAGCATTGTGTATCCCCGGCCTGAAGGCCGGGGTTAATCAAGAGGCTTGGGTTGGATGTTGAAAGTCTGTCAGGGCTTCAAAATAACATTAGAATACAGGGAACGGATATCAAGTGTTCTTCATCAACGATTCCATGTCCTTCCCAGCCAATTACGGGGTCAGACGATAGAAAGGTGAATACAGACTTTTGAACGTCCGGCAGGACTTCAAAACGTCGAATAAAAAGCCGAGAATAATATCTGTCAATAACTGATATAATGCAGTATATAGCACGGTTTTCAAACTCGAGGATAGGTTGTTGGTAAGCGATTTCGTGCGTAGCAGATGCTACAGGATAATTCCACGGAGCGGATGCTACGCGGAACGGGATATTGACTTTTGAACGTCCGGCAGGACTTCAAAACGTCGAATAAAAAGCCGAGAATAATATCTGTCAATAACTGATATAATGCAGTATATAGCACGCTTTTCAAACTCGAGGTTGTTGGTAAGCGATTTCGTGCGTAGCAGATGCTACAGGATAATTCCACGGAGCGGATGCTACGCGGAACGGGATATTGACTTTTGAACGTCCGGCAGGACTTCAAAACGTCGAATAAAGAAACGAACACTACGTCTTTTCATCAACGTATTCATGTCCTCCTGCCTCGGACGATGAAAAGTTGGGTTACGTGGATATAAACTTTTGAAGTTCCGGCAGAAAGTCAGGGCGCGACTGTTTGTCGTCGCCGAATTAGTAGCGGCCTTACTGGCATTGAAGCAGGTCAGGGCGCGACTATAAGGCCTCGTTAATCAGTCGCACCCTGACTGGAAGACACATTCAGTCAGGGCGCGACTGTTTTTCGTCGCAAGATAGTCGCAGCCTGACTGGCAGTAACTACTGCGGCAGCTCTTTAGAAATGTTTTAGAAGGTGAAATTTTAAAATTTACGTGAATGTTGACTTTTGAACTTCCCTTTGGAGTTCAAAACGTCGAATAAAAAGCCGAGAATAATATCTGTAAATAACTGATATAACGCAGTATATAGTACGATTTTCAAACTCGAGGATAGGTTGTTGGTAAGCGATTTCGTGCGTAGCAGATGCTACAGGATAATTCCACGGAGCAGATGCTACGCGGAACGGGATACAGACTTTTGAACGTCCGGCAGGACTTCAAAACGTCGATTAGAAACCTGAGAATAATACTTGTATATAACTGATATAATGCAGTATATAGTACGATTTTCAAACTCGAGGATAGGTTGTTGGTAAGCGATTTCGTGCGTAGCAGATGCTACAGGATAATTCCACGGAGCGGATGCTACGCGGAACGGGATACAGACTTTTGAACGTCCGGCAGGAATTCAAA
>JALNZT010000009.1 GCA_023229135.1 Bacteroidales bacterium
TAACATTATTAATTTCCTTGTTAGGCGTTACAGCTAGTCAAGGACAATCAAACACAAATAACATGAATAAAGAAACATCAAAAAATAATCCGCTTTTGTGTGATATAGAAACCGGAATCTGTGAAACATCAGACGAAAATACGGACACAACCGCTGATAACAAAATTGAATCAACTAAAAAATCCATAAAGGCAATTTATTATACTGACCCTATATGCTCGTCCTGCTGGGGCATTGAGCCACAATTACGTAAGTTAAAATTGGAATATGGTAAGGCTGTTGAAATAGAATACAGAATGGGTGGCTTATTGCCTGATTGGAGTTACAATAGCGGTGGCATCGGAAAACCATCAGACGTGGCCACTCACTGGGACGAAGTGAGCTTGCATTACGATATGCCCATCGACGGCGATGTTTGGTTAGAAGACCCTTTAGATTCATCTTACCCGCCATCCATTGCCTTTAAAGCAGCACAAATGCAAGACACTGAAAAAGCCTTACTATTTCTTCGTGAAATCAGGGAAATGGTTTTCCTGAAAAAGAAAAATATTGCCAAGTGGGAGCATTTAGCCGTTGCTGCCAAAAAAGTTGGGTTAAATATGGAGCAGTTCCAAACTGACTTTGAAACCAATGCGCAATTACTTTTTGAGGCGGATTTGAAGCTGGGCAGAGAGCTGGGCGTGAGAGGATTTCCAACGCTATTCTTTGTAGATGATTCAGGTAACAAAGAAATCGTTTATGGTGCAAGACCGTATGCTTTTTACGAAATGGCCATCCTAAAACTAAACCCAAATGCCGGCAAAAGTGAATACAGTAAAAATTGGAAAACACTCTTCTCCCTATATCCAACGCTAACCGCTAAAGAGTTTTCCGAACTTTCGGGAACACCAAGAAACGAAAGTGAAGTTGTATTGAATGAACTTTCCGAGAGGGGGAAATTGAAAAAATTGACCACGAAAAACGGTTCAATTTGGAAACTGGTCAATGAAAAATAATAAATAAAAAATAATATAAACAGAAGCAATAGGAAGTGATGGTGGCAGTCTTTTTATTAATTTAAAAAAAAAACGGTAAAACACACTTACCGAATAGATTACAACTTTTTCGGCTTTGGATTGTTTCATTATTGTATACTATAAATTAAAAAAATATGAAAAAAGTACTGATTTTATTAATGATGGTCTTTATGAGTATTAGCTCATTCGCACAGACCCAATGGATTGCAGATCCTTACCATTCCTCGTTAAATTTCGATATATCACATTCCGGAATTAGTTTTGTTAACGGAAAATTTATGGAATATTCCGGGAGCTTGACTACAGACGGAGAAGCACTTAGCGATGCAAATTTTGATGTTACCGTTAAAGTAACAAGCATAAACACGAATGTTGAAAAAAGAGATAATCACTTGAGAAGTGCTGACTTTTTCGAGGTGGAAAAATACCCTGAGATGACTTTTAAAAGCACTAAAATCTTAGCAACCGGCAAACCCGATCATTATTTATTGTATGGTAAACTCACTATAAAAGATGTTACGAAAGACGTGATTTTTGATGTGTATTATGGTGGAACAGTCAAAGATGATCAAGGCGAAAGATTAGGCATGAAAGCCAAAACGACCATCAATAGGTTTGATTATAATATTGACTACGACCCAACCGCTTCCGGTGTTGGAAAAGATGTAAACATCGTTGTTCACGGACAGTTTGTAAAACAATAATTAAGCCCACTCCGAAAAGTCTAAACAAAGAAATACCCCTGAGAATCCATTCCGAAAGCTATCGGAACAAAGAATCACAAAGCGTTGTTCACCAACATTATAGACTTCGTGAAATCTTTGTATTTTCGTGCCACTTCGGCTCTCTCAGCGCATCGCTTTGTGGCAAAATATTACTTTTCGGAGGAAGCTCATAATTTAAAACCCACATAAAAAAATCATGAAAAAATATAAAATTGCAGTAATCGTAGGAAGTCTTCGTAAAGAATCTTTTAATCTGAAAACTGCCAAAGCATTGATAGCCCTTGCGCCTGAATCATTGTCTCTTGAAATACTAAATATAGCCGATCTCCCGATGTTTAATGAAGACCTGGAAGCCACTCCACCAAATGAATGGGTAACATTCCGGGAGCAAATCATCGCAGCTGATGGACTTCTCTTTCTGACCCCTGAATATAACCGCTCGGTACCCGCTGTTTTAAAAAATGCGATTGATATAGGCTCCCGTCCTTACGGTAAAAATTCGTGGAACGGAAAACCGGCAGCTATTGTGAGCGTTTCTATTGGTCCTATCAGCGGATTTGGCGCCAATCATCATTTGCGCCAATCTCTGGTTTTTGTAAACGTACACACGATGGCCCAGCCTGAGGCATACATTGGAGGAGCTACAGCACTTTTTGACGATAAGGGAAAGCTTATCAATGATTCTACCAAAGAGTTCTTGAGCGGTTTTATGGAAGCCTTTGAGAAATGGGTTAACGTAAATGCGCAGCAATAACATTTGAGACGATTATTTCGTTGTAAACGAAAAATAATTTGGGAAACCTTCTCCAAATCGTACTCGTTCACTGCAAAAGAGTTTTTCGAACTTTCTAAATATCAAAGAAATAGAATTGAAACCGTTTTAAGTGACCTTTCCAGGAATTGAACAATGGAAAAATTGACCACGAAAAACGGTTCGATTTGGAAAGTTGTAATTTAAAGCAGCATGGATTAAAACAGCCATATCAAACTAAATATAGAGAAATGAGTCGCCGGCATTGAAAAGTTTGCGTAGCTTCGGAAGCTGAAACTATTTGTAAGAATATAAGCTTAATCTAATGAATAAAGCAAATTCAAATCGCTGGTTTATAGCCATTATGGGAACGCTTCTCCAGCTGGTGTTGGGAACCGTTTATGCATGGAGTTTTTTCCAAAAGCCAATCATTTCCGGCTATGGATGGAGCAATGTTCAAACCATGTGGATTTTTAGTTTGGCTATTCTGTTTTTGGGTTTATCAGCCGCTGTTGGAGGGATGATGCTTCCAAAATACGGCCCTCGTAAACTGGCTTCCCTTGGCGCTTTACTGTATGGTGCAGGCTATTTGATTAGTGCTTACGCAATGCATATCAGTAGTTTATCACTGTTTTATATCGGTTTTGGAGTGATTGGCGGAATCGGTTTGGGATTGGGTTATGTTACTCCGGTGGCGACCGCTTCAAAATGGTTTCCAGACAAAAAAGGATTAATCACCGGAATGGTTGTTATGGGTTTTGGATTGGGTGCGTTGTTTATGTCAAAAATTATCGCTCCCTTATTGATGAGTATGACCAATGGCAATTTGGTACAAGTATTTTTATACATCGCTATAGTACTGATGGCCATAGGAATTCCCGCTGGTTTAAGCATGAAAAATCCATCGGCGGGATTTATGCCTGAAGGCTATTCCCCTCCCATTAAAAGTGCTGCCACGCAAGATCACGAAGACAGTTTAACGGTTAAAACGAGTCTGCTCTCCACAAAGTTCCTGGGTATGTGGCTTATTTTCTTCCTCAATATCTCGGCAGGAATAATGTTTATTGGCCTACAATCGCCAATGATACAGGACTTACTCAGGATACAAAATCCCACCATGAGTACCGAAGCCCTCGCTATGACGGGTGCTACGCTAATTGCCATCAGCTCATTGTTTAATGGCGTTGGGCGGTTCTTTTGGGGCGGAATCTCGGATAAAATTGGTCGCATACAGGTTTTCCGATTGATTCTGGGTTCTCAGATTTTGATTTTTATCTTTATGATGTTTACCGCTAACCCATGGGTTTTCGGCATTTTGGTATGCTATGTTCTGCTTTGTTACGGCGGCGGTTTTGGCGCAATGCCATCATACGTGCAGGATGTTTTTCATTCAAAACTGATGCCCGTTATTTATGGTGTAATCCTTACCGCATGGTCAATAGGCGGTATTGTCGGCCCTCAGCTTGCGGCTTTTATTCGCGATTTTTATGTGAATAGCCCGGCGATGATTGGCCCCAGAACTTATATGGCCGGCATTATTTTGTTGGGTATTGGTTTATTGGTAAGCCTGACACTTTCCAATAAATCTATCACCGAAAGCAATAATGGTAACGGTTTGCAATGATTTTAAACAGCTTGATATTACCGCCATAACATAAAAAACACCTATAATTTAGTCGAAAAATTATGTCGAAAAATTTACGCCAAATAAATATGAAACAAGTTCCACAGTTTTCGGATGTTGAGCAAAATTTCTTTGATAAATCAAAGCGAGAAAGAGACCCCGAATTTTTACCGTACATCGTTGTTCCGGATTTTCCATCGCTGGGATTTATGACTGCCTTACGGTTTCTGGAATGGGTGAGCGAAAATCCTTCGGGAGTTATTAGCTTACCTACGGGCAAAACACCTGAGCACTTCATTAAGTGGACACAACATTTATTGCATACTTTTCACGACCCGAAAACCCAAAAGCTCATGGCCGAAAATGGTTTGTTCCTAAAGGAAAAACCGGAAATGAAAAATTTGCACTTTGTTCAGATTGATGAATTTTACCCCATCAACCCCGAACAACACAACAGTTTTTACAATTATGTAAATCATTATTATCTGGGTGGTTTTGGGCTAAACCCCGAAAAAGCACTCCTGATCAATTGCAATAAAATTGAGTTGGCGGAAGGGAAACACTATTCGGAAATTTTTCCTGACAGCAAAATCGACCTGAGCCTGCGAAATAAAGCGCCCAAATCAAAGCTGGAAGAGTTACAACAGGCATCAATTTACAAAATTGATACTTGGTGTACGCGCTACGAAGAAAAAATCAGAAACCTGGGTGGAATCGGCTTTTTTCTGGGCGGCATCGGTCCCGATGGCCACATTGCTTTTAACACCCGCGGCAGCGATCACAATTCGAGTACCCGACTCACTGGAACAAATTTTGAAACTCAGGCATCTTCCGCTGGTGATTTAGGTGGCATTGAAGTTTCGCGCAACCGCCTGGCTATCACCATCGGACTTAACACAATCACTTATAATCCTGATGGCGTTTCCATTATTTTTGCTGCCGGCGAAGCAAAAGCACATATTGTTAAAAACGCCATCGAAAAACAACCCGACAACCTCTATCCTGCAACTGTTTTGCACCGGCAAAAAAACGCCCGCTTTTTTCTTACCGAAGGAGCCGCATCGCAGCTCACCAACAGCATGGATAGGTATTATAAAACCGGGGAGTGGACTTTTGAGAAAACCGAAAGAGCGATTTTCGACCTTTGCCACAACTTGAATAAATATGCCCGCAAGATTACCTTAGACGACCTGCAAAACGACAAGTATTGTGCGCTGATCCCCGATTTATCGTTAGAGGTTGTTGGGGATGTTATCGCGTCCACAAAAAAGAAAATTATTAAGGGCCTCGAAGTCGAACAGCACCAAAGCTATTTGCACACCGGCCCACACCACGATGATATCATGCTGGGAATATTCCCGGTTATCACCAGGCATTTGCGCGAAATAAGCAACAGCTTTCACTTCGCCATTCTTACCAGTGGATTTACCGCGGTAAGCAACCAGCTGATGGAAGAATTGCTTGGACACACGCTGCAATTTATCGAGGATGGCGAAATTCAAATGATAAATTATCCTGATTTTTTTGATTCGGGTTACAAATTCAAATGGGATAAGGACGTCAACCACTACCTAAACAAGTTGGCAAAAAATGACAAAAAGGGTAAACTGCGCGGCCTTTGTCATCGCCTTACTCGTTCGATGGTCGAAATATATACTATTAATTCCATTGAACAACTGAAAGATACAATTAAATCAAACATCGAGCTTGTCGAAAATAGCTACGATGGCGAGAAAAATCCTCCGCACATCCAAAAACTCAAAGGAATGCTCCGCGAATTTGAGGAGGAGCTGGTGTGGGCGCATTATGGCGTGCAGGTAAAAGATATTGAACACATGCGTTTAGGTTTTTATGCCGGCGATTTATTTACTGAGGAGCCTGAGCACAAGCGTGATGTAAAACCTGTATTGGAGATGCTTCGAAGAATAAATCCCACAAAGATTAGTCTTGCATTCGACCCAGAAGGCTCCGGCCCCGATACGCACTACAAAGTGCTGCAAGCCATTGCCGAAGCACTGCGTCTGTGGAAAAATGAAAAGGACTTGACGGACGTGAAAATTATTGGCTACCGCAATGTGTGGTATAAATTTCATCCTGCCGATGCCAACGTTTTTTCGTTGGTTTCGCTCAATTCCATGGCGGTTTTGGAGCGGTCGTTCAAAGATTGTTATATCAGCCAGGTAAACGCTTCGTTTCCCAGCTATGAGCATGACGGGCCGTTTAACGAGGTTTCACAAAATATTTGGACTGAACAATTTAGGAAAGTTCAATTGATGTTGGGGAAAGTTTATTTTTACGAAAATCCAAGCCCTAAGGTGAGGGCAACTCACGGCATGATTTTTTACAAGGAGATGAGTTTTGACGAATTTGACAGCTATGCACGTAAGCTGGAAAAGAGTTTGGAAGGAAGCCGGTGAGCCTACTGGCATCGGCAAACCGAAATTGAAAGAGAAACCAAAACTCTTTTTTATATGTTGAAAAGCAATAATGTTTAGGATTACTATCAATCCTTTCTTAGCTTTACGTAACTTTGTGCTTCTCAGCGTAGCTTTGTGTAACAGCTCCGATAGCTATAGAAAGCTGTTGCACAAAACGGCACAAATAGGTCACTAAGCTTCAGTGAGTAATGTCGAGTTTTATGAAACATTTTTATGATGATTAGTTAATTACTTTCAATTTTAAAAGAAAAAATTTTATAGATTTTTATTATGTCAAATATCCAACTGATTATAGAGGAAAGAGCCGCTAACATTGGAAAGTTTATGGTTGGGCGTCTGTTGCCGTTTCGGCAAAAACGCATGGTTGGCCCCTTCATTTACATCGACCACATGGGGCCGGTTAAATTAAGCGAAGAGGAAAATTTCGATGTGTTGCCGCATCCGCATATTGGCCTTTCAACGCTAACTTTTTTATTTGAAGGAAGCATTATGCACCGCGATACCCTTGGTAATGCAGTAGAAATAAAACCCGGTGCCGTAAACTGGATGACTGCTGGAAAAGGAATTGTCCATTCTGAACGCACCCCCGAATATTTACGCCATTCAGCCAAAAATATGCACGGATTGCAAATATGGGTAGCACTTCCCAAAGAACTGGAACAGATGGAACCGGAATTTTTTCATGTAGAACAAGAACAAATACCTGCCTGGACAGAAGGTGATCTTCAATTTAAACTGGTTGCAGGCGTGGCTTTTGGCAGAAAATCGCCAGTTCCCGTTTATAGCAAGCTCTTTATGCTTGAAATAAAAAGCGCTGCTAAGCAAATTGTAAATATTGGAAATCAGCTCTATGGCGAATCAGGCTTGTATATCCTTGAAGGCGCCATCGAAAGTGAAGGGAATGTTTATGCTCCTAACCAATTATTGGTGGCAAAAGACAGCACATTGTGTGAATTTACAATTCACGAAAACAGCAGTATTTATATTTTTGGCGGTGAGCCTTTTCCGGAAAAGCGTTTTATCGACTGGAACTTTGTTTCATCAAGCAAAGAACTGATTGAAGCAGCCAAACAGAAATGGCTGGCACAATCATTTCCTAAAATTAAAGGTGACGAAACTGCGTATATCCCCTACCCTTTGCCGAATAAAAAATAATCCCTCCAGAGACTAAAAAACAGTCTGATTTACAAACAGATAGCTGTAATTTGAATAAAAATTGAGCATAAAAAAACCTCAGTTTATGAGGTTTTTTTTATGCTTAAGAAAAGAAAAAAGTGCTTAGCCTCTGGCTCCTGTTCTTAATACCTATACAAAGCATTGACCCTGGAATTAGGATTTGGCATTTCCTCCTTGTCCAGTAGATATACCTCGCCACCATTTAAAAATGTTGTTACCGCAGCCACATTCATCAATGAAGTGCTGTTGTCATTTTCTTCACTTTGGGTAACAATTACAGCATTATTTTCTTTTTTATAACTACCGTAAATATCTGCCTTATTTTCACAAAACAAGGTATCCACTTTTCCGTGGAAAGCAGCTGGTATAATTTTATCAATTCCGATAGCTGTTTTGCCTGTACCTTGTGCTTCAAGGAAAAGTGCAATTTTGTCTTTTCTTTTTTTATCGAATACAGGAGCCATCATTTTCCAAGCCAACTCATGGGCTTCGTACATATCAGTATCACCAAAATTGATATTTAAAAATTCTTCCATCAAATTCGGATAACTATTTACTTCTTTGTAGGTATCAAAAAGAGGTCGTTGCGCCGCAACTAACATGGGCATATTCTCTTCTCTAAAAAGTGGAGCAAGTCCATCATTTATTGCCCTCAAATACTTTTTGATTTCATTATCCCTTTTTCCCGTAGCTGCTTCTTGGCCATGATACATAGCCTGCCCTGTTCCTGTCTGTCCCGTCCTGAATTGCAGGTTTTTTTGTTCATAATCAAAGCCTACGCGATCTTGTTTAGTTGCAGGAATAAGATCATCAATGCTGATTTCAGTGAAGCTATGTTGGGTACATTCGTATAACTTCACATTGCTTCTTTCAAGCATCAACAGATAGAAATTTCCATCCCCGACAAACATTGGCATCAATGGTTTTAAATAGAAGGAATTTGATACATAATTAAATTCTTTGAAATATACGGGAAGGGTATAAATTTTCGAAAAACCATCGGCAATAAAAATCGCTAAGCCGTCAGATTGCTCCCGCCAAAACGAAGTATCATCAATTAATTGCTGAACAGGTGCAGTCATTTTATTTACAACATCGGCATGAAGTCCCTTTTTGGCCAACTTACTTTTAACCTCTTTTAATTGGTTTTTGAGCATTAAGTTATCCTCTTGCTGCAATACTTTTTTACCGGCCCTATGTGTCGGAATAAAGATTGAAATACAATTTTCTTGGCTTAAATCATGTAATTCAGCAATTTCTTTTTTTGTAATCAATGGCATAATTTTTTGTTTTTGATTAGTGAGTTTATAATTATTGTAAATATTTTTTTATTTTTTTACCGCCTTCAGATTGTCTACCATAGCGTACCTTACGGCTTATTACAAAGGTAATAAAATATTAACAATTAATAGGTTAGATTAAGAAATTTTATGATTTGCTGTCTGTATTTGTATTATCTTAGCGGTCAGAAAAGTTAGTCCTGCACATCCCAATTAGTAAAATAAGAAATAAACATTAAAAATTATTTTAAGATGAAAAAAAAGTTTTTTAACGCGAAAATTTACCGCAATGATACAGCAACCGAAATGGTGGTTGAAAATGGAAAAATTACACAGATAGGCACCAATTTACCTAAATGCGAGGAGGAAATTGACCTCGGCGGCAAGCTTGTTCTGCCTCCCTATGTAGATCCACACTTGCATCTAGACTATGTTTATACATTATCTGAACTCGGGCAAGATGGCGCTGGTTCTGGTACTTTGTTTGAAGCGATTGAATTATGGCCAAAATTCAAAGAAACTTTGACAATTGAAAGTGTAAAAAGACTTGCCATGAAGGGAATTAGGGATGAGGTTTCCCAAGGGGTTCAGCACATCCGTACACATATTGATGTTACCGATCCTAAATTTACGGCACTAAAAGCCATGTTGGAGATGAAGGAAGAGCTAAAGCATATCGTTGATATTCAGATAGTATCCTTTCCGCAACAAGGAATGTATACCTATAAAGGCGGCGTTGATTTAGTGGAAGAAGCGCTTAAAATGGGAGCAGACGTAGTAGGAGGAATCCCACATTATGAGCCTGCCAGAGAGTTTGGAGAAAAATCCGTTCACGACATCGTCAACCTTGCGCTAAAATATGACAAAATGATTGATGTTCACTGCGATGAAACCGACGATACCCATTCGCGTTTTGTGGAGTTGCTAAATGCGCTTGTGCTGATGGAAGATTATGGCACAAGAACTACTGCAAGCCATACCTGTTCTTTCGGTTCAGCGGATAATTCATACGCATACAGAATGTTAGACCTATTCAAAAAGAGCAAGATGAACTTTATCTCTTGTCCCACTGAAAACGCCTATCTTCAAGGTCGCCAGGATACTTATCCTAAACGTCGCGGATTAACCAGGGTGAAAGAATTTATTGAATCAGGGATAAATGTTGCTTTTGCACAAGATTCAATCAATGATCCTTGGTATCCAATGGGGAATGGCAATATGATGAACATTCTTGACAATGGGATTCACTTGGCTCAAATCATGTCTCCTGAAGAAATAAAATCAGATTTTGATTTAATCACGTATAATGGAGCTCGTTGCCTAAATATTCAAGACAGTTATGGTTTAGAAGTAGGCAAAGCAGCCAACTTTATTGTTTTAAATGAAAGCTCTGTTTATGAAGCGATTCGTAAAAGAGTGGATGTTTTGGCCTCTGTGCGCCACGGCAACTTCCTGTTTCGCCGCAGAAAACCGGAATATGAAATTCCTTTGAATCTTTAAATAAAGGCAAAATTTTTAACTGTTGAGGCGCCATTGGGTTGAGAAAAGTTCACGATTTATTATCCAAAACCCTTTGACAAATAATTACCTTTGAAACTAAATTTAAAATCATAAAAATGAATTACACAGAAAATTTTGAAGGCATAAAAATTGATGTACAGGCGGTTGACATTGATATTAGCGATAGTCTGCAGCAGGAGATAAGAAATACAATTGGCAGATTAAGCAGGCATACTTCCCAAGTCAATTTTGTAGATGTTTATTTTACAGATAAAACCGAGAAATCAACAGATACAAAAGATATAGGCATTAGAATGGGCATTCCCGGTGCTGATGCTTATGCTTCCGATTCGGGTGACAACTGGATGGAACTGCTGAAAAGCGTGGAAGAAAAGCTGCGCCGACAATTACAGAAAGGTTAAAAAGCTTAGGCGTTTTTCTGCAAGCTCTATTTAAACGTCAACAAACAGCGTATGATGTTAAAATCGGGATTATATTTTAAATCTCACCTCATAAAAAAAGGTTGCCAAATGGCAGCCTTTTTAATTTTACCAGGAAAAACTTATGCTTTCCCTAATGTTTTTTTCGCAACAAATGCCAGTAGAAGACCAGGAACAGCTAAAGCAATGGAGAAAACAGGGAGGCTCATTGCCAGATACTTGCTAAGTAAAATGCCGCAAATGGAAGCTGCGATCATTATCGAAAGGTTAAAAGTACAAGATTGAATAGAGGTTGCTATATCTTTTGCTTTCTCTACTTGTCGCCCTACAGCAGTTTGAAACAGCGCAACCAAAGGCCCGAATGAAATTCCCCAGAGGAAAAATCCAAAATGAGCTATTCCAATAGCTCCTCCAAAGACAAGGAAAATAGCCATGGCTATAATTAGCAGCGCAAACATTAAAATGGTTAAAAGTTGCAAATGGTTGTCCGTGTACTTTATGGCAATACCAACAGAAAGTAAAGAACCAATTCCAAACATAACGAGGGCCATTTCAACACCTCCTGCTATTTGCATTGTTTCCACTAAACTTGCAATATAAACATATACTCCATAATGAGCAGAAACCCCTAAAAGGGTGAAAAGCAAGACCATGAGCACAGCTTTGTTTTTTAACATCGTAAAAGGAGATGATTCCCGGGTTAGTTTCTCTCCCTGAAGAGAAGGTAACATTAGGATACTTAAAAGACCAATTGCGATTATTACAACTCCGATGACTATAAATTCAATTCTCCAACCATAATTATCACCGATCCATGTCATTAATGGCATTCCCAGACTGATGCCGAGTGTAGTACCAGCCATAATTACCGCCACCGCCTTTCCGTATTGGTCTGGAGAAACCAAACGCATACCGTAGGCGGCAATCATAGGCCACATTATGCCGGCACAAATACCACCAATAACACGCATGGATATAACTACTGCATAATTACTCACGAAGGCTACAATAACATTAGAAACTGCAAAACCTCCTAATAGCAATAGCAACAAGAGCTTACGGTTGAAATGCATTGTTACGGAAATAAGCGGAATAGAAAAAATTGCTGATGCCAATGCATAATATCCCACCAGATTACCTCCCTGAATTTCGCTCAAGTTAAGCTCTCGCATCATTTGAGGGAGCACCCCTGATGGCATTAGTTCCGAAAGTATCCCTACAAAAGTAACTGATGACATTAATATCATAATCGCCCAAGGGAAATAATTTTTTGCTATTGTAGTGGCATTTTGTTTGTGCATAATGGCTCTTTTTTAACCTGTTTAAGTCCTGGCAATTATTAAAGGCATCAAATTTAGCATTAATTTTAAAGGCTGGCTACAAATTCCTGATTATTTATAATTTGCGTTTCGCTGCTTGTCTCAACGATCGTTAAATAACAGCTTTAGAATTCAGCAGCAGATTAAAAAAAGAGACAGTTTGATTAACTGCCTCTTTTTTATAATCTTTATTTCTTTAGATACATTTTGCGAATCTTCGAAATTTTGGAAGGTCTGATAGTCCTAAGCTTGTTTTACAAATTGCACATCAACAGCCAATTTCACCTTGTCTGAAACAACAATACTTCCTGCTTCTGTAACAGCATTCCAGGTCAAATTAAATTCTTTTCTGTTAATTTCTCCTTTGATTTCAAAACCTGCTTTAGTTTGCCCGTAAGGATCAACTGCAATGCCATTAAAATCAACGTCTAAAGTAATTTCTTTTGTAATATCTCTGATGGTTAAATCGCCAACGAGTTGCTCGCCATCAAATGATTTTGAAACAAATTTAATCTCGGGAAATTTTTCGGCATTGAAAAAATCATCTGATTTTAAATGGGCATCCCTGTCTTTATTTTTGGTATTTATGGATGCTGTTTTTGCACTAAATGCTATGGAAGCATTGTTGAAATTTTCGCCATCTGTTTTTACAGTTGCTTCAAAATCATCGAAATACCCAGTTACTGTTGAAATCATCATATGCTTTACTTTGAAAGCTGCTTCTGAATGTGTGAGGTCAATTGACCAATTTGTTCTTTTATTCATTTTGTGTTTATTTAAAATTGATAGAATTAGATTAATTACCTTGCGCCATTGGTACTTCCATTAAAAGCACACGCGCATTTTCTGTTGCTTTTAATTTGATGGTGTCTGTGTTCCAAATACCCATACCGTCTCTTTTGGATAGTTTTTCATTATTAATTTCTACTTCACCATCCAAAATAAAAGCATAAACGCCATTTCCTTCTTTTTTGATTTTATATTCATCTACAGTTCCTTTTGAGAATTTTCCCAAATGAAACCAGGCATCCTGATGAACCCAAACGCCTTGGCCGTCTTTGTTAGGTGAAAGGATTTGATAAAATTCATTCTCTTTTTCGATGTCTTTTAGCGAAATCTGGTCGTATCTTGGTTTTACATTTTTCACCCTCGGGAACACCCATATCTGAAGAAACTTAACTTCTTTGTCTTGGTTTGGGTTGTATTCCGAATGTGTAACACCAGTGCCAGCGCTCATTACCTGCACATCACCTTCTTTAATAACGGCCACGTTTCCCATGCTGTCTTTATGTTCCAAATCGCCCTCTAATGGAATGGAGACAATTTCCATATTATCGTGTGGATGCGTGCCAAAACCCATTCCTGCCTGCACAGTATCGTCATTCAAAACGCGCAATACGCCAAAATGCATTCTTTCCGGGTTATAATAATTTGCGAAGCTAAACGTATGGTATGAGTTCAACCAGCCGTGATTTGCGTGTCCTCTGGTTTCCGCTCTGTGAATTATTGTGTTCATTGTGTATTTGTCCTTATTTTTTATTGATTATTTCTAATGTATTGAACCAGTATTTCGGTTCATTAGCTTGTTTCAAAAACATGGTGCAAAGATGGAACAGTTTAGAAATCTGTGGAATATGAAAAAAGGGAGGAAACATATGAAAATCCGACAATTAGGTCTTTATTTCTTTTTTCTTGAAGTTCAAAGGAGATAATCGGGTATGTTTTTTGAAAAAAGCACTAAAATTGGCAGGCTCGGTAAAGCCCAATTCATAAGCAATTTCTTTGTTTGATAAGTTAGAAAAATAGAGTAGTCTTTTCGCTTCGGTTATTATTCTTGCTTGAATATAGTCTTTGGCGGTTTTACCGGTTTTCGCTTTGATTGTTCGGTTCAAATGATCGGGCGTGATATAAAGTCCGTTGGCATAATAGGTGGTAGAATGTTCTTTTTTATAGTTCTTTTCGACAGCTTTTTTAAAAGTCCTAATCAGGTTATCTCCAGTAGAATCTATATCAGATTCGATGGGGTTGATGGCACAAATATTATTACATTCAATCAGCAAAAGTTTTAAAAATGCACCAATAGAAATACACTTCATGGTTGCATCACTATTGAATAGATTGAAAATACTTTTTGCAAAGTCTTCTATCTTAGCGAATTGTTCATTGCCCGGCAATAAAGGCGGACTTTGTCCATAATTTTGAAAGAGGTTCAAACTCTCAATAAACGAGATGGGAATAGAATTTTCTACTAAAAAATGATTAGAAAAAGTCATAACAAATCCAAGAGATTTTTCTGTTTCTATAACCTGATGTACCTGACCCGGAGCTACAAAGAAAATTTGTTGATTTGATAACTCGTAGGTGTTAAAGTCAATTTTATGAAGTCCTTTGGCTTTATTAACAACTAAAACTGTATAGTAGTTGTGGCGGTGTGGCTCATCAGCTTGTCCGTTTCGTTTTGTGTAGATATCTTCCATTTTAGATATCCAAAAACTCACGTTTTCCTTTTCTGAATTTACTTTTTTGTATGTTTTAACGGTGTTCATCTTTTATTTTCTAATAATGTTGTTTTATGCTCAAGGGATAGAATAAATTTTTGTTGATATCAATCCAGTTTCACTGTGGCGGCCAGTTTATGCATGGTGCAGCTAATTGAAAACAGCCATTTCAGTTGTTCCCAAACCAAATGGGCCTCTTGAAGATCGCGTACAGTTTGTTTGTCTTTGAATGATATAATGCTCATTTCTAAATCATTAAAGGTTGGTAACTGTTCATCAAAAAGAAGATCGTGTTCAGAAGATATCTTTAGGTCATCACATTTCTTATCTTTTAAG
The DNA here is from genome assembly GCA_023229135.1 of Bacteroidales bacterium. Taxonomy (GTDB): domain Bacteria; phylum Bacteroidota; class Bacteroidia; order Bacteroidales; family F082; genus UBA5536. The sequence goes on from JALNZT010000009.1 coordinate 15,104, forward strand.
CACTGTATTACCCGCTCCAGGTTTTTCTCTATTTTGTTAGTTACCGTCTTAAAGTGTGCTGATGCGTCAGTCGTTTTATGGTTTTGAATGTAAGTGCTTACCGAAGCCAATGAAGCTAAAAACGTGTGGTTCAAGACGACCATCTCGTATATTTTATCCGTTTCCCTTTGCTTTGATTTAGGTTCCTGCGCCATACGCTGAAAGGCCGAACTTAGGTTAGAGGTTTCTAAAAATGCTTCCTTGCGCGCTAAATTATAGGAGTTGGGTATATCGCCTTTCTGCTGATAATATTCCGTAATTTTATGAAGAAAATGCTTGTTGGCTCTCACACTTTTTTCGATGCTAACTCCGATTTCGACGAACTCCCAGCTGGGCCAAAGCCACAGCATAGCCGCGTATGACAGTCCGGCTCCGACAATCGTATCCATTATACGGAATTTTATCACGTTAAGAATATCAGGCTGAAGAATAGCATAAACAAAGACCACACCCAAAGTAATAAAGGTAGCCGACGCCCTAAAGTTTTTTTGTACCATCGAAAGTGCCACTACCAGGGCGACCAAACTCATTGCCCCGTAAACATAAGGATTCTGAATTAGAAAAACCATAGCGGTGGCAATGGCTCCGCCGATAAGTGTACCGATAATACGGTCTTTTGCACGGCTCTTTGTGAGACCGTAGCTGGGCCGCATGATCACGATTACCGCCAACAAAATCCAGTGTGGGTTCTGAAAAGCGAAGATCGAACCCAGCGCATATCCAATCATAACCGTAACTGCCAGCCGAATCGAATGTCTGAAAATGGTTGACTTAAAACTAAAGTTCCGTAACAATTGTATGGGGGCATATTCTTGAAGTGGCACAAAACGCTTGGCAGCTTTTCTGTCAATAAGATCGGTTTCGGTGATAGTAGATTCACCTAATAGCCATTTTATCCTTTTTAGTTTTTCGAACTGTTTTTCCTGATATTCGAGCACGTTTTGAAGCATAAGGAAATCTATGTAATCCAAGGTTTCGGCTAACGAGGCTATTTCAAATCTTAGGTCTTCAAAGCATTGCTTGATCTTATCGTTCTTGGGTAGGTTTTTTTGATCGTTTCCCGTTTTAGAAATCATTCGTAATTGGTCAGCCATTTCAAAAATCAAATCCTGAAATATTTTAACATATTGAGGATGTTCGGTATAGAGTGCTTCCATACGATCATAACTTCCGGGATTAGCGATTGCCGTTTCCAGCATTTCTACCAATTGCACAAATATCAATAAACGTTTATCCTGGTAATTTGATAAACCCGAACTTCTTCTGGAAAGGATCAAAATTTCTCTCAAAGTCTTATGGTTCGCAGTAAGTTTGCTTTGCAGCTGTTGTAATTTAGTTTGTAATTTATTGTGGTCTTCAAGTGGATCAATCAACTTCCCCCTTGTTTCTATAAATTCTGCCGTAAGCATATAGGTTTCAGACAAAAATTCTTCAGTCTCTAACTTAGGATTGATTCGGTGCCAAAGCTTGGACAAGAGCAAATACCAAAGTCCACCAACACCTAAAAAAATAGCGTACTGATAGATTTCAAGTACTTCTGAATGGTTGGCAAAGCTCAATACCAAGGCCATAAGGCCTGAAAAACTTACAAGCGAGGCGCGAAAGCCATAGACCGAAATAAATGAGATAGCAAAAGTGAGTAGGCCTAAAATGGGTAGCAACAACCAAAGCTCAAAATTTAAGTAGCCCTTAATGAAGCTAACAACCATCACTAAGATTGCCGAGAAAAGAATGCCAAATTTTTTATGGCGGGAACTACCTGTGACATCGCTGGGCGAACTCCAAAAGGCACCAAAGCTGATTGCCAGCCCAATTTCAAAATATCCGAGTAGCAGTCCTATCAAAAGCGGAAGACTAACCGCAATAGCAACCCTGATAGCCCTCGAAAAACTGATGCTTTTCAAGAACTGTAACAGCTCCTTATAATGCTCGGAAACAAAAACTGTAACAATTTTCAGCGCAGAAACTTTCATGTGCTAATATAGCGTTTATTGTAAAACCGGTTTCATTTTTATTTTCCAAAAGTAAATATTCTAACTATCCTACTTTAAATATATTTATTTGTGCCGATACTGCATAACTTGGAATTAAAAAACCGGAGCTGCTTAACTAAATGACTGCACGATGAGGGATGGTCTGCAAATAAAATCGTTAGCGAAAGTGAAGGGAATATTTATACCTACAATCAGTTATTAATGGCAAAAGACAGCACACTGAGTGAATTTACAATTCACGAAAACAGTAGCATCTATATTATTGGCAGTGAGTCTTTTCCGATAAAATCTTTTATGGCTTAGAACGACAAACGACCCAAACATTGCGGAGAGGCTTCCGGGGATAAAATTCTGATTATTTAAGGCAGTTACTATTATTTTCTAAATTTGCGAATCAAAAAAACTCAGCAATTGAAAAAAGCTGTGAGTACATCGCATTGCAACTCGAAAAATTATTTTTATGCCGAGATTGGACAAAGAAACAAAAGAAAGGATTAAAGAGCTTGAACTCAAGGAGCTTCAGGAAATAGTTTTAAAATTAGCGTCCAAGGAGCAATCAGTTTATGAGTATATTTTTGCTAAAAGATATAAAGGATATGCTGAGGAATTGCAGCAAGCAAATATGTTAGCTGCTTGTATTAAAAGACTTAATGAGTTCACAAAAATCTCGAAAAACAAAACTTTTGAAGCAGACTTGTTGATATATATTCTCAAAGTTCCATTTTCACCGAATAGCAATTTATTTGGAACCAGCTTCACCCAATATGATTCAAAGGTGGCAATGCTTGTGAAACGATTAATAACGGTGGTTACAAAAAAGCTTCATGAGGATTACAGAATTGATTATGAGGCTACAATAAATAACTATCTTAAAAGACTTCATCAGACTTCAAACCATTTAAATACGGTTTTTTATATGCCGAAAACACTCTCAGAAGTGTATCCATAGAATTTACAAAAGAAATGATTTAAGTATTTAGCCAAAACTAAATGCAATAGTCAATTCAGAAAAGAATTAAAAAGCAAGTTAATTGGCCCAAAAATGAAACAACAAAAATTTTCAAAAAGAAAGCGGCTGAAAAGTTTTAGCTTCGCTTTCAATGGATTAAGGATTCTTTTGAAAGAAGAGCACAATTCAAGGATTCATCTTTTGGCGGCAATTTGTGTCTTGATCGCAGCTTTTATTTTTAACATATCGGCTTTTGAATGGATAGCCCTCGTTTTTGCTATCGGACTGGTTATGACGCTTGAGCTCATTAACTCAGCCATTGAAAATATGGCCGACTTTATTTCACCCAATAAGCATGATAAAATAAAGAAAGTGAAGGATTTAGCGGCAGCGGCTGTGCTTATAAGTGCGGTAACAGCTTTGGTTGTTGGATTGATTATTTTTATTCCGAAGATCCTGGATCTCTAAGAAAAATTTTAAGCAGATTGCAGAAGATAACTCCATGTATCGCTTGATTACCATGCAAAATCCAAACCCTTTCCCAAAAATAAACCTCTCCCCTGCTTGTTGTATCACAAATCTCTTTACCTTTGTTCGCAAATCTACGAACAGTATGAGTATTAAATCAGTTACAACAGACGAGCAGCAAAGGATTGCCCGCTATGCCAAAGCGATGGGGCATCCGGTGCGAATGTATGTTTTGGAGTTGCTTTCGAGCCAAAGCTGTTGCTATAGCGGCGATTTAAGCGAAGACCTTCCCATTGCAAAATCAACCCTTTCGCAACACCTGAAAGAATTGAAAGACGCCGGCTTGATACAGGGCGAGATTGAATCTCCCAGAATAAAATATTGTCTCAATAAGGAAAGCTGGAAAGAAGCTCAAATTCTTTTTAAAAATTTTCTTGGGATTTAAAAAATTTTTGCAACCTTTGTTCGTTGTTTTACGAATAACGAATTGAAGGAAAATTAATGTTATAAATTAAAAAATAAGTAAAATGGAAGTTATAGTTTTAGGAACAGGCTGCCCCAAGTGCAAGTCATTAGAAAAGGCAACAAGAGACGCAGTTACAGAGCTGGGGCTTAATGCCAATGTTGAAAAAGAGGAAGATATTATGAAAATTATGGCGTATGGCATAATGCACACTCCTGCCCTGGTAATTGACGGAAAAGTGGTTGCAAGCGGAAGGGTGCCAAACGAAAAAGAACTTAAAACCCTGTTAACCAACAAATAAATCCTATATAATATGACCACAAAAATCAGCACTACATTTTTAACTGTGTTTTTTGGACTCCTCTTAAGCTTTGGGCTTTCCGCCCAATCAGCTGAGCCGGTTCAAACGGAATCACCAGCCAAAGTCGCTGTTTATTATTTCCATTTTAACAGCCGCTGCGCCACCTGTAAAGCTGTTGAATCTGAAACACAGAAGGATGTTAAAGAACTGTTTGGCAATGACGTAAGCTTTGCCTCCCAAAACCTTGATGAAGCCGCCGGCGAAGCTTTAGGCAAAGAGCTGGGCGTGAACAGCCAGACGTTGATAGCCGTAAAAGACGATAAAATAATCAATCTCACCAATGATGCGTTTATGTATGCCCGCACTAAACCTGAGAAGTTTAAAAAGATTCTTGAGGAGAAAATAAAACCACTCCTATAAATATGGAAGAACTATTGAGCGGTCTGTTGGAAAACAGCTCCGTACCCTTTGTAACAGCGTTACTGCTCGGGCTGATGACGGCCATCAGCCCCTGCCCTATGGCGACCAATATCACTGCCATTGGATTTATCGGCAAGGACATTGAAAACCGAAACCGGGTATTTTATAACGGCTTGGTTTACACCCTGGGAAGAGTCGTAACCTACACAGGGCTTGCTTTGATTATCTTCCTCGGCGCCGACCAATTTGCTATTTCCGGCATTTTTCAGAAATATGGAGAAAAAATTATCGGGCCATTACTGGTGATTATCGGGCTTTTTATGCTCGACGTCCTGAAAATTAAATTTCCGGGAATGGGCAAACTCTCAGAGCGTTTCGAGAAAAAGGGGACAAAAAGCTACTGGGATGTACTGCTCCTTGGCATTTTGTTCGCGCTGGCTTTTTGCCCGTATAGCGGCGTGCTTTATTTTGGCATGCTTATCCCAATCACCATTAGCAGCGCTTCCGGATTGCACCTGCCGGTTCTTTTTGCCATCGCCACCGGAATCCCGGTGATTATTTTTGCCTGGTTTATTGCATTTACCGTTTCTGGTGTCGGTGGATTATACAACCGGGTGAAAACCTTTGAACTCTGGTTCAGGCGGGTGATTTCGGTTGTATTTATCGGGGTCGGACTTTATTATATTTTCACGGTTTACTTTTAAAAAATTTTGAATTAATCGTTCGTGTTTATACGAACGGCATAACACTATAAATTATGGAATGGAAAAATGAAATTAAAATACTGACTTGGATCATCTTGGTTTTCGTATTTGCCTATTTTATGCCACTCGAAAGTCTGAGGTTCCAGGAAGCCATCATGGCCATGTTCGATTTGTCGAAGTGGTATGCGCAGGAGCATGTAATTCTCTGTTTGCTGCCGGCTTTCTTTATTGCAGGTGTGATCGCGGTATTCGTGAGCCAGGGTGCAGTGATGAAATATTTTGGTGCCAAAGCCAAAAAATGGGTAGCTTATACGGTGGCCTCGGTTTCAGGAACCATTTTGGCTGTTTGTAGCTGTACAATTTTACCGCTGTTTTCGAGTATTCATAAAAGAGGCGCCGGACTGGGGCCAGCCATCGCTTTCCTGTATTCAGGACCGGCTATCAATATCTTGGCTATCATACTTACAGCCCGAATTTTAGGTTTTGAAATGGGCGTTGCGCGGGTTCTTGGTGCGGTGGTCTTTTCAGTTGTCATTGGTTCGGCCATGTCGTTAATCTACAGAAAAGAAGAAAAAGCCAAACGGGAAGAGCAGATGAACTTCCCCGATATGCCTGAAAAACGCCCGATGTGGCAAACGGCATTCCATTTCTTCACCCTGGTGATGATACTTATTTTTGCCAACTGGGGAAAGCCCGCCGAAGATGTTACAAGTGGAACCTGGTTTTGGCTGTACGCCTATAAATGGCATATCACCGCCGGTTTTAGCTTGTTACTGATCTATTCGTTGATTGCCATCTTGAAAATCAAATGGCAGCATGTACTTTTAGCTGTCATCGCAACAGCAGCCTCCGCATTTCTGACTTCATCGCCGCTGATACCTATGGTTGTTGGTATTGCAGGTCTTAGTGTTATCACGCTGATAGACAAAAGAGACCCAGACAATAAAGAGTGGACGCTCGCAACCTGGGATTTCACGAAACAAATTATGCCTTTGCTGGCGATTGGCGTTGTAGTGGCGGGCTTTCTGCTGGGTTCAACCCACGGGGATACAGCCATTGCCGGGATAATCCCCAACTCATGGATTGCGAACCTGGTCGGAGGCAATTCCTTGTTTTCAAATTTCTTTGCCTCTATCGTGGGTGCTTTCATGTATTTTGCCACACTCACCGAAGTGCCGATTTTGCAAGGCTTGATAGCCGCCGGAATGGGAAAAGGACCTGCGCTGGCATTGCTTTTAGCCGGCCCTTCTTTGTCGCTGCCCAATATGTTGGTTATCCGGGGAGTGATTGGCACTCAAAAAACATTGGTCTATGTGCTTCTCGTGGTGGTTATGGCAACGATTACGGGAATGATTTATGGAAGTTTGTAAACAGTTGTAGGAGATTGTAATAGCATACAAAAGTCTTGATCTTCTTTACAGACAATACTTCTATAGCTAAATTGGCTTATTACACTTTGTCTGTAACCAATAAAAACTCAAAAATGAAAAATAAAGATCTAAAATTAGTTGTAAAAGAAAAATACGCGAAAATTGCCGAACAGCAGATTTTATCCACACAATCTTCGTGTTGTGGCGTCACCGCTTGTTGTGAGACGCTGGAGTTCAGCATGATTGGAGATGAGTATCAAAATATTAAAGGTCACAACCCGGATGCGGATTTGGGCTTAGGCTGTGGTATTCCAACCGAATTTGCCCAAATAAAGCAAGGAGATACCGTTGTTGATTTGGGTGCTGGCGCTGGAAATGATTGTTTCGTCGCACGAACTTTAGTGGGTGAAAATGGAAAAATTATCGGCCTTGATTTTACCGAAACGATGGTTGAAAAAGCCAGGAATAATAATCGTAAAATGGGATATGGAAATATAGAATTCCTTCTCGGTGAGATTGAAGATATGCCTATTCCTGACAATACAGCCGACGTGGTAATCAGCAATTGTGTCTTAAATCTTGTCCCAAATAAAGAGAAAGCATTCGCTGAAATTTACCGTATTTTAAAACCAAATGCTCAGCTTTGTGTTTCCGATATCGTTTTGAAAGGCGAATTACCTGAAAAAATCAAAACGGCATCCGAAATGTATGTTGGATGTGTGTCAGGTGCCTTTCAAATAGATGATTACATGAAAATAATTAAAAATAGCGGCTTCGTCAATATTAAAGTTGAGAAAGAAAAGTCCATTCAAATACCTGATAAAATCTTGCTTAACTACTTGTCGCTAAGAGAGTTGAATGAATACAAAAAATTCGACAATGGCATCTATAGCATTACTGTTTATGCGGAAAAAAACTAAAAGTTTCAAAAACTACATGACCCAAAAGTTTAAACAATGACTCACGTGAAACAAATTGGATTTTTTGAAAAATACCTGACACTTTGGGTTGCACTTTGTATTGCAGCAGGAATTGTAATTGGAAATTTCGCCGGCGACAGTGTAGCAGTTTTGAGCAAAATGGAGCTGTTCAAGGTAAATATACCTGTCGCGATATTGGTATGGCTGATGATTTATCCCATGATGCTGCAAGTCGATTTTTCGAGCATAAAAAATGTAGGCAAACGCCCGAAAGGCTTAATTCTGACACTTGTCGTGAATTGGTTGATAAAACCCTTTACTATGGCATTTTTTGCCTGGATATTTTTCACGAAGATTTACGCAGCATTTATCTCACCCGAATTAGCCGGCGAATACATTGCTGGTGCAATTTTGCTCGGCGCTGCACCGTGTACGGCGATGGTTTTCGTCTGGAGTTACCTTTCCGACGGCGATCCCAATTACACCCTGGTTCAGGTATCCGTAAACGACTTGATTATTTTGGTAGCTTTTGTCCCTATTGTTGGTTTGCTTTTAGGCATTACCAATGTTCAGGTACCTTACGATACGCTGGTTTCAAGCGTTTTGATATTCGTTGTGGTGCCTTTATTGGCTGGTTATTCCACGCACAAAATTGCAATTCGTCGAAAGGGCAAAGCCTGGTTTGAGAAATCCTTTTTGCCCAGATTTAAGCCTGTTTCTATTTTAGCACTCCTGCTTACCTTGGTTTTACTTTTCGCCTTTCAGGGGAATACCATTACAGAGAATCCGTTGATAATATTGCTTGTTGCGGTTCCGCTTGTAATTCAAACCTATTTTATATTTTTCATCACCTGGTTTGCCGGCAGGAAACTGAAGCTACCTTATGCCATTTGTTCGCCCTCGGCCATGATAGGTGCTAGCAACTTTTTCGAATTGGCGGTTGCGGTTGCCATCGCCTTGTTTGGCCTGCAATCTCCTGCCGCATTGGTTACCGTTGTTGGCGTTTTGGTTGAAGTACCGGTCATGCTATCGCTGGTGGCATTGGCAAACAGCTGGAAGTATTAAGCCGTCTTATGTCTTAATAAATTGCTATCTTAGCCTTTATGATTCAAAAGATTACTACAGAACGATTACCGATAAAATTATGGCTTAAAGACCTGGAGGAAGCTGCTTTGGAGCAGGCAAAAGACTTGGCCAACCTCAGTATTTCCTTCAGGCATATTGCCATTATGCCCGATGCCCATCTCGGATACGGAATGCCAATAGGTGGAATTTTGGCCACCAAAGATGCTATTGTTCCCAACGCAGTAGGTGTGGATATTGGCTGCGGAATGAGTGCTTTAAGAACCGATTTGGATGAGATAGATCTGAAAAAGTTGAAAAGGGTGATGGGCAATATCCGTAAAACTATTCCGGTGGGATTTAAGCATCATGCAGAAAAGCAGGACGAGAAATGGATGCCACAGATAGAACAGGAGCTACCAATTGTTTCGCAGGAATATGAAAACGCCCTCTACCAAATTGGAACGTTAGGCGGAGGCAATCATTTTATCGAGATTCAAAAGGGTTCTGACGGCTATATCTGGATTATGGTGCATTCCGGTTCGCGTAACCTGGGCTTCACAGTGGCCAACCATTATCATAAATTAGCCGGGGAAATCGAAGGTGTTCCGAAAGACCTCTCGTATTTTTTGCGCGGAACGGAGGGCTTTGAAAATTATTTTAATGAGATGGACTACTGCCTGAAGTTTGCCTTGCAAAACAGGAAGTTGATGATGGAAAGGGTGAAAGATGCCTTTCAGGATATTGTGCCGGAGGTGAAATTTTCACAATTTATCAACAAACCACATAATTTCGCGGCCTGGGAAAACCATTTTGGCCACGAACTTATCGTGCATAGAAAAGGTGCAACCCGCGCAGAAGAGGGCGAGTGGGGAATGATTCCCGGCTCACAGGGTACACGTTCGTTCCTGGTTAAGGGCAAAGGCAACCCACTGTCATTCAACTCGTGTTCGCACGGGGCAGGAAGGCTGTTGAGCCGCAACCAGGCACGCAAAACCCTGGATATCAAAACGGAAATAGCAAAATTAGAAGACATGGGTGTAATCCATGCGCTGCGCCACCAAAAGGATTTGGACGAAGCTCCGGGCTCATACAAAGACATTGAAGAGGTGATGGCCCTGCAAAAAGACCTGGTGGATATTCAAGTGGAATTAAAACCACTCGCCGTGATAAAGGCTTAATGATTAGGTTATTAGGATGCAAAACTAAGCAACACCTTATCTGTGTTTTTTTTATCAAATTACACGGATTTAATGAATTTCAATTCGTTTAATTCGATGACTACTTATTTCTTATTTCTATGATGGTATAATGAGATTGTCTGTTTTACCTGATGGTATGCACCAACAAATGGTCTTTTTCAGACTTTTGCCGAAAAAATGCAGGTTCCTGTGTTTAAGGCAGTTAGACTGTTAGTGTTTGGCACGGGTCTGGAGACCCGCGCCAGCGGTGAAAAAGGGCAAGACTTGGTCTGACTAAAGCAGTGTTGACACGGCACTAAAAGTGATTTATTAAACCGAAAACGAAAAAACTGTTTGGTTTAATTGCTGATATCTTTTACTTTTATAGGCTGAAAAATTAGAACTTATGAAGTTGACGCTCGAAACGGATAATCCTGCCATTCTTGAATCGGTTAAAAAGATTTTCAAGAAGCAAGGCAATGAAGACTTTTGGCAGACTATTCCAAAAAACCAACAAGAGGAAATTCTGAAAGGAATAAAAGAAACCGAAAAGGGTGAAAACGTTGATTATGAAGAGTTCATATAGAAATATCGGTAATGGTCGATACCTTAATAAAGTTAAGAAGGGAAACATTATAAAAATAAAGACTTTAGAATAAAACGCACAATTAAATACCTACCAATCTAAATCTATTATCATGGAAGAAGTTATCATCAAAAACAAAGAAAAGTATCTGCAAGAAAATTATCCTTTTGTAGATATTCCAAAATTAACAGACAAAAAACGTTGCCTTCACTGCGATGAGATTATTACTGTTGGCGATTATAAAGTATACAGGGACGAAAATAACATGGAATTTATTTACTGTTCCAATGCTCCTGAATGCAACGGAACGCTTATTGATTGGTGGCCAGTAGATTAGAACTTAGGTTGATGATGGCCAATACATAAAATACAAAAGATGTTATTCAGGGTAAATTATCAAACAATCTCGGACATAGATCTATTCTCAATAAACGAGAAAGCAACTTCCCTATTTAGTTTTTACAACAGGACAAAAACGCCTGGCGGGAAAGAACTATTATACAAAATCATAAAAACGCCAATCTCTGATTTGGAATTTCTTGAGAATAGAAAAGCCGAAATTCGATATTTCCAAGGCTTAAACTGCCTGCTAATTCTCGATAAAAGGCAATTTGACTTCGTTGAGTATTACCTCAGAAACAGACATATACCTTTAAAAAACAATATCATTGACGCAGCTTTTGACAAACTGGTCAATAAATTAAAATCCAGCAACGATTATTATGTTATCAGAGAAGGCGTTTATCATCTTTGTTGCATACTAAAGGCTTTGTACGAATTTCTTGATAACATTAAAAAAACTAATCCGCCTCAAACCTTAAAAGAAGAGCTTAAAACGGTAGAAATTTTTCTTGCCAACAAAGCAATTATTCGAGCAATTGAAAAATTGCCTGCGGAATCCGGAAAACTTAAACAGAGACAAATAAACCAACTCGACAATTTGTTCAGAGCTGAAAAGAACACGGAGTTAATTTCGATGCTCAATATTATTTACAAGATAGATGTTCACCAATCACATTGTGAACTTCTGCAAAAAGAGCATTTCTGTCTGCCTGAATATTCACAAACAAAATCCCCTGATTTCGAGGTGGTTGACTGCATACATCCCTTTCTGCCTTTGCCGGTTCCTAACAGTTTTAAACTCGACCATAAAAAGTCAACCGTCATTCTAACCGGGCCAAATATGTCGGGCAAGTCAACTTTTCTTAAAACAGTGGGAATCTTAACTTATTTCGCGCATCTGGGCATACCGGTTCCTGCCAAAAAACTTATAATTCCAGTACTAAACGGGCTTTTCACGACCATCAATTTATCAGATAGTCTAAGCCAGGGTTTTAGTCATTTTTATGCTGAAGTAAACCGAATAAAGGAAATGGCCGTTGATATTCAGGAGAATAGTAATTTAGTCGTAATTCTCGATGAATTATTTCGGGGAACGAACGTTAAAGACGCCTATGATGGAACGCTAATGATTGTTAAGCTTTTATCGCAAATTCGAGGAGCTTTCTTTTTCATATCGACTCATATTCTTGAAGTTGCAGAAGATTTATCCATTTCTGACAACATTGACTTTAAATGTTTCGAGTCAGTTCTAAATACGGATAAACTCAGGTATGATTATAAACTTAAAGAAGGCGTTACAACTGGAAGAGTTGGGATGCAAATAATTAAGAATGAAGGAATTGAAGAAATATTATCGGAGATCATTAGGAAGCAAAATTAAATTGCGGTAGCTAAAATAAGTATGCCTTATCTCAAGAGAAAAAGAAGGAAAATAACATGAAAAAATACACTTTAGACGAATTAACAGACCAAAATATTATAGAAAAAGGTTCAATGGAAAGAGAACAATTTGAATTTGAGCTAAAACTCGGCATGCTTGGAGATATTGATCTTTTTAATTTACCGGCCTACATACCCCGAGGGTTTTAATTTTCAAATCAATAGAGACACTTAGCTATTTTTTAACAGCTTGTGCATAACAAATCATTGTACTCCAGCAGTTATTTCGCGTTTCAATAATCTTATTTTACCGGATTACCGTGATTTCCCAACCCGAAACCACGCAAAACTCTTTGATAAGCAGCAGATATTGTCTAAATTTGTTTTTGCAAATCCTATCAACACCAAACATAAAAACACGCTCCATCAATGGGATATATGGGTTTCGGTTTGCAAAACTGGATCTTTAGACAAAGGCCGAGACCTGCTTTTTCAAAAGACCGCAAGCCAACAGGTGATACCATTCCCCGATTGGACACTAAAGAATTTAGCATCGCTGGAAGAACGCAAAAGAACCCTGAACAAATCGAGCAAAACAAGAGGTATTATTTAGACAGCATTCGAAAACGCTCAATCAAAGAAAAAATAGTTAGTTCTATAATTCTGATAACAATTTTATTGTCCGTCTTTCTGCTATACAAACATCAACCCTGGAAAAAATACGAAGTTTCAAATGAAGACCTTATCTTGGCACAACAAAGAGCAGAACAACAAAAAAAAGCAGTCTTTGAAATGACACTGAGTTATGGCAACCGAAAGCTTCTAGGTGGCGAAATAGAGTCGGCCATAAAAGAATTTGAGCATGCTTTAAAAATATTTCCAAATAGTATGGAAGCATCAGAAGGCGTAGCAAAGTCATATCTATTAGATTGCGAAACAAACCAAAACAATTGCGAAAAAGCAAAAAAGCTGTTGGATGCTTTGATAGAAAAATATCCGGAAAACTATGAATACATTTCGTATCGTTTCGCGCTGGAATAGGCTGTAAGTGCATGGTTTTTCAAAGCATTTCAAAATACAGCAAATCAACAGAAAATGTGGCCCTCTCCCACTTTCATAAATATAAACAACAACAAACCAATCAGAATAGTGTATTTTAGAGGTTTAAATTAAAAACTTCAACGCTAACCAAAATATGAGCCTATTTCAGAAATCAGTTGTAAACAAATACCTGAATGCACTTGATAAAAATATGAAAAAAAATGACCAACAAAACTTTGCTGATCATTTTTTCTGGTAAAATTGGTTAGCGCCTCACGGCAGCTTCTTTAATCAAAATTTTTGCGCATATATTGCATGCGCTCAAAGGCGGCGGTATTTTCAGCGCGTTTGTTTACCAATCCGCGGAAATCGCCTATCGTTTTATAATGATTTTTTTTCATCCATTCTTCTACTCCTTCCACGATATCTTTAAGATATGGAATACCATTTTGGTACAAGGTTGTACAAAGTTGCGTAACAGTAGCTCCTGCAAGTAACTGTTTCACAACGCCTATGGAGTAATGGATTCCGGTGGAGGCCGCCAAATCACATTTTATTCCATCAGCGCTGAGCAAGGCAATCCAACGCATGGGAATAGATTTTTCGTCAGGACTGGAAAATACATTATCAGTAACCACCCGCATATTGGCAATATCCACATCGGGGTTGTAAAAACGGTTAAACAGCACCAAACCGTCAGCACCTTCGTCAACCAGGCGGTTGGCCATTGCGAAAATATTGGTGTAATAGCGGCCCATCTTCACCGAAACAGGGATACTAACTTCCGCTTTTACGGCTTTCAAAATTTCAATAGCCATATCTTCAATGCGCTGGCTGCTTACCTTTTTATCGAAAGGGAAAATAGAAATATTCAGCTCAATGGCATCGGCACCGGCTTCTTGTATTTTAGCAGCAAACTTTGGCCACTCCACAGGACTCACGCAGTTGATGCTGGCAATAATTGGAATATTTACGGCAGCTTTGGCGTCTCTGATAAGCTTTAAGTATTCATTTACGCCACTACCTTTTGAAATGCTTACGACATAATCTGAGGCTTCGGGATACCAAAAATACATATCGTTGCGCCTGAGACCGCTCTCGGTTTTTGCAATGATTTGTTCTTCAAAAAGCGATTTCAATACCACAGCTCCTGCACCGGCAGCGGCACAGGCTTTAATGTTGGTAACTGTTCCGGTTAGCTTTGAGCTGCTTACCACGACTGGATTTTTGAGCTTTAAACCTAAATAAGTAGTTGTTAAATCCATATTAAAAATATTATTGTTCAAATTTAGTTGATTATTTCCTGCCAATCAAGTTCTCTAAAAATTATTTTATAAAAGAAATTTAGGGCAGTCGATAAATTTTCTTTGGCCTGATCAGAAAGCCGTTCTTCAAATTCCCACTGATAACCTTTCAAGTGCAAAAGCCAGGCCTCGGGTGTGTTACTGAAAAGTTTTTGACACAGATCGACCACAAAAGCCGGTGAAACCGCATGCATCGTAAACTCCACCTTAGCATCTGAAGGAATCACTTTCGTAAAGCTATACGAATCAATCGGTTCGATGGTCGCATCCACAAAAATTACCTTATCGTAAGCCGAAATCAGGTGCGCGTCTTCAATATTGAGCTGATAATTGGTATCGAGCGCGATATTTTCAACTTTTTGTTCGGTAACCCACTTATCCACCTCCGCGATAAAAGCAGCACCGAGGCCATCATCCTGACGGCCCGGATTGCCATAGCCATAGATAAGGATTTTGGGTTTTGAAGCCATATATCAGGATCTTTTACGGTCGATAATTTTATCATCAGGCCCAACCAGTGTAAGCTCAAGTGGCATTTTGCCTAAAGCATGTGTGGCACAACTCAAACAGGGATCATAAGCCCTGATGGCCACTTCCACGGCATTCATCATGGGTTCGGTAATCACTTCTTGACCAGTCATTTGCGCCTTGGCAACAATATTCACAGCCTTGTTCATCGGCTCGTTATTGTTGGTCGTAGAAACAATCAGATTGGCCATTTCAATTTGGTCGTGATCGTTGATGCGGTAATGGTGGAACAAAGTGCCACGCGGTGCTTCGATAAGCCCAACACCTTCTTTTTGTTTCTGACCTTTGATAACCAGATCACCTTTCAGCAAATCAGGATCACTAAGCAGCTCGCGAATCATTTCGGCTGAATGCAAAACCTCGATAAGGCGGGCATAATGCGTCAACAGGCAATGGTTGTTGGGTTTGCCATGGGTGAGTGCTTTATAGATTTCAAACTCCCTTTGTGCCAGTGGCGAAGGGATAAAATCTGCGGTATTTAGTCGGGCAAGCGGCCCAACACGGTACCAGCCTTTTTCTTTGCCCTGTTCTTTCAGGTAAGGGAACTTCATATAGCTCCAGCTTTTCACTTCTTCCTCAATATACTTATCATATTCTTGATAATCAACATCATGAAGGATCTTTTTGCCTTCGCTATCCACCGCGCGTAACACGCCATGATACAGATCGAGTGCGCCGTCTTTACGCACCAAACTCAGGTGGTTGCTTGGGAAATGCGAGAAATTATCCACAAAATCTTTGTTGGCGAGGTAATACCCCTTAAAGAAATCCAGCGCACCCTGAGCCCAGGAAACCATTTTGTCGGCATTGAGCGGATCGGTGCCTTTCAAAAACTCATCCCGTTCATCAATCGTGAGGTGTTTGTTGATACCGCCTGGGATAGCACCCGTGCCATGAATTTTCTTTCCGGCTGTGGCCCTGATAATTTCCTGGCCGAACTTACGCATCATCACGCCCTGAACCGCCAGCTCAGGATTGGTGAGCGCGATGCCAATAATATTTCGGGTGGCCACATCGCCATCAATTCCAAACAGAAAGTCGGGAGCACTCAGGTGGAAAAAGTGTAAGGAGTGAGATTGAAAAACCTGTCCGTAGTGCATCAGCCGGCGCATCTTTTCGCCCGTTGGCGTTAGGCCATCGCCTGTTCCTGCTCCCACTATCACGTCGAGTGCTTTGGCAGCAGCCAGGTGGTGGCTCACCGGACAAATTCCACAAAGGCGTTGCACCAAAACGGGTGCTTCCCAATACGGACGCCCCTGCACAAAACGCTCAAAACCACGAAATTCGACAATATGCAAACGGCTCTGTTGTATATTGCCCTGCGCATCAATATGAATAGTAACTTTTCCATGTCCTTCGACACGCGTTACAGGTTCTATCGTTATTTTCTTTGACATCGTATAGCTATTTCAGGTTAATCAAATTTTACTACTTCGTAAGGCAGCTTCAGCGGATCGCCAGTGACGAGCGCTACTACAGCCTCCCAAATTAAGTCGGCACGTGGTGGACAGCCCGGCAGGAAGTAATCTATCTTCACGATTTCGTGACAGGGATAAACCCTGTCGAGCAGCATAGGCAGTTCGTCGTCGTTCGGCATAACACCTTCGGTGTTAAGCTGAACCGTGGGACCACCAATATAAGCTTCATGCAGGCATTCCTCAATTGGAATACCATTGCGCAGCGCCGGCAAACCACCCATGATGGCACATTCGCCAACAGAAACCAAAATTTTACAGTTCTTTCGGAAAGATTTCAGCACTTCCACGTTCTCGCTATTACAACATCCACCTTCTATCAGGCCGATATCAACGGCTTTGGTGAAGGTTTTTATATCATCGATAGGCGATTTGTTAAACTCGACCAGCTCAATAAGTTTCAGAATGCGCTCGTCAATATCTAAGAGCGACATGTGGCAGCCGAAACATCCGGCCAGCGAAGTTGTTGCTATTACAGGTTTACTCATTGTTTTTTCCTCCTGGTTTTAAAGTTTTATTTCACTGCCGATTGGTTTATGGTCATATTTTCTTTTGCCTATTGGCACGTCAAAGCCTTTCTCTTTGAAAAGGATTGAGCCTACCGGACAGTTATTCATGGCCAGAATAGCCGTTTCGTCGTCCATCTTGTTGCCCATTTCTTCATCCAAAACAACCTCTAATTTATGACCACGATTTCTGAAAGCAAAATACGAACGTCCTTCCTCGTCTTTAATCGTTTTGATACACCTTTTGCAGAAGATACAACGGTTTTGGTCTTTGATAATTTTAGGTGAGTGGGCATCAACGGCTTTGAGCGGAAACTCGTAAGGAAAGCGCGGCACCATCATCTGATACAGATAGGCCAAAGCCTGAAGTTCGCAGTTGCCGCTCTTTTCGCAGGCCGGACAAAAATGGTTTCCGCTCACGAAAAGTAGCTCGACAATGGATTTGCGCAGCTCCTCTATCTCTTCGGAATGGCTTTCTATTTCCATGCCATCGGTAACGGGCGTGGTGCAGCTCGTCATCAGCCTTCCGTTGATTCGAACGGTACAGACACGGCAGGCACCTTTTGGCTTCACTCCTTTCATATTGCACAAGGTGGGAATGAAAATGCCATTATCAGCGGCAGCTTCAACAATATATTTACCACTTTCGGCCATACATTCCGTGCCATCAATTTTAAATTTTATTAGGTTACTCATTGTTCTTGTTTTTTGCTGGTTCAATTAATGGTGATTGAGGTTTGGAACACGCCCAACATAAGTGCAGCTGGCCTGGATAGCTTTTTCCATATCGAAGCCTTCGTCGAATTGTTTGTCCTTTTGTATCAGTGCACTATACAAATGTGGGAAGTTTTTCAGACTACTAATAATAGGATTTGCTGCCGTTTGGCCAAGGCCGCAACGACTGGCTATCAGATTTTTACTCCAGGATTTCAGGTCAATCAGATCTTTTGGAACGCCTTTCCCTACCAGAATTTTCTTCAGCTTATTGTTTAGCACTTGGGTCATATTGCGGCAGGTGCTGCATGAGCCGCAGGATTCGTCAATAAAGAACTCCATAAAGTTGACTACCACATCGCGCAGTAAATTTCGTTGCTTGTTGAAGATGATCATGGAACCTCCGGTAGAAAGGTCTGAATAGCCCAGCGTACGGTGGAACTCCTCGGGCCCGATCAGCGTTCCGGATGGCCCGCCAACCTGCACCGCCTGCACTTCGTAGGCGCCAACCATATTGAGCATGTCTTCCACATTAAAACCCCAGTTTACCTCATAAACGCCCGGGAACATGCAGTCGCCGGAAATACTCAGTATCTTGGTTCCTGTGGAATCTTCGGTGCCAAATTGGGTAAACCATTCGCCCCCATTTTGAACAATGCGAACCGCCGTGGCGAAAGTCTCCACGTTATTTACAATGGTCGGCTGGCCGAGGTATCCTTTTTCTACCGGGAAAGGCGGCTTATCACGCGGCTCGCCACGTTTGCCTTCGAGGGATTCGAGCAGGGCCGTTTCCTCTCCGCAAACATAAGATCCGGCACCAAACTGGATACGAATATCGAAATCAAAGCCTTCGATGCCGCTGATATTTTTCCCTAACAGGTTATTATCGCGCATGTTTTGCAGCACTTCAAGGAGGTAATTATTCAGGTAACGGTATTCGTAGCGTAGATACAAAATGCCTTCATCGCCGCCAATGGCGTAACCTGCAAGGGCCATGCCTTCAAAAACCAGTTCCGGCTTCTCGGTCAAAATTACCCGGTCTTTAAAAGTACCTGGCTCGCCTTCATCGGCATTGCACACTACATAATGCTTGCTGCCTTTGGCGCGGCGGCAAAACTCCCATTTGAGACCCGTGGGAAAACCTGCGCCCCCTCTGCCCCGGATATGTGAATGTTTGATTTCGGCTATGACGGATTCGGGCGACATTTTGGGCAAGAAATCACGGATGACAGTGCCTGATTGATAGTCGTCGGACAAGATCATGCCTTTTCGGCGGATATTACTCGACACCATCGAACGCAGGCTGGGCAGGTGATTTTTACCATCACCATAGCTTTCGTTGCGCAGCTCGTCCATATTCTTGCCCTCCTTCATCAACTTCACGATTTCGCGCACCCGATAAGGCGTTAAACGGGTGAAAATCTTGTGGTTGATGATCGCTGCCGGCTCCTGGTCGTTCATACCAATGCAGGGCGTATCATACAATCCAACGAGTCCATCTTTGGTAACATCGCCGAATTTTATGCCCAGTTCCTTTTCAAAAGTCTCTTTAACTGCTTCACGCCCAAACATATAGGCTACGGGGCTGGTGTTGAGATAAACAGCATACTTTCCTTTAGGTTTCGTGCTGAAAAAATGATAAAAAGTAATGGTTTGCTCAACATCAATTCGCGACATAGCAAGCAATTGTGCTATTTCTTCGATAGCTTCACTGTTGATATAACCGGTAGTCTCCTGAATATCAATCAGGATGTCCATTAAGCGGCTACGATCGTTTCCATACTTTTCAACAAGTTGCTTTACGGTGTTTTCCATGAAGAAAGGGTTTATGGTTTGGTTTCATTTTTTTACATTTAACATTGTTGTTAATTGTTTCACAACAAAAGTAAATGGATTTAACTCTAAAACAATAGCCAAATAGAATTTAGAATGAATTTAAATTACAATTACTCAATGAATGGATATTAGTATAATTTTGACAATGAATGCATTAGAAGCTTTAATCAAATAATTTTCATGCTACAACAGGCTTGTTTAGAATTGTTCTATATTTCGCAATACGGTTTTTGCACTACAAATCTTCACGTAAACAGCAATTGCGGGATTTTTGGACGATTCGTTGCATTAAAAAGTTTTGGTTTGTGCATAGAATGAGAAAATAATGCAACTATCAAAAGGCAATTGCAGTTTAAGGCAAAAAAAGATTTGCTTCCAAACTATTCAATAGACATCTATTGGATAATCGGATGCAGACCCAAAGCTGAAATAACGGAGTTTAAAACCAGAACCGCTTTTAAATGGGACTTTTCTAACAACAACTTACTCCTTAACTAATCGTGCCACAGCTGATTTTCCATAATTATCACTCAGCCGGATCAGATAAATGCCTGTATCTAAATCTGATATATTTATATTTCTGCAATTACTAATACGCTTTTCGCTTATCAGTTTCCCTTGTTGATCGAACAGCTCGGCGAATTGCCAGCAATGTTGCTCATCCATTATCTGCACCTGATTCGCGGCAGGATTGGGTGCCAGCAGTACTTTTGTACCTGGCGGGGCTGGCAGTTCTATGGTGCTTACAAGCTGACCATTAGCATCATAGCGTACTACTACAACATCGTGCTGCATTTGATCGCCAGGATAATGAATAAAATCCCATACCGACATTGATGCTAAAAAGCCACCATCAGCTGTGGGCATGGCTCCCCCACTGCGATATTTTTTTACGCCATCACCATAAACAACCTGATATTCCAGCTCCAGATTATGGTTTAGTTTATTCGCCATATACCACGAAGGAACCGGGCCGGACTCACTATGTTTTGTCCCCACCAAAAAAATCCCTTCGTCACTCACGGTCATACTATTATAAAAATCAAGTGTGTCAACTGCTCCAAAGTGGACTAGCGGAAACAGCTCTCCGTTCATACTAAAGGGCTGAAAAGCCATATCCATATCAAGAATTGGTGGAGGACTACCTTGAACATAGTAATTGCCCACATAATAAAATGTGGAATCGTTCAATTTACCAAAATTTCTTACATCAACCTCCAACTGTCCATCAAGCTCGATTATCGTATCCAATGTAAAATCAGTATTCAGCCTAAACAGGCTATTCATACCGCCGCCCTGGTAGTATTTTTCATCGACACCTGATTGCACCAGGCCAAAACGATAGATCATGCTGGAATCCGTATAGTGTTGCAGCAGATTTCCTTCCGGATTCATTTCGAGAAAATATAAGTGGCCGAGTACAGCCGTGTCGGTATTTCCATATCCGCCTGAAATTACAATATTTCCTGCCTGATTGAGTAATGCAGCATAATATTGCTCACTAAACGCTGATGTACCCGCCAAAGAATCACGAATCAGCCCCAATTCCGCATCAAACCAACGCAAATACAGCTGAAAATCGTTGCTCACCGAATCATAAGCATTACCAAGAGCCAGATAATTACCATCGGGCAGCGGGATGATTTGAGCCACACGTGTCCCGTAGCCTGCTACCGGATCAAAGTGCAGGCTGTCAATCAGCTCCAGCTCATCAGAAACCAGATAAGTGATATTGGTGTAATCATAAAAACCATTGATATCATTGGGATGGGTGACCACATGGCCCCTGGCAATCGTAAGCAAAAAGTGTTCATCACTTATAGGTGTTAGAAATCCCCCGGCTTCATCCATGCTGGTTTGGATAATGAGCGGGTTAGCCTTTTCTTGCTGGCCAAAAATATTTAAGCAAAAAATGAGGCTTGCAATTATTGCTAATAAGTTTCGATAGGATTTCATAATACAATGCTTAGAGTAAAGAATAGCTAAATTATCGATTTTTTTTGAATTTTTTACAACACTAATGTTAAATATGAGCTCCTAAATTAAAACCTAAGTAGTGCAATTAATTTGGGCAAAAAAAAAACTTTTTGATTTCCCTGTTGTTTACAACGCATAACTAAACATAAAAAAATGAAAACAGTATTAATACTCTTACTTAGCATTTTCACGATGGGAATACTCACTGCACAGGAAAAATTTCACGATTTTGTAGTAAAGGATATTACAGGCGACGACTTTAAACTGGCCGACTTGAAAGGCAAGAAAGTGATGGTAGTTAACACCGCCAGCAAGTGCGGCCTAACGCCTCAGTACGAAAATTTAGAAGCCTTGTATAAGAAATATGGTGGCGAAGATTTTGTCATTGTTGGTTTTCCAGCCAATAACTTTATGAAACAAGAACCCGGCACCAACGAAGAAATTGCCAGCTTCTGCAGCATCAATTATGGTGTAACTTTCCCGATGATGTCCAAAATTTCGGTAAAAGGAAAAGATATGCACCCGCTCTATCACTGGCTCACCGAAAAAGACAAAAATGGTTTTGAAGACAGCAAGGTAAGCTGGAATTTCCAGAAATACCTGATTGATGAGGACGGAAATTTGGTGAAAGTTCTAAGTCCGCGCACTGATCCGATGGATGAGGAAATAATTGCCTGGATAGAGAAATAGCGTTTAAACAGTACTAAATTGCTGATGAAGCAGACAAAAAAAGCCGACATTTATACGATGTCGGCTTTTTTTGTGAGTCGTTTTACGACCGACTTGCACTTTATTTAGTTTGCTGATCCATAAAAAGTTTCTTTAGATCTGCTTTATGCTTTTTCTGATTTATCTGTTCTGACTTTAATTGGTATTCATTTTTTTATACCTTTGTTCACTTTATGAACCATTAATTAAATGAAGTAATATTTTAACAAACCTATTAAAACAAAAGACATGAGACCTCCATTAAACATTTCAATCGATTGGACAGAAAAACTGCAATTCACGGCAAGCAATGACAAAACAAATGCAAAAGTCGCAATCGACATTATTACGCCGGATCAAACACAAGAATATACCGGCACCGGACCAAAGCATGTATTTCTGCAAGGTTTGGCGGGTTGTGCCGGAGGAGCTATAATTTTCCTCTTAGAAAAAATGAGGGCTGAAATGCCATCAAAATTTGGGATTGATGTGCAGGGAACACTCACAACAGCGCATCCTATGTATTTTGAAAGCATCGATATGACCTACCGTTTTGAAGGAAAAACCGATGAGAAGATGATAAAAAAGGTCGTAAACCTGACTGAAGAAAAATATTGTGGCCTGACTTATATGCTCAGTAAGATGGCTAAGATCAATATTTTGATAAAACTGAATGGCAATACAATTGAATGATGATCAGGTTTTTAAATTGAGACCAGAGATATGTACACCTTAGTCCTATATTTTTCGCTAGCTGCAGCTTTCGTTTCCAACGAAAACCCACAATTGACAATTCATATCCAAAATATTAAAGCCCTTGAAGGCGATATTAGAATTGGCGTTTTTAACACAAGCGAAGATTTTTTAAAACAAGGATTTACTTTTAAAAAGTATAAAACTGCTGTCAGAAATACCACGGAAACCATTGTCATTGAGGATTTACCAAAAGGCGAATACGCATTTATGTTGTATCACGACAAAAATGCTGATGCAGAAATGAACCGCAATATACTTGGAATTCCTAAAGAAGCTTTTGCATTTTCAAATAATGTGAGACCTAAATTTGCGAAACCCACTTTTGAAGATTGTAAGTTTTTTTTGGAAGATGACCTTGTGCTGGAAGTTAGCCTGGGTTTTTTTAAATAAAAAGCTAACTATTTCAAAAAATCCCAAATTAAACCTAATCTGTACCGCTAATTTTTCATAATTATCAACACATACTTATATGCTAAATAATACCGAGCTCAAAAAACTCTTGTTGGCTGTTCCGATCAAGATATGCCGAAACATGGACCATCAGTTGGTAAAGTCAATTTTGAAAGCGCTGAAAATAAATATTTCACAACAGCATTTTATGATTTTGAAGTTGCTGGAAACTTATGAACACCTTTACGTTAGCGAGTTTGTGGAGAAGCTGAATATCACAAAGCCTCAAATGACCTCCTTATTGGATAAACTGATTGAATTGGGATATATAGATCGTGTTTATGATAAAAACGATAGAAGAAAATTATATATTTCCGCCACTTCATCTGGTGATAAATTGACTAAAAAAATCAATGAAGCTATTGATATACAGTTAGATAATCACTTGGTGGAATTAAACCAAGAAGAGTTAACTGCTTTAGAAAACGGTTTAAAGGTGCTTCAAAAATTGTGTAAGAATTGTAATTAGCTTTTGTATGTTTTTTTACACCCCAAGGGTTTCAAAAACCCTTGGGGTGTAAAAAAATAAACCATCATAAAACGAAGTCCGGAGGACTTGCCCAATAATAACGTCCGGATTTATCCGGGTGCAGCAAGCTAAGTACACACAAACCTCAGAGAGGTTTCCCCGCTTTAAGTCTGTGACTAAATTGCTTCAAACCCTATTGCAAAGCTACCGCAGTTCAATAGTATGAACGCAAATCCTCTTCAAGGCTATGTTTTTATTTGTGTAATGCTTAATTATTTTCAAAAACCAACTCACCCGAAACACTCAACGTAACCACCTTTGCTTCTTTGAGTTGCTGCTCATTGGCCTGCATAATATCCTGATCCAGTATCACAAAATCAGCTGCTTTTCCCGCTTCAATACTTCCTTTTTCGGCTTCTTCAAAGCTGCCTTTGGCTGCCCACAAAGTAATGGAACGCAGCGCATCCTCGCGCGAAAGGGCATTTTCCATCTGGAAACCTCCTGCCGGATAGCCTTCTTCATTCTTTCTAATCACAGCGGAGTAAAAAGTTTTCAACGGATCAATACTTTCGATTGGAAAGTCGGTACCGTTAACGAGCCAGCCATTTTGGTCCAACAACTGCTGCTGGGCATAAGCCGTTTTTGTGCGCTCCGCTCCTATCCTGGCCGGCACCCACAACATATCCGAAGTGGCATGCGTGCTTTGGATGGACGGGATGATATTGTATTCACCAAATACCTTAAAGTCATCTGGATGAACAATTTGAGCATGTTCTATCCGCCAACGGCGATCATTGTCTTTGGGCAAAAATTTACTAAACAATTCTAAAACATAACGGTTTCCGCCGTCGCCAATAGCATGCATATTTACCTGAAAACCAGCCTCGAAAGCTTGCATGCAAATCCCTTCATAAAATTCATCTGAAAAAAGCTTTAATCCCGAATTCTCCGGATCATCACTATAAGGCTCAATCAACAATGCACCTCTGGAACCCAAGGCACCATCGGCATACAATTTAACGGCAGTAACGGAAAGTCTTTCGCTAAAATAAGGCCCTTGCGGAAGAAAATGTGCCAGCGTTTTTTCATCAGGATCAAGCATGGCATTGATCTTCATTTTGAGCGAACCGGCTTGTTGAAGGCTGTCAATCAACTGGATTTTATCTACCGGAAGTCCGGCATCAACCACACCTGATAGCCCAACAGCAAAGCAGGCATCCTGAGCAGCCATCAAAGCTTCCTTTTTTTCAGCCTCAGTCAGCGGTGGAATCAAGGCTTTTATCGCATCGCCGGCAATATCTATTAATATTCCGCTGGGTTTGCCATTATCCAAAAGCTGTACCTCTCCGCCTTCTATTGTTGTATTGGCATTGATTTCAGCAGCTTCCATTGCTGCATTGCTGGCCAAAAATGCGTGTCCATCTACTCGTATCAGGAAAATTTTCTTGCCGGGGAAATGTTCTTCTAACAGACGGTTGTCAGGAAACTGCTTGTCAGCCCAACGGTTTTGATCCCAACCGCGACCTAAAATCCAGTCGCCGGGATGGGCCTCGTGGTGTGCTTTCAGGCGTTGAATTACTTCATCAAACGACTTGCTTCCGGCCAATTCAGCATACCTGACGAGATTTTCGCCAAAGCCAAAAAAGTGACAATGGCCATCAATAAAACCGGGATAAACAGCTTTGCCTTCAGCGTCAATTGTTTGATCTGCTTCATAGTTTTTTAAAATTTCTTCCGTAGTTCCAATGGCAATAAATCGGCCATCTGCTACGGCAAAAGCCTGATCTATAGAGAAAACACTATCAACTGTATAAACAATTCCGTTGGTTAAAATCAGGTCTGCTTTTTGTTTGGGAGCTTGGCAGGATGTCATAATAGTTGCGCTTATTAGTGCAGCAAAAATCAATAAATTCAGGTATTTGCTACGGGTTTTTGTGTTAGTTCTCGGATTCATAAAGTTTGATTGTAAGCATCAAAATTACAAAATTCAAGCTTATACATTCAAAAAAATACTTGACAAATTTTAATAGACAGGCTAAATCCTTTTTTGATGTGGGAAAGATTCTTTTTTATCTACATTTTTTCAGCAAAAAGTCTGAACAAAGACAACTTTGTGGATACATCCCATCAGGCAAAACAGACAAATCATTAAACCATCAAAGGAAATTGTCATCATCGAATTGCGCGGATTAAGCGAATTTCAATTCGTACAATTAGTTTAATTCGATGAAGGAAATTGAAATCTGGTAACATAAACACCCGTAACAAATTATCATCGAATTGCACGGATTAAACGAATTTTCATTCGTTCAATTCGTTTAATTCGCATGCCCCGTAAGGAGGTTTATCCTGTGAAATGCAAAGTATATTTACCAAGTCACAACCGCATCGGGGATGAAGTAAACTGAAATCTGGTAACATAAACACCCGTAACAAATTATCATCGAATTACGCGGATTATCCCGCACGTGCGGGATTAATTCGATCAATTCGTTTAATTCGATGAAAAAAAACACGAATGACAAGAAATAATTGAATTATCATACAACGAATATTGGGTATGCCATAGAGTTACATAAACACCAAAGTCAATGTTCGAGCTTTTTACTGACTATATCTATGATTGATTTATTCATTTCCTAAAACAGACGAAATCGGTGGGTAATCCATCTCAAAATACTCCTGCAATTTTCCACTTTTAAGCAATTCATCGGGCGTTCCGCTGAGCATGGGTTTTTCGGGCGACATCAGCCAGAGCTTATCTACCTGACGCATAATCATATCCAGGTCGTGCGAACTAAAAAGGATGGTTTTATTATAATCTTTAGCCAGCTTCTTCAACAACTGAATCAAGGCAATTTTGCTCGGATAATCCAAAAAAGCGGAAGGTTCATCAAGTAAAATCAAGGGCGTATCTTGTGCTAAAGCCTTAGCTATCATTACCTTTTGTCGCTCTCCATCGCTCAGACTTTGCATCAACCTATCAGCCAAAACGGCAGCACCAGTGAGTTCAAGACTTCGACTAATAATTATTTTGTCTTCTTGGTTTAATCGCGCCCACAATCCGGTATAAGGATAACGCCCCGAAGCCACTACATCATAAACTTTCATAAAGTTTTCGCCCACCCGATCTGTCAGCACGATACTTAATAATCCGGCTTTATGGCGGGCAGATAAATTGGCAATATCTTTCCCGTCAATAAAAACCTGGCCTTGCAACGGCTTTAAATTTGATGAAATAACCCGAAACAAAGTTGTTTTTCCGGCACCATTGGGTCCTGTAAGCGCAACCAATTCGCCCGTATTCAGGCTTACGGAAATGGCTGGCATAAGGGGTTTTGCCAACTTTTTTGAAGTAGCATATCCAATTAAAAGCTGTTGAAGTTCAAGCATTTTTTTCATGATTCAAAAGCAGATTGCTTGTGTTGGCGTAGCATCACCCAAATTACAAAAGGTGCGCCAATGAGTGAGGTGATTGAGTTGATGGGTAGGTTGCCTTCCAATCCCGGCAAGCGGGCAATCAGGTTACAAAACAAAGCCAAAACAGCTCCTGATAAGATACTGGCAGGAATTAGCAGACGGTGATCGCTGGTTTTAAATAAGTTACGGGCAATATGTGGCACCGCCAGCCCGATAAAAGCAATAGGCCCGGCATAAGCCGTGATGATTGCCGTGAGGTAGCCTGCAAGCAAAAGAATTAGGTTTGTATGTAATTTTGTATTTAAGCCCAGATTTTCTGCATAACGATTACCTAATAGCATCATATTAAGTGGTTTAGACAGAAATAAGGCAGCGAAAAGTCCCACCAAAATTGCAGCACTAAAAAACGGCAGTTGCGCACTTCCAACACCGGAAAAAGTGCCCATTCCCCAAATCACAAATGCCTGTATATCTTCCTTTTGGCTGTAAAAGCGCAGCAAACCGGTAAGCGATCCGGTGAGGTAGGCAATCATGATTCCAATGATCAACAAAGTAACTACCTGCTTGATGCGTGCACTCATTAGCAGCAGAAAAAACAGCACCACCAAGGCACCTGTAAAAGCTGCTGCGCTTACACCTAAAGTACTTATCCAACCTAAACTTACGACAGCCTGTCCCGAAAAACTGCCTGCCACAAAAAGCAGCAGCGCAACACCCAAGCTGGCTCCCGAACTGATTCCAAGGATGGAAGGGTCGGCCAATGGATTGCGAAAGAGTGTTTGCATCAACAAGCCTGCAACAGCTAAGCCTGCACCAGCTAAAATTGCTACAATTGCTTGTGGAAATCTATATTCGTACAGAATAATTAAACTGCTGGAATCCAAGTTTGTGGTACGCCCTAAAAGCGCATAAAGTACTTCTTTTGAATCGATTGCCACAGAGCCCAGAAAGAGATTTAAGAACAAGAGTAAAACCCCTGAAATCAGTAAAAAAACCAATGAAATTACTGTTCGCTTTCGCATGTTATGCTTTTACTCCGTTAATAAATGATGATAAACCGGCTGATGATTTGGCAGCAAATTTGGGTGAAAAATATGAATAAAATCTGCCAGTAAAACATCTGGCTCGTACTGACTTTTTTCAAAATAACCCGTTTTAAATGTGTTGCAAAGGATAACTTTACGATTGTTGAACGCCTCAAAACTGCTGTACAAAGCATTCTCTTTCAACAGCTGACTATAACCATAATCAGCACTGCTGGCCTGACTGATTCGCCAATAATCAGCCGCAGAACCTTTGGCGATAATCGTTTCAATATCAAGAGGAACACTCGCTGTCGAGGACTCATCTCGCCACAGATAATCAGCACCGGCATCCTCGAATATCTGCGCCAGATAACTCTTCCCACCAGGAATATACCACTGCCCGTTAAAAGCTTTTTCGGCAATGATGGTCGGCTTCTGGTGTTCGCTATCGGCAACCAGTTGTTTTAAAGATTGATAATTCTGGACGACATCCGCAAACCATTTGTCAGTAGTTGTGTTTTTTTGGGTTAAAAAACCCAGTATCCTAAACCATTCGGCACGACCTAAAGGACTGTTTTCTATATAATCAGGCCAAGCCAAAAGTGTTATTCCTGTGCGTGTCAGGCTTACGGGTGTTCCAGTAGGATAGGGCGAAAACAAAACCAGCTCAGCTTTTGTATTTATGAGTTTTTCAAAGTCAAACTGGCCATTTTTTGCAACCTCAACCACCTTATTAGCGGCCAAAAGCTGTTGCATCAGGCTATCGAGCACATAATCAGCTTCCGAAATACCCACAATATGATTCTCAAGGCCCAATTTTAACAGTGGCGACCACTGCGTTGACGACAGTGTAACTAACTTTTTTACAGGTGTTTTTATCAGTGGTAAAGTCTGGAATTTTAATGGAACATCCAAACTATCAGGCCAAAGTAAAAATTGTTTCTCTGCCTCAGCTGAGGATTTCCAGGGCAGATCAATTTGAAGTAAAAAGCCATCACCCAAAGGCATAACCCGAACGCCTTTAGCAAATTGAATCAAATTTTCTTGAGGTGAGATAACAAACTGCTTTTGCTCAGGCTGGTTGGTACAAGCGGTAAAAAAACCAAGCAGCGCAAAAAATAGATAGAAAGAAAACTGTTTTTTCAAGAAAGTATTAATCTTATAAATTGTTTTCACTTTCGCTGAGTAAAATAACATGAAGAGAAACAAATTTGCATCATTTTTGATTGTTCAAAATTACAAAAAGGAAGTTGAACCCGGGCTACTCCCGAAAATAATAGATACTTTTGTAGTTTTTAAATTTAAAACACAAAGGTTAATTAGGAACAGATTCTAGGTCAAAGTCGTTGATATTATGAGATTTATATTTTTTAGAACCAGTAAACCAAGCCGATTTAATTATCGCCCGCGCTACTACAATCCTGAAAGGGAGGAGCTTGAGCGCAAACGTGCGAAGATGGGTTTAGATGCCAAACTGACAGAACAGGAAGAATTGCGCTTGCGGATGTCGGCCAGGTGGCGTAAACAAAATCCGGTGGAATTTGGTAATCGCTATAAGAAAATGAGTTTTATCGTATATGGATCGGTGGTTTTAATCGGAATTTATGTGATCTTTTTTACGCGTTTTATAGAAAACCTCCTTAGTGCTTTTGGGCTCACGCTTTAACAATTGGTGCTTTCATGCTGACAGATATCATCAAGTTACTTCCTGATTCCGTGGCCAATCAAATTGCCGCCGGCGAGGTTATTCAGCGTCCGGCTTCGGCGGTTAAAGAGCTACTGGAAAATGCCTTAGATGCCGGAGCAACCCAAATTGACCTGATCGTGAAAGAATCCGGAAAAACCCTTATTCAGGTTATTGATAACGGCTGCGGCATGTCGGACACCGATGCACGTATGAGTTTTGAAAGGCATGCTACTTCAAAAATCAGCAAAGCCAACGACTTATTTTCAATTAGAACGATGGGCTTTCGAGGCGAGGCAATGGCCAGTATCGCTGCTATTGCGCAGGTAGAACTTAAAAGCAAACGCGCCTCCGATGAAGCCGGCACACATATTATTATAGAAGGCTCTGTGGTAAAAGACCAACAGATGACCGCCATGAACGACGGAACCCAGATCGCGGTAAAAAACTTGTTTTATAATGTGCCTGCACGGCGTAACTTTCTCAAATCCAATCCGGCAGAGATGCGCCATATCGTAGAAGAGTTTCACCGTGTTTCGCTGATGCATCCCGAAGTGGCTTTTACGCTTACCAGCAACGACAAGGAAATTTTTCATCTCTATACCGGAAACCTCAAGCAGCGTATCGTTGCTTTGTTTGGAAATGCCTACAACGAGCGACTGCTACCTGTTTCGCAAGATTCCGACACCGTTTCAATAGAAGGATTTATCGGAAAAGCCATCTATGCTAAGAAGACGCGGGGCGAGCAATATTTTTTCGTCAATAACCGCTATATTAGGCATCCATACCTACATCACGCTGTTGAAAATGCTTTTCAGGAATTGCTCCCAAAAGACAGCTTTCCGAGTTATTTTTTAAATATCAAGATTGATTCGGCAGAAATCGACATCAATATACATCCCACCAAAACAGAGGTTAACTTTCAGGACACCAAGCTGATATACGCCATTCTACACGCTGCCGTGAAAAAATCTATCGGCCAGCACAACTTAGCTCCTATGATTGATTTCGATGTGAATACGGAGATGGATATAGATTTTGGTGAAATAAGCCGGTCGAACCGTCCTATCACACCGCCTTCCATTGAGGTAAATCCTAATTTTAATCCTTTCGAACACGGTAGAGGCAACTGGCAGCCCAAAACCGCAAACAGAAATACAAGCGGTGATAACTGGCGGTCGCTTTTTGGCGAAAGAACCGACGCACAACAGCATCAGGATGAGCAAGAACCAGTAGCAGAAAAAGACACATCAGCAGCTTTTACACCCGGCAACAACCGTTTTTTGCAGCTCAGGCAGGCCTATATCGTTACGGCGATAAGATCGGGTCTGATGGTGGTTGACCAATATCTAGCCCATTGGCGCATACTTTATGAACAAAATCTAAAACAGTTAGAAAGAGAAAAATCCGGCTCACAACAAGAACTTTTCCCACAACACATTCAATTTAACAGCAGCGATGCGACCTTGCTCAGAGAACTGATTGAACCGCTTAAAATATTGGGATACAATATTGAAGAGATGGGTCAAACCACTTTTGTTGTAAACGGAACACCCGAAGGTCTTGTTGAAAAAGACATTCACGGACTGATCGAAAATATTTTAGAACACTACAAAAAGAACGCGAGTGATTTGCAACTGGAAAAGAAGCTAAACCTGGCCAGGACGATCTCGGCACATACCGCTACCAAACACGGGCAAATGCTGAACGAAACCGAGATGGGTGCGCTGATTGACAGACTTTTTGCTTGTCAGGTTCCTGAGATAGCACCAGACGGACGCAAAATATTTGCCACTTTACCTCTTCACGAATTACAACAATTACTTAAATAAACTGAACGTATGACGCAATTCCAGCCTACCGGCTTTAAGATACTTCCGCCTGTGGTTAAAAACCTGCTGATCATTAATGGCTTGTTTTTTCTAGCAACAATAAGTTTGGGTAGTGTTTTTAATGTAGATCTGACCAAATTACTCGGATTGCATTATCTCACCGCCTCGGATTTTTCACCCTATCAGTTTGTTACCTATATGTTTATGCATGGTGGTTTTGCACATATCTTGTTCAATATGTTCGCGCTATGGATGTTTGGCAACACGCTGGAGAATATATGGGGGCCAAAACGGTTCCTGACGTATTATATGGTTACTGGGATTGGTGCCGGCATTGTTTACCTGATTTGGATTAGTTTTCAGATTATGCCCGTTATCAATCAGATTGACCTCTTTGTCAATAGCCGTGATCTAAATGTTTTAGGTAACTTCACAGGAGAACATACGTTCAGAGTAAACGAGTTTTCGGGACAGATATGGTATCAGTTTCAGGAGTTTAAAAGCAGTGTCAGGATGTTATCGGTTAATCCTTCTAACGCCGATGCCATGCAAACAGCCGTAAATTTCATGACCGATTACAAAGCCTTTTACCTCAATCAATTTGTTGTGGTTGGCGCATCAGGAGCGGTTTTTGGAATACTGCTCGCCTTTGGGATGATGTTTCCCAATTCGCTTATCTACCTTTATTTCGCTATCCCCATCAAAGCCAAGTATTTCGTAATTTTATACGGTGCTTTCGAGCTGTATTCAGGTGTGTTTAGAGGTCATGACACCAATGTCGCACACTTCGCCCACCTTGGTGGAATGTTGTTTGGATATATTTTAATTGTTTATTGGAAAAAGAAAGGTGAATTTCGTTGATGAATACTTATCAGTCAAATCAGTTTTTGGATAATTTCCGGTATTTTTTCAGGCAGCCTCACGTATTGCCACGTCTGATTCTTATCAATTCGGGCGTATTTGTATTGGTTTATGTTGTCAAATTATTTGCATGGCTATTTCAGGTCGATTCCGGACAGGCAATATTATCACCCTTAACGCGCTGGCTGGCACTTCCGGCAAGTATGGAACAACTGCTTGTAAAACCCTGGACGATAATTAGCTATATGTTTTTGCATGAGGGCTTTTTTCATCTGTTTTTTAATATGATTGTGCTTTACTTTGGCGGACAGATATTCCTGCAATATATGTCGTCGCGCAAATTATTAAGCACTTATCTTATAGGCGGCTTAACGGGTGGCTTGTTTTATGTGTTGGCCTACAACCTGTTTCCCGTTTTTCATCAAATTTCTGAAATATCTGTTGCCTTAGGTGCATCTGCTTCTGTTTTGGCCATACTGATCGCGGCAGCAACTTATGTACCCGAATACCGCGTAAACCTTATATTTATTGGCCCCGTGAAACTAAAATATCTCGCTATAGTATTTGTTGTGCTTGATTTCTTTAGCATTCAGGGAAATAATCCCGGCGGCCATATCGCGCATCTCGGGGGTGCCTTTTGGGGCTTTTTATATGTATATCTCTATCGCCACGGCACAGATGTTTACAGCGTTTTTAATCAATTTTACCGCAAGCCGATGGAAGTAAAACCCGGCAACAGAAAAGCAGCCAGGCCATTGACAGACGAAGAATACAATGCGCAGAAAAACCGTGAACAACATAATATTGACCATATTCTCGACAAAATTGCCAAAGACGGCTACAAAAGTCTGACAAAAAAGGAGAAAGATTTTCTTTTTAAGTCCGGTAAGCCATGATTTGCTGATTTGCTGATGTGCTGATGTGCTGATGTGGTGATTTGCTGATGGAAGAATTTGAAGATTTGAGGATTTGAGGATTTGAGGATTTGCCCCGAAAGCTTTCGGGTTGAGGGTGTGCTGATGGATTACAGTTCGATCACCTTGAATTTCGTATAATACAGATTGTTTTTAGTTTATTACATAGATTATAGGCGTTATGCATTGCAGAGTCAAAGGTCTTCGAGCGTAGGCGAGAAGCCGACTTGTGTGGTACTCTCAACTTAAAATCGGTGTTATCGGCTAACTTCGGCAAGCTCAGCAGAACTTACTCGATCACCTTGAATTTCGTTAAATAAGCGTGTAAACCCGTGAACCCCTGAACACGAACAAGCCGAAAAATCCTTACGCGAATTATGGTTATTTTTGCAAAAAACTGAAATTTTGAAATTCAATTTAGTCTCAGATTTTAAACCCACCGGCGATCAGCCCGAAGCCATTGCACAATTAGTGGAAGGCCTGAAGCGTGGCGACCATTTTCAAACCTTATTGGGTGTTACCGGCTCAGGGAAAACCTTTACCGTGGCCAATATGTTGGCGCAGGTGAACCGTCCGGCCCTGGTTTTAAGCCATAACAAGACCCTGGCGGCCCAGCTTTACGGGGAGTTTAAACAGTTTTTCCCGGAAAATGCCGTGGAATATTTTGTCTCCTACTACGATTATTATCAGCCCGAGGCTTTTATTCCAAGCACGAATACTTACATCGAAAAAGACCTCTCTATTAATGATGAAATCGAAAAATTACGGCTCAGCACCACCTCTTCCCTACTTTCGGGCCGACGCGATGTGATTGTGGTTTCGTCGGTTTCCTGTATTTACGGTATTGGCAATCCTGATGACTTCAGCAGCAATGTTATTTATCTGGAAAAGAAACAGTTAATCAGTCGTAATTATTTGTTACAACTGCTTGTGAACGCGCTATACAGCCGCACCGATCTGGAGTTGAGCCGCGGGAAATTCCGGGTGAAAGGCGACACCCTCGATATATTCCCAGCCTATGCTGACCAGGGTTTCAGGATTATTTTTTGGGGAGATGAGATTGACAGCTTGGAAATTATTGAGCCGGAGAGCGGCAAAAGAATTGAATCGCTGGACGAGCTCACCATTTATCCTGCCAATATTTTCGTGACTTCGCCCGACAAGATGAAAGATGCTATTACGGAAATTCAGGACGATCTGTTTAAACAAGTGTCTTATAATAGAGACAACGGCAAGTACGAAGAAGCCAAGCGCTTAGAAGACCGGGTAACTTACGACATTGAGATGATGCGCGAACTAGGCTATTGCAGTGGCATAGAAAACTATTCGCGCTATTTTGATGGTAGAAAGCCCGGATCGCGTCCTTTCTGTCTCTTGGATTATTTTCCTGACGATTTTATCACGATTATTGATGAAAGCCACGTTACTATTCCGCAGTTGCGTGCCATGTATGGCGGCGACCGTTCGCGCAAGCAAACCCTTGTAGAATATGGCTTTAGACTGCCTTCTGCTTTAGATAATCGTCCGCTGAAGTTTGACGAATTTGAAGCCATTACCGATCAAGTTGTGTATGTGAGTGCCACACCTGCCGACTACGAATTGCAGCAGTCAGAAGGCGTCTTCGTGGAACAGGTAATTCGTCCGACAGGTTTGCTTGATCCGCTAATTGAAGTACGGCCAAGCCTGAACCAGATTGATGACTTGCTGGATGAAATTGCCGGCATAATAAAAAGTGGTCAACGCGTTTTAGTTACCACACTCACCAAGCGTATGGCCGAGGAACTTACCAAATACCTAAACAAACTCAAAGTGAGCAGCCGATATATCCACTCGGATATCGACACGCTGGAACGCGTAGAAATTATGCACGGCCTGCGCAACGGCGATTTCGATGTGTTGGTTGGTGTCAATCTTTTACGCGAGGGTCTCGACTTACCCGAAGTAAGCCTGGTGGCTATCTTAGATGCTGACAAAGAAGGGTTTTTGCGTTCAGAACGATCGCTAACACAGACGGCGGGAAGAGCCGCCAGAAATGTGAATAGCAAGGTAATAATGTATGCCGACAAGATGACGGGCTCGATGCAGCGTACCATTGATGAAACCAATCGCCGAAGAGCTAAACAACTGGCTTATAATGAAAAACACGGCATAACACCAAAATCCATTTTGCGCCCCATGCATAGCGTTTTAGGGAAATCAGGCCAAAAAGAAAAGTATTATGCTGGCCCTGAAGGTCTTATCGGTGACAAACATTTAGCTGCTGACCCGGTGGTGTCCTATATGAGCGATAAGGATCGCCAAAAGGCAATTCAAAAGGCTAGAAAAGCCATGGAAGCTGCGGTCAAAGAACTTGATTTTATTGAAGCGGCAAGGCTCCGAGACGAGATTGAGCTTTATGAAAGCCAAAGCTGATTATTAAAATAATATTTTTTCATGCTGTTATTTATTGGGATAACTAATTGAAATGAAGCGTCTTAAACAGCTATCATATGTATTAGGTCTTAGGCTGTCAACGATATATTGTAGATAACTTCATCTTTTTTTATTGAAATCTGCTCCTAAATACCTAATTTTGCTTAATATAGCACTGTTAAATTAACCATTAATAGTGCTATAATCAGCTAAAAACCTAGAAAACATTTAAGTTAAGTGCATGAAAAAGAAAATTTTAGTAATAGATGACGAGTTAAGCATCAGGATGTTGTTAGAAAACTTTCTGAGTAAGAGCTATGATGTCATTACAAAAAATGATGGTTTGCAGGGGATAAAATGGATGGAAGAGGGTAACATGCCCGATTTGATTGTTGCTGATATTCAGATGCCTAATTTAGATGGATATGAATTTATCAAAAACGTCCGATCCAGTGGCTTCTTCAAAGATGTTCCTGTCATTATGCTTTCGGGGATTGAAAGCTCACAGGAAAAGGTAAAATGCCTTAAACTTGGTGCTAACGATTATATGGTAAAACCTTTTAATCCTGAAGAGCTATCGGTACGTATCGAACTTTTGCTGGCCCGTAAATAATCTAATATATAACCAGCCATGGATGAAAAACAGCTTCCTAAGCGAAAAATACTTTATATAGGTGGCTATCAGAAATTTATTGAAAAATTTGCTGAGCATCCACAACTGTTTGAAATAGTTCACGTTGAAAATGGCCTAAAAGCCATTGGTCTACTCAAAAACGACACCAGCATAGAAGCTATTTTATGTGAGTATTTTTTACCGGGTATGAATGGTATCGAAATTGCCAAAATGATACATCAGGAGCAATTTCACTCAAAAACACCCATCATTTTACTTTCGCCGGAAAAGGCTGATAAACAAAGAGAAAAAGCCTTCAAATCTAATGTAAACGACTATTACGAAGGTGATTTTGATATAGAAAATATTGCTAACCGCATCTATTATCTACGTATTTACCTCAATTATTTTACGCCTGAAAATTCGCAGGATCCACAAAAAAAAGAATACCGTATCCCTTGGGACAAAAGACTTTTTGATATCATTGTATCCTTTTTTGCACTGCTTTTTTTGTCGCCAATTTTAATTCTGGTAGCAGCAGCCATCTGGCTTGAATCTAAAGGCAAGGTCTTTTATACCAGTAAAAGAGTTGGTACAGGTTACAAAATATTTGATTTCTACAAGCTAAGGTCTATGCGAATAGGAGCTGATGCAGCCCTCAAAGACCTCAAACACCTGAATCAATATGATCTTGATGCTCCAAAAGATGCCATCAATCCTGAGGATTGCCCCCGATGCAGCGCATTGCCTGAAGGTGAATTCTGCTCTGAAATGCTTTATGCTGAAGGCAAAAAGATCTGCGAGTATTGGTACTTTGAGAATAGAAAGCAAAAAGCAGCCAGCACCTTTATAAAAATTAAGGACGATCCCAGAATAACTAAGGTAGGCAAGCTTATCCGAAACACAAGCATCGATGAGTTACCACAGTTAGTGAATGTACTAAAAGGTGATATGTCGATTGTTGGAAACAGGCCTTTACCTCTTTATGAAGCAGAGATGTTAACATCTGATGACTGGAGTGAGCGTTTTATGGGACCGGCAGGAATTACCGGCTTGTGGCAGGTTGAGAAACGTGGAAAGAAAGGCCAAATGTCCGAAGAAGAACGTAAAGCTCTTGATAATCAGTACGCAAGGACTTATTCGTTTTGGGGAGATATAAAACTAATTTTAAAAACTATACCCGCATTATTTCAAAAAGAAAATGTTTAACCAATTAATTTTGTTAATAACTATTGTAAAACTAAATTATCTTTCATCGTTGCTTTTACTCTAAAAGTTAGTAAATTGCACGGTTTACAGGCGTTTAAATGAGCATAAGAATATAAGTGACAGATATAAAATATGAAACAACTATCTTTACTATTAATATTATGGGCGTTATTTTTCGGAAAAATATCGCAGGGACAAATCAGATCAGATGATGAGTCGAAGCTTTTCAATCCGCTTACTGATGACATTACCAAGCGATTACCATCTCTGCGAGTGCTTATTGATTCCGCAGTAGCTAATGCACCCAGTGTACGTTACGAAGAGCTTAAAGCCGACTTTTATTATTACGAACAGAAATCTGAAGAGCGCTATTGGTTAGAGCATTTTAGCTTTAACCTCGATTGGAACTGGGGCAAATGGAACTTCAGAGACCGCGATGAGCTGACCCGAATCGACAGGTATTATTTAAGTGAATCGTTCAGAGATAATTTTGCAGTAGGTTTTTATATACGTTTTCCATTCGCAACACTTATTGACCGTAAAAACCGGATTAACAAACAGAAAAAATGGATTGAACTCTCGTTGGTTCAGCGCGAAATCAACAGAAAATATGTTCAGGGCGAAGTTATTGATGCCTATAATATGATGATACAATGGCAAAATTACATCCGTATCTATAACGACTACCAGAAGTTCACCCAAATACAGATGCATATGGCTCAAAATCAATTCTTAAATGGAGAGATTACAACAGCTGAATATACACGTCTGAAAGAAATTCAAACTAGGGGCGCTGTCGAATATCAGCAGGCTATTGCCGAGTTTAGTAAGAATTATCAACTGCTTGAGATTCTTACTGATATTAATTTCAACCTAATTAATATACTAAGATAGTTTAACATGGATATAGCACAATTTTTACGCGTTTTCAAGAAAAACCTCCTGCTCCTGATAGCAATCCCACTGTTGCTTGCCTTAGTTGTATTCTATTTTACACGTAACCAAAGCAAGGTTTACGAATCTGAAGCAATCATATATACTGGTATTACAACAGGATACTCTATCGAATCAACTGCTCAAAGACCGACCGACTTCTTTAGCACCAGTGCGCAGTTTGATAATCTTATCAACATCATTAAGTCACGCCAAACTATCGTGGAATCAGCTATTATGCTGCTGGCACAAAACCTTTCGCTTGAAGGCTTCAATGCCCAATACATCTCCAAAGAAAACTACAATAGGCTACAGCAGATAGTGCCCAAAAAGGTGAAAGATATGGTAGTGAAATACGGTAAAGCCGGTATTGAACGTCAAAAAGAGGAGCAAATAAAGAACCTGGAGAAAGAAATTAGAAACCTGGAAAAAGAGATCAGCAAAAAGAAAACACGCGCCAATAATCAACTGAATGGGAATAACGAAACAGCTAGTGGTCGATCACTTCTGGGTATCGACAAAAGAAATACTGTTTCAGCTGAAAGTCCGACTAATCAGTCATCTACAAAAACCCATATTGTTCAGCCCAACGAAACTTTGCTTTCTATTTCACAGAAATATGGTGTTAGTCTGAGTAAGCTGCGCGAGTTAAATAATTTTAACCAGGCAAGGCTTTCCGTTGGACAAGAAATAATTATTTCAGGCTCAGAATGGGGAAATCAGGGCTACGGATACAACGAGAAAGTTGTCAATCTTTACGAGGAGGACGAGGTATTACAAGATATTGTAAGCTTGCCCGCCGAAAAAAATCCAGATGTAACAGCCGCTCAAAACAACTTTGATCTCATAAATCAAGCCTATAATGATATGGATGGTTTCATTACTATTGAAAAAGATCCAATTATTCCGCTTAGCGTGCTTGAAGATGATTTTTTCAAGACCATTCAAAATTTCACAAACTATTACAACTCAAGTGATACGAATTTTATTTATGAGTTACTTCACTATGATCAACATCCACACTACAGCATAGCCAGCATTCAGCAGCTGCAAATATACCGAATCAATAATAGCGACCTTGTCCGCTTGATATACACCTCAGACGATCCGGGGATTTGCCAGCAAACGCTCAAGATTATCGCGCAAACCTTTGTCAAAAACTATAAAGCACTTAAAGAAAACCAGACAGACCTGGTTGTGGCTTATTTTAAGCGTCAGGTTGACTCAGCCGATCAACAGCTGCAAGCTGCTGAGGACAGACTGCTGAAATTCAACAAGAAGAACAACATCATCAACTACGCCGAGCAAACGAAATATATTGCGGCTCAAAAAGAAGACCTGGATTTATATTATCAAAATGAGCAAGTTAGAATGGCTCAGGCGTCGGCATCGCTGCGCGAGTTGGAAACAAAACTTACCCGCCGCGATAGCATCTACCTGAAAAGTGATATGATTAATCAGAAAAGGAAGCAGTTTGCTGATATTTCAGAGAAGATACTAATAAACGAAATTGCTGAAGACTACAACCAATTGATTAGCGATGAAATTGGCCGACTGCGTAAAGAATCTGACAGGCTTCGTGACGAGATTAAACTCTATGTCGATCAATTGTATCTATACAGTCATTCTACCCAAGGCGTCCCCATCTCTTCACTTCTAGAGGAATGGCTAAAGAATGCCTTGATTTATGAAGAAGCAAAAGCTAGTTTGGTGGTGCTTTCACGTCGTAAGATGGATTTTGTAAGGACCTATCAACGTTTTGCTCCGCTTGGCGCTATGCTAAAGCGCATTGAACGCGAAATTACGGTGGCCGAACAGTCATACCATGAATTATTGCGTAGCCTCAACCTTGCCAAAATGAGGCAGCAAAACTTGAAAATGGCAACGAATATCCGTATTGTTGACCCACCATACTTCCCGCTCAATGCAAGGGCTTCCAAAGCAAAATATCTTGTTGTGGCAGCTTTCCTAATCGGATTTTTTATGGTGGCATTTATCATCCTTATCCTGGAATACTTTGACGCCTCATTGCGAAATCCAGAAAGAGTGGCAGAAAATGTTAAGCTGAAACTGGCTGGTGCCTATCCTTATGTAGGTTCCAATATTCAGATGAAAAATATGGTTAGAATCAGCAACAGGCTTATAGAAATGATTATCCAAAACCTGAAACTGCAACTAACCCACAATGCTGTATATCCTGCTCAAAAACCTTATTTTATACTCTTTTTTAGCACACAGGATAATACCGGAAAAACGTTTTTATCACATAAAATCGCCAATAAGCTGCGCACTTATGGCGAAAAGGTGATGATACTGAATTACAGTAGTGACAACCAGCTAGCGACAGACGATGGAGATTTCAACATGGATTATCCTTATAGTATCAAGGATAGCTTTGTTAAGGCTTCGAGTCTGAAAGACCTTATTGACAGGAATATTCTACGTCGCGAGAACTATACTTAC
Organism: Bacteroidales bacterium; assembly: GCA_023229135.1. Lineage (GTDB taxonomy): Bacteria > Bacteroidota > Bacteroidia > Bacteroidales > F082 > UBA5536. The sequence continues at coordinate 56,413 of JALNZT010000009.1, forward strand.
GACTATATTTTCCTTGAAATTCCATCCATCATATATAATGACTATCCATTGGAATTGATGCATGACATTGATGCCTCTATTATGGTTCTTAAAGGAAACAATAAGTGGAATAAAGCTGATAAGAGCGCTTTGGAAATGCTCGAAAGTGTACTACGAGAGAAACCAATGGTGGTGCTTAATGAAGCCGAAGATTATGCGGTTGAAGAGCTTATTTCGGGTATAAAAGTGAAGAAAACTTCAGCTTTTCAGAAGAACTTTAAAAAAGTAATCGCTTTCCCATCACGAATCAGGGTAGTACCGGCCGAAGAAAATTAATGCACAATAATGAGTTCTATAAGGCAAATAGTCACCAGCAATAACTTCTTGTCGCTGGCCAACAATGGTCTTGTTGCCGTGTTTGCCTTTCTTAGTTTTGTGATGCTTGTGCGGATGGTTCCACAAGAATCTTTTGGAGAATGGGTGCTGTTTATTACTGCTTCGAACTTCATTGACATGCTCAGATTTGGCATCACACGAACAGCATTAGTGCGTTTTTTGTCAGGAGCTGATGAGCAATATGAGAAAGGTCTGATGGGAGCTAATAACCTGATAAACCTTATTACCACTACCCTACTCGCCTTGCTGATTATTCTTATATACAGCCTTTCAGGTTCCGCGCTAAAAAATTCGGGTTTTGATATGTTTTTTATGTGGTACCCACTTTTAAGCTTTCTCACATTGCCATTTAACAACGCTCAATCCATTCTTCAAGCCAAATTGAAATTCGATAAAATGCTTTGGCTCAGACTGATTAACGTTGGAGGATTTATGCTTTTTTTGATGGCAAATATTTTTCTGAACTACGGTATTGAAATTATTTTAATGGCCTACCTGATCACCAATTTTATAAGTTCAATTGTTGCCAGTCTTTTCAATTGGGATGGAATTAGATACCTATTTAAAGCTTCAAAAAAAACTATTTATACCATACTTGATTTCGGGAAATATACCACAGGGACACTGATTGGAAGTAACTTACTGAAAAGCTCAGACACTTTTATTATTGGTCTTAGTCCATTTTTAGGTACACTTGGTGTGGCTTTGTACAGCATCCCTTTAAAACTGACCGAAATAATTGAAATACCACTCAGAAGCTTCGCCGCAACGGCTTTCCCTGAACTTTCCAAAGCCAGTATCGAGAATAATAAAGAGAAAGTAAGAAGTGTCTTCTATGCCAATGCAGGAGGAATGACCTACCTGATGATACCTTTAATGGCTTTCAGCTTTATTTTTGCCAAAGAAATTGTCTTTATTTTAGGAGGTAGTGATTACCTTATTACTGCAAATATTTTCAAGATATTTTGCGTTTACGGTCTTTTGCTGCCTATCGACAGATTTATTGGAGTGGCACTTGACAGCGTAAACAGACCAAAAGATAATTTTATTAAAGTTATCTATATGGCTTCCGCTAATATTGTTGGTGACTTGTTTGTGGTTTTTGGGATAGCCTCACTGTTTTTAGGATTTTCGTTTGGTGTACTGCTTCTCAACGGATTGTCACCTTCTACTGCTTATAATTTGGCGCATGGATTTTCATTAATTAAAACCCTTGAATGGGTTGCTATTATTACAATTATGTTTACTGTAATTGGTATTTTGGTGGGGTTTTATTACCTCAACAAAGTGCTAAGTATCAGATTCAGGGATATCTTTATCGTTGGCTATAGCAAAGGTTTGCTAAGTATAAAAGCACTTTTACATTCAAAATAATTTAAAATAGTGTACTTTTAAGGTCTAATATGTTTTCATTTTTAAAAGATAAAATAGGTTCCGATAAATTGCATCATCCACTGGTGATTGCCTCGCTGATCATTATTACCATCGGATTGGGGATAGTTATCGCCCGCGGTGGAATAATGATTGCGCTTGCCTTACTTATTCTTTTTCCTGTTATTGTTTATTTAAACAGATTTTTAAATTACCCAACAGTTGGAATTTTTACGATAATTGTATTTGGATTTATTGCTATCGGACTCACACGCTATATCCGCAATATTCCGCTAGGGCTTTCTGTTGACGGATTTTTAGTCATTACCTATGTGGCTGTGTTTTTCCGACATTTTAATGAAGGAATAAAGTGGTCACAGCTCAACCGCGATTTGGTTTATCTCAGTATTATTTGGTTTGCCTTTTCTGTTCTACAGCTTGCTAATCCAGAAGCCCTTAGCAGAACAGCCTGGTTCTATGCCATGCGTGGTATTTCGTTGTATATGTTACTGCTAATACCATTAGCACTGCTGCTTTTCAAACGGTTAAAATACCTGCATGCCTTCCTGTATATATGGGGGATATTTTCTATTCTTGGCACACTTAAAGGCTTGCAACAGCTTTATTTTGGCCCTGATGCCGCCGAGCAATTCTGGTTAGATACAGTTGGAGCGGTAACGCATATACTTTTTGGTGAACTACGTGTTTTCTCGTTTTTTAGTGATGCTGGTCAGTTTGGTGCTGCGCAAGGAGCTGCTGGAGTAGTAGGTCTTTTGGTTGCCCTGAATATTAAAGGCAGAGCCAATAAAGTTTTTTTCATCATCATGGGTGTGATGGGTCTGTGGGGCATGATGATTTCAGGAACTCGCGGTGCCATTATTGTCCCAATGGTTGGAGGAATAACCTACATCCTTCACCGTAAAAATTTTAGAACCATCCTTGTCGGCAGTTTAATTCTTTCAGTGGTTTATGCATTTTTTGCCTACACTTATATTGGAAATGGTAACGCTCAGATTCGACGTATGCGCACAGCTTTTCGCCCAGAGGAGGATGAATCTTACTTGGTAAGGCTTGAAAACAGGGAACTTATTGCTTCATATCTTACCTCAAGGCCCTTTGGTGGAGGTATAGGAAGTGCTGGCGACTGGGGTAAACGTTTTTCGCCGCAGGGCTTTTTAGCTCAGATCGCAACAGACAGCTGGTATGTACAAATTTGGGCCGAGCAGGGTATTGTTGGACTTGTATTACACTTGTTTATCCTTGCTTACATCTTTTTAAAAGGATCCTACTTAATAATGTTTAGAATGAAAGAACCCGAGCTGCGTGGAATAATGAGTGCCCTCATGGCAGGTTTTACTGGAATCATGGGGGCGAGTTACGGAAATGGTGTTTTAGGCCAGATGCCAACAGGTATTCTGATCTATATCAGCTGGGCCTTCATTTTTATGAGCCAACAACTTGAACGCGAATATACACATCTGCTCAGTATTGGGAAATCGCCCTGGTCCTATAAGAATTATAGCTGAAAAGTTTGACATTTCAAGCATTTTTGGTATTTTCGGTCTTTATTTGAAATCGCTTATATGGATAAAACCACCATCAAGACGCTGAACCTGCCTCTTGTTTCTATCATAACTGTAAACTACAATCAATCTGGTGTTACACTGGAATTTTTGGCCTCAATGCAAGCCTGTACCTACCCCAATTACGAAATTTTTGTGGTTGACAATGCTTCTCCAAAAGACAATCCCGACATTATAAAGAAAAATTTTCCAGCCGTACATCTTATAAAAACTGCTGTAAACTTAGGGTTTGCGGGAGGTAACAATGTAGCGGTAGATCAAGCCAAAGGAAAATATTTGCTCTTTATCAACAATGATACTGAGGTTGAGCCGGGATTTTTGGAACCATTGGTAGAGCTTCTGGAAAACAATCCAGACATTGGAATGGTAAGTCCAAAAATTCACTACTTCCATACGCCAAACACCTTTCAATATGCCGGATTTTCACCCATCCATCCAATAACTATCAGGAACTACGCCCTTGGCTTTGGTGAGAAAGATACCGGTCAATACAATCATACCATCCAAACGGGATCCATTTTTGGCGCAGCGATGTTGGTCCCAATGAAAGTTATCAAAGAAGTTGGTAAAATGTCTGAGATATTTTTTCTTTATTACGAAGAGCACGACTGGGCTGCTCGCATTGAAAAAGCCGGATATAAAGTATTTTTTGACGGCAGATCCTTGGTGAAACATAAGGAATCAATTTCGACTATAAAAGACAGTCCTTTTCAGATATATTATATCAACAGGGGGCGGATATTATTTGCCCGAAGAAACAATAAAGGTTTTGTTAAACTACTGAGCATGTTATTTTTATACGGTATTAGCTTACCAAAAATTTCATTTAAGTATCTATTAAAAGGCCGTTCTGATCTTGCTGCCGCCACACTCAAATCGGCCTGGTGGAACATGACTAATCCTTCAGAAATAAATAAACAAACAAATGAATAGTAGCCTTAGTCTTGTGTTGAGCATCATTGAAATACTTGCATTTAGCTATTTGGCTTTTGCTGTGATTTATATTTCAGTATTTGGTTTTGCATCGCTTTTCAAGCAAAAAACCAAAGCACCACTGACAGACAAAATGAGAAAGTTTGCCGTTATGATTCCCGGCTACAAAGAAGATTTGGTGATTGTGGACGTAGCGAGAGATGCTCTCGAACAGGATTATCCACCTGATTTATATGAAGTTATCGTGATTGCCGACTCCTTTAAGCCCGAAACACTGGCCGAGCTTCGCAAGCTCCCTATTCGCGTAGAAGTTGTTGTTTTTGATGTGAGCAAAAAATCAAAAGCACTCAATAAGTGCATGGAAGCTATTGGCAATGATTATGATGTTGCCATGATTTTAGATGCAGATAACCTGATGGAACACGATGTGCTCCGAAAAATCAATAACGCATTCAACTGCGGATTCTTAGCCGTTCAGGGCCATAGAATGGCTAAAAACACCAACACCAGTTTTGCTATTTTAGATGCGATAAGCGAGGAAATCAACAACACAATTTTCAGGAAAGGCCACCGTGTTTTAGGCCTTTCATCGGCATTGATTGGATCAGGGATGGCTATTGATTACACGATTTACAAGTCAATGATGGCAGAAATTGACTCAGTAGGTGAAGATAAAGAACTGGAAATGCGCCTCCTAAAAAATGGTTATACCATTGAATATCTGGAGGATGCACATGTCTATGACGAAAAAACTTCCAAATCAGATGTGTTTGTAAACCAACGACGCAGGTGGATAGCCGCTCAGCTGCTACATTTTCAGGCCTACTTTTTCCCGGGTTTATGGAATTTATTAAAAACCGGGAATTTTGACTTTTTTGATAAAGTGCTGCAAATGATTCAACCTCCACGCATACTGTTGAGCGGTGTACTGTTTCTGCTCACACTAAGCTCAGGAATTGTTTACTTTTTTAAGCTAACAGTTATCAGCCAGTGGTTTAGTCTCGGTTTTTATTACTGGCTCAGCATATTTTTGCTAACGGCCCTCACGCTTATGATCGCTGTGCCACGCCATTTTTACAACAGAAAAACGTTTAAGGCTTTACTATCACTCCCGTTAGGATTTTTTCTGATGATTTTAAGTTTCCTAAAAATCCGTGGGGCAGGCAGTCGATTTATACACACCACACACACACACACCGAAAATATCAAAAAGAAATCATCAAGTAAGTAAGTGATACAATGGCAGCAGACTTTCCATTAGTTTCCATCATAACAGTGAATTACAACCAGGCGACGGTAACTTGTGCCTTGCTTGAATCGCTTAACAAAATCACTTACCCCAATATTGAAGTCATCGTTATCGACAACGCCTCGCCCAACGATGATCCTTCGGTGATAAAAGCAAAATACCCTAATGTAATTTTTATACAAAACCCTATAAATTATGGTTTTGCAGCTGGAAATAATTTCGGGCTAATGCGGGCCAGGGGCGAGTATGTACTCCTGCTTAATAATGATATTGAAGTGGATCCTGACTTTTTGGAACCTCTGGTAAAAAAGCTACAGAATAATCCAAAAATAGGTGCAGTAAGTCCTAAAATTAAGTTTTATTATCAACCGGATACCCTACAATACGCGGGCTACACGCCATTTAATGTGGTAACAATGCGCAATGCAGCAATTGGTTATTGGCAAAAAGATATTGGCCAGTTCAACACCGACCGCGAAACGGCGTATGCACACGGAGCAGCCATGTTGGTGCCGATGAGAGTGGTAAAAGAAGTCGGTTTGATGTCCTATATTTTCTTTCTTTACTACGAAGAAGCCGATTGGTGTGCCCGCATAAAAACGGCAGGATATCAAATCTGGTTTGTTCACAACAGCCAGGTTTTACACAAAGAATCGGTTAGCACAGGAAGATTGAGCGCCTTAAAAATATACTATCAAAACAGAAACAGAATCGTTTTTCTGCGCCGAAATGTGTTTGGTAAAAATTTTATTGTGGGCTTGCTGTATCAGCTTATTATTGCTATTCCAAAAAACGCTTTTGGTTATTTGCTGAAAGGAAAAATAAAACTGTTTTTGGCTTATTATAAAGCGATTGGATGGAATATCACACATCTTTTTGATCCTGAAATTCATGAAAATCCCATGCTATGAGCTATGTCGAAATTATTTTCTTTGTGCTACAAGGCTTGTTGCTGCTCTATTTGGGAGGTACGGCTGTTTATTTATTTGTGTTTGCGACACTGTCATTATTTCCCAGAGAGGAACAACCTCCACTCGACTTTAAAAAAAGGAAGTTTGCCCTGCTAATTCCCTGCTATCAGGAAGATGAGGTGATAATTGAAGTTGCTCAACAGGCTTTGCTTCAATACTATCCTGTTGATTTATTTGATGTTATAGTCATTGCTGACAAATTCGAAAAAAGCACTATCCAAAGGCTTTCGGAACTCCCTATAATTTTATTTGAGGAGGATTTTGAAATCAGCACCAAAACCAGGGCACTCAACTACGCTTTACGTAATCTGCCCGACAACAAATATGACATCGCTGTGATCTTAGATGCAGATAACCTGATGGAATCCAACTTTTTAGGCCAACTCAATGATGCGTTTTCTTTCCCCTATCTAGCCATCCAGGGCCATCGCATGGCAAAAAACCTAAACACCGATTTTGCTATTTTGGATGCCATAAGCGAAGAAATTAACAATAATATTTTCAGAAAAGGACACCGTAACATCGGCTTGTCAAGCGCTTTGATTGGCTCTGCGATGGCCTTCAGATATGACTTTTTTAAACAATTGATGAGCAATATTGAAGTGGTTGGAGGTTTTGACAAAGAGCTGGAACTTAATCTCTTAAAAAACAAGCATCTCATTCACTACCTGCCCGACGCCATAGTGCTCGACGAAAAAGTGCAGAACGTAAGGGTGTTTACAAAACAGCGCCGCCGCTGGCTTTCAGCACAGTTTCATTATTTTGGTAAGCATTTTATCCCTGCCACTAAGGCTTTGTTTAAGGAAGGAAATATTGATTATTTTAATAAAGCATTTCAATATGTTCAACTACCACGTGTGCTGGTGCTTGGTTTGTTAACTGTAATGAGCGTTTTATCATTGCTTGTAAACCCTTTGTGGATGTCTAAAGCCTGGCTTATGGCAAGTGCAATTATAATCTTAGCTTTACTTTTTGCAACGCCGCGAAAGTTTTATACGTTTACAACATTAAAATCACTATTTTCGCTACCTATAGGTTTTTTGTTCATGTTTTTGTCGCTGTTGCGTATCCGAGGAGCTAACCGAAATTTTATCCATACGAAACATACGTATAATGCATTTCAAAAAAAATCGAGAAGATAAACTTAAAGTAATTAGCATCATAACTTACTAATATTTAGCACTATGAAAATCGCAATTGAAGGACAACGACTTTTCCGCCTTAAAAAGCATGGCATGGACATGGTGGCTTTAGAGTTGGTGAAAAATCTGCAACTGATTGATAAGGAGAATGAATATGTGGTTTTTGTGAAACCCGATGAAGATGATGAATGCATTCCAAAGGCAGACAATTTTGAAATCGTAGCACTCGAAGGAGGTGCTTATCCTTTTTGGGAGCAGCAAGCCTTGCCCAATGCGGTAAAAGAATATGGCTGCGATATTTTGCACTGCACCAGCAATACAGCTCCGCTTAAATCACCTGTACCAATGATAGTTACGCTACATGATATTATCTATCTCGAAAGCGTAAGTATCTTCAAAAAAGGCGGCACCTGGTACCAAAAAATGGGGAATATGTATCGCCGTTTTGTAGTACCAAAAGTGGTTGATCGGAGCGATAAGATCATCACGGTTTCCAACTTTGAAAAAAACAGGATTAAATCCTTTTTTGGATTTCCTGATTCTGACGATCGGTTGGTTGCTGTGTATAATGGTGTTAGTGAACACTTTAAACCTATTACCGATACTAAAACTTTAAGCGTAGTAAAAGAGAAGTACTCCCTGCCGGAAAATTTTATGTTCTTCTTAGGAAATACTGACCCAAAAAAGAATACCAAAGGTGTGCTTAAAGCCTTTTCCGATTATTTGAAAGCCGGACATGAGCCAATAAATCTGGTTATGCTGGATTATGATCGCGACGCCCTGAATAAACTTTTGGTTGAAATTGGTGATAAAAGCCTGATCAACCACATCCATCTTACTGGTTACGTGGTAAATACTGACTTACCCGCTATATACAGCCTCTGCCGTGTATTTCTGTATCCTTCTCTGCGCGAAAGCTTTGGCATTCCAATGTTAGAGGCTATGCGCTGTGGTGTTCCTGTGATTACATCTAACACGTCCAGTATGCCCGAAGTGGCCGGCGATGCAGCGCTTTTTGTTGATCCTTACAAGCCAGAGCAAATCACAGAAGCAATCATTGTAATGCTCCAAGATGAAAAAATTAGACAGGAATATATCCAAAAAGGGCTTACTCGCGCAGCTGAGTTTTCATGGAAATCCATGGCACAGGACGTTTTGAAGCTTTATAAAGAAATAGCTGATAATCATAAGATTGCAAACTAAAAAAGCATTAAAATGATTAAGAATCGAGATTTTATTATTGTAGGGCTTCAGGCCTTGGACAGCCGAATTGGTAGCAACTGCATCAATATTGCCCATGAAATTGCGCGTCATAACCGGGTGCTGTATGTGAATTATCCTTTGGATCGTAAGACGAAAATCCGGGAGAAAAACGACCCGCTGATTCAGAAAAGGATACGCATCAACAAAGGTGAAGAACCTGATTTAGTGCAAGTTTCGGAAAATATGTGGAACTTGTTTCCTAAAACGACTTTAGAATCTATCAGCCAGCTGCCCGTTGATAGGCTGTTTGATTTTGTCAATAAAATTAATAACGAACGTTTCGCAAAAGAAATAAAGTCAGCCATTGAGCGCCTTAACTTCTCTAACTATTTTATTTTCAATGACAGCGATATGTTTCGGAGCTTTTACCTAAAAGAATTACTTGCGCCCGAACTCTATATCTATTACACCCGTGACAATTTAATTGCTGTTGACTTTTGGAAAAAACAAGGCATTCGTATAGAAGCCGATTTAATGAGAAAGGCTGATTTAGTGGTCGCCAACTCTACTTATCTTGCCGAACATGCGAGACAGTTTAATCCCCATTCCTATTATGTAGGACAAGGTTGTGATGTGAGCTTGTTCGATAAGAAACTAATCAAATCCGTTCCTAAAGACATCGCAGAAATTAAGAAACCAATTATAGGCTATATCGGAGCTTTATTTTCATTACGTCTGGATATTGAAGTACTTGTATATCTCGCAGAGCAGCGACCTGATTGGTCTATTGTACTTGTCGGCCCCGAAGATGAAGCTTTTAAAGGCAGCAAATTGCATAAAATAGCCAACGTATATTTTTTGGGTAGTAAGCCAATGGAAGCGCTTCCCTCCTACCTCAATCATTTTGATGTAGCACTTAATCCACAGAAACTTAACGAAGTAACTATTGGTAATTATCCGCGTAAAATAGACGAATACCTGGCAATGGGCAAGCCAACAGTAGCAACGCTAACAAAAGCGATGGACGTTTTTAAGGACTATACCTATCTCGCTGAAAGTAAGGAAGATTACCTCAATCTGGTAGAGCAAGCTTTGCAAGAAAACTCGGCTGAAAAAGAGGAAGCGCGCAGTGTGTTTGCTAAAAGCCACACCTGGGAAAACAATGTTAAAGAAATATACAACAGCATGTTAAAAATCATGCAGCAGCCTAAACTGTAACTAATACAATAACAAAATGGCCCTCGTTGAAAAAATCAAATCAAATGCTCGTCTGAAAAAATTGGCACTTTGGATGCTTATGCCTAAAAATCAGGCCAGACCGCGACTTTGGGTCAAATGGTTTTTGAATCCTTTCAAACATCACAAAGGAAGAGGCTCCTGCATCAGAAGACGCACACGTGTTGATGTGCTGCCATTTAATGGTTTTTCTATTGGTCGCGATTCTACTATCGAAGATTTTGCCACCATAAATAATGGCGTAGGCGCTGTTTATATTGGCGAGAGATCGCGGGTTGGCCTGGGCTGTGTAGTTATTGGTCCTGCAACCATTGGAAACGATGTGATGTTTGCGCAAAATATTGTTGTTTCGGGCTTAAACCATGGTTATCAAGACATTACTATTCCACCCAGCCTTCAGCCTGTGGAAACCAATCCAATCACCATTGGGGATGATGTTTGGATTGGCGCAAACGCAGTAATAACTGCCGGTGTAAAAATTGGAAAACATGCTGTAATTGCTGCAGGCAGTATCGTTACCAAAGACGTTCCGGAGTTCACAATCGTGGCAGGAAACCCGGCACGAATTATTAAACAGTATAACCCTGTTTCAGCAAAATGGGAAAAAATCTAAATCAACCAAATCTTCATTTATGAATAAACTTAAAACCTTTTTCAGATACTTAAAAGACTTCATTCAATACAGGCAGCTAAGATTAGTAGCAACCTCCATTACTTATTTATTAACCGGAATATCCTATTCTCGCACCCAAATTTTTAAAGGAAAATTAGGTACTTTTTTACACCGAAAAGGAACGCTTGATTTCCAGTTAGGAAATTATGCCTATGAATGGGGCGTAAAACTTTTTATGAATAAGTATTATGCTGATTATAATATATTTATCGATGTAGGTGCCAATATGGGAACCTATTCAATCATGCTCGGAAAGTTAGGACTAAAAACTTTTTCTTTTGAACCATCAACGGAAAATTACAGGGCTTTACAGATAAATATTTTATTAAATAAATTAGAAAATCAAGTCACCAGTTTCAACTTTGGTCTTGATCATATCGACAGAAGTGCAAACTTTATTTTTGACCCGGTAAATACGGGTGCGTCACACTTAAGCGCAGCGGAGTTTTACGACCACATAACAGATGCCCGTGGGCAAAAAACCAAGGTAGTGCTTAGGATGTTCGACAATGTTTATCAGCAACTTGCGCTAAAAGAAAGCGATCGCATTTTGATAAAAATTGATGTAGAAGGCATGGAAGAGGGGGTGTTACTTGGCGCAAAGGATTTTTTGAAAAAATTCCCAAATATTTTGATTGTACTTGAAAGTGTGCATTCTGGCAAAGAAAACTTGCAAAACGTATTGTCAGAAATCGCCAATTTTGAATTTATAGAAGTTGATGACTTGAATTTTGCAGCTAAAAAAATTGGTAACCTTTAACATTTTGAAACGATGCTAAGCCTAAAAATTATCTTTTGGATATTGTTTTTTCTGGTGTTTTACGCCTATCTCGGCTATGGTATTTTGCTTTATTTCTTGGTAAAAATAAAGCGTACTTTTGGCACTAAAAAACAAACTGAAAACACTGACTATGAGCCTGAAGTAACATTATTTGTTGCGGCCTATAACGAAAAAGATTATGTAGATGCCAAAGTGAAAAACGGCTTTAGCCTGGCCTATCCGCAGTCGAAAATCAAACAGGTTTGGGTTACTGATGGCTCGGACGATGGAACACCTGATTTGTTGCAAAAATATCAGGATAAAGGCGTAGAAGTGTATCATGAAAATATTAGGGGCGGAAAAATTGGCGCCATGAATCGGGGGATGCAGTTTGTGAAAACACCAATCGTGATTTTCTCTGATGGCAATACCACCTTGGGAGAAGAATCGGTGCAACGCATTGTAAACCTGTTCAGTAACCCTAAAGTTGGATGCGTCTCCGGTGAAAAACGTATTTTTAGCAAAGAAAAGGATACCGCAGCCGGCACCGAAGGTATTTACTGGAAATATGAGTCAACACTCAAAAAGTGGGACGCCGAGCTATATTCGGTAGTTGGTGCGGCAGGCGAGCTATTTGCTATTCGCACCGAGCTGTTTCAGGAAGTAGAAAAAGATACATTATTAGACGATTTTATTATCTCGCTCAGAGTTGCTATGAAAGGTTATACCATCCAGTATGACCCTGAAGCTTATGCTATCGAGACAGCTTCGGCAAACGTGAAAGAAGAGCTGAAACGCAAAGTACGCATTGCCGCTGGTGGCATTCAATCCATTATAAGACTTAGCCCTTTGCTGAATATTTTCAAATACGGAACACTCAGTTTTCAATATATTTCGCACCGTGTATTGCGCTGGACTGTAGCTCCAATTGCGCTTCCGCTGATTTTTATCCTTAATGGATTAATTGCTTATGCGGAAGGAATCACAAACTTTAACTGTCTGTATGTCTGGCTTTTCTATGCGCAAATTCTCTTTTACATCCTCGCATCGACAGGCTGGTACCTCGAAAATAAATCTATTAAAGTGAAAGCACTTTTCGTACCCTACTATTTCTTTATTATGAATTATGCCGTCTTGATGGGCATTAGGCGCTATTTCAAAGGAAGCCAAACCGTGAATTGGGAGCGTGCCAAACGTGGAAGCTAATCTTTATCGCTATGAAAACCATATCGCTTTCTTTATTTATTGCAGGTTTTTTATTTTTATCACAACTTCTTAATGTTCAAATAATTAAGGCGCAAAACTGTGATATTCTAATTGAGAATAGCCAGCTTGTCGTTGATGGGGCAGACATTAATCCCGGCGATAGAATCTGTATTGAAGGCGGGACAAGAAATTACCTACTTTTTCGCAACCTCCATGGGACTGCCGATCAGCCTATTGAAATTTTAAATCGAGGAAACGTTGTTATAGATACCGATCACTTTTATGGACTAAAAATGAGCAATTGTCGGTTTATCAAAATAATTGGAAGTCAATCGGATAACCAATACGGATTTACCATCCGACGGGTTGGAAACGGTGCCGGAATCAGTCTCGACGATATGTCTTCTGATATTGAATTGGCAGGCTTCGAGATTTCCTATACCGCCCTGGGCGGAATTTATGCAAAAACAGATCCCGACTGTAGTTTTGAAGCCACCCGCGAAAAGTTTACCTTTTACAACCTGTCCATCCACGATTGCTATCTGCATCATATTCAGGATGAAGGCTTTTACATCGGAAGTTCAAAATTTACCGGACAATATTTGCCCGCTTGCGACACAACCGTGTTACCCCATTTGCTTCAAAACGTTCTGATCTATGATAATATAGTTGAAAACACAGGCTGGGACGGGATTCAGGTGAGCAGTAGCGCTGGCAATTGTCGTATCTATAATAATAAAATCTATTTTGATTCTCAACGCGAAACCACCTACCAAATGTCAGGCATCCTCATTGGCGGAGGCTCTAACTGTGATTGCTACAACAACCAAATTTTTGATGGAAAAGGCGATGGCATCGATGTTTTTGGTTCGGGACCTATGAAAATATACAACAACCTGATTGTGCGAGCTGGTAGAAGTTATAAACCCAACGATCCCACTGCATCGCGTCATGGAATTTTTATTGGAAACTCTCCGGATCAAAGTATCTCTGATAATATATTGATTCACAATACGATAATAAGCTCAAAAACTACCGGAATTCGTTATTTTAACACCAATACTACCTATAATCTAATAGCCAATAACATCATCACTGATCCTGGTGCATATGATATCATTGGCTACAAAGCCTACTTTGATCATCAGCTGGCTGATATTTTGTACGAAGAAAAAACCAATATTTATACGCTAAACGCAGGGCAAATAGATTTTATGGATTTACAGCGCGATAACTACGATCTGAAAGCCACTTCTATTGCTGTAAACACAGCCACCGACTTTGGTTACTCAAGCCCACAGTTTGATAATTTAATGCGCCCCAGACCACACAATCAGGGATACGATATAGGTGCTTTTGAAAGTCAGGATCCTTATGCCTCGATCAATGAGAGACAAAAAACAATAAAAAATCAACTGCAGCTCTCGCCAGTGCCAGCAAAGGATTTCTTGTTGGTGAAAATTGCAAATGCTACTGAAAATATGCAGCTGAAGCTTTTTGATCAGCTTGGTGTTTGCGTTTATGAGGATAAAAACATTTCATTTTTACAGCTAAATGAAGGCTGCAAAATATCTCTAAACGGATTATTTCCAGGAACTTATGTCATTAATCTGCAAGGTGAAACAACATTAATAACTGACAAAATAATTCTTCAAAGATGAACCTGCTATGCCAACTAAAAAAACAGCTGCCTTTGAGTTTAGGCATAGCCATCAGGAAAGAGTTTCTCTACCTTAACGGCTTATTTTTCAGAGGGAATCAATTTGAATGTAGGTTATGTGGCCATCAATATCGCAAGTTTTTGGCCGGAGGTTTTGATCTTCCGGTGATTAACGAACTACAAATTATCGGTGGAGGAAGAAGGCCTTCAACAATTTGTCCGGGCTGTCATTCTAATGATAGAGAGCGACTTTTGCACTATTATTTCGAGCAAAATCCGGCTGTTTTTACAAAAAAAGACATCCTCCATATTGCGCCAGAGCCGGCACTTGGACGCTATCTTCAAAAGTATGCTAAAAGTTATATTGGAGGTGTAAAATACTATGAAGGTTTTTATTATCCGCCCAATGTTCAGTTGTTGGATGTTTTGGCATTGCCGTTTCCGGAGAATCACTTTGATCTTATCGTTTGCAATCACGTGCTTGAGCATATTGAGGAGGATTTGGAAGCTATGAAAGCCTTGTATAAAGTACTAAAACCATCAGGAACAGCTATTTTACAAGTACCCTGGTCACCGCTATTGCAGCAAACCAAAGAAGATTTTAGCATTACTTTGCCTGCCGAGCGTGAAAAATATTTTGGCCAATTTGACCATGTTCGCGTTTATGGACAAGATTATCCCAAAAGGCTTGAATCTGTTGGCTTTAAAGTATCAAAGGTCTATCCCAAACAACTCAGTATAAATGAAGCTGCCCTAAAAAGTTTGGCTATAAACCCTAAAGAATGTATCTTTATTGCAGAAAAATAAGCCGTTTCTGTGTTGTTGACAAACGCTTCAAGTTATGAATAAAAGCAAGAGGTCATTTTTAGTAAAACACCTTATAATCCTATTATTATCAATAGGTACAAGCTTTTCATTTTTGGATTTGAAGGCAGAAAGTCAAGCCGCAAATCCTTCTGAAATTGTCAATAAAATTGAAAAAATACAGCAACAGCTTTCAAAAGAAAACGCTGCCTCGCTTGATTCCGCCGCACTTATCCAGAGTGTCAATTTAATCGCGGTCGAGCTTTTGCAATCCACTGATAAACAGCAAACCTTGGCCTTTTTGCACGATTTTAAGTCTTTTCTAAACTCGAACACTTCCGAAAGTGATAGACTTAACTACAATTTATTCTGTCTTTTAGCTGCTAATTATCAAGAAAATCCCGATCAGATAAAATCTTATTTGCAGTTGGCTGTGAAGAGTGGTAATCCAAAGCATATAGAAATGGCTTACTTGTTGCTGGCCAATCATTATATCTATGTAAATCAAACAGCTAAAGCTGAACTATTCCTTAGCGCCGCCAGCCAAGATCTGGCGCAATTTACCGATGAAGTTTCCTGGAATAGAAATTTATTAGAATTAGCTTTAAAGCTTTCAACTGGATTGAAAACTGATAGTATTGAATATCAACTTATTAAGACTATTGACAATCAAAATTTCGATTTGTTTCAGTCTTGGATTGTTGAGCGTTTTATTCTACAGCATACTTTTTCGCCAGCACTGCTTGATGCGCTGAATCAAGCGATTGAAAAATCTGGAAACAAAAAGCTGAAAGCCCTCATCTATCAGAAAAAAGCCGATGAAATTTTTGAAGAGGATCCGGAAACTGCCTCAGTACTTTACCAGAGCTCCATACAATTGTTTGATGAATTCGAGGCTGAGAGGCAATTGTTTCAAAATCAGCTTTTAGAGAATTGGCATCAAATCAAAAGTGCTTCCGATAAAAACGAATCAACACCTATTTATTGGGAGTTGTTCCTCGTTGGTGTTTTGCTTAGTTGTATAATCTACTTAATCAATAAGTTAATCCGTCACAAGAAATCATCCAGACAACAGTTAAGACAGCAAGAAATCGCCATTGATCAGCTTAGCCAACGTGTTTCAAAAGCTGAAAATGAATTTATCGAACGCGTGAAAGACCGTGAAATCAGCTTAAAAAATGAGTTGGTTGAAATCGCGAAATTAGATATTGAGCTAAAGGCGGCACTTAAGAGAATGGAAGAAGCCAATTACCTGAAAAATGCGTTTATGGCCAATATGAGCCATGAAATCAGAACGCCTTTAAACGGGATTCTTGGTTTCGCCAGCCTGCTTGGTTATGAGCTTGCAGTAATCGACAAGCCCGAGCTGCATGAATATGCGAGCAGTATTCAAAAAAGTGGTGACAAACTACTTCATCTGCTTAATAATATCATAGATATCAGTAGGTTACAAGCCAACGATATGGAGACAAAGAAACAAAATTGTCACCTTTCCTCTCTGGTTGAAGCTGCTTTAGCTCCTTTACAAACGACTACCCAACAGAAAGGCATTCAGCTTATCAGTCTCATTCCTGACGAGGTAGTCACGCTCACTGACCATGAAATATTGTCGCGCGTAGTTGCTGAAATACTAGACAACAGTGTGAAATATACCGAAAAAGGTTATGTAAAAATTACTGCTGCTCTTCATTTAGATCAGAAACAAATTGAGCTGGTAATTTCAGATACAGGCACTGGTATAGACAAAGCTTATCAGGCGCAAATATTTGAGCCGTTCAGGCAGGATAATCAAAGCTATTCTAAACAATATCAGGGAGCAGGTTTGGGGCTTCCATTAGCCAAACGCCTAATTGATTTGCTGGGTGGCAGGCTGGAAATTTTATCAGAAAAAACCAAAGGGACGAGCATCACTATATACTTACCACAAGCTGAAAGCAACCAGAAGAAAAACACCATTTACACCACAATTCCTGCAAAGCCTAAAGGTTTTATCACTAAAAAATTACGTATTTTATTGGTGGAAGATGACAAGTCTAATTTAATTGTTTTAACACAGCTTCTTAAAAAATACGGGCAGGTTGAACAAGCTGCTGATGGTGCAATAGCCTTGAAAGCTGTTGTGCAAAGCATACAAGAAAATAACTTGTTCGATCTTTTCTTTATAGACATTAACCTGCCTGCGCCATGGGACGGCGTGAAGCTGATGCATTTCATTAAAGCAAACCACAGCATTTATGCCCAGACACCATTCGTCGCCCAAACAGCATACGGAATGGCAGGTGACAAAGATCGGTTTATGCGTGAAGGATTTAATGGATATATTGCAAAACCGATGAAACCTGATGAGTTAGCGCTACTAATTGAATCTTTTCAAGGCATAGCTATTGAAAACAAAGAAATATAAAACTTTTAAACAATAAATGTTAGCAAAGACAAGTACAAAAATACAAGTAAGGCATACTAACTGCAAAAAAATTTAGTACTTTTGTTTAGCCGAAAGGCATAAGAAAAATAAATCCAAACAATGCGTAACAAAGAAAGCTGACAAAAAGGGTTCTAAGCGTGGAAAAATCAGAAGACAAGCATACATTAAATATCCTCCTGGTAGAGGATAACGAGTTAAACCAAAAGTTTGCAATCGCGGTAATACGTCGCCTAGGTTATTCCTACGAGCTTGCTGAAAATGGTTTAGTTGGTCTGAACAAGTTTAAGGAAGGTAATTTTGATCTTATACTGATGGACATCCAAATGCCCGAAATGACTGGCATCGAATGCACAATAGCTATTCGTGAGTACGAGAAAAGTAAACAGATTCAAAATCCCATTCCAATTATTGCTGTCACTGCTTTTGCAATGGATCAGGATAAACGTAACTGCATGGAAGCAGGTATGAACGATTTTCTGACCAAGCCCTATAAACCGTACGACTTAGAATTAAAGATTAAAAACTTTTTTCCATAAAAAAACCGCATTAAAGCGGTTTTTTATGTTTTATCAAGCTGGATCTGATTATTCAACCACCTCAATCAGTTCAACCTCAAATACTAATGGTGAATAGGCAGGAATATCCTGACCGCGATCTGTAGCGCCATAAGCCAATGAGGAAGGAACCAGCAAAGTGGCTTTTCCACCGGCTTTCATCAAGGCAATTCCTTCGTCCCAGCCCTGAATTACCTGTCTTTGACCCAATGTAAAACTAAACGGCTGACCGCCATCCAGTGACGACTGCAATTTTCTTCCTTCGATATTATATAAGGTGTAATGTACTTTTACCTCTTTACCGGCGGCTGCCTGCGTACCTGTACCAGCTTCTTTTTCAATAAAATAGAGTCCGGAAGCTGTGGGTGAAACAGTCACATTTTCACGTTTAATATAGGATTGGATTTTAGAAGCCTCTTCTTCTTTAGCTTTTTCGGCTTTGGCTTCTTCTACTTTGCGCTGTGCTGCTTTCTCACGTTCGATAGCTTCTTTTGAAAGGATTTCTAACAATTCAGCTTCGTAAACCAGTGTGGTATAAGGTGGAACCATTTGACCGCGTCCAACACTATCAAAAGCCAAATTGGAAGGTACGATCATCTTAAGCTTACCACCCTTTTGCAAATAACCAATTCCTTCGTCAAAACCATCTGTATCAAACCTCTCACCATAAGGAATATCCATAGGTTCACGGTTAAAAGTAGAGAACAACTCCATACCATCTAGAGTAGCTACGCTAAAATGTAGCCGCAAAACATCACCTGTTGTGGGCATGCGACCTCTCCCCTGTTTCTCTTGAATGATGTATAAACCAGATGCTTTTTTTTCCACCTTATCGCCCAAAGACAGAACATAATCGGTCAATAAAAGCTGCTCTTCTTTCTTCATTTGAGCCAGAAATTCACGCTCTTCGGCAAGTGCCTCTGCCTCTGTTTGAATAGATAAAAATCTGATATCAAAATACATAGGACTTCCGGGAACAATAAATTCTGGCAGCTCGGGAATGCCAGCCGTGACGAGATAAAAAGAATCGACCGGAACAACCACCGTAGCTGAATCGCCAACATGCATTTGCAAAAGAGCCGCGTACAAATCACCTTCAAAGGTGGCTTCAATCATCGGGAAACGCAGTGGCTCCTGTAGCATGCTACTTTCAAATAAGGTGGTATCATCCAAATAATATTTCATCTGAAGGGTAACAATATCATTCAGAATAGCTGTTTCTGTAGCGTCACCCCTTTCGTGATATTTAATATAAACACCATTTTCGGCAGCCTCAAAACCAGGATATGGAGAACGCGAACAGGAAATTATAAGCATTAACAACATACTAAACGACATAAAAACGCCCAAAAGAAATTTCTTTTTCATAAATTTAATTAGTTTAAAATCAATGTATTGTGATTATTAAAATTTTATTTACCGATATCAATCAGTTCGACTTCAAAAACGAGCGGACTATAAGCCGGAATATTGCCAACTGCACGCTGACCGTATGCCAGTTCGAACGGAATAACCAACAAGGCTTTCCCTCCTTTTCGCATCATGGCGATGCCTTCGTCCCAACCTCTGATTACTTTGCCCTCGCCCAGAACAAATTCAATGGGCTGTCCGCGCTCAATAGAAGAATCGAAAACGGTGCCGTCTGTTAGCGTACCAGTATAGTGCACCTTAACAGTTTGCCCGGCTTCAGCCAGTTTTCCTTTTCCGCGTTCCTTCTCAACAAAAATCAATCCCGATGCCGTTGGTTCAATGGTAATTTGCTGTTCTTCAAGAAATTTATGCATCTTTTCAGCAGATGCCTGTTCCTCCATCATGGCTTTCTGGCGTTGCTCTGCTTCATATTCTACATCCGTCATAAAGTTTTTCAAACGGACGTCAAAACGCATTTTATCACCTTCTTTTACAAAAGGAGGCAAACTCTTAACTTTGAAAATTTCTAGAAACACCTGTTCGGCAGGCATCAAAAAGCTTGCTGAATCACCTTTATGCATATATGCAATACCTTCGTAGAAATCGCCGCCAAACACCGGTTGCGTGAGCGGAAAGCGCATTTCGCGATTCATATCTTTACTGTCGAAAATAACGGAATCATTGACGGTATATAACATGGTAATTTCTACGATATCGGTTAACTGTGGCTTGGCATTTTCAGGAAAGCTTTCGTGAAACTTATAGGTGAGGCCGGTTTCTTTGGTTTCATATTTAGCCTGACCATCTGACTGACAGCTACTTGCAGCGAGTAAAAACATAAAGCTTAAAGAAGCTGTTAAAACATTAATTTTCATAGGTTTACAAATTTTCATTTTTATTTTGTGCGGAACTTTTTGGTTTAGTATAACTTGATATTTCAAAATACGTAGTGATTATAAAAATAAATCAACTTATTGATTATCAATTATTTCAATCTCATAAATTACAGTGCTTCGGGGAGGAATCATATCCTGATCGCCCAGCAGTCCAAAAGCAAGGTGCGAAGGTAATATAATTATGGCTGCGTCACCACGTTTTAAGTGCAAAACAGCTTCTTCTAAACCGGCTTCAACCCCACCTCTGCCTACAACAAATTGTTTTGGGCCGGCAGTCTCTGAGCTGTAAATTATATCCCCTGATAATAACTTTGTAACATACTTAAAACGAACTACATCTCCTTTTCGAATGGAATCGCCATTGCCATGTGAGAAAACAATAAATTGCAGGCCGGTACCTGTTTTAATCATCTGTAAACCATGACGTTTTGCATAAGCATCGATGGCTTCAGCCTCTTCCAGCACTAGCTTTCGATTTACCTTTTCTAAGGATTCCCGCATGACTTGTGGGTTGATTACCGGCTGATTTTCTTGTTTTTTTGGCTCACCACTACAAGCTAACAAGCCAATTACTATCAATAATAAACCTAGGTTTAAGCAATATAAATAGGTGTATTTAAACATCTTAAATACTATTTTGCAATGCTTCTTTGTAATCTGGTAATACTGAAATTAACTGATTCACAGCAGTTTTCATATCCGTTTTCACACTTCCACCCGAAGCATTTTTATGCCCACCACCATTAAAGTGATTTTTTGCTAATTCATGAACCGAGAAACTTCCTTTAGAGCGAAATGAAAAGCGTATCGTGTCTTTTTTCTCAGTTACTAAAACAGCCATATTTATTTTTTGCATAGAAAGCGGATAATTCACAACACCCTCTGTATCACCTATCTGGAAGTTATATTTTTGTAAATCATCCTTTGAAAGTTGAATAACTGCCGTGGCATACTCTTCAAAAACCAGCATGCAGTTACTTATCGCATGGCCCAATAAGCGCAAACGGCTTTCCGAAAAGGTGTCGTAAACCTGCTGATGCACCCGAACTGCATCAAGCCCAAACCGGATTAGCTTTGCAGTAATCTCGAAGGTTTCGGGCCTGTTTATTGAGTGACTGAAAGAACCTGTGTCTGTCATTATTCCTGTAAATAAGGCTTGTGCAATAGCATTATCCACATATTTTTCGAAATTATAAAACGCAATAAGCTCATAAATCAGCTCTGCAGTACTTGACACAGATGTATCCGAGTAGCAATACACAAAGGATGCTGTTTCTGGCTCACGGTGATGGTCAATTAGCAGACGTGGAATCTCAAGTTTTTTAAGGTCGTCCTGCAAGGATCCAGAACGAATTAATGCGTTGAAATCCAGACAAAATAATAAATTAGCATCTTCCAAAAATGTGCGGCTCGTCTTCGCATCCTGCTCAAATATTAAGATTTCATCTGCACCTGGCAGCCAAGCTAAAAAATCAGGAAAATGATTTGGAGCAATAATTTTTACCTGGTGGTTTAACTTCTTTAAAAAATGATAAAGTGCTATGGCAGAGCCAATTGCATCACCGTCAGGATTAGTATGTACTGTAATAACAATATTCTGTGGAGTCTCAAGTAATTTCTCTATACCCTTTAGTACCAGAATTTTATCCATAAAATGTTCTTTCATTTAAGCTACAAAACTAATCATAAATCAGATTCCAACAATTAATGCCGGTGATTCAGTACGCAAGGTTATGGGCTCGATTGGCAATTTCATTTTCTCCAACAGATCTTGATTAGTTTCGCAGCTTGTTTTCTACGTTTACCTGCTGGAAACCTTTCTTATTTTTTCTCTAGATTACACCTAATTAAGACTATTAAAATATAATAAAAGCTGTACTTTTGCGGCTAAATATCAAAATATCTATAAATATGAGCGGAAGTATCACATTTACAATGGTTAAGCCGGCTGCTGTTGCAGATGGGCATGCTGCGGCCATTTTAGCTAAAATTGCAGAAGGCGGATTCAAAATCAAAGCCTTAAAAATGACACGTTTAAGCAAAGAACAAGCTGAACAGTTTTATGCTATTCACAGCGAACGGCCATTCTTTGGAAGCTTGGTAAAATCAATGAGTTCAGGGCCAATTATAGCAGCAATGCTTGAAAAAGACAATGCCGTTGAGGCATTTCGTGCCTATATAGGTGCCACAAACCCGGCAGAAGCAGCTGCTGGAACAATTCGTAAAACCTATGGTAAATCAATAGAAGACAACGCAGTACATGGTTCTGATAGCGACGACAATGCACAATTAGAAGCGGGTTATTTCTTTAGTCAGTTCGAGCGTTTCTAATCAAACGGAAACATCAGGCTTTTTAGGGTGTAATACTTCAAAAGACTGGTCTTCATAAACTAAAATAACTTTCTCAATACCAGCATTTAAGCTACTTAATAAAGCTCCTTCGTAAGTGGGGGCTTTTTTTGTGCTTTCTTCTTGCTTAGCGGTTATAGGAAGACCTTCTTCTTCACTATTTTCTACCGCAGAATCCCCTTTTTCCTCAATCTTCTCTTCAAATAAGGCCTGCTGAGGTCTTTGGGCTACTCTTTGAGCGCTCGAAACTGTTATCGGACCTGTTCCAAGAACTAACCAGTCTAAGTTGTATTCCGGATAAGTCTCCTTCAATTTCATGATAAAATCCAGGCTAGGCTTGTTACGACCCGAAAGCAGGTGTGAAATTCCTGACCGCTGCACCTGAAGATCGTCGGCCAACTGTGTGGCCGTCAAATTTTTCGACCGCATAATATGCGCAATTCTATCTTTTAGCATGCCCTTTTGTCAGTGTTTAAATTAATCTTGTAAAACCAGTTTTTGCACCCTCAAGCTGTAAATATCAAAAAAAAACAACTCACTAGTAGTTACAAAGATAACATAAATATTGTTACTTGTGTAATGCGCTAAATAGTTACGTCTGTAACATTGCGCTTTCGGAACTTGTGCTTGAAGCATATTTTAATAAACCTACTCTATATAACTATATAACAAGCATTTACATGACTAACTATAATTTTATAAATATAAACTGAATTAGTGTGTAAAATTAAAGTAATCATTGATGTAATATACTATAAATTACTGATATTATGTATATTCTATTGTATTGATTAATTTAATAAGATTTATCACATTAGTAACTTCATAAATTGCTTTCAGCACTTGATTACAACTGTAACTAATTATGTTGTTAATTGATTTTAAACATGGTACAATTTAACTATCGCTTATAGGTTACCCATGTATCATGTGTTTACATAGGTAACTATTCGCATTTTAAGGCTTGCTAAGCATTTTATTTATTAAATTGCTCGGATATATCAAAAGCTTGCTTATTTTTGAGGTATACAAGCTTAAAATGAAAAATCACTTTTTAGTACTTCTTCTGCCCTTCTGTCTTACTTTTCTATCAGTTGCCTTTTCATCTGAAGATGAAACTTCGCATCAATATCTGTTGCTGACTAAGGCCGACAGTGCTACCATTGATAACATGTTAGATTTGTCACTGACCCAATACCGACATGATCCAGACTACGCCTTAGCATTGACTAACAAGGCACTTGAGTTTGCACAAAAAAGCACAAATGCTTATTTGCAATCGCGTGCCCACAGCATAATCGGCCTCATTTTTAAAAATCAAGGAAAATATGCTGAAGCATTAAGCGAACATCTGAAATCGAGAACAATAAATGACAGTTTGAATTTACAACGGGCACTTGCCTCCAATTACAACGATATCGGGATTGTTTACAAAACAATGGGCGAATATGACAAAGCCTTAGAAAGCTATTTAAACTCAAACGCAATTTGTGTAGACCTTGGACTTAATCGAGGCATTATAATGACGCTCAATAATATAGGAACTATTTATGAAGCGAAAGATGATGAAGAAAATGCCATTATTTATTATAAACATGCCTACGAAAAAGCGGTTGAAAACGATATTTTGGATGCGCAGGCTATTGCGCTAAATAATTTAGGCGAAATTTATGCCAAAAATGGTGATGGAATGATTGCACAGGATTATTTTCGGCGCACACTCGCCATTGATTTGCAAACCAATGATAAAGTAGGATCTGTTTATTCACTCTTGAATATGGCCGCCACGTTCACAGGTCAAAAAGCTTGGGACAGTGCACTACTCTATTATGATAAAGCTGAAATGCTGACGAATGAATTGCAGACCAAACAATTATTTGTGCCAATATATCATGGCCGTACCAGGCTAATGGAAGAACGCGGGAACTTTAAGAAGGCACTTCAATTCCAGCGTATTGCAGAAAAATACCAGGATTCTCTGTACAATGAAACAAGGACACGGCAACTTGCAGAAGCCGAAACACGCTATGAAGCTAAAAAGAAAGACCAGGAAATTGCTGTGCTCGAGCAGGAACGCTTGCTCAACGAACTATCAAGCAAGCAGTACCAAGCCGAACGTATAGCCTTTATCAGTTTATTAGTTTTGGGTAGTATGATAATTTGGTACCTGTTTAAACGAAGTAAAAATCGTCAAAACGAACTCTTTAACCGCCAATTGCTGAAACAGAAGGAAGAGCATCTAATTGCTTTAGTCGAAACTCAAGAAAACGAGCAAAAACGCATCGCTAAAGACCTGCATGATGGGATTGGTCAGTCTCTTTCGGGGATTAGGCTTGCTATGGAAAACCTAAGCCTGAAACTGGAGCAAAAACTTCCGGAAGAAAGCAGTCGGTTAAAAGATCTTACGACCACAATTGACGATGCTTGCAAAGAAGTTCGCGCTATCTCTCACCAGATGATGCCACGTATTTTGCAGGAAGATGGACTAATTCCGGCAATTGAAGATATGCTAGAGAAATCTTTTCAGTTTTCCACAATTAATTATGAGTTTGAATATTTTGGGATTGACAAACGATTTAGAGAAAATATAGAAGTAAGCCTGTATCGTATTGCGCAAGAACTGGTTAACAATATCATTAAACATAGCGGAGCTAACCTGGTTCACGTTCAGCTATTTAAAAGAAATAAAATCCTAATCCTGCTCATCGAAGACAATGGTAGCGGTTTCCAGTTTGACACTCAAAAAAGCAAAGGAATCGGATTGATGAATATTACCAGTCGCGTGGAAACCGTTCAAGGCGAGTTTAATTTAGAACCAAGTCCGAAAAGTGGTACTTTAGCAACGATAAGAATTCCAATAGAATAATAAAGCCTAAACGAAAAACCAGTAATCAACAGAAACAAATCGCCATGAAAAAAATTGAAGTCATAATTGCCGACGACCATCAAATGGTAGCAGAAGGTATGAAATCATTGATAGAATTTGATGGCGAAATCATTGTAAAATATATTGCTCCACATGGACGGGAGTTGCTACGATTACTCAATTTTACTACTCCTGATGTAGTGCTTATGGACATTGATATGCCCGTGATGAACGGTTTTGAAGCCATGCAACAAATTCACAAAGACTACCCTGATCTCAAAGTAATTATCGTGAGCATGCACGAAGAAAAAGGTTTGGTAAAAAAAATGACCGACGCCGGCGCGAAGGGATTTCTGTTTAAAAATTCGGACAAAGACGAGCTCATCTGGGCCATAAAATCTGTGCTGGAAGGACGCAACTATTTTACCAGTAAGCTGACCATGAATCTGATCAACGAAAAATCTCCTCATCACAAAATGAGCCCATCTGACAATAAAATCGCATCGCTGACTGAACGCGAAATTGAAATCCTGAAATGTATTGCTGATGGTTTGTCTAACAAAGAAATTGGTGAACAGCTATTTATCAGCCACAGAACGGTCGATACACACCGCACCAATCTGATGAAAAAGCTGGAAGTCAGTAATATAGCCGGACTGATACGCTATGCCTTGAAAAATGGTTTTGTTAATTAAGGCTTGCTGAAAAATTCTTGATAAACATCAGCTGTAATTAAAATCTCCCGAAATAACTCTTTTAGTAAATCAAGTATTTCAATCTTGGATAAGACTATTAAACAGCTGGTATCTGATATTATTACCTTATCCATCTATAATCTTTTCTAAAGTCATCAATATTCTCCCCAAATATTGACACCCCATATTGTCCAACTGTTTCTATAAACGTTCGTTTCGAAATTTCGGCCAATTCAGCCGCTTGCCCGAAAGACAGTATTCCTTAGTCATAAAGATGTGCTGCAAGTAGCATTTTTACATCTTTTAGATCAACATCTTCAGGCAATTGTAATGTTAATACTTTCAAAAATTCACATTCATTTATTAGCAATCCAAAGATTATTAAAAATCATGACAATTATTTTTTGCGAACGAGAGTGCTGCTACAAAATAAAACCTGGGTCGGAAATTTCCCATAAAAGAATAAAACATCAGCTAATAGCGCTCCTACATATCCGTATAATCCCTTATATAAATCCGTTTTATTACGGAAGCGACATCTCTGAACAAAGCTATAAGTTTGTCAAAATTCTCTGTTTGATTTAAGAAAGCGTTTTACCGTGAAAATTAGTTATTTGACGATAAAACGCAACACTCCCCTGAATATCAACTTGTTTGAAGGCTTTGAGGTTTTCAGGTTGACTACGGGGGAGTTTTTTTAGCCTATGAAAAATTAAGGCTTAGCAGTACTCTCCAATTATTTTTTCAGTAATTTTATCGATTGCTGCTGCGATCCGTCGGATAAAACCAATACATAAAACCCACTGTCTAAATTATTAAGCGCCAGTATAATATTGCTCATGCGGTTTCTATCAATTTGTATTTCAGCTAATTTTCGGCCTGAAATATCAAAGATTTGAGCCTGCAAAATGGTATCAATCAATAATTTTACTTGCACTTCAGCACTAAAAGGAATGGGGCTTACGGATACAAATTCAGCCTTGGCCTTATTTTTCTGATTCAAAACAGTCAACACCGCGTTTGCCTGTTCAAAATCCGGAATACCATAACCATAGAACTCATTAGGATTCAAGGCGTTATCACCACTTTGCATTATCGCTTCCTTTATTTGCATATTGTTATGACCCGGATTGGCCTGCCACAAACAAGTTGCCATTCCTGCCAAAACCGGCGATGAGAATGATGTTCCGCTTCCTGTTGTATAGCTGCTGCTTCCTGATGCCAAAGCCGTACTTTGCCCCATTGCCATAACTTCTGGTTTGATACGTCCGTCATAGGTTGGCCCAATTGAGCTGAATGACGCCCTGTTGCCATTGCCGTCAACAGCGCCAATAGAAAAAACTTTTTTACCATCGGCAGGTGATCCCATATACGGAAAACTGGAAGAAGTACCCTCATTGCCAGCACTATTCACCACCAAAATACCTTTGCTTGCCGCAATATCAGCACCGATAGTGGCAATATTTGTTTCACCATCCATATCCGCATAAACATGGTCCCACTGGGGCATGTCGAAATCAATATAACCTAAAGATGAGTTAATTACATCTGCGCCAACACTATCGGCAAACTCTGCGGCAGAAACCCAATTGTATTCTTCAAGCACATTTTCGGAGTAAACATATTCCGGGCGCAGCAACCAATACGAAGCGTTTGGTGCTGTTCCAATCAATTGGCCGGGACTGTATGCTCCCATCGTGCTTAGTACTGAAGTTCCATGTGAGCTTTCATTAAAAACACTATTACCTGGAGTAGCAAAATCTTTTGAGCCTAAAATGCGCCCATTGAGCCACAAACTATCAAAAGCCGGGTGCACATCCACCTTATCAAAACCGCCATCTAACACAGCAATCACCATGTTCTCTCCGCGAAAGCCAGCTTCGTGCAGCGGTATGCCATTGATTTGATTGATTTGCGTGAAACCATTTCCGTAGTTAAAAAAACTGGCCGATTTTTGTGTAGTCACTGGACTCAAGCTGCCCTCGTTCCATTTCTCAGTTTCAAAAAAACTTTTTGGCTTTGGAGAAACAGAGTGGTCAACCATTTTGCGGGTCTCGGCCACATACGGCAAAGCGGCAATAGCATCCAAAACAGCACTGCTGGTCGTTTGTATGCTTAGGCCATTAAGCCATTTAGAGACAAACAGTAAAGAAGCTCCGGCATCCGCCACGCCAGCTACATAATCAGGATTTACCGGCAAGTCGTTTTCTGTATAATCAATGCCTTGGTTCGCCCTGCGCTGAATGGCTCTATCGGTCAAAAAAGCCTCAGGATTGTCTAGGCTATATGGCGTTCCAATCTTATCCGTAAATTGAACCCAATATTTATCAGGTGCCACTTGTGCAACTAATATGTTGATGCTGAATATGCTAAGTAATAATAATCCGGTAAAATACTTCATTTTAGTTCTTTTTTAGTAAAAAATCTTATGCCACAAAAATAGGCTTTCTTATCAGTCTACAAGGATTATGTGGTTATTTTTTGTGTTTACGTCAGGTATCAATTCATGTCCCAGTACCACTTCTTTGATCTTTTTATCCGGGCTGAGGGTGACAAGGTAGCGTGCGTTATTGCTTTCCCAAACAGAAGTTGGTTCGCAAATAAGTTGACTCGTCTCATCTTCATAAAACACTTCAATACAGACTGGAAGCGGCAATCCGCCAATATTTTCGACAACAATTTGATTGTCTGCCGTAATTTTTTGCAGGCTTAAATCTGGATGCGCATTGGCGTAGAACCAGGGATAAAAAAACCAGCTCAAATCCCTGCCCGAAGCTGCTTCCATGCTGGTAAAAAAATCTGTTGGCAGCGGATGTTTTCCCGCCCAGTTTACCATATAATGGTGCAAAGCTTTTTTGAAAACGGCAGGTCCCAAAGCATCCTGTAAAAAAGCGTAAGCCAAAGCCGGACGTGTATAGGAGGCCATGCGCAGGCTGCTGTAATTAGTTGCTAACAAGTGATTTGGCACCATGGGTGGAATATCATTCTCGTAACCTGCGTTCTGGCTGTATCCACTCACCAGCCTTTCCAGATAGCCGTAATCCGGAAAAAGGCTGTCAACCATCACTTGCGGCCAGATAGAAGCCCAGCCCTCGTCCATCCAGGCGTATTTTTTTTCGTTAGTACCCATATAAAAAGGCATATAGCTGTGCGCAATTTCATGGAAAGTCAAGCCGAAAGCCTGAGCCGGAATATCCGGATCGCCATTGTTTGCCATCATGGGAGTTTCCATACCGCCTCCCCTATTCCCATTTAAAAAAGTTGTCATCTGAGGATAAGGATAAGCCAGACCCGGTTCGTAGCGCGACATATAGTTGATGCTTTGGCGGGCGTAGAGAGCAACATCAGCCCCCGAAACCGACTTTTCTGGATACACCCCCGAAATCAATACCTTTTGTTTAGAACCTTCTCGAACCTGCAAGGAGGAAGCATCCCAGTTGAAGCCGATTGCAGCAGCAAAACTAATATCGGGAACAGCTTCTGCTTCAAAAATATAGGTCAGCGCCTCTCCTTTTTGAAAAACTACTCCTTTATTATAGTCCTTTTGCGTCAAGATAGGCACCACCTCATCAGAGATTTTAGCCGCTTCCAGCCTTTTAACAACTTCCGGCTGATAGACTTCTTCCACATTTTGCAGGATTCCGGTTGACCAAACGCCCCAACCGGCAGGAACTTTAAGCGTCAGGTTATAATCGTTAAAGTCGTTATAAAACTCAACGCTACCATTGTAACTAATTCTGTCCCAGCCATCAATATCATCATAAACTGCTATTTGGGGATACCAGTACGCCACGAAAAACGATGAATCGCTATAACGTCCCATGCGTATAGGCCGTTTTTCAGAAATCTCCACCTCCCACTTTATCGTCAGGCTAAGGTTTTCCTTGGGATTTAACTTTTCTTCCAGCGGCAACATCATTTTCGTGCCTTGTCTGGTCCATTTTTTATCTTTTTCAGTAAAGGTTTTTCCATGCAGCATAATCTCTTGTATCACAGTGCCTTCGTTCACTGCATCCGCACCCATATTCCAGTCACGACTATTACCTTTTTTAAAGATATCCTGGTAAAGGTTAAAAACAATTTGGCTGAGCGTGTCCGGGCTCTCATTATAATAGGTGATCTCTGCCCTGCCCTGCACCAGGTTTTTCTCAGGTACTAAAGCCGCATGAATAGTATAGTTAGTGTGATTTTGCCAGTAGTTTTTGCCGGCTATTCCGGACAAAGTACGGGTTTGATTGTCAATGGCTTCTACCAGATTTCTGGATAGGTGGTAGCCCTTACTTTGCGCAAAGGCTTGCGCTGAAAAAATCATCAATGCGATGATTAGATAAGATTTATGGCTCTTCATAAAGTAAAAAATTTGGATAAAATTAAAAATTTTGTTTGATTTATCTGAATAAAATTCAGTTTTCGGCTGATGTGCTGATGTGATGATGAGTTGATGTGTTAATGTGATGATTTGATGATGTGGTGATTTGATGATTTGATGATTTGCGGATTGCCAAACTCCAACACTCCAAAACCCCAAACAAACTCCATCACTCCAACTAATAAAGTTTATGAAAAAGCCTACGCAGATTTTCCTTTATTTTGTAGAAAAGAAATAACACTACAGAAATGTTTAAAAGCATTAATCCTTTCGATGGAAAAATTATTGAAGAATACGCTCCTTTCTCAGATCGTGAGATAAGCCAAATTATTGCAGAACAGCATATTGCCTTCAACAAATGGAAGCAACTTCCTGTAGAAGACCGTGCCAATGCCATTGCCCGTCTGGCCACGAAGCTGAAAGAAAAGGAAGCCGAACTGGCCAGGTTGATAAGCTTGGAAATGGGAAAGCCGATCACAGAATCGCTGGCAGAAATCAGGAAATGCGCCTGGCTTTGTGAACATTACGCACTCGAAGGCGCAAAACAGCTGCAAGATGAAGTCATCCAGACTGAAGCCCAAGTATCTTATGTGAGTTTTGAGCCCAAAGGCATTATTTTCGGCATCATGCCGTGGAATTTCCCTTTTTGGCAGGTGCTGCGCTTCGCTATTCCTACGCTTTTAGCCGGCAATGTGGTCTTGCTAAAACATGCGCCCAACGTAAATGGCTGCGCACTGGCCATTGAAAAGCTGATGCTGGAGGCAGGCTTTAACGAATCTGTTTTCCGTATAGTGATTATGGAGGCCGAAAGGTCGGAAACAATTATCAGCCATCCGTTAGTGCAGGGCGTAAGCATCACCGGGAGTGCCAAAGCCGGTGCATCGGTGGCATCGCTGGCGGGCAAATACCTGAAAAAGTCGGTGATGGAGCTGGGCGGCTCTGATCCTTTGATAGCCTTTGCCGATACAGATTTGTCGGCCTGTTCTGAAGCGGCAACAAGCTCGCGCATGATGAATGCCGGACAGGTTTGCATCGCAGCAAAACGATTTATTGTTGAACGACCAATATTCGATAGCTTTGTAGCGCAGCAAAAAACTGCCTTAGAGGCTTTAAAACTGGGTAATCCATTGAGCGAAAGCACGCAAATTGGGCCAATGGCACGTCCTGATTTGGTGAAAGAAATTGATGAACAAGTGAAAAAATCATTGAAAATGGGTGCGAAGTTGATCACGGGCGGTGAAGTCTGGAAAGAAAATCCCGGTTTTTATCTCCCAACTTTATTAACGAAAATTACACCGGATATGCCCGTTTATCAGGAAGAAACTTTTGGACCTGTTGCTGTGGTAATCCCTTTTGACAAGGTGGATGAAGCCATAAAAATAGCTAACGACACAGCATTTGGACTGGGTGCCAGTATCTGGTCGAAAGATATTGAGAAAGCCAAAAAAGTCGCCAGCCAGTTAGAGGCCGGTGCTGTATTTATCAACAGCATCACCAAATCTGATCCGCGATTGCCTTTTGGTGGGACAAAAAAATCCGGCTATGGGCGCGAGCTGGCAAACTTTGGCATGCACGAGTTTATGAACATCAAAACCAATTGGATACAATAATGCGGATAGATATTATTACCATTTTCCCTGAAATGTTTGACGGCCCTTTCACGGCTTCTATCATAAAACGAGCGATTGAAAAAAAACATGTAGAAATAAATCTACACAATTTGCGGGACTACTCCACCGACAAACATAAAAAAGTGGACGATTACGCCTTTGCCGGCGGCGCGGGCATGGTGATGCAAATTGAGCCTGTTGACCGCTGCATTTCGGCATTAAAAGCTGAATGCCAATACGATGAAGTGATTTATATGAGTCCTGATGGGCTATTGTTAGATCAGTCTTTGAGCAATAAAATCTCGCTAAAACAAAACCTTATCCTGCTATGCGGTCATTACAAAGGCATTGACGAACGCATCAGGGAACATTTGGTGAGCTTGGAGATTTCTATCGGCAACTATGTTTTATCGGGCGGCGAACTGGCTGCGGCGGTGCTTACCGACAGCATTGTCAGATTAATTCCCGGGGTTTTGAATGATGAAACCTCTGCCCTATCCGATTCTTATCAGCACGGATTGGTTTCTCCACCAACTTATACCCGCCCGCGATCGTACAAGGGTTGGGAGGTGCCGGAGATTTTGCTTTCGGGCAATGAAGCCAAAATTGAGGTCTGGAAACTGGATCAGGCCATGGAACGAACAGCCCGCCGCCGCCCTGAATTATACGATAAGTTGAAAAAAAAGTAGCTTTAGCTTTTGTGTTCCTAATATTTTTGTATATTTGCACTCATTTTTGAGTTGTGCACACCTAATAATATCTATCTTAAAATGAGCAAGAACGCCTTAATACAGTATGTAGAAGACCAGGTAACTATGAAAGAATTTCCAGCTTTTAAAGCGGGAGATACCATTACTGTTACCTATAAAATTATTGAAGGAAGTAAAGAGCGCCTCCAGAAGTTTCAGGGTGTTGTATTGCAACGCGTTGGCGAAGGCCCGACAGAAACTTTCACCATCCGAAAAATTTCCAATAATATTGGAGTAGAAAGAATTTTCCCAGTTGCCTCGCCTTTTATTCAAGACATTGAAGTGAATAAAAAGGGCGCAGTAAGAAGAGCTCGTATCTTCTACCTGCGCGAGCTGCGTGGTAAGAAAGCCAGAATTAAAGAGGCAAGACGGTAGTAAATAAAACATTTTTGGTTGTTTTAAAAGTCCTGGTGAAATTCATCAGGACTTTCTTTGTTTGCGGGTGGGGCAAATTGTGTTCAGGTTCCAAACGCCTGAATCATCAAAAGATTTTCAGCGTGTTGGCAGTTTTCGTGCTTAAAACACAATTGTTGTTGATAGTGAATTTAGCAGGTCTTTTCTAAATATACTATTTCACTTTTTCTTGATAAATTGCCAGCAAAAAGCTAATCCTACATACTTAACCCGGTGTCGAAGTGAGGTTTAGCTTTAGTTCTGGAAACTTTTGCATAGGTGCAGCGCAGCGTAATATTTGTAGTAGCGAGTAAATCTCAACAAACCTAAAGGTGCAGCGCACCTACATCTTGGTAGGAATGGATTATCCCTGACGATAAAAAAGCTCCGTAGGTGCGACACCAAACCGGACAATTTTAAAAGGTAAACCTCAATCACCCTGCATTAAGCCTGTAAGGGTGGCATTATCTATCTTTTCGCTTTTTTTTGATAAAAAGCTAGTAAAAATTTAGTGTCATACCAACACCATTTTAGTTGGCCCAAGCCTTGCCCTTTTTCCCCCTCAACCTGCAACTGATTCACCCCTGGCCCGTCAGTGCTTTCGTCGGTGTTGTAGGAAAGTCGTTCTTTTTGCTGGTCTTCTCTGGCCTGTCGGATGAGGATGCTCTCGGCATTGTTTTGTTGCTTGCCGGTAGTATCGCCGCTGGCAAAATAGCCGCTCGGGTCGGTATAGCGCAAGGGGTTGTTAAATACATAGCCATAGCGGTTGTAGCTCTGGCTGTATTCGGGCTGCTGGATAAAGGGATCGGGACTGAGAACATGGCCGATAAGTGGGTCATAAACCCTGCCGTTTCCCGCAAACGCTTCGCTGCGGGATTTAGCTTCGCTAAACATTCTTATAAGCCCAAACTCGTCCAAATGCTCATGAAAGGTATAGCCCCTGCCCGATAAAGGGCAGGGCGGTAAAGGTTTATTGTATAATCAACCGCTTGCTTTCAAGCAATTGGTTGTTGTAATAAAGTGAAAACACATAAGTTCCCGGTTTATAGCCTTCTAACGAGAACACCAATTGATCCTTTTGTTTTGACAATGGAGCTCCTTTTTGTTGGGAGACCTGACTGCATGGCTGCACTGCCAGACATGATTTTCGTGCTGATTGTAACATCTTGAGATTTCTTATTTTTTTCGGTTCCTGAGATTTTCCGTTTCTTTATGAATTTCCCCTATTGCCTCATACAGTTCTGCAGAAAGTTTGGCTTTTCTGGCAATTTTCGTGTCCATATCATCCGATAAGCCTACAACCAACAACCATGCATCATGCGATGGCATATCATCCCTTTGGTTAATACCCCAAATGCTTTGCAGGGTGAAAGCTTTCAAAAATTTCAATTTTTCATCCTGGACACGGCCCATTAAATCATGCTCCTCGGCCATATCGCGTATGACGGGTTTCCAAAAGGATAAATCCTCATGGTCAAAATACTGCATATATACTCCAATTGGAATCAAAAGTTTGTGTGGGATAAAAATTGGCTTCAGTGAAACATTGGGTTGAGAGGGTGCATAATAATAATGAATTAAATCTTCTTTGAACTCAACCGTTGCGAAAGGGGTAATCCATTCAATCTGATCCTGTGCTCTGGCACAAAACGAGCTAAGGGACTGTTCCGAAATAACCTGTACATTTCTACTGGTTATTTTGCTCGCCAACTGCGTTAAAAATACTCAGCATAGTGCTGCTATGCCTGCGTTTTTTGCCTTTTTGGCGAACAAAATTACTGCCTATAATCTGTACACTTTATTTCGGAACAGACCCTAAGCAATAAAATAAAAATTAGTGTTCGCATCATTTTTAGGTATTTGGGTTTTTACTACAAAAATCAAAAATCGGTTCCTCTTTTAATTTCTTAACCTACCGCCGCACCACAAACTTTCCCCTGCCAACCGGGTGGCCATTGCTATACACCGCGGCAACATACATGCCGGGTGGCCAGCCACTTACATTGACAGCGGCTTGCTGTTGCCCACTATTGATTCTTGCATGGTGCTGTTGCAAGCCCAGCAGGTTAAAGCATCGCAGTTCAATATTGCGGTGGTGCTCAGTGTTTTCAAGGGCAAAAGTGATTTGAGCGTTTGCCGGGTTGGGAAAAATTCTGATGGGGATGTGGCTGATTTTAGCCCTGTACTCAGCCGCTGATGGCATTTCTATGCTCGTAATAATATCGCAATCATCCAGGTAGATAAATCCGCTTTGCGGTGGGCCGGGGATGCACAGGCTGTCGTAGGTGTAATTGCCGGTATAAGCTGTGTCGTACTCCAGGTTGAGGTTGAGTTTGGCTAAGGAGATATCGTAGTTGGTGGAGGAATGATAATAGGTTGAGATTGTCAGTAATTTCTTATCGTGACTTAATGAATTTATATAGGGATATCGACCATTTAAATTCAACTTATGATTAAGAGGCTCTAAAATATAGGTGTTTGTGTCAAAATCTAACATACAATCTAATATTGTTTCAATCTGTCCATTCTCACGTACGAATGTGCCACCAGAGAAGACACCACTATCTGTCATTTGCGAAAATTCAAAAGCACCTTGTGTCAACAGAGAATTTATACTATCAGGCTTGAGGATTGAAAAACCTAACTCATTTCCTGTGTTATCATAAACGAAATGCATTGGTTCTATCATATTTGAAGCAGGCCAGTTATAGCCTGAGCCAAGGAATGCATTATTCTCAAGGGCCAAGGAATGGTTAGCTGCTCCAACAATTGTATCATTTAACCCAAAAGGCAATACCCACATTTCATTCCCCATTGAATCTACTTTTATAAACATAGGCCTCAACCATACTCCGGGGCCTGGTTCCCATGGATGTCTTCAATAACCCTGCCCACTTATTATAAAGTTACCTTCATTATTAATGATTAATCTTTTTCCTTTTTTATGAGCACTACCAGGATGATCATAGGTGGTAGCCAATGGCTCTTTCCAAAGTACCTCACCATCAGCAGTGAGTTTGAACAGGTGTACGGTTTCTTCAGGTAATGTGCCGTATTGGTACACCAGTACAACAATATCCCCTGAATCAGTTTCTTTAATGTCCTGTGCCCATGGTGAACCATTCGGACTTCCTTCAAATATCTTGCACCATTCTTTCTCGCCACAGGCATTTAATCTCATTACAAACGGGCAGTATTTATTACTATAAGCAGACAGGGCAATGCCACATACTAAAATACCACCATCGCTTGCTGCTTCTATGGCCAAAGAAGTGCCTAAGGGATTGGGTTCATTATCTATTATTTTTTCCCATAAGATATGGCCATTAATATCAGTTTTAATCAGCCATGAAAACTCCGGATAATTTCCGAGCATCAAATATCCCTTGTCGTATGTTTCAATTAGATCCCATGGTCGATCAATTCTGTTTGCCTGACCATAATATTTTGGCCATGTTTGTGAGTACAACAGGTTTATATTTAGCAAAATAAATAGTGAAATTGTAACCGATCTCATAATTAAAAGGTTTAAAACCGCCCTGCCCTTTATCGGGCAGGGCGGTAAAGGTTTACTGAATGATCAACCGCTTGCTTTCAAGCAATTGGTTGTCGTAATAAAGTGAAAACACATAAGTTCCCGGTTTATAGCCTTCTAACGAGAACACCAATTGATCCTTTTGTTTTGACAATGGAGCTCCTTTTTGTTGGGAGACCTGGCTGCATCGCTGCACTGCCAGACATGATTTTCGTGCTGATTGTAACATCTTGAGATTTCTTATTTTTTTCGGTTCCTGAGATTTTCCGTTTCTTTATGAATTTCCCCTATTGCCTCATACAGTTCTGCAGAAAGTTTGGCTTTTCTGGCAATTTTCGTGTCCATATCATCCGATAAGCCTACAACCAACAACCATGCATCATGCGATGGCATATCATCCCTTTGGTTAATACCCCAAATGCTTTGCAGGGTGAAAGCTTTCAAAAATTTCAATTTTTCATCCTGGACACGGCCTATTAAATCATGCTCCTCGGCCATATCGCGTATGACGGGTTTCCAAAAGGATAAATCCTCATGGTCAAAATACTGCATATATACTTCAATTGGAATCAAAAGTTTGTGTGGGATAAAAATTGGCTGCAGTGAAACATTAGGTTGAGAGGGTGCATAATAATAATGAATTAAATCTTCTTTGAACTCAACCGTTGCGAAAGGGGTAATCCATTCAATCTGATCCTGTGCTCTGGCACAAAACGAGCTAAGCAATAAAATAAAAATTAGTGTTCGCATCATTTTTAGGTATTTGGGTTTTTACTACAAAAATCAAAAATCGGTTCCTCTTTTAATTTCTTAACCTACCGCCGCACCACAAACTTTCCCCTGCCAACCGGGTGGCCATTGCTATACACCGCGGCAACATACATGCCGGGTGGCCAGCCACTTACATTGACAGCGGCTTGCTGTTGCCCACTATTGATTCTTGCATGGTGCTGTTGCAAGCCCAGCAGGTTAAAGCATCGCAGTTCAATATTGCGGTGGTGCTCAGTGTTTTCAAGGGCAAAAGTGATTTGAGCGTTTGCCGGGTTGGGAAAAATTCTGATGGGGATGTGGCTGATTTTAGCCCTGTACTCAGCCGCTGATGGCATTTCTATGCTCGTAATAATATCGCAATCATCCAGGTAGATAAATCCGCTTTGCGGTGGACCGGGGATGCACAGGCTGTCGTAGGTGTAATTGCCGGTATAAGCTGTGTCGTACTCCAGGTTGAGGTTGAGTTTGGCTAAGGAGATGTCTTTATTCACACTGGAAGTAGTGATAGTGCTATTGGAAAGCAGTTTATTATCAAATGTTTTAGTAAAACTGGACGGCGAAAAGTGTCCGTGGTGAATAACTGAGTTGCTAACAATAGTATCCAATCCAAATATATCATTTTCTAATTCCACAACAGTTATTGGGATAGATTGGTCTGGCTCATATATGAATGTTCCTTGGGCGTAATGCTTGGAATCAAAATTATACATCTTAGTCAGAGTACCACTTGTTAGATCAGGATCCATATTTTGAGAATGTAGCAAGCGAAAATCAGTCTCTTGGCCAGACTGATCAAATTCCGCAAAAAGAGGAATAAGAGATGCTCCCCAATCATGAGCCATTCCAATAAATAATCCATTCTCTACTTCTGTTGCACTAAATGCCCTTCCAATGATGGTATCATTTAATCCGAAAGGTAGAACCCATTCTTCGGTTCCATCACTATCTACCATAATGAATAAGGGTGTAAGCGGCATTGCTCCTCCAGGATTCCATGGTTGTTCCCAATAAGCATCCCCACTTATTAGATATTCATTGTTGCTATTAATAAACAAACTTTTGCCTATTTTAATATTTGTATTAGGGTAATCAAATGTAGTTGCATATGCCTGTTTCCAAAGTACCTCACCATCAGAAGTGAGTTTGAATAGATGTATTGTTTCTTCAGGGATAGAGCCATATTTGGTCACCAGCACAACAACATCCCCTGAATCAGTTTCTTTAATGTCTTGTGCCCATGGTGAATCATTCGGACTTCCTTCAAATATCTTGCACCATTCTTTTTCGCCACAGGCATTTAATTTCATTACATACGGGTAGTATTTATTACTATAAGCAGACAGGGCAATGCCACATACTAAAATACCACCATCGCTTGCTGCTTCTATGGCCAAAGAAGTGCCTAAGGGATTGGGTTCATTGTCTATTATTTTTTCCCATAAGATATGGCCATTAATATCAGTTTTAATCAGCCATGAAAACTCCGGATAATTTCCGAGCATCAAATATCCCTTGTCGTATGTTTCAATTAGATCCCATGGTCGATCAATTCTGTTTGCCTGACCATAATATTTTGGCCATGTTTGTGAGTACAACAGGTTTATATTTAGCAAAATAAATAGTGAAATTGTAACCGATCTCATAATTAAAAGGTTTAAAACCGCCCTGCCCCCATTTTAAAGGACGCAGGGCAGCAGGGTTTATTGTATAATCAACCGCTTGCTTTCAAGCAATTGGTTGTTGTAATAAAGTGAAAACACATAAGTTCCCGGTTTATAGCCTTCTAACGAGAACACCAATTGATCCTTTTGTTTTGACAGTGGCATGGTGTCAATAAGGCTTCCATTGATGGCACTTACTTTTATGATCACACTTCCTTCAATATCTTTCTGTTCATCAACATCAAAAGCAATGATTACATATTCATTTGCAGGGTTGGGGGAGAGTTTCAATACTTCCATCTTTGACGGGCTTTGGCTATGTGGACGTTTCACCGGCTCTGACTTGGTATCATCGGGCAACAGGTATTGGGGCTGATGTTCTACCAAACCATAGGCAAGCAGGATGTTGCGGGCATAGATGGAGGCAGGTAAACCTGCAGTTTCCATCAGCTCAAACAACCAATCCACTGTGGTGCTGTCAGGCACCGACAGACTTTTCCCCTGGCTTCGCAGCAATTCATCCTCTTCCAACAATGTAAGAAGTTGATTATGGGATTGTAATTGATCACCGCTAAAGCCGAAAGTAGCCGGAATGCTGTTCAGGATAGCGGCTGATGTCATGGAATCACCCAGTTCATAGCGAATAAAAGCAGCCCGGTACCAGGGAGCGGAATGTCCAGAAGCCAATAGCAGGTTCACCAGGCTGTCGGTTGAGCTTGCAGGCTGCAGCGTATCGTTCAGGTATAGTTGCACAAGCTGTTTTTGATAAATGGCCTGTTTCTGCTTTTGCTGGCTGAGGTTCGCCTGTAGCTTTTCATATACTGAAACCAGGCTTTGGCCCTGCAATATTTCATGCAGCATATAGTCCGGAAGGGGCATAAAACGTCGGCCAAGCTGTTCCATAAGAGCCTCGCTTTTGGCACTGTGAGGGTTGGCAACCAACACATCGCGGATCATGGCATCCATCAGCACGTTTTCCTTTTCGATGGCGGCGGCCAGCACGGTATCGCTCACATAGGGGCCAACCGACATCAACTCGCTATACACCTCCATGCCCTGCCAGGGCGCACTCATGCTCACGTCCCAGTGCAGGGTCTCTGTGTCACCAGCATCTTTGAGGATATCGATCAGGTTTTGTGTTGAATCGGCTTCTTGTTCTGCTTCCGTCATCATGCTCTTGAGTTCTTCCTTATTGTGGCCGCCACCGGGAGGTGACAGGTTTGAGGGGCAGCTAAGTTCGGGATCCCAGATTGCTAGAGGATTGCCTTTCTCAATTGTTACTTTATCTTCATTGTAATAATTTGGTTTTAATTTAAGAGCAGGTGAGGCATTCGCATGGTAATAATAAAAAATACGTCCCCCCTGATTGTAGATATCCGAAAAAGGTGTATTTGGATTATTGGCCCAACTAAAGCGGTTGCCAGCTGGGGCATCGGGGGTCGCAGCGGAAGAGCCCTGATGGGTAGCAATACCACCCCAGGCATATTGTTGGTCATCGTAGTCAGCCACAATGTCATATTCATTTCCGACATAGTTGTTGCATTTGATGCACAGTCCTACAGTACCAAGTTGATCGCGATTCTGGTTCATTGAAAGGGTGGCTATGTTGAGTTGTTCAAATGTGTTGTTGTACAACTCATTGGCAAAGGGACCGGTCTGGTTGAATGTGATGCCAATATTAAGCCCCCCCCCGAAAGGGCTGGGTGTATAATTACCGGTAAATTGGTTTTCTTCAATTTGAAAGCCAAAGGCATTGCCATCCACATATATACCGCCCAGGTGGTCAGGAGCCTGGCCCGAGGGCAAGACATTAAACTGTGACCTTGTGATTGAAAAATGATCAACCTGGCTGGTGTAAACACCTGTGATTGTATTGTTGAAGACTGCAGTGTCGATGCCAAATGTTTTTCCTGAGGCTGAGCCCAGTGCACGAACACCATAGCGTAAGTTGTTGAAGGTGCTCAGGCGATAATTCTGGCAGGGCAAAAATTCGTCCAGGCAACTTGACTTCACAGTAAAACCGGCATTAAGACTAAGTATGCCGGTTTGTTCATTTCCATAAAAATGGTTGCCTTTTGTTCCGATGCCCCTTACACCATTGAGCATAATGAATACTTCGGAATCTATTTCTGCGTTTGGTGGTGCATTATAAATGAAGTCAGCATTATGCACAAAGCCGGCGTTGTCCATAATGCTTTGATCGATGGGGTGGTGGTTTTCATAGGGTGGCCAGTAAATGCTTACTTTGTTATTAACAAAACTAGCCTGGTGAATAACGACAATGCCCCCGTTGTATTGGTAATTAGGTATAAATGGCAAACCATTCCCTTTATCAGTATAATGAGATGCGATTGATCTACCGGCTAAAATTGCGGTTCGGGCATTCTCGATTATTGCCCCATTACGCATGGTTATTTTGCCCTGGTGTGGATTTCCAGAAGGGAATTGGCTTTCAGCATATGTCCCCCATACTTCTATGCCTGGCCAGAGGCCCCTGTCCTTTTCGATAAAGGATAGTTTTGCACCATCCAAAATAAGGTGACCACCACGTTTAACAATAATCTTTGCGTTTTTTCCAAACTTCAGGTTAGAAAAAACCTCTAAAACTGCCCCTTCTTCTACGATGATATCACAGAAGAATGTTTGATCCTTATCCCAGCTTGTATTCACACTAATGATTGTTGGGGCACAGTTTGCTATAAAATCAACTGCTGCATAGGCGTTTATAACACCTGCTCCAAGGTGACCCTCTGGAAACA
The DNA here is from genome assembly GCA_023229135.1 of Bacteroidales bacterium. Classification (GTDB taxonomy): domain Bacteria; phylum Bacteroidota; class Bacteroidia; order Bacteroidales; family F082; genus UBA5536. Next base: position 98,621 of record JALNZT010000009.1, read on the forward strand.
AATGTGCATCAGAAACTGGTAGGGCAGTAGCTTGAATGACAGCTTTCAACTCGGCCGGGCTCAGGTCAGGGTCAAGCGAATGCAACAATCCGGCTAGGCCCGCCACCATGGGTGATGCATAAGAAGTGCCCCATCCAATGATATAATTAGCATTGCTGCTGCCATCCCATGGGACTATAATGCCGTATCCGGGGGCACAAATATCGATCATGTCATGGTGCGTATGGTACATTGTGTCCTCGTTTGGTTTTATATGCAAATGGTTAAGGTTAGGTCCGATGCTGGTTACTGCCAGGGTAGACTCGTGTGCTGCTGGAAAACGATATCCGGTTGGGTTGTCCGGAAACTGTTCTGTACCATTTCCAGCCGCGGAAACAACGAGTGTGCCCATTTCTCGCACCAAATTCAATAGATTCATGTGGGTTGTAGAACCACCACTTACCCAGCTTGTATTTATAATTTTTACACCGTCAACGGCCATTTGGCATATCCGTTCGTAATCCATAAACCCAACAGCGAGGCTACTATTGAAACCAATACTGCTCATGCCAGTAGAGTTGTCAGTATCACCGGCGGCAGCACCTGCCACAGCCGTGCCATGTCCTCCAACTATTCCACTTCCTCCATAAGTCATTTTTACTTTATTGACCAGATCCTCATGATTCAGATTAAAGCCAAAGTCAGTTATGCCTATTATTACGTTAGAATCACCCTGGGTGATGTCCCATGCCTGCTTGGCATTGATTACATCCAGAGCCCAGTTAGGGCCAAGGGTTTCATCAAGAAAATGATAGTCATTGGGTGTATATGCCAAATGCAGCACTGGCACTCGTTCCACCAGGTCATAATAATGACTGTATGATTGCTCAAGCTCGGTTTTTAAATTTTCAGCATTACCTCCAAATGACAATTTATATACACGGTCTAGATCGTATTTATCAGGCAGTGTAATAGAGTCCACACACGAAAGATATCTTTCAAAATCATAGACTTCGTAATTATTAAGCACATTCTTCAGGTTTAAATCGTCAACAATGGCTTGTGTTCTACCATCTTTATAAACAAATTGTGGAATGGCATCTTCATCTACAACATAAACATACAGTTGTGATTCCTCAAAATCCTGAGGAAATATACTGTGAGTAAAAAACAGGATAAGTATAAAAGTTATTAAATATTTCATTTTCTTAGGTTATTTATTTGATGTGAATAATAAATATATTTGCAAATTAAAAAGTAATTTTAAGTTTTAGTGACCCGATTTAATCGATTATCACTCAACATAGTCGCCATCTTCTGTGCATTGCACTTTTATAAGAAGATGACGCTGATTCGGTCGAATCTGTTCTTCCCTAACCAATAAATGTGTTTGTTTGTAAAATAAGCTACATAATTCCATGTTTAAGAAAAGTTCACTGGTTTTGGTCCAGAAATTCTTGATAAAATAGCGGGGGGGGGGGGGGGTATTATCCTGTATTTCAATATTATATATAACTTAGTTAAAAAGAGAAAAAGCCAATAGTTTTTTAATCGTATTTCATTCAGCACACATGTTGCTTGAATTACTATTTGTTGTTTTGTTATAGAATAGCTCATGCCCTTTGGAAACATTAGAAACAGAATTATACTAAGTCTAATCACTTTATTTGCAATATTTTGTTTATATCAGCCTAAATTATTGTGAAAGTATATGAAAAGCATTGTATAGTATGTATGGTATATTATGTTAAGATATGTATTTTATTTCTCCTAACCTCCACCTGCAACTGACTCACCCCCGGCCCATCAGTGCTTTCGTCGGTATTGTAGGAAAGTCGTTCTTTTTGCTGGTCTTCTCTGGACTTACGAATGAAGATGCTTTCGGCATTGTTTTGTTGCTTTCCGGTGGTGTCGCCGCTGGCAAAATACCCACTCGGATCAGTAAAGCGCAGCGGGTTGTTAAATACATAACCATAACGGTTGTAGCTCTGGCTGTATTCGGGCTGCTGGATAAAGGGGTCGGGGCTGAGAACATGGCCTATAAGTGGATCATACACCCTGCCATTCATGTTTATAAGGCCAAATTGGTCTAAATGCTCATGAAAAGTATAGCCCCTGTCGGTTATAGTGCTGGTAGTAATATTGTCGTAAGTCCAGTTTTGAGCGTTACGCCTGCGACCAAAGGCATCGTAGCTGTAGCTTTCGGTCAGCACACCATCTGTATCGGCCAGGCCCATGAGGCTGCCCTGATGGTCTTTTAGCACGTAATGCATTTGCTGATCATCATTCATGGCGGTAAAGATAGCAAAAACTCCGGTTGGGACAAAGGGTCTGTTCCCAAATAACCTGACCATTTCTACTTGTTCTTTTGCCCGCCAACTGCGTTAAAAATACTCGCCGTAGCATTGCTATGCCTGCGTTTTTTGCCTTGTTGGCGAACAAAATAACTGCTTATAAATTAGTCACGTTATTTGGGAACAAACCCTAAGCAGGTAATGGCGATGTATTTCCTGGTTTTCGGTATTGAGTTCGAGCTTGTGGCCAAAACCCTGCGCCAAAGCGTTTCTCTCGTCAATATTTTAATTGCCTTTCTGGACTTGTTATCATTGGATTGTCCTTTTCAATAGGCTCGAGATTAAACTCATAGAGCTCAACCTCCTTTCCCAATTTATATGTTATTATGAAGCGTATGTTATCACATTTTAAATAGTATTCATAAATAAATGAGACTCTTTTACCATCAGTAGTTGCTTGAATATAATCATTTATAAAAACTCCTTTTCTATTTGCAAAATCACATTCATTCTTTAATTCATTTATTAATGCAACTGTTTGTTCAGCAGGAAAGTATTTCTCAGAGAAAGCACTATATGCGTTCCCTAAAGAAATATCATTCAACAACTTATCAGCTTCGCTTTTTGCTTGACGTACTTGATTAGGGCTATCACATCCAACAAATAAAATAACACAAATTGATATTATTAGTATTCGCTTAATCATTTGGTTTTCGAAATTTATAAAAATAGACTTTCCCATTTTTCTTTAATTTTAAAGTGTCTGAGTTTACCTCTTTAATAATTAAATCTCCTCTTTTAGCAATTTTGTAAAAAATCTGATTGTTGTTCAATTCACTTGTGAAAGGATAAAATACAAACTCTTTCTCAATTCCTTCAATTTTAAAAACACTACCATGATACCCGATCTTAGCATATTCTATATTCCCACTAATATTTGAATTGTCAAAGCGGATAAAAAATTGTTCTTCTCGATCTTTTCCTATTTTCTGAGTTATGAAAAGATAAACAACTACCATGAAAAAAATTAATATCCCAAAATATATCTTTTTCACCCCAAAATTATTTACGGAAATCATACAAAATCCAAGTATTACTAACACCTGCAGCACCATTTACTGGAACGGGCCCAGCAGGTAATCCAACACCCAAATTCAACTCTCTTCCAATTATAAAAGAACCTCCGACATTTGGAGTTACATATCCAGTAACTCCAATTTTTCCACCAGCAGCAACCCCTCCTGCCCCAAAGATTGTTGGAAAATCACCAGTAGGTGTGCTTGTTTGCATCATCGAACGGCTTATATTATTTACATTTCCAAAATAATTAGCTAATTCCAAATTTAACGTCGCATCAACAGAAAAACCACCACCTATAGATTGAGAGGCTGTTATCATTGGTTTCCATGAAGCTTCTGGGCCATGAGTAACCCATCTTAACTCAATACTAGATCCACCTCCAACCCCAACAATACCGTTAAACCCAACTCCAATGGCAATAAAATCAGGAATAATCATTCTTCCTATTGCAGAATTATAAGCATCGCTTATCCATCCATCACCATAATTTGTAGATCCCCCCTCAACACTCAACTGACTCACCCCCGGCCCGTCAGTGCTTTCATCGGTATTGTAGGAAAGTCGTTCTTTTTGTTGGTCTTCCTTGGCCTGTCGGATAACGATGCTCTCGGCATTGTTTTGTTGCTTGCCGGTAGTATCGCCGCTGGCAAAATACCCACTCGGGTCGGTATAGCGCAGCGGGTTGTTAAATACATAGCCGTAGCGGTTGTAGCTCATAGGCAGAGCAGTCTTTGAGAGCAGGATGTAAAATTAATTGCCGGAATACTTCTTAAGCAGTTTTTTACACTCATACTTACACAATTGAAATCCTAAAAACAAACCTAAACTTAGCCAAAAATAATAGCTAATAAATTCTGAGATAATTATTTCTTGTCCAATCGAAGATAACAATATACTGATGATAAGGTTAATTACCAATATCCACATTAAAGAATTGCGTTTTTCGTTCATTTTACACGACCTGTTAAAAAGACAATAAAACTAAAGATAAAAAAGATGAAAAAGATGAGTGCTAATACATCAGCATATGGTTTGATTAAGGGAATATACTTAAAAAAAAACCCATAGTAAATAAAAACGCAGCCCAAACCGATAATTGATGCATTTCTAAAAACAATAAATACTGAGCGTTTTACATAATACTTTTTCATATTTAACTCATTTCTTTCGGTATTTATAATAATCCTCCTTCAGCTGAATATGTTGAATATTGTTAATGTAATGATCGTTTTTTTGAATTAAATGATCATTTTTACCGTTTAAAGATTCATTAATTTCTTGCGTTTTCATATTCTCACTTTTCAAATAGTAATAAATAATTCCCACGCTAAACGCTCCTCCTACAAACCAATTATGCCATTTACCGTCATCACCACCACCTCTATTGTCTTGATTCTGATGTATTGGATTTTGAGAAGGATGTTCAAACGTATAACTTAATGGTCCAGGGTAATTTTCAAATCCCTCACCGGCATAGTTTTCCTTTAAGTAGTAATAGCTTGTCATGAGGGTACCTGTACCTAAAATAATCATTGCCAAAGGTGGTATTCTTGACGCCTGTGCACTAAGCAATAAAGTCTGCGACATGGTTTCACCAGCTCGGGTCCTTCTTGGTGTATATTCCTCTTTTTCAACCTTCAAACTGAATTCCTCAGGTCCGTTCAATGCAATATCTGTATTTGTTATATAAGGAATTGCATCTTTATTTATTGGTAAGTGAAGCTGCATCAAGGGTCTGTTAGACATACCTGTACTGTCGCCCTGTGCAAAATAGCCGCTCGGGTCGGTATAGCGCAACGGGTTGTTAAATACATAACCGTAGCGGTTGTAGCTCTGGCTGTATTCGGGCTGCTGGATAAAGGGATCGGGACTGAGAACATGGCCTATTAGTGGGTCATACACGCGACCATTCATATTTATAAGACCAAATTCGTCCAAATGCTCGTGAAAAGTGTAGCCCCTGTCGGTTATAGTGCTGGTAGTAATGTTGTTATAACTCCAGTTATCAGCGTTACGCCTGCGGCCAAAGGCATCGTAGCTGTAGCTTTCTACCAGCCTGCCATCGACATCAGCCAGGCCCATAAGGCTGCCCTGATGGTCTTTTAGCACGTAATGCATTTGCTGATCATCATTCATGGCGGTAAAGATAGCAAAAACTCCGGTTGGTCCAAGCAAGTAATGGCGATGTATTTCCTGGTTTTCTGAATTGAGTTCGAACTCGTATTCCGGTGTAAAATAATATTTCTGCCGGCGACTATTATTGTCAGCATTGGTGTTTTGCTGCCATATACGTTGGCTGTATGGCCCGTAAGCGATGTTAAGCTCGTCTCGTAGTCGCAGTTTCTATACTGAGCGGGGAAGTAAAAAAATAATGTAGCCGACGTAGTTACAAACTACGCCGAGTGGGGGTATTCTAAAAGTACTTGACGCATTTATTAGATCGGTAAGGCTTAAAAATATTGCTGCACTATAAAATAAAAGCCCTGCTTTACGCAAGGCTTTCATTTTTATATCTTTTCCACAATTCGGGGTATTTAAACGGTAACTCTTCTTCTTTCCAGTCTTCCCCTTCTATTTCTTCCCCTTCATCATAATTTAAATAATCAAAGGCTTTATCTCTGGGCAATTCCTCTCCTGTATCGCCTCCAAGCTTCTTAATAAACGCATGGTCAGCAATGTATAGCATTTCTTCTCCACCAAACTCTAATTCTTGGATATTACTTTTTGCAATTACCTCTGGATTCTCTATTGCCTTATGAAAAAGCTCCTTTCCTTCGGCAATCAATCTACATCTAAAATATAGAAAACTATCATCGCTAACATAGTCATTAACTATTTTTGCGGCAGCCATTATATTGTACCGTGCAGATTTTGAAAGAGCCTCTCTGAACCGATATTCAAACTCAATGATTTTGCTTTCTTCTAAAAGGGATAGCTTATTTATTAAGAGCTCAATTTGATGTGTGAAATCTCGACTTTCTTCCTTTGATTGCTCAATGATTTCCCAAAAAACTAATTCATTCATTTAGCTAAACCAGTTGTTTTAAATCATTTTCAAACGCATTTATATCAAAGTCTTTGACCTTTTCCGATATTACTTGAAGGGATTCTAAAATCCCTTCAAGTATAAAACCTTTTAAATTAGTTTCTGTAGTATCCTTAAATCGGTCAAAATCAAAATCGACATCATATTCAAACATCTTTTTAGACTTAGTAAACTTAGGTTTTCTTGGCTTAAAAAAAGCTTTAAAACCCTCACTCATTGATACAATACCAAAATACAGTTCATCTAATGAATCTCCATATTTATTTGGTTGAAAATGTTTTTCAAGCTCACTTGAAAGTTCATTTACAATATTAGATTTACCAGTAAGTTTATTGTCTAAATATAATGCTAAGCGTACTTTCATTATTCAAATTTATCTGTAAATTCTATTTCCTGGAGGTAAATGACCATTCATCATGGAATAACCATAAATCATAATTTTCTCCTGAATTTTTATTTCTACTACATTTCCTTGGAAAATTGGAACCATTGAAACACCTCCTGGAATCATATTATCTAATGTGCTTTGTGAATACCTTCCAAAACCTTTTGTTGTTTCTCCATATCTCCAAACATCTCCAGCATTCATTTGAGTTGGAACTCCTCTTACATTTACATATGTCCCAGGACTATTAACTCTTAACTCATAAACAAAGCCTCGGGTATTATTTACTTTTTCAGCAATTCGTGAGATTTCCGCAGCCATTTTATCTGCAAGCACATAACTTCCATAAGCTGCAAGAGTAGCTGCACCAATTGCATCTCCAATTGGCATAGGTCCATCTGCTACAGCTGCAGTCCCTGCAAATGCTAAGACGCCAGCCCAAGCATAATCACCCCCGCCAGCTTGATCTCCCTCCACCTGCAGCTGACTCACCCCCGGCCCATCAGTGCTTTCGTCGGTGTTGTACGAAAGCCGTTCTTTTTGCTGGTCTTCCCTGGCCTGTCGGATGAAGATGCTCTCGGCATTGTTTTGTTGCTTGCCGGTAGTATCGCCGCTGGCAAAATACCCACTCGGATCAGTAAACCGCAGCGGGTTGTTAAACACATAACCGTAGCGGTTGTAGCTCTGGCTATTTTCGGGCTGCTGGATAAAGGGGTCGGGACTGAGCACATGGCCTATTAGTGGGTCATACACCCTGCCGTTCATGTTTATAAGCCCAAATTCGTCCAAATGCTCGTGAAAAGTGTAGCCCCTGTCGGTTATAGTGCTGGTAGTAATATTGTCGTAACTCCAGTTTTGGGCATTGCGCCTGCGACCAAAGGCATCGTAGCTATAGCTTTCGGTCAGCACACCATCTGTATCGGCCAGGCCCGTGAGGCTGCCCTGGTGGTCTTTTAGCACGTAATGCATTTGCTGGTCATCATTCATGGCGGTAAAGATAGCAAAAACTCCGGTTGGGCCAAGTAGGTAATGCCGAAGAATTTCCTGGTTTTCGGCATTGGTTTCAATCTCATATTCCGGTGTAAAATAATATTTCTGCCGGCGACTATTATTGTCAGCCTTGGTGTTTTGCTGCCATATACGTTGGCTGTATGGCCCGTAAGCGATGTTAAGCTCGTTATCGCCCTCAGAAATATTTTTTACCTTATTGAAAGAAGTATATTCAATGTCTTGTTGATTTAACGGGAAATCGCCGTGTATATCGGTTATATTATCAACAGCATAAGGTCGGTTTGGCAAATACTGGTAGGTGCCTGCATCCTGCTTGCTTTCGATTCGACCTAAATGATCGTAAGATGCCCATACTGTATGATTATTATTTTGTGTGATATTTGTTAAGCGATTAAAGCCATCGTAACCAAAAGATTCTGTTGCACTTCTAAGTACGTCAGTTCTTTCTTCCAGATTAGCTGTCAATGGATTCCAATTGTAGGCAAACTCTTGTAAAGTTCCATGATGTTGGTGAGCTGCCTTAATGGATTCCAAACGACCGTTTATATCATTGTAGGTATAATTATGCTGGACCTGGTTTCCGGTTTTAAACTGAGAAATATTTTGCCATTGATTATACGTCTCAACTTCCCATAGTTTTGTGCCATTATCATCGGTTATATAGCGCAGAAAGCTTAACTCGTCATAGTAATTAATCGTTTTGAAACCTGTTGGCCAGGTTTTGGTTTTGGGCCGGTTTAATTCATCGTAGGTATAATTAAACATTTTTGGTTGGCCATCAATACTCACTGTATGCGTTAAAACCAGGCCGGCTTCGTCGTAGGTAAACGCTTCATCAAAACCAATGAATGGTGCTTTTGAAGGCTGGTAGTTTATGGAACCGAGTTTGCCAACGCCATTTTCTTCGGTATCCCAATACCATATTGAGATGCCTTCATCAACCGTGCGTTTATTGATCCTTCCCAGGCGGTCATAATCAAACGATGTTTCTTTTCCATTAGTATTTTCCAGCCTAAGATTACCAAAGGCATCAAAGTTATAAACAACTGAGCCTAAAGACGGATCGCTCATCGTTGACTTTCGCCTATGGGTGTCGTAAGTATAACTGATTTCAGTATGCTGTTGATCATTAATCTTGGTGGCCCTTACCTGTCCATCAGCATAATAGCTAAATGAAACATAAGCATTGCTATTATCAGTTACTTTATCAAGATAACCATTGGCTTTAAACTCTTTAACTTGTACCTGCCCATCAAAATTTGTTTTTGATACTTTATTTGGTGAATATACTATGGTTTCACTGGAGCCATCGGGGTTCATCATTATTATCTGCCTTCGCTTGAAATCATAATCAAAAGTAGATTCAAAGGCAGCACTTTGCCCTTCGTCAGCAAAATAGGGAACCGTTTTCGATTTTAGCAAGCCGATTTTACCTTCGATGTTAAAGTACTTAAAATCAGTATATATTGCCTCATTGTTAAAACCGTGTTCTACTTTTCTTACAGGTCGGCTGTGTTGGTCATAAAAAGTTATTTCTTCGGGGCTGGCTGAGGCACGTGTCCGGATAAAATAAACCGGATCGCCATGTTCAGGTGTGTCAGGATGTTGATTGGGTGAACCATTTCCCCGCAACCAGCCATAATTATTTCTTATCTGCGTGCCATCATGTTTGGTAGTAATGAGTAGTTTTCTAAATGCATTATAAGTAAACTTGGTGCTAAGGCTGTTTTCATCAGTAATTGCTATTAGCAAGCCTGTTTTGGGGTCAAATTGATTTACAACAGTATGTAGTTCGGCATTAGTCTCTATTTTCGGAAACCGGCCATCAGTGGAATATTCAATTGTGCTAATACGCGGCGTATTGCCATTAGCTGTTTGTGTCACTTGCTCCACATTCCCGAAAGCGTCAGGAGTATATGAAATAGTGAGTTCTTTTTCATCAGTAGGCTCAGTAATTTGAATCTCTCTGAAACCGGTAGTGCTGTTATTTGTATAGTTTGTTCGTCTGATGACGTCTTCCTCGCCGGTCATTTTATAGGTGGTTACCTCATCTTTAAGCAAACCAAGCAACCTCCGGTTTGCTGAAACGAAATTATCATACTGCACTTCTTTTACTTCACTCGAAACCATCACATTGTTTTTATTCAGATATTTCCTGAGTATAGTTTGTGGATTTCCGTAATCGTCTAAATTACTATAGTTTATAATCTCTTTTCTTTCTATTGTTGTATTTGAACCTTCCTTTTCGTAAAAGTGGTTTTCTAAATTGGATAGGTAAGGGAAATATGCTTTATTATTTAACAAATCGGTAGTAACATACTTATAGGTGTAATCCGTGTTTTTGAACAATTTGTATACGCCGGATAAACTCACCCACTCCTGCCTGTTATTTAAAGAAACCTGAAAATTTTGAGAATTAACCACATAAGTTTCCTGTGTAGCAGTTCGAGAGGCCAGGTCTTTCTTTAAAATAAAATCGAACCCCAGAAAACCTTTACCGTGTTTATGAACTCTGCCTTGACCATATAAGTAAGAAGTACTTATATATTGATTTTCTGATGATTCGTGCTGAATTTCAGTGACAACGTTTAAAGGTGCTTTATATATTGCAACGGGAAAAACTTTTGAAGTTCGTTCTGCTTCACCTAACATCTGTTTTCGCTCTTCCAGAAAATTAACGGACTGGGGACTGTAACTAATTAATCGTTTCTTGCCAAGACCATCAATAATTTGTGTGATTGATGACTTATTATTGTATGATGCAGGCCCTGTAATTGTTGTCCGCAAATTGTAATTAGAAAATGTTCCAGTCCATTTCAACCTGCTGCACAAAATTTGTCCACCACCGAAACCAGTAAAATTACCGGGAGTCATATCAAAATGTAACCAGTGTTGTGTTCCGGTTCTTGTTACATATTGGTCAATTGGAATTCCACGCCCCATTTGATCAAGTTTTTGGTGCTTAACATATTTTAAATGAACACCGGTGGAATTTGAGAAATCCAAACGCATTAAATGATCAACGCGATAATGCTTTTTTATTATATCGCTGCTTAATCCACCTTCTTCCACCTCTTCAGAAAAGAAAAGACCAATGTCAGTAAAACCATCAGCGTTTATATCAAGCGCAAAAATATCATCTCCAATAATCTCTAACTCTTCCCCATCTTCGTTTATTGCTGTTAGATCAATCGTAGTAGTGTACTCTGAAAAGATGTCGTTACCAGCGGAGATAATGAAATGAGAATTATCCTCACTACTATTATTGAGTAACAAAATATCAGATTTAGCATCTGCATTAAAATCACCAATTAGTACCTTTCGATCACCTGAAGCCGGTATAATATCAGCCATATTGATATTTGGTGTGGTAAAACTTACGTTGTTATCAGGGTCAGTAAGACGGACAATTCTTGTTCTTTTCACACCATATACCTCATACATTAAGATTACTTCGCTCCGCCTGTTACCGGCAAAATCTCCAACAATAATTTCTTTTATCAGCCCCACATCACCTAAAGACTTCGTAACAATTTTTGAAAAAGGTGAATCAGGAGATTCACTAAGAAAAAACCGAAACCCACAAGCATCACTATTAATTTTGCTAACCCATATTAAATCCGTCAAGCCATTTCCTGTAAAATCAGCAAGAAAAAAGGATCCATCTTCCCAAGTTTCATTGCTTAGTTGTTTGGTAAGTAGAACATCAAGATCATAGCTGCTATACACCTTCATTGCAGTGCCAATATTATTAGAATAGATCACAGCTATTTCGTCAACACCATCACCATTAACATCAACGGCCTGGAACAGATGCGGAATAAACTCGCCATCGAGCTCTGCTTCTTTTTTCAAAGTAAATTGCACTACAGAGCCATTTCCATCAGTTGATGTCTCATTTTGTATTAGTCTTATCACATGACTGTTATCAATTAAATTTTTTAAAACCTGCACTAAATCATCGGTACCTTTGGTTTGATCCATATTTGCAGAAAAAACAGTTGTTTGATAAGTGTTTACATCAGTGTGTAAAACATCAATTTCACTGGCTATTTGCTCGCTTTGATATGTTATGTTATCCCAGATGAGTTTTACAGGATTAAGCCCATTACTAAGGTTTTTATCCTCATTTGTGGCACTTTGTTCTTTTCCTACGATATTGTTTATCCAAAATGAAGGATAAATGCCTTTCAGTTGAAGTTCAGGTAATTCACCTTCCAGGCTGTAAGAAAATTGAAAATCTGCAATCTTTTCCTCAGTGGGTAAATAGTAAAGCTCAATAAAGCTTAGCTGATGTGTAATGCGCGTGAAAAACTTAAATTCACTGCTCTCGTCAGCTATAAAATATTTCTTTTGTGTATCACTTCGGTAAGGAATTTGTCTGTCTTCCGAATCATTTATACCTCTCTTATCAGAATCCTGAGCATAAACAAAGCGCACTTCATAAAACGGATTAACATTGGCAACAGAATTGCCTGTGTATCTGATCTTTACAGGTCTAAAACTACCAGCTGCCTTGTCGTTGGCATATTCAAACTCGATATAATTGCCATAAGCATCGGTAATTTTTTCTATATGCCATTCAAGTGGGATACTCAGGCTTTGAAGATAAAACCTCGAGTTCTCGCTAACTCCATATTCATACACCTTACCATCTCTTTTATACACAATAAAGCCTTCGTTCAGGCTAGTGGGGTCAATTGGTCTAATTACGCTAAAGTCTGTATTCTCAGCATAATAATCACCCTCAGCATTCTTAACTAAATAATTACCATTGTAATAGAGCTGATCCTGATTGGAAAAGCTTACTGCATTTGAATATTTATTTATAGTATAGGTATAGGGAGTACGCGTTATCTTTGACAAACCACTAATTGACCAACCCATCCCCACAATACCGTCGCCAGCCTGACTGTTATATACCAGACTAAGCTCGGGCGTTAATCCATTGACACCTGAAGGCAAGTCAAAGGGAACTTCGTATTGAAGCGCTCCAGTAGGTGTAACAATCAAATTATCTTCCAGTTTTCCAACTCGCCCTCCATAGTTATTATCGGGTGTACCACCATTTTGATATTCACTACCATCATAAAGAACCATCTTAGGATCACTTTCCATCAAAATATTACACGATTCACCCGGTTTTACAGAAAAATTCGGTAAAAGATTAATAAAATCGGAGGCCCTGTATGTTAAATCTGAATTCAAAAAATAGGAAGGAGGGGGTTCATCTAATGTAATAGTATTACCTAAAATCACCCTTTCTCCCTGCCCATATAAATTCGACTGATATAAGAAAATCATACCGAGAGCTATGCTGAAACTAAATATGGATTTCATTTGTTATGGTTTTGAAAAATGTTGGTCTTTTTTTTTTGCAATTCCAGAATCCTAAAAGTCTAGAAACGCCGCGGTTTATTTGCAGGTCTTAGATTTAAGTGTAAGCTGTGAAATTGAATTTTACAAATCATCTTTTAATAATTTTCCAGACGGACACATTGTCTTTAGAATTTATCCTTAGAAAATAGGAGCCCGAAGAAAATTTGCTTAGATCAATACGATCAGGTTGTTGTATCAGGTTTTTAGAAATAATGAGCTCACCCTCCATACTATATACCTCAATTAATATTTCCTCATCAGGCTTGTTGGTTGAAATATTCAGAACATCTTCTGTTGGATTAGGCCATAGCTCAAGGTTAAGCCCTCCGGCTATTTCATCATGATAGGATTGACTTTCATATTTAGACAACAAATTTTCTTGTTCAAGTATATTCAAAGAATCAGTTTTCTTTTCTAGAACAATTATTTTCCTTTGAATTCTGTTCCCGCTTTCATCGTATGTCATTTTTGCCTGACTATATACACCAGTGCAAATAAAAGACAGCAATAGGGCTATTATAAGGTGTGTGATTTTCATGGCTCAAATTATGTATATGCTATTTTTCTTCCCCTTTTTAGTTTAAGATTTTAAAGTGAATCAGCTTTCTGAATTTTCTGCATTACCTGATCAAGAAGATTTTGCTGCTTTTCAATTAACTTCTGCTGTTCAATGGTATAAAGCGTAAGCTCTTCTATTTTTTTTAATAATAATCCGGTAATCTCGCCCATCTGTACACCTTCTGACTTCACCTTATCTTCACTTGGAATGTCAGGTAAATGTCTATTTTTACTTATAAACACTTCAAGTTCATCAAGTTTCATTAATGAATAATCATCATCAAATACATGGTCGTACCAGTTTGATGGGTGTCTGATTAAAACTTCAGTCGTTATTATACTACCATTCACTGCAAGCTGATGCCCGAAAGTGTTCGAGGTATTGATTCCAACAGTTCCATTGTTAAAAACTGTTAGGGTGTTATGATTATGGTTATCATTGAATTTAATATAACTATTGCCATCATTAAAATTATCGTTCATATTGAAAACTATTCCGTGATGGTTGTTATCATGGGTTGTTTTAAACACCACATCACCGGCTTGTGAAGTAGGGGATGGTGTATTCGCTATTGCCATAACCAGGCTGCCATGATTGTTTGAAAGGGTAAATACTGATTCGTTATCCTCGTGAACATGCAAAATGGAATTTGGACTTTCTGTCCCTATCCCCACATATCCGGTGCTGCGATAAATGTTCTCACCGTTTACTGTCCAATTGCTGCCTGTAAACAACTGACCATTACTGTATAAGTCACCCGAAAATTCAATATCCCCTGCCACCTCCAGTTTCTTTGATGGACTGCTCACCCCTATCCCCACATTCCCATTCTCAAACACGAAATGCCTGTTGGTAGCCGGTGTGCTAAACACCATATTTTCAGTGTTTCCGGCTCGTATGCGGTGTGTACCCAAGCCTATCTCGGCATAGCGTTTGGTGCCGGTGGTGCGGTGTTCCAACTTCAATACTGCTGCTTCACCTATATCTGAAAGGATATGCAGCTTGACTTCCGGATCGGTCATATTGCCAATGCCGATTTTGCCTGTGGTGCCGACACCTTCGGAGGAACTGACAAAGAAGGTGGGGAGATTGCTATTGAAACCCATTATTAATGAATTTTCAATATTATTAACTAACATTTTTGTACTTAAACCAGCTCCACTCCCAACAATATAGGCGTTACTTTCAGTTGCTCGGGCATGTCTTCCAATTACGATAGAGTTTATAGCGATCGCCTCCGCTACATATCCCAATGCAAAGGCATTTTCATAATTCGCTTTACTAGCTCGTCCAATAGCAATAGAGTTTGTCCCACTTGCTTCAGCCCGCAACCCAACAGCAAACGCACCATTATTTGTAGCTTTTGACTCATCTCCAAAGGCAAAGGAATTTGTGCCAGAGGCAACAGATTCGTCTCCTCCAGCAAAGGCATTTGTACCCACATTACCGATATTGCTTCCCAATTTCATATTGCCCTGCACATGCAAATCCGCGCCGGGTGTTGCTGTTCCAATCCCAACCCTTCCGATATCGTAATAGATGCCATTATTTAGTCCAACTGGTTCCCAAAAGCTTTCCCCTCCGACACTACTGGAAATGATTTCCCATTCACCTAATCCGTTCAGAAATTCATATTTTTCCCCACGTTCTGTAGGCAGCGAATATTGATCGTTAATTACCAACTCATTTACACCTGCTGTTCCCGCAACATGCAATAACAGCTTTTCACTGGGCTTTTCGGTACCAATACCTACAACTCCACCATTAAAATAAATGCCTTTCATATATGAAAGAGGTAGCCAAACTGATTCTTTATTATTGTTCTTGTTTAAAAGAACTTCCTGTTGATTGGGTTGAAGCGGAACAGCAGTTTGGGTTTGAGCCTCCAGCTGAGACCAAAATCCGCATAGCAGTATCAGTGCACCCACCAAAATATTACTTTTTATTTTCATCGCTATTATTTTAAGTTCCTGTTTTTTATTGTTTAATAAATTTCCCTCCACCAACTTGTCCGTCAGCGGTTTGTAATTCGTACACATAAGTGCCGGCTGGCAATACCTCAATGTGGCATCGCACGGCTTCGGCCGTCGCTTTAAAGGCTTTGTCAAAATACTTTTGCCCGGCCGTATTGTAAATTCGTAGTCTGAAATCACTGCCTGTTTGCAGTCCATCCAAGCTGATGTGCAGCACATCAAGGGCAGGATTAGGCCATACCTTACTATTTAACACCGCTGCAGGTTTATCCGTTAGCTGAGTGATGATCTCGAAGTCTTTGCGGAGAAACTTCCACATCACGATATCACGTTCATAATACCATTTGTTGTGGATATTATATCGCTCAGCATAAGCAAAACAACCATTGTCTGGTGTAGCCTCGATGCCCATGAGTGAATAATTACCATCCCCTCCAAACTCTTTACGTCCAATTAAATTCAAATCCTTGTCAATCAAATAAATTATTGGATAGCTTGGTGTTGAAGTAATTGTATTATATGACTGTTTACCCCCAACATATATTAATGAGTCGGGAGCAACAACCATATTCTTACAATGCGCATAATATTCCAGCGTATCTGGCCTGTCCAATTCTAATTCTTGCAGGTTTTGCCCAGCAGTATTTACCCTGAAAACTGAAAAAAAATATTCTTTGTCTTTATCATTTCTTACTATTCGATCAGCAAGCATTAAAAACTCATCGGAGCTAATCCAATTGCCATTGGTATATCTAAAATCCCCATCAACGTCTGAAATATTGATGCTTGATGTGATATTCATATCCAAATCCATGAAGTTGATGCTCTCCTGTCCTGTGTTTAAAACTCCTTTACCAATCATCATCAGGCTATCTGATCCGGGTATGCTGTCAAATGAATTTGCTACTGAGCTTGGAAATGATTCATACTGCACACTGGATAAACTATCACCTTGCTGATTAAACTTGAACATTATAAAGTCTGGTCTTTGCACATTATTAATAAGCCTTTCATTGGTTGCAATAATGGCAACTTCTCCATTCTGATTTATCAATGCTCTGTTCCATCCTCCATATTTCAAATAGGGGGCTTTGATTCCATAACTTTGCTCTGAAATTACTTCCAGGTTTTGATCAAATATCATCACCCAAAATCGATTCATATCGTAAAATGTCCCCCCTGCGCTGTAAGCTCCGGTAACAAAATAATGGCCATTATCTAATAAAGTAATCGTACTAAATAGACTAATAGTGTCAGACCGATCTATTCTTTTGAATTGGTATTTGCCATCGGGTGCAACTTTGATTATAAAAGCATCTAAAGTATTCAAACTATGACTTAATGCTCCTATTAATAAAACATTACCGGCTGGATCAATCAAGCTTCTATTTACAAAATCATCTTCTTCTGTTGCGAAACTTATTTCAAAAGAATTCTGAGCATGTGAATTTACTACAAAGCTTAAACAAACACAAAACACAAATAATAACTGTTTCATAAATCACTAATTAATATTCAGTGGTGAATTCGATGGGAAGCGGAAATTCAGAAATTGGCACAAGAAAGCGTTCGGCATACTCGAGTGTATTGAAATGATGAATGTATTTAGGAAAACTCTCGTCATAAAGCTTTCCGTCAACCAGAGCCTCTAATAAAACCCAGTCATCTATAGCACTAAATTGAGTATTGAGAGGATCATAAGGTACAATTTGATATATCACTTTCATTTCGCCATAAAAATGAAAGTTCATTTCATCTACATCAAGACATATATCATCAGTAGTAAATTCTTCACCCTGAGGCTTTTCAATATAAAATAACAAATAATCATCTCCTTCAATATATTCGAATCCGGTAAGCTCAATTGTAAAGGAGTTTGCCGTCATCCAGCGAAAACCGTTGGGAGGTTCCGGCCAAGCATACATACTGCTCCTTATGGCCATTTCCAATTGATCAGCAGCATCTGAATCGTCAATGGTCGCATCACAATCGCCTAAATTCATTCCAAATTTCCAGCCCTCAAAAAAATATTCCGAAATAAAAGGCGGGTCATTCGGAGTTCCCAAACGCGCACCGGTAACAGCCTCTAGCCTAATCTCCAGCTCCCCGTTCGCAACATCACCGCTGCTTAGTTGCATAAACAAAAAGCCTTTTTCATCAAAATTGGCTTCGATATAAAAGCCGGTTATCAGCGACAGGATTTCATCGTAAACCGCTACCACATCTTCTAACAGGGCATTGCCGGAGGCATCAACGGGCAGGTACAATAAGGCCGTGTCGGTAAGTGTTTTGCGGTAAGCTAAATCCGGGAAGCCATAAGTGGCATTAAACAGTGTTTCCAGGTTCCAGCGTGCATCTTCCTTGCTTATCACCTCGCCGCTTTTTAAATGCGGGTTTTCGCGCACAGCTGTCATTTTTTGTTTAAAATTATTGATATCGGCTACCAGACTGGCCGCTTTGGGTGTGTAAACCATTTCATGGGATTGGCCGGAAGAATCACCGGATTGTGGTTCTTTTTGGCATCCGTGCAGCAGCAGACCGGCCAGGATTACAAGTGCAAACAATTTAAAAAAAGTGTTTTTCATAGTGATAAAGGTTTGTGGTTTATAAATCTATATAGAGAGCGCAACCCTTCGGGGTCGTGCAATTGAAAATACTTGGTTAATTTTTTCGGCACAGCCTTTTCGGTTGGTTTCAACAGTTGACAATTTAACGGGCGTTGAAACTGAACTAAAGGTAACAAAAAACTCAGGTCTATTGTGAAATGTATATATAAACAGATGGAAACCATCAATATACAGATTATTAGCGGGGGGGGGGGGGGGGCTTTTCAA
>JALNZT010000015.1 GCA_023229135.1 Bacteroidales bacterium
TGTGGTGGTTAGCTTTACTAAATGTTATTGGCTGTTGCATGGTTGTTTGTTTTAACGGGTTAAACTTAAAAGTATTTTTAATACCCACAAGAAAAAACGCGGATAACTTTCAAAATAAGCCTAATTTAGAATTATTCCGGATAAGAGGGTGAGTTTTTTTAAGCTAAGTTATTGTTGTTTATATCCTTGTCAGTGATATTGATTGCACCCTTCACTATTTGTAAGCCCAAAATTTAATAACCTGAGTTCGACATAAAATTAATGACTCAGACCACTTATAAAAATTGGTTTCAAGCCTGCCTGATTAGTATAGTCAGGCCTGCCTGATTATTACAGTCAGGGAATATTTGCGAAGGCATAGCTTACTTCGGCAGGCAGGCTCAGCAACACGCTATGACTAGCAAATAGGACCCAAAAAACAGTTATTTATAAGTGGCAGTTACTGTGTTATTATATTTTGAACTTACATTCATCTTTGAACAATAATTTTTCCTGAATAATGATGGCCTTCAAACTCCATCTTATAAAAGTAAATCCCTTGCTTGAACTGCCTTAAGTCAAGCACTGTTTTGGCAGAAGTAATTTGTTTCGTAGCGTGGTTACGACCAAATATGTCGTGGATTTCAAGGAGTGCTTCTACTGTGCCTGTTTTACTTGGGATTTCGAAAATGACGTAATCTGTAGCTGGATTGGGATATACCTTCAGCACCTTCGTTTCATTGTTATTCGCCTGAAGCCCAACGCAGCTATACACCATGCTGGTTTTTGCCTGCGACCATTCCGACTCTCCGCAATCGTTCCATGATGCCGCTTTGATGTGTGCCGGCCCCTGGTAGCTGCTGTTCCATTTTACCATGGCCTGCAGGCTGTCGGCAGTGAGGGTGCCGGCCTCTGCCGGCTCAAGCAGCCAGTTGTAGCCCCATGCTGTGCTGTCGCCAACTATTTGATAAACCGAGATGCTGTCCGTGGTGTGGCAGAGGGTATCCGGGCCTGTGGGAGCTGGTGGCACAACAGCTGCATAGAATTCGCAGTCTTTGATCTCAAAAACCCACCACTCATAATCCAATGGGTTATTCATGTCTGGCGCACAAGCCACATCAAAAGAGGGGCCATAATCGGTATAACCCGCTATGACAAAATTATTGTCGCTTTTCTTAATAGCTCCAAAATGAACTATTTCATTTCCCGCACCACCAAAACATTGCTGAGACAATAGTTCTCCCTCACTAGTCAGTTTTACAAGCCAAATATCATTATCTCGTTCAAATAATGAATGATTCCCAGAGACATCTCCATCATTTGACTGGGTACTTCCAATAATAACTAAATCATCATTACTACATTTCAATACAGTACTTGCATCTTCAGATTTAGAACCACCTAAGCAATTTTGCCAGATTATATTTCCCTCAAAGTCTATTTTGACCACCCATGCATCAGATTCTCCATGCCAGCCGGAAATATCACCATCATTTGAACTTCCATAGGCTGAAAACACATAGCCATCCTCAATTTCTAATAATCCTATTATCCCATCGTGATTACTGCCTCCATAACAACGCTGCCATTCCACATTAAGAGTTGAGTCCAGTTTGAACAAATCCCCCCCGCTGGCGCGGATCTGTGATCCGTGTCCGTATAATTTCCATCTAAAACTCCTTTCTTTCATTTTCGTTTTTCTTATCGCACAACAAATTTCCCTGCCTGGTACCGGCCTTCATGGCTGAGCCGGTAAAAGTAAACCCCGCTGCTTAACGACTTTACATCCAGCACATCTTTGCCTGACACCATTTGCAGGCTGGCAACTTTCCGTCCGTAAATATCGATTATTTCCATGGGTGTAGATACAGTACTTTTATTGGCTTGCATTTCAAAAATGATGTAGTCTTTGGCGGGGTTGGGATAAACATCTAAATTGCCTGAACCGGGCAGGCTTTCATGCAAGGCAGTGGTATCATCCAATCCTATCTCAAATATCCATGCATCTTTGTCTATATAATTACCACCGGTTGGCGTACATTCGACATCAAAGGAAAGGCCGTAATCAGTAGAGGAAGCTATCACATAATTATAGTCACCTTTTTTAAGAATGGTATGTGGATTTTCCAGGTCTTCGCTACCCAAGCCTCCATAGCATTGCTGCCACTCGATCTCTCCGCCAGGACTCATCTTTACTACCCAGATATCATCAGCATTCATCAGGTCGGGATTGGAATGGTTACCACTTACATCGCCATCATTGGAGAATGTTTTACCAATTACGATAATTCCACCATCTTCTGTTTGTGTTATATACATAGGAAATTCGCTATCATAGCCACCAATGCTTTTTTGCCAAATGATTTCACCCTGCAAGTCAATTTTCACAACCCATATATCAGGCCAACCGTCTGGTGCATTCCCAGCAGGTCCATGATGACCCGAAACATCTCCATCGTTAGAACTTGAACCTGCTGCAAAAATATAACCGGCATCTACCTCAATCACAGAAAACCCAAGATCATAATGACTTCCTCCATAACAATGCTGCCAAACAATATTTCCCTGAAGATCCAGTTCAACAAGCCACACATCACCATAATAATCATCTGTATTGCATTCAACCATCCCTCCATAATGCGCCACAGCACCTATTAAAATTATATTCCCTTCGCTGTTTAGCATGATTGAAACACCGTTATCAAGCCATTGGTTGCCCAGGGTTTTTTCCCACTCCAGGTTACCTAGGCTGTCAGTTTTGAACATCCATACATCGTTTCTGCCATAAAGCACAGAAACATCCCCTCCTGAATTAAATATTCTGCCCATAACCACCACTCCGCCATCCGGGGTTACAATCATATCTCTTGGAACTTCATTGCCTGGAGAGCCAAAACACTTTTCCCAGATTATTTCCCTTTCGGAATCAAGTTTTACGACCCAATAATCACTACCACCATTGTTATTTGACTGTACATCACCATCTGTTGACTGTGTCGCTCCAAGAATATAATACTGATCATTTTTGCTAATTAGTTTATAGGCACCATCAGATTCTGAGATACCATAACAGCTTTCCCAAATTTTATTACCAAGTGTGTCTGTTTCTATCAACCAAATTTCATTACCTCCATGGTAATTAGGAAGGCCCGTTCCATCCTGAACTGTTAATGCAAATAAATATCCATTAGTAGTTTCTACAATTCCATCACTTTTTACACCACCTAAAGAACCAATGCATTGCTGCCATTTTATCACTGGTATTTGTGAATATGCAAAAGCGCTACTCAAAAACGCGACTATTAAAATTGTTATTCTCATTTCAGTTCAATTAGCAAGGAATTTATGCAATAGTGCATAAATCTTGTTTTGATTCAAATATTTGGGCTATTTAGGTCTTAATAGGTGTTACATGTTTTGCAAAATAAATACAGGTAGTGTTAATTGTGTGCGATTATTTACAAAAACACGCCAAAAAATCAACACGCTTCGAAAATAAGCGTATTTCAATTGAAAAACAGTAGATTTAGAAGAAAAGTCTTATTTTAGAATGAATATAAATAAGAAAAGTGTTATAAAAAATCACTATTGTCCGGTAAACATTTTTGTTCGAAAGGAGATTCATCGCTTCACTTCGTTACGCTCTGAATGACAGGATATTAATTTTTAATTGAGGCTGGTTTGGGGGCTTGGAGGAAGCAAAGCTTCCTCCAAGCCCCCAAACCAGCCAATAAATCGCAAACTACTGTCATTCAGAGCGAAGCGATGAATCTCCTATTTTTTTACCGGACAATAGTGATAAAAAGTACTGGGAATATTACTCAGGTGAAGATAACGCGGTATTAAAAAAACTTTAAAAGCTACTGATTGTATCAAACCCGGGATTTGGCTATGGACTAATAAAAAATCAACACCTCATTAACTATCAAATCAATACGTCATTGTTTATTGTAGCCTAAACAGTTTTTTTATATTTTTTTCTCCAAAGAGGTTTTTTCGACATGCCAAAATATTTATAAATATATTTGCAGGCCAATCAAGCTTATTTAGCAAAAGTATTTTTGCCTTTCATCATTGAAATGTCTAATCTTTAATTTAACAGCAATGAAACAACTATTTATCTTGTTTTTTCTTGCTACACTTTCAATTGTTATATATGCGCAGACTGAGGTAGAAGGAAATCAATTTGGAACCTGGTATGCTGCAAACTCGCCCTACCGGGTTATTGGCGATATTAGCATCCCTTCTGGCGAAGTTTTGACAATCGAAGCAGGCGTAATAGTTGATTTCCAGGGACATTATAAAATTTTAGTGGCCGGAAATTTACAAGCCACAGGCACAGAATCAGATAGCATCTTCTTCACGAGTAGCAATCAGGCAACCGGCTGGGGAGGAATAACTTTTGAAACAGCTGCATTAAGCAAGCTCGCGTTTTGCCGCATGGAGTATGGAAAAACAGCTGTCGGTGCCGAATACCCTGAAAAACACGGGGGAGCGGTAAGGCTGCTGAATTCCGATGTAGAATTTTCGAACTGCATGTTCACCAATAACAGTGCCTTGCCAAGCCAGGGAATGGGTGGTGCTGTTTATGGAATTAACACTTCCGAAACCATTTTTGCCCATTGTAAGTTTTATAGAAACACCGGCTATAGCGAAGGCGGCGCCATAAAACTCACCTCTGATTTTTATGGCGAAATCACCGATTGTGAGTTTATCGAAAACAGCACGAACTATGGTGGCGGTGCCATCATGTTCTATTCGGTGGTGGACACAAAAGTTACAAACTGCTTATTTGCAGGAAATTATACAACCTACGCGAATGGCGGTGCTTTAGAATCGCTGGGTGTAGGCCTGAACACAATTTCCTTCGCCAATTGCACAATGGTTGGGAATTCTGCCCTTAATGGCCCGGGAGGTGCGGGAGGATTTTATTTTGCCCAGGTCGATTTCGTGAACTGCATAGTGTATAACAACAGCTCTGCTTACGACGACGACAATGTTTATATTGACGCCGGAACCAGTTCGGCCACCGTTAACTATTGCAACATTACCATGCCCGAATACAACACGACCGGAAGTAATAACATAGATACCGACCCGCTTTTCATTGACCAAGCCAACGGAGATTTCCATTTGCAGGAAAGCTCTCCCTGTATTGATGCCGGAATAGATATTGGCCTGCCTTTCAATGGCCTCGCCCCCGATATGGGCTGCTTTGAGTATGATGAAACAACCTACGTGAATCCATTAACCGCCGAAAGCCTGACCATTTACCCTAATCCAACCAGCGGGTATTTTACAGTTTTTGATATTCAAAGCCCTGTCAGGCAGATCGTTGTTTGTGATATTTCAGGTCAGACAGTTCAGACAATCACGAATGGCGAAAACGATATTTCGTCACTCAGCTCAGGAATTTATTTTTTAAGCATACAGACAGACAATGAACACTATTTTTCGAAAATAATTAAACGCTAAAAAATAATATTCAGCCATTTACGGGATAGTATTTTCTACAAATCGCTCAACTCATACTCCCGCAGCAATCCGTTGCCTTACAATCTCAAAACACGCAATGCCCGCAGCAACGGATACATTAAGCGATTCCATAGCACCGGGCATGGGGATTTGCAGTTTGGCATCGGCTTTTTGTAGGTAGGCTGGCGATACGCCGTCTTCTTCGGATCCAAGAATAAGGGCGATAGGTCCTTCCAGCTTGTTCTCCCATATTGGACTGCTGCCTTTTTCGGTGACAGCAGCTATTTTTAACCCACTTTCTTTGAGAAAATCAAGGCTTTCCTTTAGGTTCTCGGCGCGACAAACAGTAAGTTTTGAAAGCGCACCGGCAGAAGTTTTCATAGCATCGCCGGTGATAAGCGCACTGCCACGCGTTGGCAGCAGTAAGGCATCGGCTCCTGCAGCATAGGCCGTGCGCGCTATAGCTCCCAGATTACGCACATCAGTAATCCGGTCGAGTACCACGATAAAAGGCATTTTCCCGGCTTCATAAATCATCGGAACTAACTGTTCTACTGACTGATAACTCACCGGAGAAATATAAGCCACAACGCCCTGGTGGTTTTTTCGGGTAATGCGGTTCAGCTTTTCTATCGGCACATATTGAAAAGGTATGTTTAGCTCACGTGCATTTTTTGAGATTTGTTGTACTTGAGCCGAGCGTAAGCCACTTTGAATAAACAGTTTTTCAAATTCTTTTCCAGCCTCAAAAGCTTCTAAAACAGGATGTAAGCCAAAAATATAATCCGCTGAGTTTTTCTCCATTTGTTGTGAATTTGCTGCAAAAGTAGGAAAGATTTGGTGCTAAATAATAGCAAACACTTTATTAACCTGAGCTCGATTAAAATTAAAGAGCTCAGATTTCATTAAATGACTGATATACAATATAAATTTTTTAAGCATAGCGAGCTATGGTTAAAAAATTTAGAGAAGTAGAGCAGTTATTTAATGAAACACAGGATTTGCCACTTCTAAACAACTGTTTTCTGCGTCATATCTGCTTGCCATAGCTCGCTATGCCTTCGCAAATATTCCCTGACTGTACTAATCAGTCAGGCAGGCTTGAAACCAATTATTTATAAGTGGTCTGAACCATTAATTTTAATCGAGCTCAGGTTATTATGTCAGGGATCGTATCTTCTAATCAGACCAGTCTAAAGATGATTTGGTATAATTTTTTGGCTAAAAAATACATGAAGTCCTCAAAAATTTATTTAATTTAGCTCAAAATGCTGAATTATGAAATCATACTATATTTTAGCACTATTTTTTTTATTAGCTCCTGCCCTATCGGCCCAACTTTCTGAGGAGGCAAGACCGCTATCGGATAAATCGCTTACCAATACCTATCTGCTGCAGCACCTGGTTTTTCCTGATGAAATTATAGATAAAAAAGGCCGTGAAGAGGTTTTGTTGCGTTTATCAATTGCCGAGGACGGAACAATTACAGCTATTGAAACCCTCAAAACTTTCAATGAGGAAGCCACTGAGACTGCTAAAAAACTGGCTCAAAATATAATCTGGCTTCCTGCGCTCAAAAATGCCAGGCCTATTAAATCAACGGTTGAAATAACGATTCCTTTTCATTTCCGCGACTATAAAAAGCTGGAGCGCAGTGATTTAGCTAAGATCAGCTATAACTTGAAACCTCCACCATCAAAATCGGAAAATATTTTTAATTTTGCCGCGCTAAATCAAGCTCCCTATCCCATTTTCAAAGACAGCACGATGACCCTTAACACCTATATTTATAAAAACCTCAGCTATCCTGCGCAGGCTTTCAGAAGTAGTATTTCGGGCAAGGTTGTTTTGGAATTTGTGATAGAAAAAAACGGGCTGCCATCCAATATCGTTGTTAAGCAATCTGTTGGCGGTGGCTGTGATCAGGAAGCAATCCGCATTTTGCAAAGTATCCGTTGGATGCCCGGCCTTAAAAATGACAGTCTTGTCCGAACGAGAAATTCGCTTGATATTTATTTTAAACTCGGTGATAAACGCCAACAAGCTATTCCTAATCGTCAGGGAACAAATTTTTAATCATTTATAAATCATTTTTTACTATGAAAAACACTTTACTTATTCTTATTAGTTTCCTGTTTTTTAGCTCATTAACCTTATTGGCACAAGACACAACCTTACCTGAAAAATGGAAAAAATCAGGCGCTGTTGGTATAAATTTCTCCCAAAGTCATCTCTCAAACTGGTCGGCAGGTGGCGAGGACGCTATAAACTGGCAAGGCATTTTAAACTACGGCATTAATTATGCAGATGATGTTAAGAAATGGGACAACAACATTTCTTTAGCATTGGGGTACAGCCATTTAGGGGAAAGTAAAGCCATGAAAACGGATGATAAGATAGAGCTCAACTCCTTATTTGGTTACAACGCTACCGAAAAGCTTTATTACAGTTTAGAGTTTTCGTTTAAAACCCAGTTCGCTGATGGCTTCGATTATAAAAAAGATTCCAGCACGCCTATTTCTGGCTTTATGGCACCAGGTTATTTTACCTTAGGTGCTGGTATGCAGTATGTCCCAAACAAATATTTCTCACTCAACTTTGCCCCTGCCACTGCTCGCATAACCATTGTGAGCGATCAGGCAATGGCTGATGCCGGAAAATACGGTGTAGAACCCGCTGTTTTTGATTCTATTGGTGGCCAGTTTGTGAAAGTGAAAGATGGTGAAAACACAAAGATTTCATTTGGTGCCAAACTGATTGCTAAATTGACAGTTCCTATAGCAGAAAACGTTTCCTTCGATTCTAAATTAGAGCTTTTTACAGATTACCTCAAAAATCCCCAAAATATTGATGTTGACTGGCAAAACCTCATCACCCTGAAAGTCAACAGCTGGCTAAGCACTAATATTACCGCACACCTTATATATGACGATGACATTGCAATTACCGACAAAGACGGCAAAACCGGTCCCAGAACACAGTTTAAAGAAGTGTTGAGCATTGGCATATCATACAAACTAAAGTAATTCAATGACGAAAATCGGACTTTTGTCGGATACCCACGGGTACTTACATCCACGGATATTCGATTTTTTTGCAAAATGTGATCAGGTTTGGCATGCCGGCGATATCGGCAACGAAGAAGTTTTGCTGGCTTTAGAAGCCTTTAAACCCGTGAAAGCTGTAAGTGGAAATATCGACAGTTCCCGCATCAGAACGCTGGTTCCGGAGCGTCAACTATTTACTGTTGAAGGTGTTAAGGTTTTCATGATTCATATCGGAGGCTATCCCGGACGCTATGCCAAAGGCGTGAAAGATGAGTTATTGCGCCACCGGCCTCAA
This sequence comes from Bacteroidales bacterium, assembly GCA_023229135.1. GTDB lineage: Bacteria > Bacteroidota > Bacteroidia > Bacteroidales > F082 > UBA5536. Next base: position 8,797 of record JALNZT010000015.1, read on the forward strand.
CTTTTTATTTGCGGACATTCACATATCACCAAAGTTATGCACGATCCCGCTTTGAACGTTTTGCACATCAATCCGGGTGCAGCAGGCAGGTATGGCATACACAAGAAAATCACCTTCGTGAGATTTGATATCAACGCCAGTCGCATCGAGAACCTGGAAATTATGGAAATTGATCGCGACAGCCTTCCTACCGTAACCGATCAGCCGAGCGGATAAGTTTGATGTCTTTTCGAACACCTCTTAGTGCTAAAAACAAGAATACCAGCGCGATAAGCGGTAAAAATATACCTTTGTCGTAAGCAGCTTCAGAAGCAGTGACTAATTGAATCTGTGCTACATAATAGAAAAACACCAAGCCAATCAACACCAGATTAAACAAAATGCTTAAACGAATAAGACGTAATTGACCGGTTAAATTTTTGTACATAAAGATGATCAAAAAAGGCAAGACCACTGCAATAGCCGCTAAGATTGACAAGGGCAAAAGTTTGAAATCACTGAATATCAGTTCGCTTCCGGGCACAAAATTTTGAATATGAGTAACATATAGTTTCACGGTAAAATCCTTAAACCAGGCAATAGGAAACAAAAACATTAAAGCACTTGTGATGGCGGCCAAAAACAAAAAAACAGATTGAATTCTTTGAATCATTAGGTGTGTATTTTTAAAATTGCGACCGCAAAGATATAGATTCCATGCAGTAAAAGCTGTTAATAAGGCACTAATCAACAATTTTTAAAAAAAAGACAGTTTGATTAAAGAAACTTTTTTATATTTGCCACGCTTAAAGAGAAATCCCAAACGCTTCATTTATTATTTTGGCTTCTTAGGAAGAATCTTCGTTTTCGCCTCTGAAATCATCTAAAATAATATCAAGACACACTATTTATTAAAGAATTAAAATCTATTCCAATGTACGACATTATTGAGCTTAACAATAAGCTTGTTGGGGAATTAAGAGAGATCGCTAAAGAATTGGAAATTCCAAAAGTTGAAAAACTACTTAAACAAGACTTGATCTACAAAATTTTAGATCAGCAGGCATTAGATCCTTCTAAAGTCCCTGCCAAGGAAAAATCAAGTCCCGACAAGGAAAATACAGAAACAAAAAAAGACAGCAAACCTGACACTAAAAGACCCAAAGCTAACAAAGCGAAAACGGCCAAACCAGCTGAAAAAGTGAAGGAAAAACCTCCTGTAGCGATAGAAGAGAAGGCTGAGAAAGTAGAGAAAATAGAGAAAGTAGAGAAGATAGAGAAAGTAGACAAACCGGAAAAGTCTGATAAAGTTTTAAAAATTGAAAAAACTGACAAACCGGAAGCTGTGAAGACTCCTAAGGCTCCTGAGACAGAAAAGACCAAAACACTTACCAAACCTACCCCAGTTGAGAAAAGCGATGACAACGGCCAGCCCTCAGCAGATAAATCTGAGCAAAAACGGCCACGCATCATCAAGCCACAGCCCAGCCTTACTCCACTTCCGGAAGAGAGTATTTCGTCCGAAAAAGATCATAAACCTTTTGAAAAAGACTATTCCAATAAAGCTGAGAATTTTGAAAAAGAGTTTACCAAGCCTCAAAAGGATTTAGCTCCAAGAAAGGAAATTCAAAACCCACGCGAGCGTAAAGAGCTGCAACGCGATAACCAAAAACCCAAAAGAGACGAGTTTCGCTTTGAGTTTGATGGCATTGTAGATGCTGAAGGTGTGCTGGAAATTATGCCTGACGGCTATGGTTTTATGCGGTCCTCAGATTATAATTACCTCAACTCACCCGACGATATCTACGTTTCGCAGTCGCAAATAAAACTTTTTGCACTGAAAACAGGTGACACTATACTCGGCAGTATTCGTCCGCCAAAAGAAGGCGAAAAATATTTCCCGCTAATTAAGGTGGATATGATTAACGGCCGTCCGCCGGATGAAGTGCGCGACCGTATTCCTTTCGACTACCTTACCCCACTTTTTCCGGAAGAAAAATACAATCTTACCGGCCACAAAGGCAGCACCATTTCTACTCGTATTATGGATATGTTTGCACCTATCGGAAAAGGCCAGCGCGGATTGATTGTAGCACAACCTAAAACAGGTAAAACAGTGCTGCTTAAAGAAGTGGCTAATGCTATTGCCAACAATCATCCAGAAGCTTACCTGATTATTCTACTCATTGACGAACGTCCTGAAGAAGTAACAGATATGGCCCGCAGCGTGAATGCAGAAGTGATTTCATCTACCTTCGATGAACCCGCCGACAAACACGTGAAAATCGCCAATATCGTTCTTGAAAAAGCCAAAAGGCTTACAGAGTGTGGGCACGATGTCGTGATTTTGCTCGACTCGATCACCCGTCTGGCCAGGGCATACAATACTGTTTCGCCCGCCTCAGGAAAGGTACTCAGCGGTGGTGTTGAAGCCAACGCACTCCAAAAACCAAAACGTTTTTTCGGTGCTGCACGTAAAATTGAAAACGGTGGATCATTGACAATCATTGCTACTGCACTGATCGATACCGGTTCAAAAATGGACGAAGTGATCTTTGAAGAGTTTAAAGGCACCGGAAATATGGAGCTTCAGCTCGACAGACGTTTGGCCAACAAACGTATCTGGCCGGCCATTGATATTGTTTCATCAAGCACACGTCGCGAAGATCTGTTGATCGACAAAGAAGCCATGCAACGTATCTGGATACTTAGAAATCATCTGGCAGATATGACACCGATAGAAGCTATGGAATTTTTGAAAGATAAAATGCGCTATACAGATACAAATGAAGAGTTTTTGATCTCGATGAATAGCTAAGTATTTAACAAACAAACACTTAAAAGCCGGAGCAACATTTGTTTCGGCTTTTTTATTGCTCCGGTTTTTTTTTAAAAGATACACTTTTCAAACACACAAGCCATCGTAAACCAGGGCCTTACACTTACCTTATTCTTATTTGGTGCTTGATAGTTCTGTCGATCATTCAAAAGTCAGAATTTAGTCGCACACCTAAAAAACCGTGAATGGCTTATCCCTTTAACAGATACAATCCCTACCCTAACTAACAATATAGTGGCAACACCTTGATTAATTTTTGTAAGGAAAGGCTAAATACCATACTTTGACACAGCTAATTTTCGTTTTTGAAACAGTCATCTCGTCAGTGCTTTTTCAAACTACGCAAAGCCGAGGTGCCTTTACCTCAATTCTGTAGCTTTGGAATCAAATCCTTGTCTTTGAACTCTTTTTTTTTAAAAAGCCTGAAAAAAAGAATTTTTTCTCTCTAAGCTCTATCAAACCTTCAATTGCACCTAATTATTCAAAACATCTTCGTAAAAAAAATAATATCTTTTTTAAAAAAAAATTGCATTTCTAAATGAGAAAGAATACGTTTGTTCTTTTTTTTTTGATTTTTTATGAAATCTTTCTACTATTTTAAGAATTAACAATTCGGTAGAACTTTTTGAAACGGCGAATAGTGGCGGAATTTTTACCAACTAGTAAATATTATGCAATATGAAAACAACGCATTACTTTTTTATCGCTATCGTGATATTTCTTTTGTTTCCTCTCGTTTCTGTTTTTGCACAGAAAAATGGTGAAACTATTTTTAAAGAAACCTGTGCTGCCTGCCATTCTATCGGGAAAGGAAAATTGATTGGCCCTGATCTTGCCAATATACAAGACAGGCTTTCGGAGGAATGGATCATAAAATTTATCAAATCGTCTCAAACGGTAATCAAATCAGGTGATAAATATGCCGATTCACTTTTCAAAGCATATAACCAGATACCAATGCCTGACCAGCCCAACCTAACTGATGAACAGATAAAAGGAATAATTACCTACATAGGAGGAGAAAGCTCCACATCAAACACTTCGACAGTAAGCCCTGCGGCACTAACGGGAGACAGTAAGCGGGGTCGGGATTTATTTGTAGGTAGTACCCGCTTTGCCAATCAGGGCGCTGCCTGCAACTCATGCCACAATGTGGATATGAATGGGTCAATAAGTGGAGCTGCCTTAGCTATTGACCTAACACATACTATAACGAGATTGTCTGCAGCAGGCGTTGGAGCAGTTGTTTCAGGCTTGCCTTTCCCTCAAATGAAAGAAACCTATAATTCCAAGCCCGTAACTCCACAAGAAATTGCTGATATTGTTGCGTTTTTGACTCTTGCTGATATGCAAGAGGCAGCATTGGCAACAACACCTTATGGAAACTATTTACTTCTGGGTGGTTTGGCCGGTGCAATTTTTTTGCTGGCATTTTATTCCCTCTTTTGGTTCAATAGAAAAAAAGGAGCAGTAAACTTTTTCATTTTCAAAAGGCAAATGAAATCAGTTTAGACAGTAGACAACAGCAGCTTTATTAAAAACAAGAGATCATTGAATAACCAATAACACCAAAAATCATGAGTTGGATACAAGACATCATATCGCCTAAAACCCGCAAATGGGAAGAGTTTTACCGTAACCGCTTTCAACACGACCGCGTTGTACGCAGTACACATGGCGTTAACTGTACGGGTGGCTGCTCGTGGGCTATCCATGTTAAAGAAGGAATCGTTGTATTTGAGACACAGCAATTAGATTATCCCCTAATTGATGATAAATTACCACCTTATGAGCCACGCGGATGTCAGAGAGGGATTTCTTTTTCATGGTATCTCTACAGCCCTTTGCGGATAAAATACCCACTTATACGCGGGACGCTACTTGATGCTTTCAGAGAAGAGAAAGAAAAAGCAGGTGGAAATCCTGTTGTAGCATGGGAAAATCTTCAGAACAACAAAGAAAAGCGAGACCGTTATCAGAATTCAAGAGGGAAAGGCGGTTTCCGGAGAGCATCATGGGACGAAGCATTGGAAATGATGGCTGCCTCAAATATTTATACAGCAAAAAAATATGGCCCGGATCGGGTGATAGGATTTTCACCGATTCCTGCCATGTCAATGCTGAGCCATGCCGCTGGTCATAGATTTCTTCAACTTTTCGGTGGTGTCAACCTCAGCTTCTATGACTGGTATTGCGATTTACCGCCAGCATTTCCTGAAATATGGGGAGACCAGACTGACGTGTGTGAAAGTGCAGATTGGTACAATGCGAAAATGGTAGCCGACATGGGCACCAACCTGAATATGACCAGAACACCTGATTGTCATTTCTTTGCAGAATCACGTCACAACGGAACCAAAGCTGTCGTCTTTTCTCCTGATTTCAGTCAATTGTGCAAATATGCCGATCAATGGATCCCACTTCATGCCGGAAGTGATGGTGCTTTCTGGATGGCAGTGACACACATTATCCTCAAAGAATATCATTTTGAAAAGCAAACCCCTTATTTTATTGATTACGTAAAGCGCTATACGGATAGCCCTATGTTGGTTCATCTGGATAAAGTAGGAGACATTTATACACCTGGCAAGATGGTTCGTGCCAACGAGCTTTCAAAGTGGAAGAATATTGAAAACGGAGACTGGAAATTTTTATGCATTGACGAAGCAAGTGGTGAGTATGTTACTCCGAAAGGAACTATGGGTTATCGCTGGGCAAAAGATGGCGGCAAATGGAATATGAAATATGAGTGCGGAGAAACAGATCTCGATTACGATCCGGTTCTTACCTTATTAGAGGGCAAAGATGAAGCCCTGGAAGTTGAGTTCACGGAATTTGGACTGGCAAAAAAAGCACAACGTGGTGTTCCGGTGAAATGGCTTGATACAGTTGATGGTAGAGTTCCTGTTACAACTGTTTATGATTTAATGATGGCGCAGTACGGTGTTGACCGGGATTTGGGTGGCCAATATCCAAAAGATTATACCGACACAGATGCAGCCTATACGCCGGCCTGGCAGGAAGTTTTTACAGGCATTGATTCAAAAACAGTGTTGCAGTTTGCTCGTGAATGGGCCAATACTGCTGACATCACCGAAGGGAAATGTATGATATTAGTGGGTGCAGGCGTCAACCATTGGTACCATCAAAACCTTACTTATCGTGCTGGTGCCATGGCACTTATGGTTTGTGGATGTATTGGAAAAAACGGAGGCGGACTGAATCATTATGTAGGACAGGAAAAGCTGGCTCCGGTTGATTCCTGGTCATCAATTGCTTATGCAAAAGACTGGGTTCCGGTTTCAAGATTGCAACAAGCGCCAATATGGCATTATATCAATACCTGCCAATATCGTTATGATGGAAAGTATTCAAAATACAATACCGTACCTGAAAACAAATGGACGGATAAACATGTGGCAGATACCATCTTCACCTCGGTGAGGAATGGTTGGATGCCTTTTTATCCACAGTTCAATGAAAACACTTTAGAACTTGCTAAACAAGCCCTTGCCAATGGAGCAAAGAATGATGACGATATTAAAGCCTTTGTTCTTGAAAAACTAAAATCAAAAGAGCTTAAATATTCAGTAAGCGACCCGGAAAATGAAGTGAACTTTCCGCGTGTGTGGTATATCTGGCGCGGTAATGCGCTCCTTGCCAGCATGAAGGGACATGAATATGCATTGAAGCATTATCTAGGAACTCATAACAATCTCATTGCCACTGATGTGGATGAAAAACCTGAAGAAGTGAAGTGGCACGACATTGCACCCGTTGGCAAAATGGACCTGGTGGTGGACCTGAATTTCAGGATGGATTCTTCAGCACTCTATTCTGATATTGTGTTGCCTGCCGCATCCTGGTACGAAAAAGCAGATTTGAATACTACTGACTTGCATTCATTCATCCACCCGCTGGGACAGGCTATAGCACCCGTTTGGGAATCGAAAACAGATTGGGATATTTTTAAACAAATTGCCAAAGTAACCAGTGAGATGGCGAAAAAGTATTTTTCAGAGGTACAGAAAGATGTTGTCATCACACCGCTTTCGCACGACTCGCCTGACGAAATTACACAACCTACCATCAAAGATTGGTATCATGGTGAGTGTGAAGCCATTCCGGGAAAAACTATGCATAAGATTTCGGTAGTTGAAAGAGATTACACCCAGATTTACGAAAAATTCATCACATTGGGAGAAAGCATTCGCGAGAAGGGATTGGGAGTGCATGGCACGCATTATACCTGCCAAGAAGAATATGATGAAATGTGTACTTCAAATCATTTTCATCACAGAGAATTTCAGGGCAAAATCCTCCCATCCATTCAGGAAGATGAATGGGCAGCCAACGCGGTGTTGCACCTTTCCACTTTGACCAATGGGAAGCTGACCCAGAAGGCCTACGAAGATATGGAGAAGAAAACAGGGCTTGTTCTTGCCGATCTTTCGGCAGGCAGTAAAGATGTGAAAATTCTTTATGCCGATCTGCTTGCAAAACCGCATCGATACAACACCTCGCCTGTTTGGTCGGGCTTAATGAATGACGGAAGAGCTTACGCGGCTTTCACCTATAATGTAGAACGACTAGTCCCCTGGAGAACGCTGACAGGCCGACAGCATTTTTATCTTGACCAGGAATTATACGTTGCTTATGGAGAGCATTTGCCCACCTATAAGCCGGCACCAAGTGCTGAAGTGTATGGTGATTTGCGGGAAACCTGGAAAAAAGGAAACGCAAAAGCGCTTAACTACCTAACGCCACATGGCAAATGGCACATCCACTCTACCTATATGGAAAACCTGAGAATGCTAACGCTTGGAAGAGGGATAGAACCTTGCTGGCTGAGCGAGATTGATGCCGAGGAACTTGGTATAAAAGACAATGATTGGGTAGAAGTTCACAATGATCATGGTGTCTATGTTACCCGTGCCTGCGTGAGTTCAAGGATTCCACCCGGCGTATGTATTGTGTATCATGTGCCGGAAAGGACAGTGGGAATACCGAAATCACAACTACGTGGAAATAAAAGAGGTGGTGGCCACAATAGCGTTACGCGCATACATCTTAAACCCAATTTCCTAAATGGTGGCTATGGCCAATTTTCTTATCACTTCAATTATTGGGGACCTGTGGCACCGCAGAGAGATACGCATGTGGTGGTGATGAAAATGGAGAAACTGGTCTGGTAATTTAATGGATGATTTATTATTGTTGATTTATTATTTATGAATAAAGAGGACTTTAAAGAAAGAACAAAAGATTTTACACAAGGGTGTGTGAACTTAGCTTTGACTTTGCCGAATACAATTTTAGAAAGGCAGCTGCAAGGGCAGTTAACAAGGTCATGCAGTTCTGTTGCAGCAAATTACAGAGCAGCAAGCATTGCTCACTCTAAAGTAAGTTTTACTTCTAAATTGAGTAGTGTAATTGAGGAAGTTGACGAATCTTTATTCTGGTTAGCATTTATCATAAAAGAAAATTTACTTAACTCAGAAATCTTAAATGCACTAATCAAAGAAGCCGGAGCACTCACAGCAATTTTTATTTCATCAAGAAAAATAATCCAGGAAAATATGAAAGCAGAAATAAATGATGAATTATAACTCAACCGTATAAAATAATACATCAACAACAATAAATAACAACCCAATAACAATAAATAACAACTCAAAAATAATAAATCATGGACGTTCGCTCACAAATAGCAATGGTGTTTCACTTGGATAAGTGCATCGGCTGCCATACCTGTTCTATTGCTTGCAAAAATATCTGGACTGATCGCAAAGGCGCTGAATATATGTGGTGGAATAACGTAGAAACAAAACCAGGAACGGGATATCCCTCTAATTGGGAAGACCAGGAGATTTACAAAGGAGGATGGGAAAAGAGAAACGGGAAAATTCACCTGAAAGGAGCAGGCAAAAGGCGCGGCCTGACTAATATCTTTTATAATCCCAACCTACCCGTTATTGATGATTATTATGAGCCATTCACCTATAAATATCTTGACCTCATCGAATCTCCGGAAGGAGAAGACCAGCCTACTGCACGCCCGGTTTCACTGATTACCGGCAAACCTATTGATATTAAAATGGGACCAAACTGGGATGATGACCTTGGCGGATCACAGGACTTTGCAAAAAACGATCCAAACATGAAAAACATTTCTCCTGAAGAGCAGGAGGTCATGTTTCAATTGGAAAAAATGGCCATGTTTTATTTACCAAGGATTTGCAATCATTGTCTAAACCCTTCCTGCGTTGCCTCCTGCCCTTCCGGAGCTATATACAAACGCGGTGAAGATGGCATCGTACTTATCAATCAGGAAGTATGCCGCGCATGGAGGATGTGTATTACTGCATGCCCTTACAAAAAATCCTACTACAACTGGAATACCGGCAAATCAGAAAAATGTATTCTTTGTTATCCTCGTCTTGAAGCAGGCCTTGCCCCAGCGTGTATGCATTCATGCGTAGGAAGAATTAGATATTTAGGAGTACTTCTTTACGATGCGTCAAGAATTGAAGAAGCAGCAAGCGCGGATGAAAAAGACCTGATTACAAGTCAACTTGATATCATCCTTGACCCCTTTGATGAAGAAGTAATCGCAGCAGCGAAGTTGAATGGCATAGCTGATTCTACCCTTCATGCTGCGCAACTGTCACCAATATATAAATTTGTGAAGCAATGGGGATTGGCCTTGCCCTTGCACCCCGAGTTTCGCACGCTACCTATGTTATTTTATATACCACCATTATTACCTGTTATGGCCACAGTGAAAAAAGTGGACAACACTGAGCAACAGGATAAAATGAATCCCGCTGCAAAAAAATGGAACGATAGCTGGCTCTATGATACCAGCACCGATGAACTCTGGGGAACATTAGACCAGATACGTTTTCCACTTCAATATATTGCCAGTTTATTTAGCGCAGGAGACGAAGAAATAATAAAAGAAACCTGGAAAAAATTAATGGCTGTACGCATTCACCGCAGAAAAGTTACGGTGGGTGATATAAGCGATGAGAAAGCAGCAAAAACACTGAGTGATGCCGGCTTAACTGCCGAAACCGCCGATGCCATATACGCGCTTACTTCTCTGCCCAAATTTGAAGAACGCTTTGTAATACCGGCAGCCCATAGGGAACAGGCCATTGAAATGATGGACTTCACGGGAGATACAAAAGGCGATACGGGATTTGGTATTAAGAAGCCGGTGAAGCGAGGAATTTAGGGCTGAATGAAAAATATGAAATTCTAAAAAATGGAAAATGGAAGCTAAAATTGATATCAATAAAAAAGATAAACCTTCAGCCGTTCAAGCACTTATGAATTACGAACTGTTAGCGAATCTATTTTTATATCCTGAGAATGAGTTGTATAAAAGAAAAATTAGAGATGTTTATGAGTATCTCTTAAAAACATTGCCTGAAGCTGCAGAAGCATTAAAAGGCTTCATGGAATTTACAACGACCTCATCAATCGTGGAAATACAGGAGCTTTTCCTTCGTTCGTTTGATGTACAAGCCATTACCACGCTGGATATAGGGTTTATCTTATTCGGAGAAGATTATAAACGGGGAAAATTATTGGTGCATTTGAACGAAGAACACCGTAAAGCAGGAAATAATTGCGAAACAGAATTAGCCGATCACCTGCCCAATTTATTGCGACTGCTACCAAAAATGAATGATGAAGCCATACGTGGTGAACTTGCCACATTTTTGTTGCTTCCGGCTGTTGTTAAAATGACCAGTGAGTTTTCTTATGAAAAAATTGATAAGAAGGATGTTGTTTACAAAAAACATCAGAAGGTCATATTAGAATATTCACCGAACTATAGAACCGTTTACCAAAAATGCCTCAAGACACTTTTCCTTGCGTTAAAAAATGATTTCGGCTACGAACCGGAACCTGATAAGAAAAGTGTTGAAGCACAAGGCCTCAATGACCCAAATAACCCGGCTTCCTATAATGCAGATTCCGGCATAAAGGATTTCAGTCAGCGTATAGAAACCGATATTCTTACTGATAAATAAAAAACGATGTAAATAAATTGAATGTGAACCAATAAAAATAAACCCCATGTACTACTTTGATAATTTCTTGCTAATCGTGCTGCCATATATGGCATTAGCGGTTTTCCTGATAGGTACTATTTATCGTTATACCAACAGGAAATTTCAGTTTTCATCCTTGTCATCTCAATTTCTTGAGGGAAGAAAATTATTCTATGGCTCGATACCTTTTCACTGGGGCATCCTCTTTATTTTTTGTGGCCATCTCGTCGCGTTTTCAATTCCGAATGCAGTGCTGGCATGGAACAGCCAACCCTTGCGGCTAATGATTCTAGAAGTATCGGCATTCGTTTTTGGGTTAAGCATGCTTGTTGGACTTATCAACCTTATTATCAGAAGGCTTACAACGCCGCGCTTAATACCTGTTACCAATAAAATGGATATAGTCATTTATACTTTATTGCTTATTCAAACAATCGCAGGCCTTTGGATAGCCTACAATTTCAGATGGGGTTCGTCTTGGTTTTCAACGATACTTACACCTTATTTATATTCAATTTTCACACTTCATCCCGAAATATCAGCGGTATCCTTGCTGCCTTGGACAGTAAAACTTCATATTGTTGTTGCTTTTTTAATTGTTGGGATTATTCCTTTTTCACGGCTGGTTCACCTGTTGGTATATCCTCTAGATTATTTATGGCGTCCTTATCAACAAGTGAGGTGGTACTGGGATAGAAAAAAAGTACGTAGCACGAAAACGCCATGGTCTTTGCATCGTCCAAAAAACACCTAGCCATGTTGATGAATATTGTAACTGATGATGAATTACTTACAAGTCAGATAATAAAAACTATCCTGCTGGTGATTATTGTGCTTGGTATCATTTACAATTTTTTCAGAATAATAAGGGTAGAAACAAAAGGGAAAAAGTTTATCAATTTAATCCTTTTAATTTTTCTTTTTGTCGCAATTTTTTTTGTGTTTAAACAATACCGCGTAGAAGCCGCCCTTCTCAAAAATCCAGAATACCTGAGTGGAACCACTATTGGCTATTGCAATGCTTTTGCCAAAGGGCAGGGTGTTGAATTTGAATACGAAATCAATGGTCATAAATATCTAAACTGTGATACGTTTTACCCAGTTTCTAAAGACAGCATCCTTGTTCCCGGGGGGGAATATCTGGTGAGGTACTCAAAAGAATTTCCGGACAAAGGAAGAATGGATTTTCAAAAACCGGTAAGATAAATTTGACACCAATTATCGTTGTGAATTGTAAGACTAATAAAGGATTACCTTCTTGATAATGAAATTATTACTGCAAATATTAAGAAAAGGAATAGCCACATTATTCCCGGCATACTTCGCGCTGATAATGTCAACGGGTATTGTTTCTATTGCAGCTCATTTGATGAAATTTACTGAAATAGGGCTGTTGCTTTTGCATTTTAATGTAATTGCCTACATCATTTTATGGATATTATTAATTCTTCGACTTTTATTTTTCCTTCGTTCTTTTCTTGAAGATCTTTCTAACCACGCCCGTAGCGCAGGATTTCTAACGATTGTTGCTGGCACCAATGTACTTGGCAGTCAATTCATACTCATCAGCGAGAACTACCAAGCGGCTACTTTTCTTTATTATTTGGGCTTTGCACTTTGGGTATTGCTTATTTATTTTTTCTTTATACAAATTACAGTTAAACATACTAAACCCACCCTTGAAGAAGGGATGAATGGCATTTGGTTACTTATGGTTGTATCTACTCAATCCGTCTCCTTGCTGGGAACGCTTTTAGTAGATTTTCTTCCTTTTTCGAAAGAGATCATCCTCTTTATCTCCCTGATGATGTTTCTTTTGGGTTGCATGCTCTACATTATCATCATAACGCTTATTTTTTACCGTCTCACATTTTTTAAACTACGTGCAGAAGAATTTGCGCCGCCCTACTGGATCAATATGGGTGCAGTTGCCATTACCACATTAGCCGGTTCACTTTTATTGCTGAATGATAATAGTTGGGTCTTCTTTAAATCTATTGATCCTTTTATTAAGGGTTTCACCCTAATGTTTTGGACTACCGGCACTTGGTGGATTCCCATCATTATAATTCTTATGATTTGGCGTCATTTTTATAAATACATCCCAATAGTGTATCATCCTCAATATTGGGGTATGGTGTTTCCATTGGGAATGTACACTGTTTGCACCTATCGCATGGCTGAAGCATTGAATTTTAGCTTTCTTTATCCTGTGGCGGAGGTGTTTGTTTACATTGCATTGCTAGCTTGGTTAATAACTTTCATCGGCCTTTTGCACAGCTTGTTATCCTTATTTGTAACATCAAAAAATAAAATCACAGCAACTTAAAACCCACCAAATTATAAAACATACCAGCACAATCATTTATAAAAACCGTTTTTAAAAGTCTGAACGAACATTAAACTATTTTTTAATAAATAAACATCATGAACAACATTTTTGAAATTCCCAAAAATAAAAATACTGATTACATAAAAAGATTTGTAGAAAAAGATAAGGGCGATTCTCTTGTTTATTCCCCCATGGATCCACCCAATGCCTATAATCTCACTGCAATGGATGTGGTGCCTTATGAAGATTTGCATCCGATCTTACAGCTTTTCATGGATGAGCATAAGATTACCGAGACAATAATAGAAGGATTGGAAACAACTTTAATTGAGATAAAGCAAGAAGGAATCAACAAGGAAAGAAACAAGCAACTTGGTAAGTTTTTTGAATTTCTTGACGATAAAATTGTGTTGCACAACCTGAAAGAAGAACGCGTTTTGTTTCCTTTTATCCACGATCGGATGATAGATAACGGAGAGCACGGCACGGGGCCAATTCCGGATACCGCCGTAGATATGTTAGAAAACGACCATATTAAAATGATGGAGCTGGCTACGCTAACATTTAGTTTGATGGGAATTTCGTCACGCCTTACAGATCCTGTTTCTATCGCACTGCTTGTAGATACCGCTGTGGAGCAAGGTCTTTCCTTGGTAGAATTGCTTCGGCTGCACATTTTCAGAGAAGATAACGTGGTGTTCCCATTGGCACATAAGTATTTAACTGAAAATGACTTTGATGATATTACAAAACAAATGAAAAAATATTTTTCGATTGTATTGCCTGTAAAGCAAGCACCGGGTAAAATAAATCAAAAGTAGGCACTGTCGTATTATTTGAAAAACAAATCACCAAAATATGCTGAAAGATAATTTTAACCGTGTACACGATTACCTTAGAATATCTCTGACAGACAAATGTAACTTGCGCTGTAGCTATTGCAACCCCGTTGATTTGCCTAGAGGGTATTTCACCAATACCACCAAAATGTCATCGGAAGAAATAGATATTATTGCCGGTGTTTTTGTACAACTTGGTGTGAAAAAAATTCGTCTCACCGGTGGCGAGCCTTTGGTAAGGAAGGATGCAAAAGAAATCATTCAGCGTTTGTCAAAATATCCGGTTGAACTGGTCATAACCACCAATGGTGTTTTTGTTCACGAATTTATTGAAAGCTTTCAGCAGGCGGGTATTCATTCGGTGAACGTGAGTTTAGATACCTTGAAAAGGAAAAAAAATCTTTCGATTACAAGGCGTGATGAGTTTGACAGAATCAAACAAAATATAGATCTTTTACTGAAAAACAATTTTCATGTGAAAATAAACACGGTAATTATGAAAGGTGTGAACGAAGCGGAAATACCTGATTTCGTGGGATGGACAAAAGACCAGCCGGTACACGTGCGTTTCATTGAATTCATGCCCTTCGCCGGAAACCAATGGAGTAATGAAAAAGTATTTTCGCACAGCGCGATGCTGGAATTAATTTCTTCAAAATATGGTTTTATTAAGCTTCCCAGTGAAAAACACGACACGGCAAAAAAATATTTCGTGCCGGGACACAAAGGTACATTCGCTACCATCAGCACCATGAGCCAGCCTTTTTGCGGCAGCTGTAACCGGATGAGGTTGACCACCGATGGCAAAATGAAAAACTGCCTCTTCTCAAATAACGAAGTGGATATTCTGGGTGCCTTAAGAAGTGGTTTGGATATCGTTCCACTCATCAGACAATGTGTCTGGAATAAAAAAGAAGGGCTTGGCGGCCAGTTATCGCCGGCTTATGAAAAAATAGATGCAACAAAACTCGAAAACCGCAGTATGATTAATATCGGGGGATAACCAATTCTTTTAAAAATGATACCAATACAAGAAGCAAAAAGACTTATTCACGAAAATTACACTAGCACAAAAGTCACGCAACTACCTATAAATAAGGCAAATGGGTTTGTGCTGGCAGAATCGGTTTTTTCACCGATTGACACACCACCCTTCGACCAGTCAGCCATGGACGGATACGCCTTTTCTTTTGATGAATGGGATGGTAAATCTGAATTATTATTGTCAGGAGAAGTGCAGGCAGGAAATTATCTGGCTGAAAACTTAAAACCTAAAGAAGCAGTTCGCATTTTTACCGGTGCGGCAATGCCGGCAGGCACTGATTCTGTTGTTATCCAGGAAAATGTAATAAAAAATGGTAAGTACGTCAGTATAAAAGACGATAAACTCATCAAAGGAAGCAATGTACGGCTGCAAGGTTCGCAAACAAAAAAAGGAGAAATAACCTTGGCTGAAGGGCATTATCTTTCTCCGGCTGCTATCTCGTTTCTTGCCGGATTAGGTGTTGATAGCCTAAAAGTTTATTCAAATCCTGCTATCAGTATTATTGTTACAGGAAAAGAATTAATAATACCGGGTGAAGCGATGAGCAATGGAAAAATATATGAGTCCAATTCATTCGGGCTTACCGCTGCACTCGAGCAACTCGATATTGTTCCTGTTTCAGTTGAAGTGGTGGATGATGATGAACAAAAAATAATGAACGCCATCAACAATCAGTTAAGCGCAGATATTATCATGCTATCTGGAGGCGTGTCGGTTGGCGATTATGATTTTGTTACTTCGGCACTTGAAAAATGTGGCGTGAAAAAGGTATTTCATAAAGTGAAACAGAAACCCGGCAAACCTTTTTATTTTGGTAAACATCAACAAACACTTGTGTTCGGCCTTCCGGGAAATCCGGCGGCGGTGCTTAGCTGTTTTTATGAATATGTCGTAGAAGCCATAGGAAGCTTTACTAAAAAGGCATATTTCAAAAAACTAATGTTGCCATTGGCTGATGATTTCACAAAGAAACCAGGGCTTACTTTATTTCTTAAAGGAAAGACAAGGACCAACGAAGTTTCAATTTTGAAAGACCAGGAAAGTTATAAGATGAATTCATTCGCGATGGCGGATTGCATTATTGAACTGGAGGAAGATAAAACGCGTTTCAATAAAGGTGATTTAGTGAAAGTTCAAATGATTGTCTAAAAAATGTTTATTACCGGCAATAAAACGAGAAAAATAATTAACCAAAATCTCTTTTAAAAACAATGCATTTGGAATACCTTTTTTATATCCTCTTATTTATAGTTGCACTACTATATTCATCCGTCGGACATGGTGGTGCCAGCGGATACCTGGCTCTGATGGCATTTTTTTCATTCGCGCCTGAAACCATGCGACCTACTGCCCTACTGTTGAATATTTTCGTTTCATTCACGGCCTTTATTCAATATTACCGCAGCGGGCATTTCCGGTGGCAATTATTTTGGCCGTTTGCCCTTGCATCCATACCTGCAGCTTTTATTGGAGGGCTAATTGTAGTGGATGCAAAATTGTATAAAACGATATTGGGAGTGCTGCTACTTTTTCCTGTGGTGCGTTTGGGAGGTTTAAAATTTAATGAAGATAAAAACAAAAAGGAGCAGGTGCTTTTGGCTTCGCTAATAATTGGAGGCCTGATTGGATTACTTTCGGGTGTGATAGGAATTGGCGGCGGCATTATTTTGAGTCCTGTAATATTACTTTTACATTGGGCAAATATGAAACAGACAGCGGCGGTTTCCGCCTTATTTATTTTAGTAAATTCGCTGGCAGGTCTCGCGGGTCTTTTCACCAAAGGCTTTGATTTCAGGCCCGAAATGGTGTGGATGATCGTGGTGGCCTTTATTGGCGGACTTGCCGGTTCTTATCTCGGTGCTATGAAATTTGATGGCGGTCTTTTGAAGAAAGTGTTAGCTGTTGTTTTGTTGATGGCTTCAGTAAAATTATTATTCGCATGAGGGCCGGAAAAAATGAAGTTTGTGTTATTATTAAAAATTGGATGCGAAATCGCAATACCATCGAACTCTTGGGTTTCTGGGAAACGATTCACAATCCTGATTTTAAACCCCTCGAATTCGACGGGTTTAGAAAACAAGCAGGCCTCAACAGCTTTGTAATGCCCCCAAAGAAATGGATAGAAAGCATGAATTCAATTGTAATTATCTTAATATCAGGATGATATGGTGGCTAATAATATAAACCGTATTGACGGATATATTCTTGCCGGCGGCATGAGTTCCCGGATGGGCGTGGATAAAGGACTACTTCAATTCAATGACAAACCGCTTGTACAAAGGATTATAGAACAACTATCGCCCGCAGTAAATAAAGTTATTATCGTATCAAATAATCGGGAATATGAAAAATTTGGACTGGAAGTGATTGGTGATTTAATCAAAAATATTGGTCCGGCAGGCGGCATTCACGCTGCTTTAAACCACGCCCAATCCGAACAGCTATTTATCGTGAGTTGTGATATGCCGTTCATTACTGCTCATGCTGCTACTTACATCATACAACAGGCGGTGCATTCGCAAATAACCTTAGCCTTGCATCACGGGAAAGTCCAAGCCTTATTTGGGGTCTATTCCAGCCAATGTTTGCCCAAGTGGAAGCAACTTATTGAGCAAGGAATTATTAAATTGCAGGAGATGGTAAGCCATTTTGATTTATTGAAAATTGTTATTGAAAAAAATGAATTATTTGGTGATTTACTGTTTACGAACATCAATAATGAAAATGATTTTAATACAGCACTAAAACAATTGAAAAATGGAAATTAATGTACTTACATTCGGACAAGTTACTGATATCACAGCTGAAACCAGTTTGAAAATTCCCGACGTAAAAAATACAGACGAATTAATCCAACTGCTTGAAAAAACTTATCCCGCCTTGAAATCAATCCAATATTCAATTGCCGTAAATAGAAAAATGATTCAAGAAAATACAATGCTGCAAAATGAAGATACGGTGGCTATACTTCCACCTTTCTCCGGAGGATAAAAAAATGGAAAGCACAAATAAATATCAAAGATACCATCGGCAAACAGTACTCAAAAAATTTGGGACTGCAGCACAGGATAAGTTGTTTCAGGCAAAAGTGCTTGTCGTGGGAGCGGGTGGACTGGGCTGTCCTGCATTACAATACCTCGCGGCAGCCGGTGTTGGAACCATTGGTATTATTGATTTTGACGTGATAGAACTGACCAATTTACAAAGACAAACCCTTTTTAATATTGAAGATATCGGAAAGCCTAAAGCCGAAATAGCAGCCCGAAAATTAAACTCGTTTAATCCGGATATTCAATTTCCTGTGTATAATGTGAAACTGGAACCAAAAAACGCGCTTGAAATAATTGAGAATTATGATTTGGTGATTGATGGCTCTGATAATTTCCCGACCCGGTATTTGGTTAATGATGCCTGCTTATTGCTCAATAAACCTTTGGTATATGGCACTGTGCTTCGTTTTGAAGGACAGCTGGGAGTCTTTAATCTAACAGATATTGAGACGGGTAGCCTTACTAATTACCGCGATATTTTCCCGAAACCTCCACTGCCGTCTTCAGTACTCTCTTGTGATCAAGCCGGGGTGTTAGGCGTGCTGCCGGGCATCATCGGAACCATGCAGGCTGCCGAAGCCATAAAAATTATTACGGGTATCGGGAAGCCACTGTGCAATAAAATTGTTTCCTATAATCTGCTGAGTAATTTATTTTATGAGTTTAGCATTTCAGCTGCAAAAGAAATAAACGCGACTTTCCCAAAAACCAAATCTGAATTCTTAAATTTTGATTACGAATGGTTCTGTGGAGCCGCTCAAGAATCAAATGAAATTACAATTGACGAATTTGACGCCTTGAGGAAAAAAGAAACAATAACTATTATTGACATTCGTGAAAAAGGTGAATTACCAGTGCTAGATGAGGTTTCGTTTACTCAAATTCCATGGAGCCGGTTTGAAGAAGCTGTTTCAACTTTCTCAAAAAAAAATAAAATGGTTATTTTTTGCCAATCGGGAATATTAAGTCTAACAGCAGTAAAGTTGCTCCTGGAGAAATTCCCTACATGCCAGGCTTATAGCTTAAAAGGAGGCGTGGAAGCATTGAAAAAATATCACCATAAAAGTTCACAAACATCACCAATTAATTCAGGATGAAACAAAAAAAGATTCATAAAGTATTTATTGATGGTCCGATTAATCCCGATTTTATCGCGGAGGCGATTGCAAAACATAGCGATAAAAAAAACATTGGTGCACACAGTTTATTTCTTGGGCAAGTTCGTAATGATAAAATTGGTGACGATGAAGTAACGGCCATAGAATACACGAGCTACCACGAAATGGCAGAAGAAAAGTTTCATGAAATAAGAGAAGATGCCTTTACGCACTTTTCGCTAATTTGCATGCACATTTATCATAGCCTGGGAAAGGTAAATGCCGGCGAAATTAGTTTACTTGTGTTCACTTCTGCCATTCACCGTGCTGATGCGATTGATGCTTGCGAAGCCATCGTTGAACGAATTAAAAAAGACGTACCGGTTTGGGGAAAAGAAATATTTAGCAATGAAAATTCTCAATGGAAAACTAACAACTGAAAAATTATGATTGATATTACCAACAAAGTAAAAACGCACCGTAGTGCTATAGCTCAAGCAATTGTAAGCGTCAGCAGTAAGGAAACTATAGAGGCTGTAAAAAACAAAACTGTTCCCAAAGGCGATGTGCTCGAAGCAAGCCGGGTGGCGGGTTTGTTTGGCATAAAAAGAACCAGCGATATGATTCCTGATTGTCATCCGTTACCGGTCGAGTTTGCCTCAGTTAAGCATAGAATTGAAGGGCTGGATATTATTATTGAGACAGAAGTGCATACCATTTACCGCACCGGAGTGGAAGTGGAAGCCATGCATGGAGCTTCCATTGTAGCACTCACTATTTATGATATGCTGAAACCGATTGACAAAGAAATCGAAATTAGAAGCCTAAAACTGATAAAGAAAAAAGGTGGTAAATCACAATATTATGACACGACGATACGGCCTATTTCTGCTGCAGTCATTGTTTGTTCCGACAGTATTTCCGCAGGAAAAAAACAAGACTCAGCCGGCAAAGCCATTATCAGCAAATTGGAAAAATCGGAGGTTGCCATTAAAGATTACAGCATTATTCCTGATGAAATAATGATAATTCAGCAAAAAGTACAATCACTTTGTGAGCATAAAATTGATTTAATCATGCTAACCGGCGGCACCGGTTTATCACCAAGGGATGTAACACCTGAAGCAATCCGCCCGATGCTTGACCGTGAAATCCCGGGAATTGGCGAGGCCGCCAGAAATTATGGCCAGGAAAAAACCCCTTATTCAATGCTTTCAAGAAGCATCGGCGGCTTAAAAGGAAATACACTTATAGTTGCTTTACCGGGTTCCACACGGGGTGCAGTAGAAAGCATGGACGCGTTGTTTCCGTATTTGCTACATATTTTTAGCATTCTGGAGCACTCAAGGCATGGCGAATAGTATGTATTTTCTTCAGCAAGGAATATTTCATTTTAGGTTGTAAGTTGCAAGTCAGGACACGGGTCGAAGTGCCAGTCAGGGCGCAGCTCGAAGTGCCAGTCAGGGCGCGACTATGTGGCGACGTTAAACAGTCGCGCTCTGACTTGTTACATTCAACGTACCAGTCAGGGGGCGACTTCTTCAGCATCGCCTTATCAGTCGCACCCTGACTTGCAGCATAGGACAGTCTGGGTGCAGACCGAAGTGCCAGTCAGGGTGCGACTATGTGGCGACGTTAAACAGTCGCGCTCTGACTTGTTGCATACAACGTACCAGTCAGGGGGCGACTTCTTCAGCATCGTCTTATCAGTCGCACCCTGACTTGCAGCATAGGACAGTCTGGGCGCAGCTCGAAGTGCCAGTCAGGGCGCGACTATGTGGCGACGTTAAACAGTCGCGCTCTGACTTGTTACATACAACGTACCAGTCAGGGGGCGACTTCTTCAGCATCGCCTTATCAGTCGCCCCCTGACTTGCAGCATATTGCGTCCTGACTTGCATACCTCGCTGGCGCGGGTCTCCAGTATAGAAGTTGATACTAAAAAACTTCCTCCAGCTCTTCTTTGATCAAGCCGTTAAAACTCCCCGAACTCATAAAAGCAGCAGCGATTGGACGTTTATGGATTTGTTTCAAATCAGCCATCAACTCATCTTTGCTACGAACAACCCGCAAGCCCGGCTTTCCAAACGCAGCTTTAATACGGTCGTCAGTCATTTCAGACAAACGTTTTAGCGCAACAGCATGCGGGTCATAAAAAACAATGGCTTCATCGGCTTCATCAAGGCTGTTTTTGTAGTGATCGATAAAATTTTCACTCAGGCTACTAAAGGTGTGCGGCTCAAAACAGAGCAAAAGCTGATGTTCAGGATATTGTTCGCGCAGCGCAATGCTGGTGGCTTTTACTTTAGAGGGTGCATGCGCAAAGTCGCGGTAAACAACTGCTTCCGGGTTTTCAAAGAGCAATTCCAAACGCCTTGAAGCACCTTTGAAACTGCTGATAGCTTTGTAAAAAATGGCAGCATCGACGTCCATCTGCAAGCAAACTTCTTTGGCCGCATTGAGGTTGAGCATATTGTGTAAACCAAAAATCTCAACAGGAATTTTTTCACCATTATCGGCTATCAAAGCTGTTTTGTTTTCAGTTCTCACCGATTGATGCTGCTGATAACCTATTTTGTTGATTTCAGTCTCCATAGCAAGTTTCTCCACCTCATGATCAGCCTGATTATATATCAGAATCCCGCCTTTTTCAATAGATTGAATAAACAAACGAAACTGTCTTAGATAAGCCTCAAAAGTGGGAAAAACATTCACATGATCCCAGCCAATACCACTGATAACCGCGATATGCGGGTGGTAATGCAGGAATTTTGGAACGCGATCAATCGGCGAAGTCAGGTATTCGTCGCCTTCCAGAATCATCCAGGGTGCGTTTTCAGTGATGCGAACCATCACATCAAAGCCTTCAAGCTGTGCGCCTACCATATAATCACAGTCGATGCCGGCTTGTTGCAAGACATGCAAAATCATGGCGGTAATGGTAGTTTTGCCATGGCTACCACCAATTACCACACGCTTTTTGTCTTTGCTTTGTTCGTATAAATATTCGGGATAAGAAAATATTGGTATTCCATTACGTTGTGCTTCAAGCAATTCCGGATTATCTGCTTTGGCATGCATTCCAAGAATTACTGCATCCAGCTTAGTATGAACCTTTTCCGGAAGCCAACCCATCTCGGCAGGTAACAAGCCTTCTTTCAAAAGACGGCTGCGTGAGGGTTCAAAAATCTCATCGTCGGAACCGCTAACCAACTCACCTTTACGGTGCAAAGCTATCGCCAGATTGTGCATCGCACTGCCTCCAATGGCTATAAAATGTATTCTTTTCATCTCTCTAAATATGTGAATTACTGATAGCTATACGTTTAGTTTTTAAAATATTGAGCTGCTGTCAGACTGTAAAATTAGCTATAGCGAAACTAAGCAATTTTGGGCTTGCTTTATCCTATTCCAATGCCTTTACTGCAATTTTTTGAATTCTGGTATGCGCTATCCAAAGGCAGACAAACAGTCTGATGCCAAAAAATCTCGTACTTTTGTCTGCATAAAATTCACTATAAAATGATGAACACGGCAGAAATAGCAGCCTTAAACGAGGAACTCCAAGAGGCTGACCCAAAACAAATCTTAAAACGTTGTGCTGAATTATTTAAAGGTAATCTGGCCTTTGCCAGCAGCCTCGGGTTTGAAGATCAACTGATTACCCATTTCATAGCTACCGAGAAATTACCGATAGGTATTTTTACATTGGATACTGGTCGGCTTTTTCCGGAGACTTATGACTTGATAGAAATCACTAACGCGCGTTATAAAATCAATATAAGAGTCATGTTTCCAGATGCAAAGGATGTTGAAGAAATGGTAAACAGCAAGGGAGTTAATCTCTTTTATGAAAGTGTTGAAAACAGAAAGCTTTGCTGTTATATCCGAAAGACAAAACCACTTATTCGCGCCTTAGAAGGCCTTGATGCCTGGGTTACAGGACTTCGCCGCGAACAATCCGTAACCCGTGTCAATATGCAAATCGTGGAATGGGATGCCATGCATGGGCTCGTAAAAATTAATCCGTTGTTGAAATGGACGGCCAAAGAGGTGGAAGATTTTGTCAGAAGAGAAAATATCCCTTATCACAAACTTCACGATCAAGGTTTCCCAAGTATTGGCTGCCAACCTTGCACACGGGCTGTTAAGCCAGGCGAAGATATCAGGTCTGGACGCTGGTGGTGGGAACTCCCGGAGCAAAAAGAATGTGGACTGCATAAAGAATAAGCCAACCTATTTTCTAAAAAACGGATGAATAAATCCATTCTTAGGCTAGCTATTCCAAATATAATCAGCAATATCACCGTCCCTATTTTGGGTATGGTTGATATTGCCTTGATGGGACACCTGGAATCGGCTGTGTACATTGGTGCCATTGGCCTGGGGAGTGTGATTTTCAATGTATTATATTTGAGTCTAGGTTTTCTGCGGATGGGAACTACGGGTTTTACTGCTCAAGCTTACGGAAAATCCGATAATTCCGAAATCGCTCATGGCTTATACCGCGCCTTGGGTATGGCTTTCGTTCTTGCTTTGTTGTTGATTATGTTTCAATTACCTATTGAAAAATTGAGTTTTTATTTGCTCAACGGTAGCGAGGAGGTGAAAAGCCTTGCGAGAGAATATTTCTATATCAGAATTTATGCAGCGCCCGCCACACTTGGGATTTTCGTACTGATGGGCTGGTTTGTCGGTTTGCAAAACACCGTGCTTCCCATGATTCTGAGTATCACCATCAATGTTCTAAATATCGGTTTCAACCTGTATTTTGTCCAAGTTTTAAAAATGGATGTTGCTGGCGTTGCGCTGGGAACAGTTTTGGCGCAATATAGCGGCTTGGCGTTGGGAATATTTATTGTCATCCGCAAATACGGCCACAAACTTCAGCCGTTGAAAATGGCGGTATTGCTGCAAGTTGTGCAGTTATCACGTTTTTTTAAAGTTAATCGCGACATCCTCATCCGCAGTGTGTTACTGATTCTCACTTTGTCGTTTTTCACCAGTGAATCGGCGGGCATGGGTGATCAGATTTTGGCCGTAAACAGCATGATGCTGCAATATTTCTTTGTATTTTCTTATTTCATGGACGGGTTTGCATATGCCGGCGAGGCTTTGGTAGGGAAACATACCGGAAAAAATGACCAAAAAATGCTAAGCCTAACCGTAAAAAAGCTGTTGATGTGGGGTTTAATTTTAAGCTTCCCTTTTATGCTATTTTACGGTTTTGCACACCAGTCGCTTTTCAGGTTAATTACTGATAATGATTCACTTATACAGCTTGCTGAGCGATATCGTTTGTGGCTGATTCTCATCCCGATCACCACTTTTTCTGCCTTTATCTGGGACGGTATCTACATCGGTGCCACAGCTTCTGTTTCCATGCGAAACACCATGTTAATAGCATCGTTGATTGTGTTTTTCCCGTGTTGGTATTTTCTTCAGCCATCCTACATCAACCATGGACTATGGATAGCATTTCACGCCTTTATGCTCAGCCGGGGAGTTCTGATGACACTCTTTTCATCAAAAGCATTGGCTTTTAAGTGGTTTAGGGTCTAAATAATTTGTCTTTTAGCCGCTGAACTTTATTTGCAGGCAAGTGTTCAATACGAAGGCTGATTTTTTTTTATATTTGCAAACAGTCCAAAGTGATTTCCCAAATTTATTTTCAATAGAATGAGTCCTAAAGTAGCAACAAAAAAAGCAAAAAGCGTTTTCAAAAAAGAAGAAGTTTTAAACGACTTTTATATTGGCTGGCTGAGCCGTCATATCAGTCTTCTAGGCCGCCGCGAGGTGCTTACCGGTAAAGCCAAATTTGGCATCTTCGGTGATGGAAAAGAAGTGCCGCAACTAGCAATGGCAAAAGTTTTTAAGCCCGGCGACTGGCGTTCTGGCTATTACCGCGATCAAACCTTTATGTTAGCTGCCGAAATGGCCACAGCCGAAGAGCTTTTCGCACAGCTATATGGCGATACCGATCTAACTGCCAATCCCGGAAATGGCGGTCGTTTAATGAATAATCACTTTGCCACCCGCTATTTAGATGATGCCGGCGAATGGAAGAACCTGGCCTCGATGAAAATTTCTTCCAGCGACACCTCCCCCACTGCCAGCCAAATGCCGCGCCTATTAGGACTGGCGCAGGCTTCAAAATATTACCGACACGACAAGCAAATGCAAAAAAACACCCAATTTTCAACTAAAGGTAATGAAGTGGCTTTTGGTACTATAGGTGATGCATCAACTTCCGAAGGACTGTTTTTCGAGACTATAAATGCCGCAGGCGTCTTGCAAGTGCCTATGGCTATTTCAGTTTGGGACGACGGCTGGGGCATTTCCGTGCCAAACAAATACCAGACAACCAAGGGCGATATCTCTGAAATTTTGAAAGGTTTTGAGAAAGACAAAGACTCAAACGGCTATTATATCTACAAAACCGACGCATGGGATTATCCCGAATTGGTGCGTGTTTATGAAGAAGGCATTCAAAAATGCCGTGACGAGCAAGTGCCAGTTTTATTCCACATCACAGGATGCACCCAGCCGCAAGGCCACTCCACTTCTGGTTCGCATGAGCGTTATAAATCGTCCGAACAGCTTGAAGATGAAGCAAACAGAGACGGCCTGAAGAAAATGCGTGAATGGATCATCTCCGAAAAAATAGCTACCACAGAGGAATGTGATAAAATTGAAAAAGACGCTTCAAAAGCTGCCCGTGATGCCCGCAAAAAGGCCTGGAACAATTTTCAGCAGCCATTGGTGCAAAAAAGAGATGAGTTTGTAAACCTTGTCAATGTAACTACTTGTAGCTGCGCCAAAACAGCAAAAATTGAGGTTATTAAAAATGAACTTAAAAAAATTGGTGAACCCATAAGAAAAGACATCCTTTCTTCAGGAAAAAAAATACTACGGCTGATTTGCGACAACTGCACGCATCCTGAAAACTCACTCAAAATTAAGGTTACAAATTGGCTTAACAAAGAACTGGCAGAGGGAAGCCAGGCCTACAGCAGTCATCTTTATTCTGAATCGAAAACGGCTGTGAAAAATATTCAACCTATTGCTGCTCAGTATAATGAAAAGAGTGTTGAAGTGCCAGGAAGAGAGATTTTGCGCGATAATTTCGACAAGATTTTCGAGAAATACCCCGAGGTTATTGCTTTTGGTGAAGATGTCGGAAAAATTGGCGGCGTAAATCAGACTTATGAAGGTTTACAAGAAAAATACGGGAAGCTACGCATTGCCGATACCGGCATTCGCGAAGCCACAATTATCGGTCAGGCAATTGGCCTGGCCATGCGCGGCCTGCGTCCAATAGCTGAAATTCAGTATTTTGACTATTTGCTCTACGCCCTCCAACTCATTTCGGATGATTTAGCAACACTGCAATACCGCACACGTGGCGGACAAAAAGCACCTGTCATTATCAGTACACGCGGCCATCGCCTGGAAGGAATTTGGCATGCAGGTTCGCCTTTGAGTATGGTCATCAACTCGATCCGTGGCGTGCATGTGGCTGTGCCAAGAAATATGACCCAAGCAGCTGGTTTTTACAATACTTTCCTGGCCTCCGATGAGCCAGCACTCATTATTGAACCGCTTAATGCCTATCGCCTACGCGAGAAAAAACCAGAAAACATAGGCGAGTTCAGACTTGCTGTAGGCGAACCTGAAGTGCTGAAAACCGGCACAGATATTACCTTGGTTACTTATGGTTCCTGTGTGCGCATTGCCCAAGATGCAGTAACCCAATTGCAGGAGTTTGGCGTTGATGTTGAATTAATTGACGTACAAACTTTGTTGCCTTTCGATATCCATCACAGTATTGTGAAGTCCTTGAAAAAGACCAACAAAATTGTGTTCTTTGATGAAGACGTCCCCGGCGGTGCAACAAGTTATATGATGCAGCAAGTACTAGAAAATCAGCATGGCTACAAATACTTAGATTCAAAACCTAAAACGCTGACAGCCAAAGAACACCGTGCCGCCTACAGCACCGATGGCGATTACTTCTCGAACCCGAACGCTGAAGATGTGTTTGACCTACTCTATAATATTATGCACGACTACAACCCAAAAAGATATCCTAAAATATTCTAAATCATCAGCTCGTGTTGTGTGGAATATTTTATGTCAGGCCGTGCCAAAAACCAGTTGTGGGTTTAAATATATCTTTGTAGATTAGATTGTCTGCTATGCGCCTGCTTTTTAGTATTTTTTTAATGCTCTTATTGGTTTCCTGCTCAACAGATGTTGAACAGTATTCTAACCTTGAGCCTCGCCAGATAATCCTGAAAACTATTGATTTGAAGCAAATTAAGCCTGACGAAATCGTAGGAACAGAAATTGACTCTTTATTTTTTATCAAAAACTTATCAGTACCCAAAGTGCATTATTTTGAAGAAAATATTGGACAGATGACTAACACATTTGCAAAGGCCTTACCGGTTAAAACTGCTGCGGATACTAAGTTTCCAGAAAAAAACACCATCAGTCCTGAATTATATCAAAAGCTTTTGAATGACAATCAGTTAGACCGTTATTTGTTGATTACTTTTGACAATGATATTTTTGCGGAAACAGATTACTATTACACCAATGGGTTTTCAATCGGATTGATACATCCCTGGTTTAATAACCGCTTGTTTTACAGGCTGATGCCAGGTTTAGGGCAGGTCCCTCTCAATCTTTACGGGATGCGGATTCAGCAGCAGATGTTCACGCCTTACAATCCGG
Source organism: Bacteroidales bacterium (assembly GCA_023229135.1). Taxonomy (GTDB): domain Bacteria; phylum Bacteroidota; class Bacteroidia; order Bacteroidales; family F082; genus UBA5536. The sequence goes on from JALNZT010000015.1 coordinate 36,783, forward strand.
AAGCAGTGGAGGTAATCCCCGACGACAGGCCTTTTGCCGGTGTTTTGTTGGCTGAGTTTTTTAAGCTCAGCAACCGGTCTGACAAAGGTCTGTTTCTACAAACAAGTTTCCGGCTTGGCGTAATCGGACCGGCATCTCTGGCAGGCGTCTTGCAAAGCAGCGCACACGAACTAAAACCCACAGGCTGGGATTACCAAATCGCCAACGACCTCTTAATCAATGTCGATATGAATTTGCAGAAAGCATTCAAAATCAATAAATATATTGAAATGGCAGGAGGAGTTGACGTAGGTTTAGGTACTTACAAAACATACATGGGAGCTTCAGCTCAGCTAAGAGCCGGGAATTTCCGCAGCTTTAGCAACAATATTTCTTCATCAACTATTGGATTAATCCCACGCTTCGATAAATCAATAAGCTATTGGTTTTTTCTGGAGCCGGCTTTCCATTTTGTGGCATACGATGCCACGCTAAATGGCGGAATGCTGAACAAAAGCAGCCCACACCGGTTTTCTTATGATCAGATTCATCACCTAACAACACAATTTAATGCGGGTTTTTCTGTTTTTTATAGAAATACCGGCCTAAGCCTGCGATGGACGCGCATCAGCCCGGAATTTATTGGTGGAAAAAAACACAATTGGGGAAACATCAGTTTAACACATAACTTTTAATATATGTCAAAAAAAGTAAATATTACAGACGGTTTACCAAATGGAAAGCAGGAAAAGATTGAGTTTCCGGTGAGTTACGAAATCAAAATTATTGTAACATTGGAGCGTTCTGTGATCATTATCAAAGATGATATAGAAAACCTGTTTCATCAAGTGAAAATACCTTATAAGTTTTTACATGGAAAAGACAGCAAGAAAGGTACTTACACGAGCCTTACCTATCAAATTACACTCCTAAATAAACCACACATGGATGAGCTTTATAGTGGTTTAAACAAAATAGAAGATATAAAACTGGCCATCTGATGCAAAACCTTGGAAATCAGTTATTATTGTTGGCTGCCGGCGGTAGTCTCGGTACTATTCTTAGGTTTTTAGTGTATCAAACTGCCGACAAATACCTAAACAAACACCTGCCCTGGGGTACGCTTTTGGTTAACCTTTTCGGTTCGTTGGCTATCGGACTTTTGTGGGGCTACATTGATAAATCTACCGTTTCTCCTGCCTTGCGGTTGTTTATTTTTGTGGGATTATTGGGCAGCTTTACTACTTTTTCGGCCTTTGCGTATGACAGTTTTTCTTTGCTTAATCAACAGGCTTTTAAGCTGTTCTTTATCAATTTGATACTGAACAATGTTTTAGGCATACTGTTATGTGGTGGAGGCTATTATCTAACACGAAACTTGATTTAACTATGCACGAACTGGAACCTTTTTATAATTGGCGTCACCATTATATTGCCGCTGAGGATTTTAATTCTCCTTTTCACGGTCAAACCTATAGCGAGACTAATTGCACTCATGCTGTCTACAACTATCTTATTCATCCCCAGTGGGATGAGTTTGGATCTGCCACACTTTACCTGAAAGTACTACAAGCCGATTACAAGCTACGATATGCTGTGATTGAGTTAATTGGCGAATGGAACGACTTGCTCTATAACGACATCATGTTTTTGTACCGCAATGTGATTGAAGATATGATTGACAAAGGAATAATCCATTTTATTTTGATTGGCGAAAACATCCTGAATTTTCATGTCGATAGCGATGATTATTACCAGGAATGGTTTGACAATATTGACGATGGCTGGATTGTTTGCTTAAATTTCAGAGACCACGTCGTGAATGAATTTGTCGAGGGTCATTTAGATTATTACTTGGGATTTGGTGGTAAATTCGATGAATTTAATTGGAGGGCTTTAGAGCCAGATGAATTATTCAAATCCATCAATGCATTAATGATGAGACGTTTAACACCGTAAAACCAAATGATCAAAGCGGTAAGTATAGAGGTTTTTGGACGAGTGCAGGGTGTTGGTTTCCGGTATTATGCTCAAAAAAAAGCGCAGGAATTACAGCTCAACGGATTCGTAAAAAATACGCCCCGTGGCAGTGTTATTATTGAAGCAGAAGGTGACGAAGCCGCGCTCGATGAGTTTATATTATGGTGTCATAAAGGTCCTTCGTGGGCGCGTGTGCAAAAGGTGAAATATTATAGTATGCCTCCGTATAATTATTTGAAATTTGAGATCAAGTAATTAGTTGTTTACAACTTCAATGCCCTGATAACATGTCTTTTGCCAGGAGGTCCGGGAAGGCGTGAGCTGTAAAACCTACTGATCTTTAGGTGTTTTTTAGACTATTATACTTGTCTCTATTTGATTAGTCGAACTTCAAAAAGTAAAATTTATTGAAATAAGGAAGCGGCTTGGGTTCAATTCGTATGTCGATTCCAGTATTGAGTTTGTGAAAGCCTGATAGGTAGTATAGTTTTTTGTGTTAAGAATATTCAAGTATTTCATTTCTAAATCAATTTTGCGTTTGCTAAAGGTATATCGATATACAATATCCAGAAAATAGTCCTGCTTTCCTTTGTATTCGTGATAATCAACAGCCAAACTCAACATTTGATTCGATCTTGGATACACAAATAGGTTCACCTTTTGAGTTAACATTTTCGTGTTAACATCTTGATTATCTGCTATTACATTTTCAAAATATTGTAAATTCAAACCATAATCAATGTTGAACCAATTTTTAAAGTGGTATAAAACATGAGGACTAAATTGATAAAAGCGATTGATGCTTTTAAAGATTTCAGTATTCATCAAAACCATTCCTTCCTGTTGGCTTGCACCCAAGCGTAAACTAAATGTCGAGCGTATAGCTGAATAATATTTACTTGTATTTGCTTGAAAACTGAAATATTGCCCCTGATTTGGATATTCTATTGCCTTAATTACTGAAGCTCCAAACTCATTAATTATGCTGTTATAGAGTAGGTTGCTTCGAAATTTGACGTATAAGAAACTCGATGAATGGAAGAAAGATGTAATCGCGTTAGAATACTTCAATTGAACGCCTAAATTGTTTTTTGAATTGATAGCTATAGGTGCATTATTTTGACTTAAATTTCGATATGTTCTGAGGAGAAAACCATAATAAACTCCATCTAAATCTCCAAATCTGTTTGAATAGCTCCATGAAGCTGAGGTTTCCCAAAAGCCTTTCAATTTGTAATTGACAAAAAGACGAGGTTTTAAAAAAGCACGGTTTAAGTGCTGACCTAGATTATTAATTTGATCATCGATTGTCAAGGTTTGATATATAAGCGGTAAATTAAAATTGATGGTAAGTGCTTTTTTTCGGTATTGTATTTCAGTTTGCAAATAGGCTTGTGAATTAAAGATATTTTGATCATTTTCAAAACTTGAGGATACTTGAAAGTCATCAACCCGTATTATCGATTTCAGTGTTTGTTGTCTTATTATAAAACCAGCCTTTGGACTAATAACAATACCTTTAAATGTGTAAACCACTCCGATAGAATTTTCCGTAAAAAACCTGTTCAATTCAATGGATTGAAGGCTGTTTTCGTAAGCAATTTCATTATTTAAGATATTGGGGAAAACCCCGGGATTGATTTGAAGTTGATTCGGGTTTTCGTCATAAGAAATATATGACCTAATCTCAATGAGCTTTTTGCCAAGAGGATAAATTGAGTGCAAATCATTTGAAATACTTTTCGCTGGTGATTTTAGTTCTTGAGAGATTTGTTCACTATTATTGATCAACAACCCAAAACTTCTATTCCAGTTTGATTTAAAACTTAGTTTATTATCCAAAAAATTCGACTTCACATTTCTGCTTAATGTAAAAACAGCTTGCAAATAGTTACTAGTGTACTCATTATTAAAGTTTTCGTTAAAAGTAACCGTGTCTTTAGGTGTAAATATCGTATGTGAAGCAGTTGCTCGCTCTTGTTGAAAATCAGTAATAAAGTGTAAATTTGAACGCAGCTGCAAATTGTTGTTCAACTTTGTGAGTGCATTGAGATTCAATAAATGGATATTATTGTTCAGGTATCGTGTAGGGTCAAAATCATTAGGAGGATTCAATGTTTGAATATTTAACAATTCAGGTGTTTCGTTCGGATGATTCAGGCTTTTTCGGAACTCATCAGGCAAGTGACTTGTAAGTTGTGATGATGCGTCTTTCCCAATATTATTTGTTTGATAGGATGCAACAAATTGAAACTTACGTGTAAAGGTCATTGGTGTAATATTTACATCCCATAAAAAGGGCGTGAATCCTGTCCCTACACTTGCTTTTCCGGTGGTGGTAACATCCTGATTTAATTTTAAATTCAGTGATGCCTGTTGTGAAGCTACTTTTTCTTCAAGGATTCGAACAGGTTGATGATTTTCATATACTTCAATTGTGGCCACCGATTGATGCGGTAAATTATTGCTTACCATCGTATAACGCCCATCCATCAAATCGAGACCTTCGATATAAAATTTCTGTATTGGTAGTCCCTGATAAAGTATTTGACCGTTTGTTTCAACTTCAATTCCCGGCATTCTGCGCAAAACTTCAGCAATTGATCGGTCATTTTTTGCTGTAAATGCATCTACCAAAAAGCTCAAAGTATCTCCTCTACGTAAGATTGGAGAAGCCCTTAAAGTAAATGTTTCTAGGGTCTTTTCGTCAACTTCTAAAACAAAAGGTATTTCCTGTGTGTGATTGGCGATTTCTTGCGTTTCCTTTTTGTAATGTATGGCACTGGTTTCTATGCGCAAACTGTCTGCACTAGTGGTTAGTTCAATTGAAAACTGCCCATCCAAGTCGGAAACTCCAAAACCAATAACAACTGATTCATCCAATTCATAAATCAGAATATTGATATATGGTATGGATTCTTCATGGCTGTTTATAATTTTCCCGCTCAGTATAATTTGACCGAAAATGTTATTTAATAAAAAATAAAAAACGAAAAATAGAAAGAATGATCTCATTCATTCACTAATTATTTCCTACTTAATTCAATAGGATTGTTACGTTGCTGCATCAATTTGGCAACCTTCTGCTGTACCTCGCTATTGAGACCGGCTGTTTTTGCATGGGTAATTATGTTGTCGCGCATGGCATCCTTTGCCCTGAAATACTCTTTTTTTGAACACTCAATATAATCTAATTCCGGAAATTCTATAAAAAGATCATATCCTGGTTTCTTAATGGATATTAACTCGAATGCGTAATGCAAGCGCGTGTCGTAAATCTTAACAATTAGCCCGGGTAAACCATTGAATTTATAGGGTCCGTCGTTATACGGTATCTCAGTACTAAACCAGGCAACCCATTTTCTACCTCCAAATTCGGTAGTGGCTTTTTGGGCATTATAGCCGGAAATAGTTGCAGTTTCATCGAGCAATTCCCATTTGAATAGGCCAAGATCCTCCTCAAATTTAAACATACCACTTCCTAAAACATTATCAATAAATGTTTCTTTGCCTTTCGGAAAGTTTTTGAAAATCTCATAGCGCAACCTTACTACGGGTAAAGGATTTGATTTGTCAGAAGCTATTCTTTGAAAATCTTCTTGTGAAGTAGCCGTGCGTGCCATGCTATCGCCTATAAAATAATTATAACTTACAAATCTGCTTACCGTTGGGCCAATAAAGAGCAGCATATCCTCTTGCCGTTTAAAGTTTTGATACATAGAATCTTCCTGAAATTCCAAAGAATAGGTCACGATATGTTCAACTAATTCAATGTTTTCTTTAGGAAAATGAAATACGGTCTGGGCAAATGAGGGTGAAAATATTACAGATAGAAACAGGAAACCTATATAACGAACGAGTATTAATTTGTTCATGAAATTACACATCTTGTTCTATTTAAAAAGTCTTTGAAAAAGAAAAAAAATGCAACTAACAAACGGACAGATAAAATACCACCGTCCATTTGTTAGTTAATTGATGTAAACTTTAACTAATTTGTACATCACATAATATATCTGCCCATGCCCACCAGTCTCCAGCTCCGCAATAGAAAACAGTATGTTCTGAACCATCAGGGCAAGTCATAACTCCAGTATGACATGGTTGCTCAGCTGCATCTGCAATTTTGGGTGATGCGAAAATAAACATGCCCAATACAGCTAGAAAAATAAATCCTTTTTTCATGTTTTTTAATTTTGTAATAAATATTAAAATTTTAAATATTGTGCAAGTTATTAGTATTAAATTCATAAAAAGCCACTTCACGCCAACCTGCATTTCGGAAGTGGCAAAGTTTATCAAATTTATTCTTCCCAATTTTAAAAATATATTTGGTATCGCAATAAGGTTGATATTTTGTGTAAAAAAGCAAGTTTAGGGAAAGTGAGTAATAATAACTCACTAACAAGAAACCCTTAACTGAAATATTGAAGTCCATTCTACTATTATTATCTTTAGCAATCTGTCTGAGGAATCCGCTAGGCATTTGTCTTGTTATTTTAATAGTACAATATTAATAAAATTTTTGTTATAAAGTATGAAATTAAAAAAAAATATAGAGAAACTACAATTATTTTAGCGAAACGCCCTGATAACATGTCTTTTTCCGGGCGGACCGGGAAGACGTTTTACTGAAAATCCGACTGACCTTAAAGCGTTTTTTACAACACCACGCGCACTGTAAGTCACCAAAACTCCACCGCTTTTCAGGCTACGAAAAAGTCTTGAAAAAATTTCCTCCGTCCAAAGTTCCGGCTGCACATTTGGGCTAAAAGCATCAAAATAGATGACATCAAAACGGTCAGTCTTTACATCAAATTGGCGCAAATCCTGATGAATTTTAGTAAGCTTGAAATATTCATCAAGCTGCACAGGCTTTCCCCATTCCGAAAGGTGCAAGGCCATAAATTCTTGTTTATCAAGCTGTTTTTCAACGCTTGCGGTATAAGTCAGTTTTTCTGCCAGCGCAATATCCAACGGAAAAGCCTCCAAGGCGGTATAATCAATTTTCTGTTTCCATTCAATTGATTTCAAGAGGCTTAGCCAGGTATTCAGGCCTGTGCCAAAGCCAATTTCGAGCACGGCAATTCCTTGTGAGTCGTTTTTGGTTTTAAAAAATTCCAAGCCGTTGTTGATAAACACCAATTGCGATTCAGTAATTGCGCCATTAATAGAATGAAATGTTTCTCCCGTCCTACCGTCCGAAATACTTGGGCTACCATCGGCTGTGGTTACGAGTTTCCTGTTTGTAATATTTTGATTTTCTGTAGTTTTCATTCTTTGATCAGTGCTATCACATGGAGATCATTTCCGGCAGCTAATCCACCTAGGTTGCCACTATTGGTAAAATCTACAAAGTAACGGTCGATATAATAAACCCTATCCATAATTTCAGCAGAAGTAGCCATGCCTTTAATTTCGGTGCCAAGCGCCATAATTCTACGCTCTGAATTACTTGACGACCAACTAATTATCTGCTTTCTATTCCGCAGAAAAACAAGTCCATTTTGGGTAGCAGCGGGCGGAATAAACTCAAAATCAGAGAGGGTTGATTTCAGTTCAATTAGGTCTGTTTTAACATCAAAACTAAAAATCTGCGTAGACCCATTTTCGTTTGAAGCCAATAAAAAAACACCACCGCTATCAGAAGCCGGAAGCATATCTTGGGCTTCAATGGGCATTTCAATCTGTTTAAACAGCACACCACTTGCCCTATAAAAGAGCATCAACCAGTGTTTCCCGCTTTGTAAATCTTTTGTGGCTGCATACAGGTATTGGTAGTCAAAACTTACTGCCGAAATTAATTTTGAGGCTTCCACTCGGGCGTTAAGTTGCACATTCCCAGTATAGAAATGATGAAGCTTCAGGTTTCCATTGCGATCAGCCAAAAGCAGTTTGTCGTTCAGTAAAAAATAATCTACGTATTCGGCTTGCGGAAATCCAGCCTCTGCACGCCAGACAGTTGCTGCTTCTCTAACCGCACGCACCTCCACAAAACGTTTGCTTTTGGGCCAGGATAAAATAAAATCACTTTGAATATTTCCTTCTAATTTTTCTACCTCATAATCAAAGCTTTGCATATTCGTCACCTGGCCTGTTAAAGGTTCAAAAATTGCGATTTGTGTTTGACGACTTTCTTTAAATCCAAAAACGACCTTCTCTCCAGGTGGCTGTCTATCGGTAAAAACAACCGGCTGGTATTTCAGTTTTGTCTGGGATTCATCATTCGCCCGAATCAATATATAACCCCTCTCTACATCTAAAGAACCTAACTTTATAATACGCTCAATAACAGTATCTTTGCTATGAATATTCAAAGTAAACGGAGGAGTGAGTGAAATCAGGTCTTCATTCACAAAGCTGATGCTAACGCTATGAACCATTTTGTCATCGCTCACCCGAAAAACCACAGTATCCATAATTCTGCTAAACAAAGGGGTATCACCCAATGGTCTTATAAAAGTAACAACTGGATGTTTATTTTCAGCTTCTTTTTTGCAGGAAGAAACATATATTAAGCCTAAAAGCAGAAAAGTAATCCATCTTATTTGCATAACATCATTGGTCTGATTAACTTTGGCTAAAATAACGAAAACTTAAATCGCCTTCACAAATAACTTGCCTTATGCTTTATAATATACCATTTTCAAAGGTGTTATTCCTTGATATCGAGACAGTTTCCAAACATGCTAACTATGATGAATTATCCGATCGTATGAAAAAGCTTTGGGAAAAGAAGTCTTTAAAAATTAGAAAATCAGAGACAGAAACTGCCGAAGAACTTTACCCAAGAGCGGCTATTTACGCTGAATTTGGTAAAATAATCGTGATTTCAGTGGGATTTCTCAACGGGAGCGAATTTCGCATCAAGTCGTTTTATGGCGATGATGAGAAAGTCCTTCTTCAGGAATTTGCCGAATTACTGAACCGCTACTACAATTATCCCGATAGCATGTTGTGCGCCCACAACGGCAAGGAGTTCGATTTTCCGTATATCGCAAGGCGGATGATCATCAATGGCATCGACTTACCGGTGCCTTTACAGATCGCCGGCAAAAAGCCATGGGAAATCAGGCATTTAGACACCATGGAACTGTGGAAATTCGGAGATTATAAAAACTATACCTCGCTCGATTTATTGACCGCCATTTTCGATATCCCAACGCCAAAAGACGATATCGACGGCAGCATGGTAGGCGAAGTTTATTGGCAACAAAATGACTTAGAGCGCATTAAAGAATATTGCCAAAAAGATGTGCTGGCCGTTGCACAATTGATGCGCAGGTACCTGAATGAGCCACTGATCAGTGAAGAAAACATAATTTTTACACCTTAATCCCGAAATTAAATGGCCAAGCACCTGCTTTCAAAATCTACCTATATAAGAAGCCTTCAATGTCAAAAATCGCTTTACCTACATAAGAAACGTCCTTTTTTGCGTGATAAAATGCTCGCTTCACAACTGGCGAAATTTCGCAGAGGCACTGCCGTGGGTGTTTTAGCACGCGATTTGTTTCCGGGCGGAATTGATATGACACCGGGATCGCCCTCCCAATATCAGAAACGTCGGGTAGAAACTTTAGAAGCACTTCAAAATCCTGATGTAGACGTGATTTACGAAGGTGTTTTTCAGCACAATGAGGTACTTATCATGCTGGACATTTTGGTGCGTGAAGACCAAAAATGGCGGGCAATAGAAGTAAAAAGCTCGCTCAAATTGTCCGAAACTTTTATGCAGGATGCCTTTTTGCAATATTACGTTTTGAAGGGAAATCAACTCGAACTATCTGATTTTGAGTTGATGTATATTGATAAAGATTACCTTTTGGGCAGCCAACTTGAGCTGGATAAATTATTTATCGGCCAATCGGTAATGCTAGAGGCTGAAGCCCATCTTGAACAAACCAACAGCCAAATTGAAGCTGCAAAGGAAACTTTGCTGCTTAAAAATTCTCCTGATATAAAAATCGGTGTTCAATGCAATTATCCTTATCCCTGCGATTTTAGAGGACATTGTTGGAAAAAAGTACCAACGAACAGCCTGCTCTATATCGATGCTATTCCGCCCAACAAACGTTTTGAACTGTACCACAGCGGTATAGAAAACGTAAGTCAGCTTCCAAAAGAACAAATTACTACCGAAATTTTAGCGCAGGATAAGGCGCTGCAAGCACAAACTTATCACCTGAACCCCGAAAAATTCGCGTTTTTAGAAGCTAATATTTCAACATCTAAGCGCAGTTTTATTAAGGTGCTTTACAAGCAGCCGGCCATTCCCGAGCACGAAAACACCAAGCCTTATACACCACAATTTCTGGCAATTACCGCATTAGTAACCGACGGTAAAAAGCAGGAATTTCATAGCTGGGACTGTAGCGAATACCCGGATCAATGGCAGGCCGGGTTTGAGTTTTTGGCAGATTTATGGTCAAAAACTAAGGTTTTAATCAGCTTTAAAGATGCGCAACTTCGCCCATTGCTTGAGGAATTTATGCCACACTTGGACAGCTCAAAACTGTTTGACTTTTGGGAGCTGCTAAAGTCAGCTGATTTTTATTTTCCGGTAATCAATACCGAGATTGATTTGGAGGCTTTGTGTGCTTTTATAATCGAAAAACACAGACCATTGAAGCACGAGGCTTGGCTTATCAAAGATTTGACAGCATCTCCGGATGAAAACAGAGAAAATGTGCTTTCAAAATTGAAATCCTATGTTTCATCACTCAATGTGCTGGTGAATTTCTTCGAAACAAAAAATTAGATAGCCCACAAAACGCGCTGTTACAATCATATCTATTTTTTAGAACATTTTTAAGGACAAAAAATAGTACTAAACCATTTTTGCACCAAGCTAATTTGTATTTTTGACCAATGAATCAAAACAATAAACGCACTACAAAAAGTTCACAAGCTACTGGCAATCAACTAAATGACATTTTGATGCAGCATGGCAGGGTTCCTCCACAGGCGATTGAATTAGAGGAGGTTGTATTAGGAGCGATGATGCTCGAGAAAGATGCCGTAAATGCCATTATCGATATCTTGAAGCCGGAAGTTTTCTACAAAGAATCACATCAGAAGATTTTCACAGCTATTTTCAATCTTTTTTCAAAGTCAGAAGCCATCGATATTTTGACCGTAACCAACGAGTTAAAATTTCAGGGCGATCTGGAGATTGTTGGCGGTCCCTATTTTATTTCACAGCTCACTAACCGCGTGGTTTCGGCAGCCAATATTGAGTTTCATGCACGAATTTTGATTCAAAAGCACATTCAGCGTGAGCTGATTCAAATTTCTTCTAACATTATCAAAGACGCATACGAGGATACCACAGATGTTTTCGACTTATTGGATAAAGCCGAAAGCGGTCTGTTTTCAGTAAGTGAGAACAATCTTAGAAGGAGTTTTAGCGCCATGCCCGAATTGGTAAAAAAAGCCATCGAAGACATAGAAAAAGCTAAAGACAGTGATTCCAATATGCGTGGGGTTCCTTCGGGATATACTGGTTTAGACCGTATTACGCAAGGCTGGCAAAAATCTGACCTGATTATTTTGGCTGCCCGACCGAGTATGGGTAAAACAGCTTTGGCACTTAATTTGGCACGCAATGCCGCTGTTGAATTTAACAAACCGATTGCTTTTTTCTCACTCGAAATGTCGTCCGTTCAGCTGGTTACACGTTTGATTTCCAGCGAAACCTATCTACCTGCAGAAAAATTACGCAAGGGCGATCTGGAAGAGTATGAGTGGCAACAGCTTAACACCAAGATTAATCCGCTGGTACAAGCGAAGATGTATATAGACGACACGCCACAGCTTTCTATTTTTGAGCTCAGAGCTAAATGCAGAAGACTAAAACAACAGTTTGACATTCAAATGATTTTTATTGATTATCTGCAACTTATGACAGCTGGTGGCGATAATCGCGGAAACCGTGAACAGGAAATTAGTCAGATTTCACGTTCTCTAAAAAGCTTAGCTAAAGAGCTGGATGTGCCTGTTTTAGCTCTTTCGCAGTTGAGCCGTAATGTGGAAAGTCGTCCCGGTTCCAAAAAACCAATCCTTTCTGACTTGCGTGAGTCGGGCGCTATCGAGCAGGATGCCGATATGGTTATATTTATCTACAGACCAGAATATTACGGAATAAATGACGATGGTGAAGGTAACTCAGTACAAGGTTTGGCCATGATCAATATTGCCAAACACAGAAACGGTAAACTGGGTGATGTCAACCTGAAATTTAATGGTCAGTTTGCACGTTTTGAAGAACCTGAAAACTTTGACCAGCAACAGGAGTTGAGTCCTAACACAGGTTTCGAGATGCAAAATACCCGCACTGTTAGTTCTAAGATGAATGATGATTTTGGTCCTACAGCCGATAATGGTGATCCGTTTTAGTATAAGCTATTAATAAACAAGAACATACGTCAAGCCTAAGTTTTAAAATTATCAAAAATTGCCAAACCATGAAATTAAAAAGAATTTTCCAATCCTTGTTTTTAATCACCTTACTATTAGCTGTGATTTCAAGTATGGCTTTTATGCCCAAAAAATCTATCCGACTGAAGTACGCTTTTAGTCAGGGAGCCACCTACAAGTTAGAAATCAAAACCACCCAAAATATCTCCATGAATATGGCAGGACAAAGTATGGTTTTGAAACAAAATGTTATTCTCAATCAAACGGCTGAGATATTTACTATTTCTGAAGAGGGGAATATTGAATTTGAGATTACTTACGACAGAATTCGTTTCGATCAAAGTGCAATGGGTATGGAGATGAGCTGGGATTCTGATAATCCGGAAGCCTCAAAAGACAATATGATGGCGCAACAAATCGCCGGCCAGTTTCAGAAAGCCATGGAAAATAAAGTTAGTTCGACCATCGACAAATACGGAAATCCCGTAGAAAACAACAGTGCCGAAGTTATGGGAAGCAGCAGTGTATCAGGTTTTGAAATGGGTATGCTGGTAGTTTTCCCTGATCACGAAATATCCGTTGGCGAAAGCTGGGAAGTGAGTACAAAACCTGATCCCAACAGCGACTTCACAGTCAGCTCCATCTACACCCTCACCGATGTCAAAGGCAACAAGGCTCTTATCAGCTATGATGGAGCCATCAGCGGAACCGAAATGAATGGCAATTCAGCCAAATTGAGTGGCACAATCACCGGAAAAGCCGAAGTCAACACCAAGACCGGCTGGCTCGAAAGTAGTACTACAATGCAAAAACTGGACATGGAAATGGAGCAACAAGGTCAAACTATTCCTATGTCGCTCTCCAGTATTATTGAACTTAAATCAGAATAGTTTGAGGTAGGGTGCCGGTCAGGGTGCAGGCCGAAGTATTAGTCAGGGTGCGGGTCGAAGTGCTAGTCAGGGTGCGACTATGTGGCGACGATAAACAGTCGCGCTCTGGCTTTGTTGTATTATACACGAACCAGTCAGGGGGCGACTTCTTCAGCATCGCCGGATTAGTCGTACCCTGACTTGCAATATAGCACAGTCAAGGGGCGAGCCGAAGTGCTAGTCAGGGTGCGACTATGTGGCGACGTTAAACAGTCGCGCTCTGACTTTGTTGTATTATACACGAACCAGTCAGGGGGCGACTTCTTCAGCATCGCCTTATCAGTCGCACCCTGACTTGCAATATTGTACAGTCAGGGTGCGACTATGTGGCGACGTTAAACAGTCGCGCTCTGACTTCGTTGTATTATACACGAACCAGTCAGGGGGCGACTTCTTCAGCATCGCCGGATTAGTCGCACCCTGACTTGCAACATAGAACAGTCAGGGTGCGGGTCGAAGTATTAGTCAGGGTGCGACTATGTGGCGACGTTAAACAGTCGCGCTCTGACTTTGTTGTATTATAAACGAACTAGTCAGGGGGCGACTTCTTCAGCATCGCCGGATTAGTCGCACCCTGACTTGCAACATAGAACAGTCAGGGTGCGGGTCGAAGTATTAGTCAGGGTGCGACTATGTGGCGACGTTAAACAGTCGCGCTCTGACTTTGTTGTATTATAAACGAACTAGTCAGGGGGCGACTTCTTCAGCATCGCCTTATCAGTCGCACCCTGACTTGCAATATTGTACAGTCAGGGTACGACTATGTGGCGACGATAAACAGTCGCGCTCTGACTTCGTTGTATTATACACGAACCAGTCAGGGGGCGACTTCTTCAGCATCGCCGGATTAGTCGCACCCTGACTTACAAAAAACATTAAGTTTGCAAACAATTCAGCTAAATCATGAAGAAAATAGCCAGGTTGTTTCTAAAAGCTATACGAATTTTTATCAGTATAACAGGGCTTTTCGCGCTTATTATGATCGCCCTCAGTTTTACTGATTATCCTTATTTCGCCTATCATTGGACGGGTAACAAAACCATTAGTCAAACAAATATTCCAGCTTATATTATTGTGATGGGTGCTGGAGGAATCCCTAGTGAGCAGGGACTTATTCGTTGTTATTTTGCTGCTGAACTGGCCAAACAATACCCAAATTCCAAACTTATTGTTGCGCTGCCAGCTGATTCTATTGACTTTGAGACAAGCGATCACAGTCGTATGATTGACGAATTGATGGTGAGAGGAGTCCATAAGCAGCGTATATTTTCTGAAACGAAAGGTTCCAGCACTTACACTCAGGCCCGTAATATCGCACAAATGATTCCTGTTACAACTCCTATTCAGTTAGTTAGCTCTCCTGTACATTTGTATAGAAGCATTAAAACTTTCGAGAAAGTCGGGTTTAAAAGCGTTTCCGGAAAAGCAACCGTTGAGCAATCATTCGATGAGTCACTTTTGTTTCTTAAAAATGATAAAGGTAAAATAGCAAAAAGCCCGGATGCTAATCCAGGCTTTCGGTATAATATGTGGAGCTATTTGCAATATGAGATTGCTGTGCTCCGAGAATGGGCTGCTATAGTCTGGTATAAAATAAGAGGCTATATCTAAACCGACTAATCTAATTCAAAACTTCGTTTACCAAACTGGCAGCGTCTTCTAACTTAATGGCAGAAAACACTTTAAGTCCTGATTGGTCAATAAGTTCTTTTCCTTCTTTTGCATTTGTACCTTGCAAACGAACAATAATCGGCACATTAATTTCACCAATATTCTGATAAGCATCTACAATACCCTGTGCCACACGGTCGCAGCGCACAATACCTCCAAAGATATTTACAAGAATCGCTTTCACATTGGGATCTTTCAAAATAATCCGGAAAGCCTCCTCTACCCTTTTGGCGTTTGCGGTGCCGCCCACGTCCAGGAAGTTAGCTGGCTCTCCACCGTACATCTTAATCAAATCCATGGTAGCCATAGCCAGTCCGGCACCATTTACCATGCAACCCACATTTCCGTCGAGTTTAACATAGTTCAGGTCAAAACGACTTGCTTCCACTTCAATTGGGTCTTCTTCATTCAGGTCGCGCATCTCGGCAATTTCGCCATGGCGGAAAAGTGAGTTATTGTCGATAGAAACCTTAGCATCAGCAGCATACACGCGGTCGTCAGCAGCTTTTATCACCGGATTAATTTCAAATAAGCTGGCATCACTGCCTTCGTATGCATTATAAAGTGCCCGGATGAATTTCTGCATTTCTTTAAAAGAAGTACCACTCAAACCCAGGTTAAAGGCTATTTGTCGCGCCTGGAAAGCCTGTAATCCAACTTTTGGATCAATTTCTTCATGAAAAATTTGTTCAGGTGTTTCCTCAGCTACTTTTTCTATGTCCATTCCGCCCCTGGGCGAATACATAATCATATTACGTCCGGTAGCTCTGTTGAGCAAGATACTCACGTAATATTCTTCTACTTTGGCCGGGCCTGGATAATAAATATTTTGTTCGATTAGCAAGCGACGCACCAGCTTACCTTCGGCGCTTGTTTGCGGTGTAACCAGCATCATACCCAGTATTTCATCTGCAAATTGCTCTACCTCTTCGAGTGATTTGGCAATTTTTACTCCGCCGCCCTTACCGCGACCACCTGCGTGGATCTGTGCTTTTACAGCCCAACGATCCGATCCTGTTTTTTTCTGTATCTCTTTGGCTGCTTCAATAGCTTTGGCCGGTGAATCAGCCACAATACCCAATGGAACGGAAACGCCATATCCGCTTAATATTTGCTTCCCCTGAAACTCGTGTAAATTCATAATACAACTGTTAATTGGTGATACTTTTTTGAAGCCCAAAAATAGCACTATTTGCTGAGATTACATGCAAAAATTTTAGGGAAATTTATTTTTTTGAGCCACTTAAATAATTTACTATTTTTGTTGGTGCCTTAAAACAACGCCTTTAATGGGAATGCCTTCTATTACATTGGCCTTTGAATTCCACCGCGATAATCCGGTGGTAAGCCTGCGTTTTGAGAAAGATTTTGAGCTTATTACCAGGATAAAATCTATTAAAAAAGCTGCATGGAATCAAAGTCAGGGTTTTTGGTATAATCCCCGTGAAGGATTTAATTTGAATGAAGTTTTTGAGACCATGACAGATGTGACCTGGCTAGATTATTCCGCTTCGAAAAAGAATGATTCAGGTGAGCACAAGGAGGTTACGAAAAAGAAACCGGATGCAAAGCCCCAAGTAATCATTCCGCAAGCCTATTGCGATACATTAGATCAAAAACGTTATACTGAAAAAACCAAGACCATTTACCTGTTTGAAGTGAACCGCGACAAGCCGTACAGTGCAACAAGTATTTACACTGTAACAAGAAAGGCCGCAGTTAAGGCAAAAATAATAAAACGAGTTTATCCTCCTATTTTGCGACACAGTTTTGCAACCCACAATTTGGAGCAAGGGATGGACTTACGTTTTATTCAGGAATTATTAGGGCATGAAAGCTCAAAAATAACCGAGATATACACCCATGTATCATAAAAAGATTTTGCCAAATTCAGCAATCCATTCGACAACAATTTTTTTGATGATGACTAGACGATATAAACATAAATCACCCATTTGGGTGGATATATTCCTGTGGATGTAAAAATATAAGTAAAATATAATCACCTATCAACAAATACGTTGTGGCTAATTTAACAACAATTCATCACCAAAAAACAACAATTGAGCAACTAAAATTAAACTGATTAAATAATATTACTGAATTTTGAATTGAATAACAAAAACTGATAACTTAAATGAAACAAATAGATAATTCATCTCAAAAAATTGCCAGAAAAAAATCTCATCCATTTTGGCGATGGTTTTGGCTCACTTTTCTTGTGGTTTCTCTTGTTTATGCGTGGTATTCATTTTATGTGCCTTCTAATGATATTAAGTGGGTCCGTAACATTATTTCGACTCAAGAACTTACTAATAATTCCGGAAAGAACACACTTCTGTTTTTTACAGGAAAATGGTGTGTGCCTTGCCGAATTATGAAACGTGAAGTTTTTGCTGATAATGAAGTCGAAAAGGTCATCCATTCGCAAGTTACACCAGTAATGATTGATATTGACAACCCAAATACTTATGAACTAGTAAAGTTTTTCAAGTTTGGGGCAACACCAACAACAATTATTCTTGATTCCCGAGGAAAAGTACTTGACTACGCTCTGGGAAAGATTGAAAAAAAGAAATTTCTTGAAATGCTAAAACACCCTGAAGCCCAATAAAATATGACAAAAAATAAAATAAAAATGATCGCTAAAATTTTATTGTTCTTAGGAACAGGAATCTCTTTGTATTTTGTTCCGTGGCCTATTGTAACCGCTTGGGTAAAGCCACTTCCAGATACCGTTCAGGAACAAGTTAATAAAGCTGCCGATTACGGATTTGATGGTATCATTGTTTGTATAAACAAAAAAGGCAACCAATCCGAATTTTATACTTCGGGCTATAAAAACAGAGAAAACAAAATTCCAGCCGACCCTAATGCCTTATTTAAAATTGCCAGTGTTAGCAAATTGTACAAGGCGGTAGCCGTTGCAAAATTGGTTTCCGATGGAAAATTATCATTAGACAAAACGCTTACAGATTATTTACCCGAATTGAAAGACAGAATAGAATATGCTGATAAAATCACTTTGCGTATGTTGGTTAAACATAGAAGTGGTATTCCGGATTATGTTCGCACTCCTGATTATTGGGTACACCCCAAAGAAACTGCTGATGAACAACTTGCTTTAGTATTGGACAAACCTGCCAACTTTAAACCCGACAAAAAGTATAAATATTCCAACACAAATTATTTGTTGTTAAATAGAATAATAAACAGAGTTCTTGGCTACAGTACTTTCCAATACATTCAAGAAAAAATTTTAAACCCATTGAACTTAAACCATACTTTTGGCTCAATTAAAGATGTAAACATAGATGATGTGATGAGTGGTTACTATGTAGGCTATGATGCGGATTTAAAAACAGACAATGTGGGTTCCATACTTGCGACAGCAGAAGATTTGAGCAAATTCATACGGGCATTAAATGACGGTTCTGTTTTTAGAGATAAAAAGGAGCAAGAAATCTATTCTTCCATTTATAAGTATGAGCATACAGGCTTGATACCGGGATACCAAACTATCGCTAAATATCATAAGGATATTGACGCTGTCGTGATTCAATTTACAAACACCGTAAACTTTGACGGCTATAATTGGAACATGTCTGAAATAATGTACAACCGAATAGTTAAAATATTGAAAAAGAAAAGCTAACCACAACATTGGTTTTCATTTAGCCCTGATTTAAGGGAAATGAAAACTATGCAAAAAGACAATGAAAAGATACATTTCAATACTAGTGATAATTTTAACGCTTTGTGATTCTTGCAAAAACAAAACCAACTCAAAAGGTACAGAGAACCCGTTGAAAAAAAGACTCCAATCCTACCTTGACGCGTGTAATAAAAACGGGCTTTCAGCAAGCGTTTTGGTCGCCAAAGATGGAGAAATACTCTACACTGATGGCGTTGGATTAAGAAACAAAGCTGAGAAACTTCCCGTAACTGAAGAAACCATTTTCACAACAGGTTCATTAACAAAGCAATTTACAGCAACCGCTATTCTAAAATTACAAGAAGAAAATAAATTATCGGTAAACGATTCTATTTACAAATTTCTTGAAAATGTGCCGAAGGACAAACAAAACATTACAATTGATCAATTACTTACACACACTTCAGGTATAATGGGAAATCTGGGTTACGGAGTAGATTTTGTTCCCATCTCAAAAGAGAAGTTTTTAAGTGAAGTTTATAATTCACCTTTAGATTTTGAACCGGGAAAACAATTTAGTTACTCCAACGTAGGTTACAGTTTATTAGCGATGATCATTGAAAAAGTTACGCAGACAGATTACGAAACCTATTTGCAGGAACATCTTTTTCAAAAAGCAGGTATGAAACATACGGGTTACCTTTACCCTAAATGGGATACCACTCAAATGGCCCACGGCTATAAATGTGGGGAAGATTGGGGAACTCATCTTATGAAATGGAAGGCAGATTCAAATCCAATTTCATGGCATTTAAAAGGAAACGGCGGAATACTTTCCAATCCTTCCGATTTATATTCATGGTACAATGCCTTAAAAGAAAATAAAATTATTTCCAAAAAATCTTATGAGCAACTCACTTTTCCCCACGTAAAAGAACATGAATCAGGAGATTCGTACTATGCATACGGATGGACCATAATGAATAGCGATAGAAATACGAAAATTATAGCACACAATGGCTCAAATGGTGTTTTTTATGCTGATTTCATTCAACTTCCTGAAGAAAATACCGTAATCATATACATGACCAATCAATTAAGGTACGACACGCAAATTGTTGCGTGGGAAATAGAGCAATTACTTTTTAAGGAAAACTATACGCCCGTTGTACCTAAAATGAATAGTATAAAACACGGCAGTACAGATATTACCAATAAACAACTTGAAATCATACATCAATTGGTAAAACTAATTTTGACCGATGACAAGCACATTGATGATTTTTGCAACAAACATATTGCTAGTAAAGAAAGAGAACGAAGGTTCAAAATGTGGGTTAAGGACATGCAAAATGAATTTTCAGACTACAAATTAAAACACATTTTGGAATATGGAGACTTGAGTTATGATATAATACTTGAATCAAAAGATGGAAAAGTTGTTGATTTAACCCCATGTTTTGACCTACAATTCAATGAAAGTAATCAAATTGTCGCTTTTGGATGGTAAATCAAAAACTATCTAAAATAAATAGGACTCTATGCGGGTCGTCAAAAAGCTTTTAACAAAAAAACTTTTTTTACACCCAGTAAATCTATTGTAAAAAATCTATGTTTTTTGACGGCCTCCCTACTTCGGCTTGCTCAGTATAAATGTTGAACCTATCTGCCAAGGCATGCCAGGCAGGCTACATCCCGCATTAGTAAGCACTTAGAAAAGGGTTTGCTTGTTTAATGTGGCGTTTTCCAAAGGTGGGTTACGTGGCTTTAGCCAGTTTTGCTTGTTTTTTGCGCATGACTATTTTTCTCAAGGGCAAAATCCATGTGTTTTGGTTAGGTTTGCTTGTTTCCTCCCAGTTCCTCTTTTTGAGGGCCGATATACTCCGGCATGAGTGGCACAAGTTGCTCCGGTTTAAGTAGCACACAATGGCTGGTATGTCCAGTTCAGTTCAATAATCGTAAAGGATTTTTTTTCTCGCATAAAACAGCCTTTAAAAATGAATAATTCTGTAGGATACGCATGTATTAAAAACCTTACCTTTACTGCATAGTAGAGCACTATCCCAAAGGGATTTAATTCAACATTGCAAATACTTTATGGCGGGCTACGTTATGAAAATGAGTATTTTAGCTCCAAATATAAATCAGTGCAGTCAGACAAATTTGTCTTCAAAAGTCCGCCGCAAAGCATATACTTCCCATTACTTAAAATTTATAAACGATGATAAACGATAAAGACACAGGACTAATCCTGGTAGATGTGCAAGGAAAACTTGCCAGAATGGTAGCTGAAAGTGAGACACTTATAGCGAATATTGAAAAACTAATTCAAGGCTGTCAAGTACTGGGAATACCTATTTTATGGCTTGAACAATATCCCGAGGGACTGGGAAAGACGGTAACGGAGTTATCGAAACTTTTAACCAATCAAAGTCCTATTGAAAAACAATTTTTTAATGCTTTAGCGGAGAAAGAAGTGGAAAATGAAATCATAAGATTAGACAAAAAAAATTGGCTGGTTTGCGGAATAGAAGCACATATATGTGTTTATCAAACAGTTATGGCCTTAATGGCTAAAAAGTTTTATGTGGAAGTTGTTGCTGATTGTATCTCATCCCGAAAAAAATCCAGCATAGATATAGCCTTAAATAAACTGAGAGAAAAAGGAGCCGGCATCACCAATGTGGAGATGTGTTTATATGAGCTTTTAAAAGACTCAAAAAGAGATGCGTTTAAAAAAGTCTTGGCGTTCATTAAATAGGCTCTTTTTCGACATGAACTTCAGGCTAAAATAAATACGCCTTCTTGCCCATTGTCAGCATTTCTAGGGCGTGCCTTCCATCTTACTGAATCATAAAGCGATAAAAAAAACCTACTGTTTGGTGAGAATTGAAATAATTTCTAAATTTGGTGGCAATGAATACCAACTACAATACAAACACTTACATTGAATTTATATGAAAAAGCTTTGGATCTTTCTGTTAATCTGTGCGATCAATCTATCTGTGGTCGGACAAGTGGTCGGCAGCTACACTATCGTATTAAACAACGATACTTCGCCTTTAAATGCCAGCTTGAAAAACAACACTTTTGTTTATAGCTTTAAGAAATCGGATGTGTTAACAATCACTTTCAAGGAGCTTGAAACCGTTGTTGGCCAAAAATCTATTAAAATTACTTCAGGTTTCGATGATGACGATATTCAGGTTGGAACTTTTAATGAAGCTGATGTTCAGGATGATAAAAGTTCTGTTGTAAATATCGCATTCGACAAACTGAAACTTAAAGCCGGACCAGACGAAGTATACAAGCTTTTGATTAAGGATGAAAATGAGCACCAGACCATTTTGAAGTTCAGATTAATTTAAAAAAAGCTGTTTTGTTTTTGTATTTAAGCTATCGGCAGAGGGCAAGACGCTAATCAGGTACTTTTATTGAGCAGTTTGTTTTGATAGTCATTTTGATGTATTACTGAGCGCAAGGCCTGCTTTAGCAGGATTTCTTTTGACGATTTCCTCAAAGCATTTTTCGTACTTTTGCAGCTTAGTTTCAACTCCTAAAAATGATAACAGCAAAAGGTATTTTTAAGTCTTACGGAAATGTAAAAGTGCTCAAAGATATTGACTTCCACGTGTCAAAAGGCGAAATCGTGAGTATCGTCGGGCCGTCGGGAGCCGGAAAATCAACGCTCTTGCAGATCATTGGTACAATCGAACAGGCGGATCAAGGAAGCTTGACCATTAACGACCTAAATATTAATGATTTAAGTGGAAAATCATTGGCTGCTTTTCGTAATCAAAAAGTTGGTTTTGTGTTTCAGTTTCATCATTTATTCCCCGAGTTTACTGCGCTGGAAAATGTGTGTATTCCTGCTTTTATTGCCGGAAAAACAAAAAAACAAGCTGAGAAAGAAGCCTTACAATTACTTGAATACCTGAATGTTAGTGACAGGAAGGAACACAAGCCCGCTGCCATGTCGGGAGGCGAACAGCAGCGCGTAGCCGTGGCGCGGGCACTTATCAATCAACCCGCTGTGGTGCTGGCAGACGAGCCTTCCGGAAACCTCGACACCCAATCTGCCGCTGAATTACACAAGCTGTTTCTGGATTTGCGCCAAAAGTTTAACCAAACCTTTGTAATTGTTACCCACAACACCGATTTAGCCAATATTGCCGACAAAAGTTATACCCTTGCTGACGGAAGCTGGCAATAACAGCACTTCAAACAATAATGAAGCACAATAAGCGTTTCAAAAAGAATACCTTAATTTCACGCTAAAGTATGCAAAAGCAGTTTTTTACCCTTCTATTTATAGCCCTCATTCTCAGTTGTTTTACGCAACCAATAACCGCTCAGGAAGTAAGCCAATCTTACGAAGTTCTGATGGAGTCTGGTACAGAGAAATATTCGGCAGGTGATTTTATCAGCGCCAAGACCTATTTTGAGATGGCGTTGCAAAAGAAAAAAGACGATGCCACAGCCCAAAAAAAACTAGACGAAACCGTCGAGAAAATCAAGCAACAGATGGAAAAGCAGGAAGGTTTTTACCTGAAACTCGATCAGGGCGACAGGCTGCTTGCACGCAACGAACTTGAAGAAGCAAAAATTGCTTACGAAGAAGCACTGAAAGTGTTTCCTGACGATAAATATACCTTGGCGCAACTCGCCGAAATCAACAAAACTTTAGCGGCAGAACAAGATAAGCTGAACAGCTACAACCAAGCTATAAACCTCGGAACCAGCCTACTCGAACAAGCCAAATATGAAGAAGCAATTCTTCAGTTTCAGGAAGCCACAGCTTTATATCCAAAACAGGAGCTTCCAATCGAGAAGTTGGCCGAAGCCAAGCAGCTGCTCGAAAAACGTATACTAACACAAACCAAAGCTGCTGGTTTAGTAGCCGAAGCCGAAAATTTCATTCTTAGAAAAGATTATAAAGCCGCTATAGAAAAGCTGGAAGAGGCGCAAACATTAACGCCTGATGACGTATCAACAGCGCAACTGCTTAATGATACCCGCACACTCGCTGAAAAAGCGGAAGCCTACAACACCATTTTAGCCAAAGCCGATGAGCAGTATGCCAACAAAAATTTCGATAAAGCCCGCGAGCAATACCAGGCCGCACTCGTGGCATGGCCTGGACAAGCTTATGCCGAAGATATGATTGTGCGCATCAATCAAACGCTGGAAAGCGAATCTTATCTGGCTCAGGAGCAGTATAATAACGCCATGTCAGAAGCAGCAAATTTTGAAGCTGAGGAAGCCCTTGAGCAAGCTATCACAAGTTATGAAAAAGCATTGACTTTTAAAGAAAATGACGAACTCGCCTTGGAAAAAATTGCTGCCATCCAGGCAAAAATTCTGGCAAATAAAAATGCGGAGCAGCTTAGTGCTCAAATTGAAGGCCTAATGGAGCAAGCTTTACAACTAGAAAACGACAAGAAATACGAAGCAGCCCTGAACATCTATGAACAAGTGCAATCGCTTGATCCTGTAAAAGTTGGAATAACAGAGAAAATTACAGAAATCGCGGCTTTAATACAGCAAGCACAACAAATGGAGGCGAATTATACCACACTGATGGAAACTGCCGAAGTATTGCTTTCTCAAAACTCGTTGAGAGAAGCACGGGCGAAATTTGTGGAGGCCTTCAATATAAAACCCTCAGCATCAGAACCTCAGGAAAAGATTAATCAGATTGACAGACAGCTCACAGCCCTTGCACAGCAAGAAGCCGAGCTGGAAAATGAATACACCAGATTGATCGGTCTGGCTAGCGAAGCTTATGGCAAGGAAGAACTGGCACTGGCACTGGATTACTACCAACAAGCGGCCCAACTGAAACCCGAAGAACAGCAGCTGACTTCAAAAATTGGAGAAATCAATACCAAAATGGATCAGCAGCAACAGCTTGAGCAGCGCGAAAACAATTACGCCGAGCTGATAGCGTTAGGCGATCAGCAGTTTGAAGAAAACAAACTGGCAGCAGCCAAAAGTAGTTTTGAACAAGCGGCACAGCTATTTGCCGAGCGCACTTATCCTACAGAAAAAATAGCAGAAATTACGACATTACAGTCTGAGATAGCTGCCGCTGAAGCGCTTGAAGCCAACTTCAATACTCAAATTGAAAATGCCGATTTGGCTTTCAATGGAGGTGATTTTGAAAAAGCCAAACAGCTTTATGAAGCCGCGCTTCAGCTAAAAGCTTCGGAACATGCTGAGCAACAAATTATCAAAATCGATGAGCATTTAGCTGAACAAGCTGCTGCTGAGGCACTTGATTTAGCCTTTACACAGAAAGTACAATCTGCTGACAGCTTGTTTGTACTCGAAGAATGGGAACAGGCTAGCATTGTCTATCAGCAAGCTCTATCACTCAACCCATCTGCTACTTATCCAAAAAGTCAGTTGGCACAAATTGAAGAAGCGGTAGCCGC
Organism: Bacteroidales bacterium; assembly: GCA_023229135.1. Lineage (GTDB taxonomy): Bacteria > Bacteroidota > Bacteroidia > Bacteroidales > F082 > UBA5536. Next base: position 61,853 of record JALNZT010000015.1, read on the forward strand.
TGTCGTAGCCGCGAAAGCCCTGGAATCACAAATTGCCAGACTTACAGCTCAGGCTGATGAAAACTTCAACAACAAAAAACTCATTCAGGCTCAAGCTCTTTACGATGAAATCCTAACACTAGACGCAGCCAATGCACACGCTCTGTCGCGTACGGCTGAAATAAGTATCCAACTGAAAGCTGAAATCGCCGAACGGGAACAAAAATTTGAAGCAGCTTTAGCTACCGGCGAGCAGTTTCTATCTGAAAAATCCTATCGGGATGCGATAGAACAATATCAAATTGCAAGAGGTTTAAAACCTGATGATGAGATGGTTAAAGCAAGGATTAAGCAAATAGACGATATCATCAAAGCTGAAAAAATGAAGTTGATGACCAATTACAATAAAATCATCAAAGAGGCCGATCAATTTCTTCAAAGCAGAACCTACGACAAAGCCATCGAGCTTTATAACAAAGCTGATTTGTTAAAAACAGGCGAAACCTATCCGGCAGAGATGATTGCCCAGATTTCCCAGACAATTCAGGACAACAAGCTCGTCGAACTCAATCTAAATCCGGTTATAATACCTTCAGCAACAACCAAAAAGTTTGGTTTTGAACCGGTTAATATCACTGAGAGACGCACAAACTACATCCTGGTCAAAGCAAGAAATACCGGCACAAAAGGCTTCCCGCTGATTGTGAGTTTTGGAAGTAAAAACGGCCGCAATGGTGGTTTTGTTTTGCCCATCCCTGACGACGATCAATACCATGATTTCGTGATAAGAATTGGCTCACAATATAAATGGTTCAGCGAAGACAATACCTGGATTGAAATTTTGCCGGAAAACGGCGAGGTAGAGTTAGGCATCATGCAGATTTCCAAAGGTTTTTAGGCTTAAAAAAAAGATTAGATTCCTGGAATAATCGACTTTTAATTCAGGTCTTTTGCAATATTATCGGGGCTTAGCACCATCTGATGAAGTGTTTATTGCTTTCATGTTGAAGCATTTACAGTTAATTAAAATCCTGTATATTTGTCCGAAAAAGATTTTTAACCAAAGAAAACCATCAGCGACTTCATCTTGTCTATTAACTATTCTATCGCTAAAAATTTAACTACATGAGTACTTTAGAGTCTTATTTTGAGCCTTTTAGAAAAAATACCATCGGTGACAAGCATATATTTAACACACCCTTTGGTTCAAAAACAATGGTTTATGCTGATTGGATTGCCAGTGGCAGGTTGTATAGCCCTATTGAAAATCGAATCATTGATGAGATTGGCCCTTTTGTAGGCAATACGCATACGGAAACCAGCGAGACAGGAACGCTAATGACCAAGGCTTATCACCTGGCCCACAGAAAGATAAAGCAACATGTAAATGCCGGACCCCAAGATGTAATTATAACTGCCGGCAGCGGAATGACCACTGTTATTAATAAGTTGCAGCGGATTATGGGACTAAAAAACTGCGGCATAAACCAAAACGGTAAATGCCTTCTAAAACAGGAAGATAAACCGGTGGTTTTTCTCACGCACATGGAACATCATTCTAATCATACAAGCTGGATTGAAACAAATGTGGATGTGGTAGTTTTAAAACCCGGGAAAGACCTGCTTATTGACCTCGACGAACTCAGAAATCAATTAGAAGAACACAAAGAGCGAACCTTTAAAATTGGTGCGTTCACGGCCTGTTCAAATGTTACAGGTATAGAGACGCCTTACCATGAAATGGCTCGTATCATGCACGAATACGGCGGTGTAGCTTTTATTGATTTTGCGGCTTCAGCACCTTATGTAGATATTGATATGCATCCTGCAGATGATGAAGCTAAAAAGCTGGACGCCATTTTCTTTAGTCCACACAAATTTTTGGGCGGCCCCGGTAGTTCGGGAGTTTTAGTATTTGACGGCAGTCTTTACAAAAATAAAACCCCTGATCATCCTGGTGGAGGCACTGTTGACTGGACAAACCCCTGGGGCGAATACAAATATATTGACGATATCGAATTGCGTGAAGATGGTGGAACTCCCGGCTTTTTGCAAGCTATCAGAACCGCGATGGCCATTGAGGTAAAAAATCAAATGACTACCCAAAAAATGCATGAGCGCGAGCATGAGTTGGTGCAGCAAGCATTTAAGGCTTTCAGGGCTATCAAAGGCGTGCATATTTTAGCTGATAATATTGAAAAGCGTTTGGGTGTTTTCTCTTTTTACATTGAGAACGTGCATTTTAACTTAGCCGTAAAGTTGATGAACGACCGTTTTGGCGTTCAGGTGAGAGGCGGTTGCGCCTGCGCCGGAACTTATGGCCATTTTCTGTTGGATGTAAGTCACGACAAAAGCCGTGAAATTACTGACCTGATTAATAGCGGTGATCTATCTCAAAAACCGGGTTGGATAAGAGCCTCGCTGCATCCCACGATGACAAATGCCGAACTCGACCAACTGATTGATGCTGTGAAACAAATTTCGCTCCATGCCGCAGAGTGGGGAAAAGATTATGTATATAACAACCATACCAACGAGTTTAGGCATAAAAGCGAACCGGAAGACAAAACGGTTTGGGTAGAAAAATGGTTTGACTTATCTGAATAAATCAGCTCTGAAATACTTCTCGGCAGCGGTCGCAAGAAAGTTTTAAACCCCTAAAACGGCACTGAATGCGGATATAAATACCTGACAATAAAAAACAGCAGCAATGCCATAATACCGATTGCACCAAAAGTAAAACCAAGTACATTTTTGCGTTTGATAAAAAACCAGCATGCCAGGCCAAAAAATAACAGTGCTAATATCAAAAGTTGTAGTATCATTTTATTAGTAGCTTATAGTTGATCAAGACGTTGTACCTTTTCTACTCCAGCGATTTTTCCAATTTTATGAATCAATTGCTCCAGGTGTTTTGTGTCTTTAATCTGGAGTATTAAGCGGCCATCAAACTTTCCGTCGCGTGTATCAAAGGTAATGCTACGCATATTTACCTTCATATCATCGGATATCACCTTCGTGATTTCACCTACCAAACCTAAGGTATCGTTGCCACCAATGCGCAAGGCAGTTTGAAAACTCGTGCTGTCGATAGCTTCTTTCCACTTCACCTGTAAGACGCGATAACTGTATTTTTCTTTGAGTCGCTTGGCATTTGGGCAATTCAACCGATGAATCGTGATGCCGCTTCCAATGGTTACAAAACCAAAAACCTGATCGCCAGGAATTGGATTACAGCACTTTGCCAGGCGGTAATTCACATTGCTGAGGCTGTTGTCGATAATCAGGTAATCATCCCTTCCTTCGTAACTTTCGTGCTTTTTGGTTTGTACGTTAGTCTCGCTTTCTACTGCTGTTTCCTTTTCAGAATTTTCATCTTGCAGAAGCAGTTTTTTCAGGGCAGGAAGTTCAATTTTATCCGTAGCCACATCATAGTAAAGCTCAATAGAAGTATTTGTTTTATAGTGTTTTACCAGCTTGTTGATCACTTCATCAACGTTGTGAATACGCCAGTTTTTAAATTTCCTGAGTAATATATCCTTCCCAATTTCGGCTTCTTTCAGCTCTTCTTCTTTCAGGTAGCGTTTAATTTTCGATTTCGCTCTTTCGGTAATCACAAAGCCCAGCCAGTCGGATTTTGGCGTTTGTTTTTTGTTGGTCATTATCTCTACCCGATCACCGTTTTTTAGTTCATGCCTTATCGGCACAACCCGATTATTCACACGTGCGCCATTGCAACTTGAACCAACGGCAGTGTGTATTTCGTAAGCAAAATCAAGTACTGTAGCGCCTTTAGGAAGTTGTTTCAAATCACCGTTTGGCGTAAAAATAAACATCTTATCGCTCTGATACTTATTGCTATTACGGTAAGAATAATCAAAATTGATTTGGTCAGGATTTTCCAAAATATCGCGCACCTGATTCAACCAGTCTTCGGCATCCATTTTGCGTTCCGAACCCTTGTATTGCCAGTGTGCTGCCTGCCCTTTTTCGGCGATGTCGTCCATACGCTGGGATCTGATTTGCACTTCAACCCATTTGCCATCGTTCATTTTCACGGTGGTATGCAAAGATTCATAGCCCGAAGCTTTGGGTGTTGTAATCCAATCACGCAAACGCTTTGGGTTAGGCTGATACAAATCAGTTACGATGGAGTATATTCGCCAACAATCTTCCTTTTCTTTTTTTAGGCTGCTATTGGAAATAATTCGGATGGCAAAAATATCATAAACTTGTTCAAAATCAACATTTTGAGCTTTCATTTTTGTATAAATAGACGGGACAGATTTGGTACGCCACTTAAAGTTACAATCAAATTTTTGTGTAACCAACTCACGCTGGATGGGCTGAATAAATTCCCGCATCAACACATCCTGCTTGTCTTTTGATGCTGCAATTTTTCCACTTATTTCGTGAAATACCTCAGGATTTTCATGGCGCATCACCCGCTCTTCAAACTCCGCTTTAATAATATACAATCCCAAGCGGTGCGAAATGGGTATATACAAGTGCTTTACTTCGTGATAAAAGAGCTCAATTTTGTTGGTCTCGATGTCTTCCGGGAAACGCAAATCGTACAGGCGATGTGCAATTTTTAACAACACTACACGGATATCGTCTATCAAACTCAAAAACAGCTTCCTAAAATTATCAGACTGAAAAGATAATCTTTCAGTTTGAATAGCCGATACGCGGTTAAAGCCATCAACGATGACGGAAACATTGCTACCAAATTGCTTTTCGATTTGACTTATGCTAATGTTGGTGCGGTTGTTTATGCCATGCAGAAATGCAGCAACCACTGTTGATGTGGCCAAACCCAATTCTTTCACAACAATAAGAGCTAATTCGGTGAGATGCAGCATATAATGTTTTCCCGATTTCATGCGAACATCCTGATAAACCTTGGCAGCTAATTCATAAGCATCACGTATAAGTTTTCGTTTTTCCTCGTTAATATTAGGTGCCAGAAGCGTCATCAACTCCCCATAAGCCTGTTCTGCCTGGATTTTCTCAGTATCTGTAATTGGCATTAATACGTGGTTTTAGTGATTAAAAAAAACGTTTGTACCTTTCGAGCACAAACGTTTTTTAGGCTAAGCTATCCTTATTCGTCTGTGGGTTTATCACCTCTACCACCTCCTAGTGGCTGGTTAGAGGGATCAGAAATAGAATCTCTCATCTTGGTATCGGCCTGAATATTTTGGAACTTATAATAATCCATTATTCCCAAATTCCCTTGTTTGAAAGCATCGGCAATGGCCTGTGGAATCAAAGCTTCAGCTTGAATTACGTTGGCGCGGGCTTCCTGTGCTTTGGCACGCATTTCCTGCTCCAGCGCAACAGCCATAGCACGGCGTTCCTCGGCTTTAGCTTGTGCGATATTTTTATCGGCGTTGGCCTGATCCATCTGAAGCACAGCACCAATATTTTTCCCTATATCGATATCAGCGATGTCGATTGATAGAATTTCAAAAGCTGTTCCTGAGTCTAAACCCTTCTTTAGCACTACTTTAGATATAGAATCAGGATTTTCTAACACTTTTTTATGTGAGTCAGCCGATCCGATAGAAGAAACAATGCCCTCGCCAACGCGAGCCAAAATTGTCTCCTCTCCTGCTCCACCAACCAATTGCCTGATGTTTGCACGAACCGTTACCCGCGCCAGGGCGATCAACTGGATTCCGTCTTTGGCTACGGCAGCCACTTTTTTGGTATCGATCACCTTGGGATTCACTGACATTCGCACTGCTTCGAGTACATCGCGTCCGGCCAAGTCAATGGCCGTAGCGGTTTTAAAATTTAACTCTATGTTAGCCTTATCTGCTGATATAAGTGCTTTTACAACTTCCTGAACACGACCTCCGGCGAGGTAATGGGCCTCAAGGTCGTCGCGTTCGAGCATAAGACCCGCTTTGGTAGCTGCAATCATGCTGGTTACAATCGTGTAAGGCGGCACCTTACGCCAGCGCATCAATATCAGCTGTAACAACGAAATTCGAACTCCCGAAACCAAGGCAGTAAACCACAGTCCGACAGGGATAAAATAAAACAAGAACCAAATCAGGAATATTCCTCCCAATCCAATGGCAATCAATACATAAAGATCTTCCATAATTACTATTTATTTTAAGGTTTTAATAAAAATTTTATTACTCTCAATTTTAATTATTTCAATTTCCTGTTCTTCATCAATGAATTCAGAAAGGGAATGAACTTCGTAAAAAACATTATTAATCAATGCTTTACCAGAAGGAGTGCAACGCGAGATGGTAATACCTTTGTCGCCCACTTTGAGCGCTGCTTCGTCAAAGGTATTTACACGGCTGTCAATATTTTTCACAAGCATTAAACGCGTCCAGGTTTTAGAGCGCAAAGCCAGGGCAAGCACGGAAACATTGATTAAAACAGTTCCAGCCAATATATAATGCCCTTGTGGTTCGCCAAGGCGTGAATAACCCAAAAACACCGCAGCAGCCATAATTGCAAAGCCTATAATACCGGCAAATCCACCTCCTGGTATCACGAGTATTTCGAGCAAAACCATTAGCAATCCGACAGCGATTAAAACCAGTATAATTGTCCACATAATTATTGAATGCTTACTGTTAAATGTTTTTCTAAAAGTGCTTGTTTATACGGCATTAACTTATCGTAAGAACCTGACTTAACGGCGCATTTGCCTTTAAAATGAGTAATCCAGGCGCAGGTCTCTGCTTGTTCAAGGGTGTGTTCACAAACCTCCACAAGTGTCTGTATCACAAAATCGAAAGTGTTTACATCATCATTAAACAGCACAAGATTCCGCTCTTTTTCAACTACTTCATTGCCTGCAGGTAATATGGCTTCTTTTTCCTTTGTCATGGATAGTCAAATTTCTTTAAGCGTTTAAAATTACAAATATATAACGACTTAAACACTTTTCTGTTGTTAATTTCCAATAAATATTTGTTTCTGGAAAGGGTATAGGAAGAAACTGTCCGTTAGCTTGTCTTAAAAGACCATTATTTGCATCCGAAACGTCTACGATGGTTTCATTTTGTAAATTTGTGGCATGAAAAACCCATTGCCTTCGCTACCAGATTTTGTTAAGGAGCTTCAGCTCCAGCTTCAAAAACCCTTGCCCGGAAAAGCTGTTCACCAGCAGATGGATCCCACATGGAGGCGCAACTATGATAACATCTGGCAACATAATACTGCACCCCGAAAGAGTGCCGTTTTAATATTATTGTTCCCTGATGATCAGGATATTAAAACAATTTTTATACAACGCAACACCTATGATGGCGTACACAGTGGCCAGATTGCCTTTCCGGGAGGCAGGTATGAGACATTTGACAGAGACCTAATAAATACAGCACTTAGGGAAACAGAAGAAGAGGTTGGTGTGCCACAAAAAGATGTACACCCAATTGGCCAGCTTACCGAGATATATATTCGGCCAAGCAATTTTGATGTGCTGCCGGTAATTGGCTGGACATCAACAGTTCCGCTTATCAAAATCGATCCTGTAGAAGTGTCGTCAGCCTTTTGTGTTTCACTGTCAGCATTGACAAATCCCACCTGCAAAACCAAGCAGGAAATTTTGATGGCCAACGAACAACGGCTCGAAGTACCTTGCTTTGCCATTGACGGAAAAATAATTTGGGGAGCTACCTCAATGATTCTGAATGAATTCACTGAAATAATCTCCCCAATATTAAAAGCGTAGAAAAGAGGCTATGCTTATTCCTCTTCGATAATAATTTCGCTGGTGATGGTTGAACTTTTCTCAAGCATCGCGCTTACACCGCAATAGCGTTCCTGTGACAGATTGACAGCTTTCTGCACTTTTTCGCGATCAAGGTCTTTGCCTTTCAGGCTATAAGTGATGTGAATTTTATGGTAATATTTGGGGTGTTCTTCAGACAATTCGCCTTCAACATCTACATTAAAATAGCTGGGTTCTACACGCATTTTTTTCAACATCGAGATCACATCCATGCCGGTGCAACCTCCCAAAGCGGCAAGAAGCAAGGGTTTTGGGCGTGGGCCACCATTTTTTCCACCTACTTTTTCATCTGCATCAATCGGAATTTTAAAACCATTTACTTCAACCTCAAAGGCCATATCACCTGACCAGTTTACTCCTACTTTATTCATAATATTTAGTGTTTATAATTGAATCCAAAATACCCGGGAATAAGTCCGGCCTGAATGGAATCAATAAGTATGCCATCAGCATGGTAGCGGAACACCCAGCCATTCTGTACATAATTTCCGGCATCAGAAACCAAGATTGTATTATTTACAGGATGCAATCCCAGCGCGAAAAAGTTATGGCTGCCAGCGCTTATCACCGGATTGGCAGGAAGCTGCTCGTCAGTAATTTCCATTTCGTAAATACCTTTGTTTACAAAATAAATACGATCAGCGGCTGCATTAATTTTCATTTGCTCGGGCGAACTTTCGATGTCAGGAAAATTAAAGCGTCGCTCGATAGATCGCGTTGCCGGATCAATACGGAAAAGTGCCGGAATCTCTTCATTCATAAAACCGCCGCTACATAAAACCCAAATTTTTTGGTTCTTATCAACGACCATACTGTTGGGTTCCAAAGCTACCACAATACTGTCAACAAGCCTATCAAAGCGGATGTCAATAACCTGAATAGTATTATTTTGCGTTGTCTGATTGTAATTGGACCAATTGCTTACAAAAACCTTTTCGTCGACCATCACCATGGCTTCGGTAGTTTTTCCGGTGGTAATAATTCCCAAAGGCTCCATGGTTCTTGGATTAAAAACAGCCAAGCCTTTCAATTGAAAATCAGAAATATACGCCTTGTTCTGATCAATAATTTGCACATAGCGTGGCGATTCCAGCTCAGCGATCCGGCGTTTGAATATCCCAGTTTTGGCATCAATAACATATATATAAGCACTGTTGTTGACGACCAAAAAGGCTTCGTCATCCCAAAATGTTATGCTGTTTGCCACATCGCCAAGTGGTGAACCGTTTAAGCGGTAAAATAAATTATTGGTCATTTTCAATGAATCTTCATTGAAAAACGACAAGGATGAATTACCCGAAGTGAAATTTCCCTGATTAATCACGAAAAAGCCTTTCCCTAATTGCCCGTCAACCGGAAAAGTAGGTTCATCATCATTTAATTTGGTGCAGGCCGAAAATCCTAAGACCAGGATAAACAACCAAAGCATATTATTTTTCATCGTTTAGTGGATTTGAATTGGTAAGAAACTGCTATTGCAAAATTGCGCCCCGGCATGGCACGCCATTTAATAGCTTGATAATCTTTGTCAAACAAATTATTTATACGCATTTCAACTGCGAAATCATTCCAGTTTTTTGTAATGGCAAGATGATGTAACGTATAAGCTGGAAGTTGAAAACCGTAAAACTCTTCTTTGTTTAAGCTGGCATTTCGTGCTCCGGTAAATACCACCGAATAATGAAATTTCCAGTTTTTCACGGCCAGAGTGTACATCATATTGGCGTGATGCACAGGGATATAAATCAGTTGTCGGCCTTGTGAGTTTTCCAATTGCGCCACGCGACTTTCGTCGGTTGTTCTGGTGTAGGCGTAATTGAAATACAGTTGGTGGCTAAAACGTTTGGAACTCAACTTTCCGACTAGTGAAACTTCAGCTCCACGGGCAAAAACACGCGAAATATTTTCAGGAATCCAATAGCGGTAGGGCGTTGGTCGCCACTGAATCCAATCGTTGATATCTGACGCATACAAGCCTGTATTGACGGCTATTGAAGTCTTTGACCAACTTTTTTCATACTGTAAAGAAAAATCAATTTGTGAAGCTTCTTCAGCTTTCAGATTAGGATTTCCGCCGGGATACCAGTACAAATCGTTTAAACCAGGAAGTCTGAAATTACGGCTGATTCCGGTTGTAAACTTCAAGCCGTCAACAAAATCAAGCAATCCTGTGTAAATCAAATAGGGTGAAAAAATCATGTGTTTGCCATCTACATCATCCTGATGCGCACCGAATTGCAAGCTATTTCCATTTTTGCTTTTATAAACTGCTTCCAGCTGAACTGACAATTGATTCCGATATTTTTCATTTTCATAATTGGTCGAAAAAGCAAATTGTTTGCTGATATCGACTTTAGAAATCAGCTGCCAGCGCTTTCCGATAGCTTGTTCGTAGCTGATTGAATTATGCCAGTAGTTGATTTCATTTCTGGAATCGATAAGCGAAACGGTAGCAAAATCGCCACTATTAGAGGTTGTTCGCAAAAAATAATGCTGTTGTTCGTTAAAAAAGGCTGTTTTTATTTCAAGCGATGCCTTGTTGAGGTAATATTTGTACTTCAAAATATTGCGGTGAAAGCGGTCGTCCTGTCTTTCCTCGGGATTTCCACCACGCTCTATATTCGTCATTATCGCTGGCAAATTCCTGTTGTTCCATTGATTCCAGCTTGTGAAACTTAATATTCCACCACCAATTTGGCCATGAAACTCCTGTAAAAAACCCCGATCGAGGAACTCTGCATCTTGCTGTTTCATTTTACGTGGTTCAATGGGCGCGGTATTTAGGTATTCAAAATCATTGATACTAGAAGCTCTGAAAACGCGGGTTCTAAGATCAATTTTAGCATTTGACCAGGAAACATCGAGGTAAGACCCAAAGCTATTAAAGCTCCCAAAGGCTTGTTTTGCAGTGAGTTTAAAACCTTCATTGAAGTTAGATTTATTATTTATCGCCACCACACCACCAAACCCGCCTTGCTGAACAGCAGCGCGGGCACCATAAGCAAGCTGAGCTTCATCCACAAAAAACACCGGCAGCCTGTTAAAATCCACCTGCCCGTGATTGGGTGAGTTTATCGCCACGCCATTCCAAAGCACCTGGGTATGGCTGGCTGTTGTGCCTCTGAAAGAAGCTGTTGCCAATGATCCCGGGCCGTAATCCTTGATAAAAACCTGACTATTTTGCTGCAAAAGCTCTGCCAGCGTTTGGGTTTGATTGGCTGCAATTAATTCTAAATCAATATTTTGCTGTAACCTTTCAGTACGTATCTTTGGAGCAGAGGCAGTCACCTCAACTTGTTCCAGTAATAAGGTGTCCTGCGTCTGTGCGCAAAGCGGATTGTGAGCTAAAGTACCAATAAAACCTACAAAAAGGAAAGCAATCAGCTGTTTCATAACTTTAGCATTTTTAGTACTCTTGTGTTATTTGCTGATTTGATTTGAATCAAATAGAGACCTTTCTTCCATTCGGAAGTGGTGATTTGATCTCCTGAATATAATCTTGTGCTTTCAAAAATAATTTCGCCGAAACTGTCGTAAACATTTATGCTAAACTGCTTATGGTCAGCAGCTTTCAGACTTATCTGATCACCAAAAGGATTGGGATAAAAGCCGGCATTTAAGCCATGTTTTTCATCCACAGTTAGGTTTGAAGCATCGTGAATCACGCCAACAGCATCCAAATCAAAACCTGAAGTGGGAAAAGGCGTTGGCCAAGGATCGTTAATCAATTGATTGCGGGAATCAAAACTTCCCAGCTCAGCGTCTAATTTTCCCACCACATCTTTTATAGCAATATGGCTTATCGCCATTTTATCGAGTAAAGGGTTGTCGGCAATACTGTCCAAATCGAAAGGCACTCCATAAAAGACCTTATATTTTCCAGCCAGCAGATGAATTTTGGTTGCATCCAAGATGCCAAATCCTCCCACTTGCACCTCTGTTGGCGTTAAGGATATCGACGGGAAATAAAAATAATTTATTCCGTCACTGCTTACAGCCACCTGTGCCAGTTCGAGAAACTCATCAGAGAAGGTGTTTTCAAACACGGCAAAATCAGGGCCGGGGCCATTCCATAAAGGAAATTCAAACTGCAATACAGCTTTGCCTCCATCGCCCAAACTTACCACATTGTTATCGGCTTTCCCGGTAGCAGCGGCTTCAGTACCATAACCGGCATAGCCTAATCCCGGATTGTCAATACGCATCAAACCTCTCTCAAGAGTGCAACTTGTTGCCCAGTTGATAAAGCAACTGCTATCTGCATGAATAGCGTCGGAACCTGGCTGGCCGGCTGGTGGTGCAAACTGTGCCTGTAACTGATTGCCTATTATGAACAACAGCAAAAAGTTAAGAGCCAACTTATACATGGCTAATGTTTTACGATTTTTTGCATAGCGTACGAACCGTTCTCTAATTGAATTTCAAGAAAATAAATTCCTGGGGCTATAGCAGAGATATCAATCACAGCGGATACATTGTCAACTTGCTGATCCAGTACAAGGCCAGCCTGCATATTGAAAACTTTAACTGTTTTGATCTGCTTATTTACCGTGTTTTTTAATTGGATAAAATCTTTTGCCGGATTGGGATAAACCATCATTTCATTGGCTTCAACCGTGGCAAGCGAAGTAAATTGGGTGTAGTTTACAGCCAGTGCTTCGGTAGAAATTCCGGCAGGGAAAGTATTGACAACATTGCCCTGCATATCGTAGATAAAACCCGTACCGAAAGTGACATAATCAGTGATTGTTACATAAAATTGCTGAAGAAGTGTGTCATAAACAATATCACCGAAATAAACATAACCGGCACTTCCCGGGTCTTCTATAAATTGATTGCTCACGATAATCATCGAATTCAGGTCAATTATTCCAACGCCATTATTTAGAATCAGGTATAATTTTTCATTGATAATCGTTATCCCTTTTCCGATGGTACGACTAAAATTATTGTGTGTAAATTCATACGTATCAGGATTTAACCAAGTAAGTGTTCCTGTTGTTCCGCCCCAAGGCGTTTTGTTTATCGTAAGAATTTGATTTTGATATACATAAAGCGTATAAATACCAATTCCTCCCTCACCCAGGTTTATTTCTTCGAGCAATTCGTAGGTAAAGGGATCAATCACAGCTATGGAGCCATCGGTACTGCCATAAGATCCCGGAACAGCAACAAAAAGTTTGTTGTTAAGCACCACCATCCCGGCTGTTTCGCCCGAAATGCCGTCAACGGTAGCTTTAAGTTGTAAGGTGTTTTTGTCGAACACTTTCAAAAACCCACTTGTTTCCGGATATTGAACCGACATAAATAAATCATCACCCACTACTTTCAACAAATTCGTACCTGAAACAGCAACAGCCGCTAACCTGGTTTCGTTAACAAGATCATAGGCTACCAGTGAGTCTGTAGCAGTGACATATAAGATATTTTCATGGACGATCGCTTCCTGTACAGCCATTGTGTAAATCGTTCCAAGAGGCTCACTTATAGATGTTTGCGGATCGAAATGTGTTATTTCCACAAAATCGTTTGGATTGGAGACTGCTCCTCCACTTACTCCATAAAGATGTGATTGTTGAGGCGATTGGGCCAATGCTGTTGCGCCAAAAATCAACATAAACACGAGCTGTGCCAGCAAGAAAGTTGTAAATTTTTTCATAAAAAAAGTTTTAAGGTTAAAAAAAAAATTTACCTCAAAACTATCAGGAGAAAATGTGCCGAAAGTGTCTTAGACTTTTACTGTCGACAAGCTCTTATCCCGAAAGCTTTGTTAAACAAGGATAATGGCAGGTCTTCTGACTTACTCTCTTCCGGCGCCTTCCCATCCCGAATTGTTAGGACAGTGACTGAGATTACCGAAAGATTTTAAAGAGCTTACAGCAGCGGGAACTGTTCAGGATTCTCACCTGATTCCCTATTATGTCGAAGGTTTTGCACAATCAACACCAATTATCTTTTGCAAAAGTAGTAATTTTTTTGCTTGATTACTTACCTGAATATGCTGAATAAAGTTATTCCTGCTTTCTACTTATGGAAAACCTCCGCGAAAGTATTCCCTGAAGTTTGTTTAAAATTGCTAATTTTACCGCATCAAAATGTTGTTTTCTTATGAAACCTGTGTTAAAATCAGCTTTTTTCGTTGCATTCATTGCTTTATCGTTTTTCCTTTTCGTGGGTTGTTCTCCTGCAAACTCTAACCCAATTGCCGGCAGAACAGCGGGAAAGAACAAGGCTTCCTTTAATGCTTCAAGTCCTAAAAGTCAGCCTGTTCCAAAAAAATTCGTTATCAAAAATGGACGTAGAACCTATCTCGGACAGATAAAACCGAAATGAGATATGGATTGATATACCTTATATATAAGCAAAAAAAAGCAGCCCAAATATAAAATTCAGGCTGCTTTTTCAATATATCCCAGTTCGATTTAGGATTCCAACATAGAAGGATAACCGTAATCGGTAGGCGGGTTAAAGTTTTCTTTGATAGTTCGTGGAGAAACCCAACGCAATAAATTCAGGTAAGAACCTGATTTGTCGTTTGTTCCGGAACCTCTGGCACCACCAAAAGGTTGCTGACCAACAACGGCACCCGTAGGTTTATCGTTGATATAATAGTTTCCGGCTGCATTTCTCAAAGCCACATTGGCTTCTTCAATGGCATAACGGTCGCGGGCAAAAACAGCACCTGTGAGCGAATAAGCGGTTGAAGTATCAACCAGTTTCAGGTTTTCTTTCCATTGTTCCGGTTCGTAAACATATACAGTGAGTACGGGTCCGAACAACTCTTCCGTCATTGTAATATAGTGAGGATCAGTAGTTAAAATAACTGTTGGCTCAATAAAATAGCCATTGGATTTATCATAATTTCCTCCAAAAATGATCTCAGCTTCTTTGTCTTTCTTGGCATTGTCAATAAACAGCGAAAGCTTGTCGAAGGAAGCCTGATCGATTACCGCACCCATAAAATTGGTGAAGTCCTCAACAGGCCCCATTTTGATTACTTTCAAGTCTTTTTCCATCAGCGCTTTCACTTCAGGCCAGATGTTACTTGGGATATATGCTCTTGAAGCTGCAGAACATTTTTGTCCCTGATACTCAAAAGCACCTCTCACCATCGCGGTTGCCACGGCTTTTACATCGGCTGTTTTGTGGGCGATGATAAAGTCTTTTCCACCTGTTTCGCCAACGATTTTCGGGAAGCTTTTATAATTATTGATGTTGTCACCGATAGTTTTCCAAATTGTGTTGAATACGGCGGTAGAGCCGGTATAATGGATTCCTGCAAATTCAGGATGAGAGAAAATAACTTTTCCGGCTGTAGGCCCCGGAACGAAAACCAGGTTGATTACGCCTTCAGGCAAGCCGGCTTCTTCAAAGATTTCCATGATAACGCGTGCGGCAAAAATCTGGGTGTTGGAAGCTTTCCAAACCACCACATTACCCATCAATGCTGCTGATGAAGGCAGGTTACCGGCAATAGCGGTAAAGTTGAATGGTGTAAGCGCATACACAAATCCTTCGAGCGGGCGATACTCCAAACGGTTCCAGATACCATGATCTGAAGTTGGCTGATCGCTGTATATCTGCGTCATATAATATACGTTGAACCGCAAGAAATCAGCAAATTCACAGGCAGAGTCAATCTCGGCCTGAACAATAGTTTTCGACTGAGCCAGCATGGTAGCGGCATTAATTTTAGCGCGGTAAGTACCTGAAATAAGATCAGCGGCTTTCAGGAAAATGGCGGCACGGTCTGACCATTCTAACGACTGCCATTTGCAACGTGCCTTAAGAGCTGCATCAATAGCCATTTTTACATGCTCTTCGCCACCCTGATAAAAATATCCTAAGGTGTGCTTGGTATCGTGCGGAGGCGCCATACGAACCTTTTTATCGGTTTTTACGCGCTGGCCATCGATAACCATTGGCACTTCAATTTCCTCAGAACGCATCTGAGCTAACATCGCTTTTACTTCCTTACGTTCGGGAGTTCCCGGAGCATAAGTTTTTACTACCTCGTTAAAAGGTGCTGGTACCTTAAAAAATCCACTATACATCGCTGTAACTATATTTGATTTATAAAAGAATAAAACTGGCACAAATTTACGAAATACCGCCGGATAAAACGCTTTAAAGTAAACTATTGAACCATTGTTTTTAACAGAAAAAAAACATTTAATTCAGTTTAGCAGTATGATGCTGACTATTTGTGGCTTACATAATAGGCAGCAGAATTTTTGGAAGTCGAAAATTGGCTATATTTTGTTTT
This sequence comes from Bacteroidales bacterium, assembly GCA_023229135.1. Lineage (GTDB taxonomy): Bacteria > Bacteroidota > Bacteroidia > Bacteroidales > F082 > UBA5536. Next base: position 77,869 of record JALNZT010000015.1, read on the forward strand.
GATGTGCTGGGTTGTTTGGTATGACTTTGATTTTGAATTTCATTGCATGTGTGCACATTAAACCCGACTCATCAAGTTTTCTTGAGGAGACGGTTTATTTCAGCCTGTCTGCCGAGCTAGGCAGGCCCGATGGCAACACCCCGGTTAAACAACACATCAAAATAAAAGGCATTCCGAAAAGTGGTTGATTTATTAAACCTCTTCGTGTTTTTTTTGTAAATTTGCCATATTACACATCTAACCACAACCTAACCGATTTTATTAGAGCTACTTACACTAACTATAGTCAAAACTGATAAGATTTGTAACCCATAATTTATGATATCCAAGAGTAAACAAAAATTTAGAAGACTAGAAAAAATTGCCATCTCTGTGAAGTCACACAGAATATTACGTCAGTTGCTTAAAGAAAACCCGGAGATAGAAAGTCTGATGCACGAAGCCAACGACAAGGAGGCGGCAGTGGAAGCCATGAGACAATGGATCACTCCTTATTTTGAGAAGAACCCGCACGCAATGGCCTATTATTCAAACCGGAAAAACGGCAGAGAGGCTTTTGATAAGCTAAGCTGGTCGGACTACGGTGCTATCAGATTGATGGATTATATTCAAAATGCAGGACGTATTTTTGAGGACTTAAACCTACGCGGCGACCTGGTGGGCAGCAATCCTATAAAATATCTTTGGATGGCCGTAAAGCACGGAACAGGTGGAGCCAATCAACACTTTTTCTACGATACGCTGATGCTTTTCAGGCAGATAAAAGGTTACTCGAAAAGAGAAATGCCCGACAGGCAAAAGCTACAGGAATGGATGGATCGTCATCCATCAGGCCTTGACGAGGAAATTGTAAAAATTAGAAAACATAACCGCGACCGTATCCTAAAGGTTATCATTGAAAAAATGGATGCTGGTGAACTAAAAAGCCGACGCTATCAATTTGGCGAAGGAATGACACAGGAACAAAAATTTCTACTGGCTTCCAACTGGTGGAAGGACACTAATTTTCACTTGAAATTTGCGATTCGTTCGCCCAAAATGCTTAACGAAATGCTAAACAATTCGCTAAGCACCAAAACAATGGAGCTTTTACACGAAGCCCGTGAGGCGGGGATTCCGTTTTTCGTAAATCCTTATTATTTATCGTTACTTAACGTTTCCGAACCCGGTTTTGCAATTGGTTCGGATTTAGCCATTCGCGATTATGTTATTTATAGCAAGCAGCTAATCAAGGAGTTCGGACAAATTGTAGCCTGGGAAAAGGAAGACATTATCGAGCCGGGCAAACCCAATGCCGCAGGTTGGATTTTGCCCACGATTCACAATTTACACCGCCGTTATCCGGAGGTAGCCATTATGATTCCCGACACCGTAGGACGAGCCTGTGGCGGCCTTTGCGTGAGTTGCCAGCGGATGTACGATTTCCAGAGCGGCCACCTCAACTTCAACCTCGACAAGCTGAAACCCAAAGAGACCTGGCCACAGAAACTCCAGAAGCTGATGGACTATTTTGAAGAAGATACCCAGCTGCGCGATATTTTGATTACCGGAGGCGATGCGCTGATGAGTAGTGATAAATCTATGCAACCCATTTTGCAGGCTGTGTATGAGATGGCGATGCGCAAAAAGGAAAGCAATAAAAATTTGCCGGAAGGCAAGAAAATTGCTGAAATAACCCGTGTGCGCCTCGGAACACGGCTTCCGGTCTTTTTGCCGCAAAGAATTACCAAAGAACTGATTGCCATTTTAGCTGATTTCAAACAAAAAGGAACGCAGGCCGGCATCAAACAATTTGTGATACAAACGCACTTTGAAACAGCGATGGAAGTGACGCCGGAAGTAAAAACCGGCATAAAGATGTTGCTCAGTGCCGGCTGGATTATCACCAATCAAATGGTGTTTACGGCTGCCAGTTCGCGCCGCGGCCATACAGCCAAATTGCGTAAAGTACTCAACGATATTGGCGTGCTGACCTATTACACCTTCTCGGTGAAGGGATACAAAGAAAACAGCCATAATTTTGCCACCAATGAGCGTGCAGTGCAGGAACAACTAGAAGAAAAAGAGTTTGGTAAAATCAACCGTAAATACAACGACATCATTAGTAGTTTCGCAGAAAATGCCGAAAATATGGTAGAGAATATACAGCAACTGAGAAAACAGGCCGATATTCCTTTTTTGGCAACAGATCGCAATGTATTGAACTTACCTGGAGTTGGCAAGAGTTTAACATTCAGAACAATAGGTATTTCAAGACATGGACGTCGGATCTTAGAATTTGACCATGACAACACCCGCAAACACAGTCCAATCATTCATGAAATGGGAAAAGTTGTGATTATTGAATCCAAATCCATCAGCGAATACCTGAAACAGATGGAAGATATTGGCGAAGATAAGGCCGAATACGAAAGTATTTTTGGCTATAGCATTGGCGAAACAGAGCCTTTGCAACACATCTATCAATATCCCGATTACCCGTTTGAGCTTACCGAGGAATACACCAACCTGGAGCTTTGCGAAACTTTTATGGATATGGCAGATTGATCCTTTACGAATAAAGCTTTCATAATTAGCTTATTTTTGAGCCAGATTTAAGCCGAAAATGAAACATCTTTTTAGAAATATTTTATTTATTCTACTGCTTAGCAGCTTGACTTCTTGTCATATTGGTCGCTTTTTCTATTATAATTTTGCCGATGCGAAAGATTTTAAAAAGTTTCCTTATCAAGAAATAAAACGTGATTCAACAGCCATAAGTGGGCCTGTGTTTAAAGTCAGCAAAAGCAATAATAAAACACTTTACTATTCAAATAGAGAGAACTCAAAAATACCTCTATCTGAATTCCTTGACGCACATAAAACACTGGCGTTTATAGTGATAAAAAAGGACTCTATTATTTATGAAGCATATTTTGATGGCTACGATTCAAGTTCAATAATACCTGTTTTTTCGGTTGCCAAATCCTATATTTCTGCCCTGGTTGGTATAGCATTGAACAAAGGCTATTTTAAAAGCATTGAAGATTCTGTAACGACTTATATTCCTGAGCTTCAAGGAAAAGGTTTGGAAGAAATCAGTCTGCGAAACCTACTTGAAATGCAATCTGGTTTAGATTATAAGGAAAAATACACCTCCCCTTTTGCCGATATGGCAAAATATTATTATGGAAAAAACTTAGATAAATATATTCAAAAACTAAAATTGTCAGAAACACCAGGGAATTCTTATAACTACCAGAGCGTTAACACCCTACTTTTGAGTATGGCGCTTGAAAACACCACAGGAAAAAGTGCTGCCGAATTGCTTGAAGAATGGATTTGGCAAAAGACTGACATGGAATTTGATGCTTCCTGGAGCGTTGATAGCAGAAAAAACAACCGTATCAAGTCGTTTTGCTGCCTTAATTTAAGAGCAAGAGATTTGGCGAAATTTGGACAGCTTTATCAGAATAAAGGAGCGTGGAATAACGAGCAAATCATCCCACAAAGCTGGATCGAAGAGAGTTTACGAATCGAAAACAACTCCAGAGATTCCGGAGGCTATCCATACACTTATCACTGGCGCAGTTTGGAAGATGGCAGCTTTTTTGCCAAAGGCGTTTTAGGACAATATTTGTTTGTTGACCCGAAAAAAGATTTAATTTTCGTTCGTTTAGGAAAATCCGCTGATAAAGTAAACTGGCCTGAAGTGTTCAGGGACTTGGCGAAAAAGCTCTAAGCGATTCCTGAAACTCACTTATTGAAATCGGGGCAGCTCAATTGAAAAAATGCTTCCTTTACCTTCCTCGCTTTCAACGATAATGCTTCCTTGCTGTAGCTTAACGAAATCCTTCACAATATGAAAACCAAGACCAGTCCCCATTTCATTATCAGTACCTCTTTCCGACACTAAAGTTTCGTCAGACATCAATGAGTTCAGCTTACTTGCATTCATCCCTCTGCCGTTATCGATAACCTGAATTTTAACTTTATCATCCATTTCAATGGCTTTAATTTCAATTGTTCCGTCCTTAAAACTAAACTTCAGAGCATTGTTAATCAAATTTCGTAATACTGTAGATATCAAATCTTTATCAACAAAAGCAGTTAATTCTTTCGGCACTTCATTCAGGATATTTATCTGCTTTTGAAGGGCTATATTATCAAATAATTTCCCAATTCGCTCCACGATATCAAACAGCTTCTCTTCTTGTGGATGGCTATTAATTTTCCCCTGTTGATTCAAAGCCCAATTCAAAACATTATCTACTGTGTTATAAGTATCACTGACCTGGGTGAAAATTAACTCAAATATTTTACGCTTTTCTTCTGGATTAAAACTATCATAATCAGCCAGCATCATCTCGAAAAGCCCCAGGATGCTACTATACGGGCTTCTAAGATCATGTCCTAAAATAGATAAAATCTGATTCTTAGTAGAGATAGTTTCTTTCAACAATTTATTTTGATCAACAATTCGTTGATTCAAATCTTTCAGGTGATGATTCGCATCCTCAAGTTTTTTTCGACCACGATGTACATTAAAAATTAAGACTATCATTACTAAAAATACGAAAACAAATGCAATAGCAGAAATATACTGCCAATAAATTACCCGGCTTTTACTCTCATTTTCGTGCTTTAGTGTTTGATTTTCAAGGATTTTTTTTTCTGTTTCATATTTAGTTTTAAGATCCAGAAGCAGGTTTTTATTAGCGATTTTCGTCAGGCTATCGTTTAAAGTGATATATTTGTCCTTATAAGTTATCGCATCAGTTAAACTATTTGATGCGGTTAATAAATTCGCTTTCAAGGCATAAATTCCTATAAGTTCTTCAATACTCTCATCGCGCACAGCCAGTTCCTCCGCTCTATTCACATAAGCAGAAGCTTTTTCATAATCTTTTGAATTAAAGTAAATTTCACCCAGTTTCCGGCTACACAACATAATGCCGTATTTTATATCATATCGCTCACAAATTTCTAATGATTTCAATAAATTTGATTTCGCCATACTGGTGTCGCCCACTTTTAGAAATAAGTCTGCAATATTTAAATAGGCTCGAGCCTGTTCTTTCATAAAACCCTGGTCAATATTTATTAACAATGCCTGCTGATACATTTCCAAAGCCTCTTCAAACCTGTCTAAGTTGCTGTACGAGATTCCCAGATTATTGTAATTCATACTTAAATTAAATAAATTACCAAGCTCTTTATTCATCTTGATAGCAGATTCAAAATAGCTTATCGAGCCTTCGTAATCATCAACATTATGACATATTATTCCAAAGTTATTATCGAGAATAGCAACACTTTGAAAATCACCTGCCTCTTCAGAATAACTTCTTGCTTTGAGGTGTTCCGTGAATGCTTCCTGGTACTTTCCCCGAGCGAATAACAGGCTTCCTAAATTATTATAAAATGAAGCTTTAAATACTGGATCATCAATCTCTTTTACCAGTATCTTAGCTTTTTCCAGGTAAAAGGCGGCACTGTCAAACTGCTGTAACCTTGTATACATCACGCCAAACTGATTATATATCCTAAAAGAAATCTCCGCCTTATCAACCGCGGGAAGCATTGACTTTGCCACACGAAGCATCAGTAGGCTGGAATCTGTTCTGGCGAGATAGTAATAGGTCGTACTCAAAAAACCCAAGGTCTTTAGCATCCCAATTTTATCGTCAAGCTCTTCAAAACGCCTGTATAGCACTTTCAATTTCTTCTTGAGTTTGACACCTAAATCGTCTATCTCCTTAAAAACGAGACTTTTAAAAAAAGTCGGTTCGCACTACACCATTTATTAAGATAGTGGGCGTCAGACTATTATGTATATTATGTGTTACATGA
>JALNZT010000027.1 GCA_023229135.1 Bacteroidales bacterium
TCCCATTTTGTAGGATGAAGCTGGAGCCTCATCCCACCCAGACTTCAACCAAGCCAGAAGGCCTTTTCACCTTTTTTGGTGTGTTGCTAACCGTTAGCTTACAAACCTACAACGCCGCCCAAAGAAATCCGGTGGAGAGTTTGCGGAATGAGTGAGGTGGTTTTTATTGCAAAACAAAAGAACTTTTATGGGCTGGATGAAGCTCTTTCTGGGTGGGATGAAGCTCCAGCTTCGTCCCATTTTGTAGGATGAAGCTGGAGCCTCATCCCACCCAGACTTCAACCAAGCCAGAAGGCCTTTTCACCTTTTTTGGTGTGTTGCTAACCGTTAGCTTACAAACCTACAACGCCGCCCAAAGAAACCCGGTGGAGAGTTCGCGGAATGAGTGAGGTGGTTTTTATTGCAAAACAAAAGAACTTTTATGGGCTGGATGAAGCTCTTTCTGGGTGGGATGAAGCTCCAGCTTCGTCCCATTTTGTAGGATGAAATTGGAGCTTCATCCCACCCAGACTTCAACCAAGCCAGAAGGCCTTTTCACCTTTTTTGGTGTGTTGCTAACCGTTAGCTTACAAACCTACAACGCCGCCCAAAGAAACCCGGTGGAGAGTTCGCGGAATGAGTGAGGTGGTTTTTATTGCAAAACAAAAGAACTTTTATGGGCTGGATGAAGCTCTTTCTGGGTGGGATGAGGCTCCAGCTTCGTCCCATTTTGTAGGATGAAGCTGGAGCCTCATCCCACCCAGACTTCAACCAAGCCAGAAGGCCTTCTCACGCTTTCCGGCGTACTGATAACCGTTAGTTTTCAAACATTTAGTGCCGCCCGCAGAAATCCGGTGGAGAGTTTGCGGGATGAATAACCCAACTTCTTCAAATTTATCAATCAAATTGAATCTGCCTCGAAAAAAATGAATGCAGATGTTTGTATCAAGGAGATGTTTCATTAGAGTTGAATTTTTGCTGATTTATCTACCCTTGAATCTCTAATCTCTTTGATGATTGCGTCAGAATCTCTTGAACCATTCCAGGCTCCATAAAAACTTCGCAAATCAAATTCTGGGTGGGATGAGGCTCCAGCTTCGTCCCATTTTGTAGGATGAAGCTGGAGCCTCATCCCACCCAGACTTCAACCAAGCCAGAAAGCTTTCTCAGCTTTTTTGGTGTGTTGCTAACCGTTAGTTTAAACCGATAGCGCAGCCCGACGAAATCCGATGGAGAGTTCGCGGGATGAATAACCCAACTTCTTCAAATTTATCAATCAAATTGAATCTGCCTCGAAAAAAATGAATGAAGATGTTTGTATCAAGGAGATATTTCATTTCTCTTTGATGATTGCGTCAGAATCTCTTGAATCATTCCAGGCTCCATAAAAACTTCGCAAATCAAATTCTTTTAGCTCCTCTGTTTCAGTCGATTCGGTAAGTTTAATAATTAATCTTTTCTTTGAGTTGATATCCAAGCTTGTCAGAAACTTAAAATATTTATCAATCGTCATATCTGTCAGCGCAAGCTTCATATTAAATCTTTTCCCAAAGATAATTAAGTTTGCTTTAATCATTTTTATGTGTACACAATACTGGCATGCTTTTTCAGTCTATGCGTAATTTATGTCTTGCCAATTCGCACTTGTGCAGGGCATGGATAAAGTCTAAATCTTATAAATCAAATCCATAAAACTACAATAGCCATTCGCTTTTTTATTGTCAACTTTGTAGTCAATTTCAAAGCATAAACTGATGTCAACAAAAGATATTGATTCCATTATTTTGCCTTTAGAGGACATGAATAGTGAGCATTGCGCGCTCATTATTGATAAAGGACTATCACAGATAAAAGGCGTAGAAAGCCATAAAGTAGAGCTGAATAACCACAGGGCGATACTTGAAACAAAAGATGCGGAAGCCGTAAGAGGATCTATCAAAGCCATCCGGGATTTGGGTTATGGCGTAACAAGCGTGAAACAAACTTTCCCGGTTTTGGATATGAGCTGCGCTTCCTGCGCCATCAGTGCAGAAAGTACCGCACAAGCCACGAAAGGCGTGATTTCTGCTTCCGTCAACTTTGCCACAGCAACGCTATCGGTTGAATATCTGCCCAATATGACCAATCCGGCAGACATACAAAAAGCGGTTCAATCTGTGGGTTTCGATTTATTGCTCGAAGACGAATCTACACAACAGGAAACTTTAGAAGGCATCCACGATAAGAAATTTAAGACGCTGAAAAAGAAAACTATCTGGGCTATAGTGCTTTCGCTGCCTGTGGTGGTGATTGGCATGTTTATGATGAACATCCCCTACGCCAACGAAATCATGTGGGTGTTCACGACTCCGGTGCTGGCTTGGTTGGGGAAGGATTTTTTCGTCAATGCGTGGAAACAAGCCAAAAATCGCTCTGCCAATATGGATACCCTGGTTGCTCTGAGTACCGGTATCGCCTATTTATTCAGCGTTTTCAATATGCTTTTTCCAGAAGTTTGGCATTCAAAAGGTTTGGAGGCGCATGTGTATTTTGAAGCCGCCGCCGTCATAACCACCTTTATCTTATTGGGTAGGCTGTTGGAAGAAAGGGCCAAAGGCAACGCTTCAACGGCTATTAAAAAATTGATGGGCTTGCAGCCAAAAACGGTGGTGGTGCTGCTTCCCGATGGACAAGAAAAGCAAATCGCCATCGCGGATGTGAAAATTGGCGATGTGCTGTTGGTGAAACCCGGCGAAAAAATTGCCGTTGACGGAAAAGTGGTTGCAGGTAATTCGTATGTGGACGAAAGCATGCTGAGCGGCGAGCCTGTTCCGGTCTTGAAAATTGAAAATGAAAAAGTGTTTGCCGGAACCATCAATCAGAAAGGAAGTTTTCGTTTTGAAGCCGAAAAGGTGGGCAAAGAAACCATGCTGGCACAAATCATCAAAATGGTTCAGGATGCCCAAGGCAGTAAGGCTCCCGTACAAAAACTCGTGGATAAAATCGCGGGTATTTTTGTTCCGATAGTGATAGGAGTTTCTATCCTCACTTTCATTATTTGGATGATTTTTGGAGGCGATAATGGTCTGGTACACGGGCTCTTGGCGGCCATTACGGTACTCGTGATTGCTTGTCCATGCGCTTTGGGCCTGGCCACGCCAACTGCTATTATGGTAGGAGTAGGGAAGGGAGCCGAAAACGGGATTTTAATCAAAGATGCCCAAAGCCTCGAACTGGCCAAAAAGGTGAATGTCGTAGTTTTGGACAAAACAGGAACCATCACCGAAGGTCGGCCGCAGCTCACTGATGTGCAATGGCTGAACGATGATGATGCAACACGACAAATTTTATTCAGCTTGGAAAACCTATCTGAACACCCATTGGCTGAGGCGGTTGTGAAGCATTTAGCGCCTGTGCAGACCGTACCGCTAACCGCTTTTGAAAGCATCACAGGCAAAGGTGCCAGCGCAAATTTCGAAAATGAAAGTTATTGGGTCGGTAACAGCAATCTATTGGTCGAAAATAATATTTCTATCGCCGATGCGCTAATGCAAAAAGCCGATGAATGGGGCAAACAAGCCAAAACCGTGATATGGTTTGCAAACAGCAAAAATGCCCTTGCGGTCATGGCCATTTCCGACAAAATAAAAGAAACCTCCGTAACTGCCATCAAGCAGATGCAAGAGATGGGAATCAGTTTATATATGCTCACCGGCGATAATGATACCACTGCGAAAGCCATAGCGCAACAGACAGGCATACAGCATTATAAGTCAGAAATGCTACCCCAGCAGAAAGCTGATTTTGTAAAAGAATTACAACAGCAGGGCAAAACCGTTGCGATGGTTGGCGACGGCATCAACGACAGCACCGCCCTGGCAACCGCTGATGTAAGTATCGCGATGGGAAAAGGCAGCGATATCGCCATGGACGTGGCCAAGATGACCATTATTTCATCCGATCTCAGCAAAATCCCGCAGGCTATCCGCCTCTCTAAGAGAACGGTGACTACCATCAAGCAAAATTTGTTTTGGGCGTTCATTTACAACCTGATAGGTATTCCAATCGCGGCAGGAATCCTCTATCCTTTCAACGGATTTTTGCTCAACCCGATGATTGCCGGAGCCGCGATGGCCATGAGCAGCGTGAGTGTTGTAAGCAACAGCCTAAGACTGAAATGGAAGAATATTAGTTGAAATTCAAAAATTCCGAATTCAAAAATTCAAAGATTGAATTTTGTATTGCTCTATCTTTGAATCTTTAAATTTTTGAACCTGCCTTCCTGCGGTCCTGTCTGACAGCCAGGCAGGCAGCAGGCAGGTCGTTGAATCGTTGAATCTTTAAATCATTGAATCTTTAAATATAAAAATAATGGAAAATAAAATTCAAAAATTTCAATTCAAGACAAACATCAACTGCGGTGGATGCATTGCTAAAGTAACTCCTTTTTTGAACAAAGCCGAAGGTCTTGAACATTGGGAAGTGGACACGACCAGTACAAACAAAATACTTACGGTAAATTCGGATGGTATCAGCGAACAGCAAGTGATAGATATCGTTAAAAAAGCGGGTTACAAAATTGAAGTGTTGGAAGAGTAGGCTTATGGTTTCTGTGGATGTTGGCATGGATTACAAATTCGTGTCAATATCCACATGATATCAATTTTCAGTTCAAAGCATTACCATTGCGCTGGTTTTGCTTATTTAAGAATGATAGTTTATAAATCTTTCTTTTAAATAGTTTTTTTCTTACTGGCATAACCCTATCTTTGCGGGTAGCCAAACCAAAAACATGAAAGAGAGATTTCGAGTAGTTTTTTTGTCCCTTTTCCTATTTACCAACATTGTATCTGCACAAGAATACCATTATGACCATTATACCACTCGTGACGGTTTGGTGCAAATGCAAGTGATGACACTTTTTCAGGATAGCAAAGGCTATCTTTGGGCAGGAACCAAGCAGGGAGCCAGCCGTTTCGATGGCGTCAACTTCACTAATTATACCCAGCAAAACGGGCTGCCGCGTTCTTATGTGCATTATATCACCGAGGATTCTTTAGGGCGGATTTTATTGCTCACCAGGGCCGGTCTTGCGATTCTCAGTGACGATGGAATTCGGGCTTTTCCTACCTCAGTTTTTGATGGTGTAGAACAGTATTTCAGCCCTGTTGTCAAAGAAAATGATAGCATTTTTATCTATACCATCAACAACAGCAATCAGTTAGAAGCTTATTATTTCGATGGGGAAGACTATATATTAAAGGAATCTTATTTTTCGCCTTTAGTGCTTAATCCGAGGATAAGTAATATGCATATTTATTACAATCAACCAGCGGATGTTCTATACGTCGCTTCTAATGAGCGAGGGTTAAATGCTATTGAAGATGGCAAGATCACCAAAATTGCTGAACTGGACGAAGATGTTTATGCTATTGAAATAGGCTTAGATGGTAAAATCTATATTTCTTATGGCCAGAAGCTCGGGCTTATTGCAGATGGAAAGTTGAAAATAATTTTTGATTTAGACACTCCTAATCCCTCGGAGTTGTCAAGTCATATCGCGGTAAACAGTCTGGGAGAAATATACTACCACAATAATTTTAATAGGAAATTAAACATTTTGAGGAACAATCTACTTTATATAGAAGCGTTTGATCTCGGAATGATAAACAAACTGCTCTTTGACAGAGAAGGAAACCTCTGGATTGGCACCGAAAAAGGCTTATACCGTAACTCTTCCCGTGCTATTTTGAATTTTATCCCCCAACCGGGTGGAATCAATGAGATGGTTTGGTCGGTAATGGAAGATAAAAATAATAACATCTTGTTTGCGGGCCACGAAAAAGGTCTTCAAACCTTTAAAAATGGCTCATTTACCACACTGCATCCAGAGCGATATCTCAGCAAAACGAAGTTTGATCTCACGTTTTATATGGGAGGTTTAAAAGCTTCTGATGGAAACGCTTATATAACAGTAACAGAGCATGGAGCTATGCGTTACGATGGGTCAACGTTTTATAATGCCATTCCTGATAGCTTATCAAAAATATCTTTTATTGTTTATGAAGCACCCGATGATAAAGCACTACTTTTTGGGACAAGTGCAGGTTTGTACAGGATTACCAATGAAGAAATTCAGCATTGGGACACCAAGCCGGGAAATGGTAAAAGTCGCCATATCGTTGCTGTGGTTAAAGACAAAGAAGATCGAATCTGGATGGGTGGGTTTAATGGCCTTAGCATTTTGCAAAATAATCAAGTCGTCCATCTTCCTACTGATGAACTAACTTTTCCGCATGGAGCAAATGCCTTGCTGCGCGACAGTGCTGACAATATATGGATGGGGAGCCACCAAGGTTTATTTCTGTATAATTATAAAAATTTTACAAAAATTGACTACCCTAAGCTTGAAACTACGGTGGTTTCATTGGCTATGATTGGCGATTCAGTGCTGATGATCGCTACGATTAAGGATTTGCTTTTAATGGATTTGAATGCTTTCTATGACTTCGCAAAAGTTGATATCACCCTAGTAGGGCCTGATAAGGGATATCACGCCCTTGAGCCTGGGCAAAATGGCTTTTACCGCGATTCAAAAGGCTTTTACTGGCTCACCAATAGCGATATGACGATACGCATTGATCCGAAAGAACTTTATACAAACAAAATCCCACCGGCATTAATGCTTCAGTCGGTTTCGCTGATGGACGATGAAATGAACTGGAATAAAGTTGATACCAATCAGTTCAACGCTTCAAAATTCTATTATGAGAAAGGCGAAAAAAACCTGCGATTTGATTTTATCGGCATCAGCCTGCGCGATCCTCAGGGCGTTACCTACAGCCATTTTCTAAAAGGCTACGACAAAGGTTGGTCAAGTCCTAATGGCGAAAGATCAGCAACTTACACAAACCTTGAGCCAGGAAAATATACGCTCTTAGTTAAAGCCGCAAACACGGATGGCGTTTGGTCAAAAGAAATTTTATACAGCTTCACAATTATCCCTGCTCTACATCAACAGCTTTGGTTTAAAATTTTCGGTGTTATTCTCGCCGCAAGTTTATTGCTAACTATCGGTGCTATTGTTACAATCTATCGCAAGAAAAAACAGGAAGAACAACAAGAGATTGAAAAACAAATAGCCCAGTTTCAATTGCTGAGCATTAAAAATCAAATCGATCCGCATTTTACCTACAACGCTATGAATGCCATCGCTGCTGCTGTTATCAGAGAAGAGAAAGATGTTGCCTATCTCTTTTTCGTAAAACTTTCAAGGCTTATGCGCGGAATTTTACAATCAAGTGAAACGCTGACACGCAGCATGGAAGAAGAAATTGCCTTTGTTCAGGATTTTTTAGACCTGCAGAAATTTAGACATAAAGACCGTTTTGAATATGCATTTGAAATACAAGAAGGGGTTGACCTTAAACAACAAATCCCATTAATGACGATACAAACCTTCGCTGAAAACGCTGTCAAACACGGCTTTTACAATATTGAAAACAAAGGCTCACTTACAATTTCAATAAAACATAACAACGACTTCCTTTTGATTAAAATTGAAGATAACGGTATAGGCAGAGCTAAAGCAAAAGAATTAAACAGCCATTCTACCGGAAAAGGACTTGTGATTTTGGGCGGGTATTTCGATTACTTTAACCGTTATAATGAACGTAAAATATATTGGAAATCAACTGATCTCTATTCCGGTGATGGACAGGCTTTAGGCACAGCTATTACAATTTTCATTCCTAAAGGATTTGTTTTTAATGTCTAAGGCTTTCGCTCGATTTAAACATAAAATAAACAACACTTAAACAGTGATAAGTTTGGACTTGAGCGCAAATTTAGCGCTGCTTTCAATGCTTCTAAAACAACAACATCTTTGGATTTTTTAGCTCTAAAAAAAATCCCGTACTTTTGGCGTGCAGAATACGTAATCATTATGCCTCATTTATCTATTGTAAGTCCTGTTTATAGTGCTGAGAAAATCTTGCCCGTGCTGGTGCAACGAATTTCGCAGGTCGTGAGTGCAATCACCAACGACTTTGAAATTGTGTTGGTTGACGATCGCAGTCCCGATAATTCTTGGGCTGTTATTGAAGCACTTGCACTTGAAAATCCCACCATAAAAGCCATTCGTTTGAGTAGAAACTTTGGACAGCATTACGCCATCACTGCCGGTCTGGATCATGCCAAAGGTGAATGGGTTGTAGTAATGGACTGCGATTTGCAGGACAGACCCGAAGAGATTCTGGCTTTGTATAAAAAAGCACTCGAAGGTTATGATATCGTGCTGGCGAGTAGGGCTGTACGCAAGGATAAACTTGCCAAGCGCTTGTTTTCTAAGTACTTTTATAAAACCTTGAGCTACCTCACCGGTTCGGAACAAGATGCTACGGTGGCCAATTTTGGCATTTATCACCATAAAGTTACCGATGCTATCCGGCAGATGCGCGAATCTATCCGCTACTTTCCTACTATGGTGCAGTGGGTTGGCTTTCGGGCAGCAAAAATCGAAGTGCAACATGACGAACGGTTTGAAGGCGAAACGAGCTATAACCTGCGTAAACTCTTGCGCCTGGCAACGGATATTATCTTAGCATTTTCAGATAAGCCACTACGCATTCTGATAAAAGGCGGCATATTAATTTCTACTATTTCAGTCGCTGTGGCTTTTGTTTACCTGATTCGTTATTTCCGAGGTGAAATTGAAATTATGGGATACACCAGCCTGATTATCTCAGTTTGGCTGCTTTCAGGTGTAATTATTGCAACGCTGGGCGTAGTCGGACTTTATATCGGAAAAATTTTTGAAGGCGTCAAAAACAGGCCAATTTACCTGATTGAAAAGAAAATCAATGATTGAAAAACTAAACTGGGATTCTGAATTTTTTGGCTATCCTGTTGGTAAACTTTATGTTGAAACGCCTGAATCATTTGATGAAGAAGCATTTGTGAAGGCAGCCTCAGCTTATAAGCTGGTTTATATATTCGCGGAAAAACCATTGAATTATTCTCGTTTTGCCCTTCCTGCGGATGTGAAGTTGACCTTTCAAAAATTACTAAAATCACAAATAGCAGAGACGAAATTGCAGCTTTTTGTTCCGGGTTTACATGATTATGCTGACCTGCAAAAGCTTGCTTTTCAGAGCGGCGAATACAGCCGATTTAGAACTGATCTAAACTTTGATCCAAAGGATTTTTACCGCATGTATGAAATCTGGATCAGAAAAAGTCTTGATTCGGAGCAGTCTGTGGTGCTTGTTGAAGAAGTTGATAACCAGCTTGCCGGCTTTGTCACTTTTGATTTTATTGATTCTGAAAGGGCTGCTATTGGCCTGATTGCCGTTGATAGTGACGTACGAGGGGAAGGTATTGGTCGCAAACTGATGGCGCAGGCTGAATTTGCAGCATTTAAGGCAGGTAAAAAGCAATTTAGGGTGGCTACGCAACAGAAAAATAGGTTAGCAACAAGCTTTTACGAAAAACTGGGCTACACCTTAGTTAATCAAATAATAATCTATCATTATTGGAATTTATGATCCCGTTTAATAAACCACATATTACCGGACGAGAATTGGAGTTTATAAGTGATGCCGTGGACTGCGGACATATTTCAGGCAACGGAAAATACACCAAACTTTGCCAGCAATTGGTTGAGCAACAATGGGGATTTCACAAATGCCTGTTGACCACTTCTTGCACAGATGCCCTCGAGATGGCTGCTATTTTATTAGACATCAAGCCTGGAGATGAGGTGATTATACCTTCGTTTACTTTTGTGAGTACTGCGCTGGCTTTTGTGCGGCAAGGTGCGAAAATTGTTTTTGCCGACAGTCGTTTCGACCATCCGGGTATTGATGAAGCAGCAATTGAAAAACTGATCACCAAAAAAACACGGGCAATCGTGGTGGTTCATTATGCCGGTGTGGCAACTGATATGAAACTGCTGATGGAAATCGCTAACCGGCACCAAATTCCCGTGGTGGAAGATGCGGCACAAGCCATTGACAGTTATTTCATTAACGGTGACAGCAAACAAGCTTTAGGAAGTTTCGGTGTGCTATCGGCTTTTTCTTTTCACGAAACTAAAAATATCCAAAGTGGCGAAGGCGGTATGTTGGTCATTAATGACCCAAAGCTTGTGAAAAGGGCAGAAATTATCTGGGAAAAAGGTACAAACCGGGCAGAGTTTTTCAGGGGCGAAGTCAATAAATACGGCTGGGTTGATACCGGAAGTTCTTTTTTGCCGGCAGATACTATTGCGGCTTTTTTGTACGCCCAACTGCTTGATTTTAAAAATATTCAACTAAAAAGGATTGAACTGTGGAATAACTATCAGCGGCTTTTTGAAAGCTGGGACAGCGATCGCGTCAAGCTGCCGCTTATACCGGATTATGCCACCAATAACGGACACATGTTTTATGTTTTGTTGGAGAGCTATGACCTTCGTCAAAAACTCATTCAGCATTTGAAAGCAAACGATGTGTTGGCGGTTTTTCATTATTTGCCTTTGCATGCCTCACCCTATTACATGGATAAACATGATGGCCGCAAACTACCCAATGCCAGCTATTTTGCTGATAACTTACTGAGGTTGCCACTCTTTTATGAGCTTAGTTTTGAGCAACAACAATATATTTTTTCGCTAATCAGCGCGTTCATCAAGCGTAATTAAATATGAAATCACCAGACTTCCCTCAATTTCAGCGCCGATGGAAAGTGGGAGCAACGATTGTGAGTTTGTTGCTATTACTTGTCTTTTTGGTTTCTATTATTTTGCGGCGCTTCAATGGCGACGAGGGAATTATTGGCGAATGGGCTTATTGGCTCGCAAATGTCGGCGAAGCCCGGTCAATGCTGTATTACAGTTATTTTGGCGAGAAAGCCTTGTCGTTGCCCATTTATCACAAGTTTTACACGATTTTGCTCGCTGGAATAATAAAACTGTTTGGCTTTGAGCCGTTTTTTTTACGGCTGATTTCTTTGTTTTCTTTTGTTGGTGTTGTTTGGCTGAGTAAAGTTTATCTTAAACAAAACCGGCTTACTGCCTTTTCACTTCCTATTTTGATTGGGATATACCTGGCGCAGTCGTTGTGGTTCAACTTTGCTTTTGTGGCAAGGCCTGAGGTGATGATGGCATTTTTGGCGTTGTCAGTTTTTGTTTTGCTAAAACAATTTTCCGTCAGCAGACACTGGAAATGGGCATTGTTCGCGGGTTTGGTGAGCGGGTTTTCTTTTTATACGCACCTCAACGGATTGGCTATTATTGCTGCTGGCGGACTATTTTTACTCTTCCGTTTTCAATGGAAAGCTGTTCTTGCTTATGGCTTTAGTGCTTTTCTGGTAGCCAGTTTATTTGTACTCGATATCCCCGGAAATTATTTGGGTTTGTTGCACGAGCTTTCGCAGGCGCCTGATGTTGAGAATAGTAGTTTTTCGGCTACTCGTTTGCTGATGAAGCTATTGACGGAGCATGAAAGATTTTTTCATAATGCAGGACTTGCAATTTTTTCGCTGACAGCGCTATTGAGTTTGGTCTTTGGCTGGAAGTATCAAAAAAAGCAAAATGCTGATTTATTGATTTTTACAGCTTTGCTTATACTCAGTCTCAGTTTATTAACGCATGGCAAAACACCCAAATATTTGTTGTTTTATATGCCGTTTATGGTTTTGATAATCCTAAGCGGCTTACAATATTTGTTGGCCACAGAACGCAAAACCAAAATCCTTGTCATTGCTGTTTTTCTGCTTGCCGGAGCAGTAATTTCAGTGGTTGATTACGCGAAAGAATATCCTTATTTTGTTGACGTGAAAGCACGCAATCAGGCTATGGCCGACAAAATGGAAACTGGAAAAACAGTTTTAGCACACAATGGATTTGTATTTGGACAAATTGAGAATTTTGAAATACGAAGTCCCATAATTTTCTTTTTTACACACGACGGCTTTGCTGAAAACAATCAGGAAGATCGGCTCGAATACCTTACTTTTGCCCACGAAAAAGGATATGATTACGTGGCTATCGACATGATCTTGGAACGCAAAGAAGTTAGAAACTTTATTCTTTTTCAGCAATTAAAAATCGGTGATACACTTGCAGGCTTTGAGCTAGCGTATAAAGATTCTGATTTTCTTGTTTTTAAACACTTGGACTAAATTCTCTGGACAACCTTAAGAATAGCATCAATTTATTAATGGAAAAATTCATTTTATGACTTACGATTTTGATAAACAAATAGACCGCAGCGAAACATCAAGTATAAAATACGACCTGCGTAATACGATTTTTGGCACAGGAGAGGTTCTTCCGATGTGGGTGGCCGACATGGATTTTGAGACGCCGGATTTTATTCGTGATGCCGTGAAAGCCAGGGCAGAGCATCCGATTTACGGTTATACTTTCAGAAGTGATAGCTATTTTCAGGCTCAAATCGATTGGTTCAAAAAACAGTACAACTGGGAAATTGAAAAGGACTGGATCGTGTTTTCTCCTGGAATCGTTCCGGCTTTGAATATGGCTGTCTTGGCTTTGACAAACCGGGGCGATAAAATCATTGTTCAGCCACCTGTTTATTTCCCGTTTTTTACGGCTGTTTCTAATCATAACCGCGAATTGGTAAACAATGAACTTATTAGGGAAGAAGGCACTTACCGTATGAATTTTGACCAATTAGAAGAGCAAGCCGTTGATGCCCGGATGCTTATTTTGTGTAACCCACATAATCCGGTAGGCCGTTCCTGGCGCAGGGAAGAGCTGGATAAGCTGGCCGATATTTGCGTGCGTCACAATTTGCTGGTTATTTCTGACGAAATTCATTCCGACCTTGTTTTACCTGGTCATAAACACACGCCTTTTGCCTGCGTTCATCCCGGATTGAAGTCTTCCTTGCTTACGATGCACGCCGCCAGCAAGACTTTTAATTTGGCTGGTCTGGCCACTTCTTCTGTGATTATTGAAGATGAAACATTGCGCGACCAATTTAAGCAGTTCGTTGACTTTTTGCATGTCGGGATGGGTAATATTTTCGGAGCTGTGGCTACTGAAACTGCATTCCGTGAAGGCGGCGAATGGCATAAACAGATGCTGCGTTATGTGAGCGAAAATGTCAATTATTTTACTGATCAATTGTCCGTGAAACTGCCTCAGCTAAAGGTTTTTAAGCCGGAAGCAACGTATATGGTTTGGCTCGATTTTAGTGCCTTTGGTCTAGACGATGATGCACTCAAAAGCTATATCATAAAAGAAGCCGGCTTGGGTTTAAATGCCGGAATCGACTTTGGCTCAGGAGGTTCTGGCTTTATGCGCATCAATTTAGCTTGTCCGCGCCAAACTGTTGCGTTGGCAGTGGAGAAATTAATTCTCGCTTTTTCAAAACTTTCTTAAAAATGAAACGTATAAGCAAGCGATAGAGCGCGTAAAACATGAAAAAACTATTGCTTGTTGCTTCATTGATCCTTGTTTTCGCTACCACTTTTGGTCAGGGAGAAAAAACTGCTATGTTCAAGTTGCGCG
The DNA here is from genome assembly GCA_023229135.1 of Bacteroidales bacterium. Taxonomy (GTDB): domain Bacteria; phylum Bacteroidota; class Bacteroidia; order Bacteroidales; family F082; genus UBA5536. Next base: position 13,478 of record JALNZT010000027.1, read on the forward strand.
GGGGTGTTTCAGTTCCGTTTGGTTCGTTTGGGAAGAATAGCGGCACCCTGGATTATTCCGGCTTTGTTACAAACGGTTCAAATTTTGGTGCTGAGGCGGTGTATTTTTATGGCAAAAATGTTGGATTTGGCGGACTGCTTTCTTATAGCAACTTTAAGATTGATAATCATAGGTTTGCAGGTGCTTTTATCAATTCTAATATAGATTACGATACAGCCTTTATAAATGTGAACCCGTTCAAAACTTTCGTTGGAGTAGTGGGTTTTTATTTTGACTTGCCTGTGTCGGATTATTTTGCTTTTACGCTGAAGATGTTGGTTGGTTCGCATATTGTACGAAAACCAGAAGGCGTGGTTAGTGTTGACGATAAAGCCGGTACGCGTTCAATATTTACAGAGACCTCTGTTGTTGACTCACAATTCGCCCTTTATACGAGTGCCGGCATGCGTATCAATCCATATGATAATTGGAATCTTACTATTGAAGTAGAATATGTTGGCTCCAAAATGGAATTTAATTTTCAGAAAAATGGAACTTCTACCCGAAGCAATGCCGCGGTTAAAACCCTCGTTATTTCGTTTGGTGTCGCCTATTTTCTAGAGTGAAAAATAAAAAATTTAACCCATGAGACTTTTAAAATTTGTTGGATTAGTACTTCTATTTTTTCTTGCTGTAGCCCTGGTTTTGCCTGCGATAATGCCCAAAAATGCCACCACCAGTCAGTCAGTTCAAATAAATGCCAAAGCGCCACATGTTTTTCGATTGGTAAACAAACCTGAAAATTGGAGACTTTGGAGCCCGTTTGAGCTTGATAATTCGGAAATGACTTCTTTTTATGAAGGACCGGAGCAAGGTGAAGGTGCCTCACATCGCTGGGAAAGCGAAAATATGGGAAACGGGAGTATGTTAATTCTACAAAGTGAGGCTTATGAATTTATACAAAGCAAGCTTGATTTCGGTAAAAATGGACTGGCTATCGACGAATGGCAGTTTAAGGAAAATGAAGCTGGTGTAGAGGTTACTTGGACGCTTAACCTGAGTGAGTTAAGTTATCCTTTTGGAAAATATTTTGGCTTTTTCCTTGATGGGCTGATGAATCCTATGCAGGAGAAAGGACTGAAAAAACTTAAAGAAATTGCTGAAGCGCAAGCAGTGCTTCCGGAGATTTTGGATAAGGATATCGAAAGTCTCAACTGTTTAGCCATTACAGATTCCGTTAGCCTGGAAGAGCTTCCTGTTTTTATCACACAGAATAGTAATTTGCTGGAAGATTATTTCCGTAAGGTGAATCTGGAGGTTTCGGCGGATAAATTTATTTTTTACCGGCGCGCTGATACAGGAAAAATAGGGGTGACACTGGCTTTTCCGGTGTATGAGGAAGCCCGTGAGTATGGCAAAATCATTAGCTTCAAACGCCCGGCCGGAAAAGTAATTCAAGCAGTTCATCAGGGTAATTACAACACTATTGAGAGCTTACATAACGAAATGCAACACTATTTACGAGATCAAGAGTTACCTACGGATCTTCCTTGTATTGAGCAGTTTGTGAAAGAAAATGATACGACAAGGAAAGTTATTTTAAGCTACTATACTTCTATTTTATAGCTACACCATTCCCCTTTGTTACTAGGCTAATCAAACATTCTTTTTTGAAAATCGGCATAATTTTTCGCGACTGAACATTTTCACACCCAACACGGTTTAAGCAGAATGGCAAACAGCAATGGATTGATGGAAGAAAATGAAACAGTAAAAGCAAAACTAAGTTGGCAGGGCTTAAAACGACTGCTCTCGTTACTGCGGTTTATGTGGCCTAAAAAGTGGGCTTTTTTTGGTGGACTTACCGCTTTAGCTTTATCCAGCCTTGGAACGCTGGCTTTCCCGATGTTGCTGGGCGATCTGCTGGATGCTGCTAATCCCGAAGCCAGCTTGCAGCGCATCAATCAGTTAGCCCTTATTCTGCTGTTGATATTTGCACTGAATGCCGTTCTATCTTACTTCAGAATCTATTTGTTTGCCATCGTCACCCAGTTTATGCTGGCACATTTGCGTCAAACAACATATAACCACTTGATTAGATTGCCTATGCGGTTTTTTTCTTCGCGCAGGGTAGGTGAGTTAAATAGCCGTATTTCGTCTGATATTTCAGTGCTTCAAGAGACTTTTACCTTCACCGTGGCGCAGTTTATTCGGCAGATGATCGTAATTATCGGTGGCATATTTTTGCTTACGCTGATATCTTATCAACTCACTTTTTTTATGCTGGCTTTTGTGCCACTGGTAGCTATAGCTGCCCGAATTTTCGGTAAAGCAGTGCGGCGGCTTAGTAAAGAAGCACAAACGCAGGTGGCCTCCTCTCACGTAATTGTGGAAGAGACTTTACAAGGAATATCAAATGTAAAAGCCTTTAATAATGAGGCATACGAGAGTAATCGTTATGCTGATGCCACCAATAAAGTGATAGATATCGGCCTAAGAGGTGCGCGTTGGCGTGCGTTGTTTATTTCGTTGATCGTTTTTAGCTTGTTTGCCAGCATTGTAGGTGTTATCTGGTTTGGCGTGTATCTGGTAAATCAGGGAGCGGGAATTAGTTCCGGTGATTTGTTCAAGTTTATTTTATACACCTTATTTATAGGCGCTTCCATTTCGGGCATGGCCGATTTGTATTCGCAGGTGCAAAAAGCGATTGGCGCTACCGACAGTCTGCTCGACTTACTTGAGGAAGAAACGGAAGCACAAGTGGCAGCTGATTGCGGTGATGAAAAACTGCTGAAAGGCAATCTGCGTTTTGATAGCGTAAGTTTTTCGTATCCTTCACGGCTTGGTCTTGAAGTGTTGAAGAAGATCAGTTTTGAAGTGAAGAAAGGTCAGAAGATTGCCCTGGTAGGTGCGTCAGGAGCCGGTAAAACGACGATAACCTCTTTAATATTTCGGTTTTATGATCCCAACAACGGACAGGTGCTACTTGATGAAATCCCTGCTACAGCATTGAACCTAAACTGTTTGCGCAGGCAGATGGCTATCGTTCCTCAGGAAGTTTTGTTATTTGGAGGCACAATTGCCGAAAATATCGCTTACGGTAAACCCGGAGCAAGTGATGAAGAAGTGCGGCTTGCCGCTGAAAAAGCCAACGCGCTAAGCTTTATCAATACTTTCCCTGAAGGCTTTGAAACGGTGGTGGGCGAGCGTGGTGTGCAGCTTTCGGGCGGTCAAAGACAGCGGGTTGCTATTGCACGCGCCATATTGCGCGACCCAAAAATATTGGTGCTTGATGAGGCTACCAGCGCACTCGATACTGAGTCGGAAAGCCTGGTGCAGCAGGCGTTGAACGAGCTGATGAAAGGCCGCACTTCAATTATTATTGCCCACAGACTGTCAACAATTCGCGAAGCTGATACGATTTTAGTGCTGGATCAGGGAAAAATTGTAGAGTCGGGAACACATGAGGAACTGATCGCAAAAACAGACGGAAAATATTTTGCTTTGCAAAACGTGGCTTTTTAAGGCATCTCCAACACTCTATTCCTCCAAATCTCCATCAAACCAAGTTGTTCAGCCCGAAATCATCTTCATAAATTCCGTTTCAGAGATAATCTTCACGCCCAGCTTTTCGGCTTGTTCTTTTTTGGCCGGCCCCATATTCTCACCGGCCAGCAGGTAAGCTGTTTTCTTGCTTATAGAACTGGAGTTTTTGCCGCCGTTATCATCAATCATTTGTTTTATTTCGTCGCGCGAACGACTAAAAATACCACTCACTACAAAAGTTTGGCCACCAAGTTTAGCATTTTCCAGATTGGCCTTTTGTTCCTGTTCAAACTGAAGTCCCTTTTCTTTAAGTCTCTCCACGAGCTGGATATGCTTCTCATCCCGGAAATACTGATGCACCGATTTGGCAATTACATCGCCAATTTCATCTATCTCAATCAGCTCTTCAATCGTTGCTTGCGCAATCTTTTTGATAGAAAGCAAAGCATCTGCCAGCTTTTTAGCTACTGTTTCGCCAACATAGCGAATGCCCAAACCATACAGAACACGGTGAAAAGGCACTGTTTTGGATTGTTGTAAGCTCTCGAGGATATTTTTGCTGGTTTTCTCCCTGAAACTAACCTTGCGTATGATGATGTTTCCGGGATTATCTTCGTCGGGTGTTTCTATAATCTTTTCAAGACCAAATAGTTGATCGTAGCTTAGGTCGTAAAGATCAGCTGCGTTTTTAATCAATCCCTGGTCAAAAAGTAGCGCTATTCTTCCTTCACCAAGCCCGTCTATATTTAAGGCTTTTCGGCTGATAAAATGTTCTATTTTTCCCTTTATCTGCGGTGGACAACCGTCGCTATTGGGGCAATACCAAGCTGCTTCGTCCTGTTCGCGGACAAGTTCTGTGCCGCATTCCGGGCAATTTGTGATAAATTTCACGGGCAGACTGTCTGTTTCACGTTGCAAGGTGTTTACTGAAGTTATTTTCGGAATTATTTCGCCGCCTTTTTCTACCATAACAAAGTCGTGCTTGTGCAAGCCAAGTTGTGCTATAAAGTCAGCATTGTGTAGGCTGGCACGTTTCACGGTGGTTCCGGCCAGCAAAACCGGTTCTAAGTTTGCAACGGGAGTTACTGCGCCCGTGCGTCCCACCTGAAAATCGACTGACAAAAGTCTGGTTTCCGCTTCTTCTGCTTTGTATTTGTATGCAATAGCCCAGCGCGGCGACTTGGCAGTAAAACCCAATTGCTGTTGCTGCGTAAAGCTGTTCACCTTGATAACGATGCCGTCAATATCAAAAGGTAAATCATGCCGTGCCTGTTCCCAATCGTCAATAAATTCAAAAATTTCTTCCTGATTTTTGCATAACGCGATATTATTTGGGATACGGAAACCCCAGCTTTTGGCTTTTTGGAGGCTGTCATACTGTGTTGCTATTCGCCTTTCCTCATCAGGAAGCATGATATAATACAACCAACAGTCGAGCTTCCTTTTGGCCACTTCTGCAGAATCTTGCAATTTGAGCGTGCCGGCTGCCGCATTTCGCGGGTTAGCAAATAAAGGCAGGGCTTGCTTTTCGCGCAATTTATTTAGCTCAAGAAAACTACTTTTGGGATAATAAATCTCACCTCGTATCTCAAAATTCTTAGGGAAATCACCCTGCAAACGCAGCGGAATGCTTTTGATGGTTTTTACATTGGCTGTAACATCATCTCCTTGATTGCCATCGCCACGCGTGACGGCCCTTTGCAAAGTGCCGTTCTGATAATTCAGACTGATGGCTACACCATCATATTTTAGCTCACAAACAAATTCAAGTGTTTCGTTTACAGCTTTTTGCGTTCTGCTGATAAAGTCGGTAATTTCAGCTCTGCTGTAAGAGTTAGAAAGTGAAAGCATCGGATATTGATGCGCTACCGTTTCAAAATTTTTGGTGATATCGCCGCCCACACGCTGCGAGGGTGAGTTGGGCGAAACGAGCTCCGGAAATTGTTTTTCAAGCGCAATTAACTCTTCTAGCAATGTGTCAAAATCGAAGTCGCTGATGGAAGGTTGCGCCAAAACGTAATAGCTGTAATTGTGTTGCTCAATCGTTTTGCTGAGCGCTTCAATCTGTCGTCGGGCTTGTTCTTTTTCCATGAAGTCGAGAAATTTTTAGTGGCTCCAAGCTTTGCTTATTTAGTCCTGTAGTGTTCCGGAATACGGGCTTTATTACGGTATATATGTATTTTTTCGTTGGCGTTTATTGGATTCAGCCAGTGAATAAATCGGTCCATATTGCCCGGGTAAATTGTAATTTCAAATTCGAGTCCAGGCAAGATTTCTTTCATGGAATCCACACGCTTTTGCAGGTCAATATCCTGAAAGAAAAATACAAATTGAGGCTGATTTTCTATCTTATCCCATCCTTTTATTTCTGCCAGTGTTTGCGGTGAATCAGATTCGAGCAGATAATCGTAATCAGGCCAATGTCCGGCATAAAAAAGTGGCGGAAAACGCAGCACATTGCTATTGATATCTTCCGTGACAAAGTAGTTGGCTTTCGGGTAATTTTGCAGGTAAACCATGCTTTCTACCCTGGCTTTTTTTCCATACATGGGCGTAAACAACACCAACAAAATGATATTTATCACCCAAAAGAAAGTCCAAAATCCTTTGTGTAATTGTTGACGTTTTTTCCAAAATGTTGAATTAGCGACAAAATGATCCCATCCACTTAGGCCTAAAACCAACAGCAAAGGCACTACCGGCAGGATAAAACGTTCCTGTTTGTTTGGGAAAATGGAATGCATCAGCAGGAATAAAAATACAGGGAAAAACAGCAAAAAATGCCGTTTCCAATCACGGAAAAATCCAAACAGCAGCATCACACTCACTGGCGGAATGAGCAAGCCAAGCAGCACGGTAATGTAATGATACCAAGGCATAGTATGGTATTCGTAGGCGTGGCTGAGGTTGTATTGTACGTAGGCTATAAGCTCGGCAAAAGGTGTTTTCCAGACAAAAAAGTCAATGATTCCCTGAAAAATTACAACAGATATCAGGAAACCAAATGCCGTGGTCAGCATGCCTTTGTAATTGCGTAAAATCAGCAGTGCCAGACCGATTCCACCGGTAAAAAACAGGGTTTGATAACGCACTGAGAAAGCCAGTCCGAGAAAAAAACCGGCAACCAAAAAAGAGGTTTTGTGGTAGCCTGGCTCATTGCCTTTGCGGATAAGTTCCTGACGTAGAATTATTAAGCTTCCATACATCAAAAACGGAATGCTGACCATTTCTACCAGGTTGCGTACACTCAAAAATGGCATAAACCAAAAAACTGCCAGCAGCAGCGCGGCTTTGTAGGCTGTTTGTTTTGTAGAAATTAGGCTGGCGATGCGGTAGCCGAAAGAAATAACCAGCAACGAAAGTAATACGTGAATAATTCTGACGAAAAACATTACCCATTGTGGATTGCTGATGCCCAGCATTTTAAGGAAACCAAGAAAAAGGTAATGAAAGCCTACATAAAAGAAGCTATGACCTTCAGGACCTGTGTTTCCGGGACTTCCGGGGAGCCATTTCTGCACATCATAGCCGTCAATCCAGGATGCGGCTGGCTCAATCACTAAGAAATGATCGTCGTGCATGCCAAATCCTTTTGAGAAAATTGCGGCAATTAGTCGCAAAACCAAGCCTATCAGCATGATGAATAAAAATGGATGCTTCTCTTTAAAACGAACTAATTGTTTTATCATGCGGAAAGTATATTCAGGTATTTAATGACAAAAATAGTATTTTATCAGGCAGTTTACACAACTCTTTAAGTTGCTTCATCTGATTTTTACTTTTTTTCGTTTTTGGAGGCTGTGGTCTGTTGCAAAAGTGCTTCTATAAGCCTGATATTTTCTGATTTTCCAAACTGACGCAAACTACGTGCTGTGGCGGTAAAATAGCTATGACTGCTCAAAAACTGTTGCTGAAAACGGTACCAGCTCAATAGGTCGTGGGTGTAGTTTTCTGTTTTAATCCATTCCAGGCGCAGCTTATGCGAGATGATAAAATAATCATCACGTCCCAAGTAATCCAAATCAGCATCGCATAATATCTGTGCTTCAACAGTTTGTGGCTTTTGTGGCATAGCCGTTGCCAGAATCATCTCACCAATGCGTTCAATTTGCTTTTCATGAAAGCCAAACTGTGGTAAAAGCTCGCCAGCAATGGCTACCGAAGCGCCCTCATGGTCTGCTAAAGAGCGTGTCATGCCAGTTTCGTGCAGCACGGCGGCAGCCTGAATCAGTTGGGCTGTTTCAATATCCAGCTCGAAATGGGGTATCAGATTTTCAACGGCATTCATCACGTCGCGTGTATGATCTACGGTGTGATAGACATACGTTTTTGCAGTTTTTTCATGGAGCAGTTGCAGAACGGTTTTTTTGAGTGATATTATGTCCATGGCTATATTTTTTGGATGTATAAAGTTTGCAGGGCATAGATTTTAACGGAATTCACACGACCTTTCACCTTTACTTCATCCAGATATTTAAAAGTATAAATTTCAGGATTTTGTAACTTTTGGAGTGTTGTTTCAGAAAAAATTATCTTCTCATCAAAGCTTCTGGTAAGCCCTTCGATGCGGCTGGCCAGGTTTACGGCATCAGAAATTACCGTGCCTTCCATCCGTCCTTCGCCTCCTACCATGCCAAGCATCAGGCTTCCGGTGTGGATGCCTGTTCCTGTCGCAATAGGTTTCATGCCGCTGCTGACCAACTCAGCGTTAAAATCCTGAAGACAATCCTGCATTTCGAGGGCAGCATTTAGCGCGTGTTCAGGCTTATCATCAAATAGTGCCATAATAGAATCGCCGATAAATTTATCGATAAAACCCTGATGTTTTCTAATAACCGGCTCCATATGTTTGAGGTAGGCATTCATAAAATCGAAATTGGCTTTAGGGCTAAGTTGCTCTGATAGCGCAGTAAAGGATTTTATATCTACAAAAAGCACGGTCATTTCTTTTTGTATCTGATCGCCAAGCATAACTTCGGTGATATGATGTTTTCCAAGCATTTGCAAAAACTGCTGTGGCACAAAACGCTGGCTGGCTGCTGTGGTTTGTTTCAACTCACGGATGTTGGCCGTAATTCTGCCAGCCATCTCGTTGTAACCTACCGCCAACTTTCCCATCTCGTCTGTGGTGCGTACTACAGCCAGTTGCTCCAGCTCTGTTTTATCCCTTTCGCGCATCTTTTGCAGCATTTCCTCAATCGGGATGATGATGCTTTGGTTGGTCCAGTTGACAAAAAAGAAGAGGTAGATAATACTGATCAGGATGCCTGAAAAAATCCCAACAAACATCAACAGGCTGTCGATGGCGTTTACATAGAACAGCTTAGCGCTGAGCAACATATCGGCATTGTCGATAATGTGCAGGTATTTTCCGAAAAGCACTTCGGCCTGTTCGGGGCTTGGCTTGTTTTCTATAGAAGTTTGGATGCTGCTGATGCTTAAAGATAGATAGAAAATAACGATGGAAAGCGGCAGCAGCGTGGTCATAATACTATTGATCCAAAGGTGATGCACCAGGTGATTTCCAGATTTATCGATTGGGCTTTTGTAAAGGCTCACCGAATCGTAAACATGCTCAAGATATTTGAATCTCACCCTGAACCGAAACCAGAAAAACATGAAAAAGACGGATAAAAAGCTTGCGAAAACGGCGATAAAGAAAAATTGGCGATAAAACTGTTTGCTGGCAGTGCTTTCGATATTGGCACCAAAAACCTCGATACCCATAAAAACCAGGGCTATTCCAAAGCTGAAAGATAGAATTGCACTGTTGATTAGTGGGACATGCAAAAGCCATCTGCGACAGAAGCTACTCAGTTTCTCACCCGGATTTTTCCCTTTTCTTTTGTTTTTGAAAAAGCGTTGAAACGGATAGTTAAACGCAAAGCCTAATAAAAGAGCAACGATTAACATCCTGAATAAGAGGCTTACAGCATTTCCGAAACGAATTTCTTGTGTGTTTGGGGTGGCTTCAAATTTCCTGTCTGGCTGTGGCGGCTGCTGCTGCACATTTAGGCTGTCAATTGAAGTTTCTGATTGATCAATCGTTGCTGATTTTTGCGCTGTACTGCTGTACTGTTGCACCGTTTGTGTAAGCCCTTTTTCTTCGAGCCAGTATGGGCCATACTTAAAAAGCATGATCAACGAAATGGGAAATACCAGCATCAGGAAGAGCAAAAGGCTTGTCAAATATATCCTGAAGGAGAAATAAGCCGGTATTTTTTTTGTTTCCAAAATACTAAAAGCGTTTACCAATCAACCGCTTTGCGTCGGATTGGCATTGTCATGCAGCGCGCTCCGCCACCGCCACGGGAAAGCTCATCGCCTTCGATAGTAATCACATATTTGGCGTAATCATCAAGCTTAACTTTATTTTTTAGCACATCTTTGGCTTTAAATATTTCAAAGCCATGATGATTTAACTCATTCATAGTATAGGTGTTACGGCCATATCCTATAACTTTACCCGGTGCTATGGCAAAAAAGTTAGCACCGCTCTGCCATTGTTCACGTTCCATGATAAAGATGTCTTTACTGCCGCCGCAGAGCACGGGTTCTAAATCCATACCCAGTTTTTTAAGGGCATCGAGCATGTCTTTTTCTTCCCTGATTTGAACTACTTTATTGTCTTCAATAATAATATGTATGGTGAGGTGGCGACTTGAATGAAGAATCAGCGGCTCAAAAATCATGCACTTGTCTTTGTCAAGAAAAGTGAAAACCATATCAAGATGAATAAACGATTCGGGCTGGTAAGGTAATTCCTGTAGGATAAGGTGCTTGGTTCCGGGCTTTGTTTTGAGATGCTGGAGTAGGGCGTCGATGCCTTGACTGCTGGTGCGTCCGCTTATCCCGCTCAGGAAAATATCTTCACGCGCAATAATAACATCGCCGCCTTCGATACTGGCTTTGCCGCTATTGTCAAAACTTTTTACCGGATTCACAGTTTGGGTAATGAAGCTGGGGTGGTGATCGAAAATAGCTTCCATAATAAGGGCTTCCCGTTCGCGTACTTTGCTGGCCATGTGGCTAATCATCACTTCGTTGTTCATGGTAAATGCAGCATCTCGGGTAAAGAAAAAGTTAGGCAGTGGATGCAGCGAAAAGCGTTCGTCGTCAAGGTATTTTGTTAGCGTATTTTTTTGCATTTCTACGCCTTCAAGTAATTGACGGGCAAGCTCTTGGTTGTTCATGTTTGATAACAAGGAGCAGGCATCAACGACTGGTTCGTGTCGGCAAATACGGCTTATAAGACTGTCTTTTACCTTATCGATATTGAGAATATCGGTAAGCAAATCTTTTACATCAAAAACCTTCGCTACTTTTTCAAGTATGGCTTTAAACTCGTTGTATTCGGGCAGTGCTACACTGAGGTTGAGAATATCGCTATAAAGGGCACGGGCAGCATTTTCGGGTGTCATATTTTCCACTTCCGGTCCGGGTGTGTGGATGATTACGGCTTCAAGTTCTCCAATTTCCGACTGTACGTTGATGTTTATCTTATCTGTTGACATGGGTTTCGACTGTTACAAATTACTGCTTATAAATTAGGTGTGCAAAATTAGCTAAAAAAGCCGGATATTTTATTGTGGGATTTTTATGCTAAGCCTGCATCCAATTAGCCGTGTACGATAGCTTTGCCAACAAAGTAAACTATTTGATTATCACGATATTTGAACCGGAATATTAAAATAATCTAACGCGCAGTTTATGCAGGGTTAAACCCGATAATGGTATATTGGTTTCCCTGATGATTTAAAAATTTCAAAAAGTCGTCCTTACTTATTACTACCGTAGCCGTGTTGATATTAGGATGAAAACTGATGTTTTCAGCGATCATAAGGTCTTCATCGATAAATAGTTGCACATGTTTTCCTGTGTCGTTAATCAGCCCGAAAGGAGATACGCTTCCAGGTAGCAAGCCAAGGTATTTGAGCATGCGCTTTTCGGACGCAAAACTAAGTTTTCCTTGTTTTAATAATTGTTCTAACTGTTTAATATTGAGTTGCTTGAGGTAATGAAAAATGACGAGATAGTGTTTATTGCCCTTGTGATTTCTGAAAAACAGGTTTTTGCAATGCACGGCATCAATATTTTCCCAGTAGGGCAGGGCGTCTTCCACAGATGGAGTGGGCGGATGATCATAGCTACGATACGGAATATGTAATTCATTTAAGCTTTTATATACTTTGTCAGGATTCATTTCAGTTTTTTTTTCTGTGTAAAACTTTGCGCTTTCTTTGAAGCTCAATATGTCCCAAAAGCTTTTCAGGACTGCATTACAAAGCTACAAAAAAATCGTGGCGCTTTGGATAACATCTGAAGTATAAAAAGAATCCTCCATAAATCAAGATAGGGTCTGCTGCAATTATTGAAGTTTATATCTATCATTAAATTTCGGCCATCCGCTAATATGAAAGCATTCTAAACAAGGCTTCCTTGCTAAAACTAAAAGCAGAAAATCTTCCTTAATTCAGTTGACTTCTTACCTTTGTCAGCTAAAAATTAAATCCTTATGTCCTTTTCAACGAATAACAGTCCATTACCACAATTCAGTGATATCGTCAATGCTCAGTCGGAATTGAAAGGTGTTGTAAAACTTACACATCTTGAGCGCAGTAAGTCCTTTTCCGTTATGTCGGAAGCTGATGTTCACCTGAAGTTAGAAAACCTGCAAAGCACAGGATCCTTCAAGGTAAGAGGAGCTTATTATAAGATAAAAAACCTTACGCCGGATGAGGCTGCCAAAGGTGTGCTGTGCGCCTCGGCTGGTAATCATGCGCAGGGCGTGGCTTATGCTGCTTCACTCTTAGGTGTAAAAAGCACAGTTTTTATGCCTGTATTTGCGCCCCCGCTCAAGGTTATTGCTACGCGTGCCTATGGTGCTGAAGTAGTGCTTTCCGGCGATACTTTCGATGATGCTTTTGCGGCAGCCGTAGAATTTGGTGAAAAAACCGGTGCGACTTTTGTGCATCCGTTCAACGATCCCTATATAATTGCAGGACAGGGTACTATCGGGCTTGAGATTTTTGATCAGCTGCGTGATGTGAACGATGTTCTTGTGCCTATAGGCGGTGGCGGTCTGATTGCCGGTGTTGCTATAGCCTTGAAGCAGTTGAATCCACGCATCCGCATTATAGGTGTGGAGGCCGATGGAGCGCAATCCATGAAGGCAAGTGTTGAAAAAGGCGAGCTGGTTACGCTTAACTCGGCCAATACTATCGCTGATGGAATAGCAGTAAAATCACCCGGAAACCTCAATTTTGAAGTTACACGCAAATTGGTTGACGAATTGGTAACCGTGAACGATGCCGAAATGGCCCGCACAGCCTATATGTTGCTGCAACGCGCGAAAATACTTACAGAACCTGCCGGCGTTGCTGCTGTGGCCGCTGTATTGTTTCATAAAACCAATATTAAAGGCCGTAAAGTTGTGCCTATCATTAGCGGTGGTAACGCGAATATGTCCATCTTGGAGCAAATTCTTGATAAAGGTGTGATGGATGAAGGCTTGCGTGCTCGCATTCAAGTGTTGATCCCCGACCAGGCCGGAAGACTGAAACTGATCATAACGATCCTGGACAGGATGAAAGCCAGTATCCACGAAATTGAGCACGAAAGATCCACCACAAGTGTACCGGTTGGTTATGTGCAGGTTACCATCACTTTTAATCTGCAGGATACATCACAATTGGCTACGCTGTGCAACGAACTTGAAAAACAGGGAATGCAATACCAGGTTCTGCGCTAAAAAACGTAATATCAGTATAGTTCCTTGTTAAAGTTTTGTTTTTATTTCGGGTAAATGCTTTGGAACTGTTTTATTCGTAGAATTGGTTGCTTAACTAGAATAATTGATCGAATTGTAATTATATTTGTAAGCTAGGCCAGTGCCGAAATATTACAAATGTATAAACTATAGGAGCTACTGTAATTGTATGTTTTGGAAAAATCATATTCCAGCTTTAACATGGGGACGTGCCTATAGTTTAAGTTTTTTAGGCAGCGATGCACTTGCCGGACTAACGCTTGCTGCCTATGCTATTCCTGTTTCTTTAGCTTATGCATCGATGGCTGGTCTGCCCCCTCAATACGGCGTTTATGGTTATCTTTTGGGTGGAATTTTTTATGCCCTCATAGGAGGTAGCAGGCAACTTGCTGTAGGCCCAACTTCAGCGATATCTTTGCTTATTGGAGTAACGGTGGCGGGTTTGGCACAAGGAGACGCTCAACGTTGGGTTGATATTGCATCGCTAACAGCCTTAGTTTTTTCCGGGATGTGTATGCTAACCTATTTTTTGCGATTGAGTGGCGTAATCAATTTCATTAGCGATACGGTGATGACAGGTTTTAAGGCGGGTGCAGCACTGGCCATTGTTACAAGTCAGTTGCCCAAACTATTTGGCGTATCAGGTGGCGGCAATAACTTTTTCCAGCGACTTATAAGCCTGTCGCAACAATGGCCACACTACAATTATTATGTGCTGGCTTTTGGACTGGCAGTGCTTTTGTTTTTGATTATTGGTGAGAGATTTTTACCCGGAAAACCTGTTGCAATCGTTGTGGTTGTGCTTTCTATTTTGATTATTTCTTTCACGCCCGTGGGCGGAATGGGCTTTAATACGGTGGGTTTAATCCCGGCAGGCTTGCCAAAATTTCGCTTACCAACGCTCTATGCAGGAGACTTAGATGATATTTTTACGCTGGCCTTCGCTTGTTTCTTATTGGCCTACATCGAAACTGTTTCGGCGGCTAAAGCTATGGCGCAAAAGCATGGATACAAAATCGATCCTCAACAGGAATTGTTGGCATTGGGTGCAGCAAACCTGGCCACAGCTTTCGGGCAAAGTTATCCGGTTAGTGGTGGCTTGTCGCAAACTGCTGTAAATGACAAGGCAGGAGCCAAAACGCCAATCTCACTCGTTTTTGCTTCAATTACAATCGCGCTGTGTTTGTTGCTGCTCACCGGTTTACTGAAAGACTTGCCCAATGTTGTGCTGGCGTGTATTGTTATTGTTGCGGTGAAAGGACTTATCGATATTAAAGGCTTTGCCCATCTTTGGAAAACCAATAAGACAGAGTTTTATATTGCATTAACGGCTGTGGTTGGCGTATTGATCTTTGGTATTCTTGAAGGTGTTCTGATTGCCGCTATTGTTACTTTAGCATTAGTAATAAAATCAGTATCAACACCTTATGTAGCTATTTTAGGTCGAATACCGGGAACAAGACGCTATTCGGATGTGGTACGAAATCCCGACAACGAATTATTTCAGGAGATATTCCTTTTCAGAGTCGAATCTTCTATTTATTATTTTAACACCGATTTTATCGAAAGTCATATTCAATCCCATATTAGTAAGATTAGTCCGACTCCAAAAACGGTTATTTGGGATCTAAGTACTTCACCTCAAGTAGATCGTGCCGGTGCTAAAATGATCGGTGATTTATTTCAAGATTTAAAAACGAAAGGCATAAAACTCCAGATTGCAGAGGCCAGAGCTAGCGTGCGGGATATCTTACGCCATGAAAAAATTGATCTGTTGACAGGAAAAATTAGCCGCCAGGTTTCGCTTAATGATATGGTAGAAGAGGAGTTGAAGCTTTTATAGAAATAATTTTTTTTGTCATAGTTAAACAAATCAATGTAATGTGTTGAACTTGAGTAATATACTCAATGCTGGATAACGGTCACCAATAAAAAAAAGCCGCGAGTTTTTTATAACTCGCAGCCGGTAAAATACTTGGTTTACTATTTGTTTTTTAGCTTACGCTTAAAATCTTTGAAGTCAGCTTTGAGCTCTTCACCTTTTTCTTCCATATTTTCGACAGTTTCGTTTGTCCAAGAAGAAATCTTGTCTGATAATTTATTTATGTCACGCCGAATATCGTCCATCTTATCATTGAACTTTTTTGACGCTTCGTCACTTTTATCATCCATGTCTTCTTGCATGTTTTCCATCTTTTCTTCGAACTCAATCAGCCGCTTTTCCAGTTTGTCAACAAACTCAGGATCATCTTCCGACAAGTCTTCAATATCTTCTTTGAATTTTTCAAATTCAAGCTCTGCTTTTTCTAAACGATCATCTGTTTTGTCCTTTGTGTTTGGCTGGCAAGAGACTAAAAATGCACCTATTAATGCTAAAATGGTTATTGCAAATGTGAATTTTGTTTTCATTATTTTCATTATTTTAGAATTATTTTCCTTTTACTGCCTAAAAGATAGTGCCAATTCCTAAAGATAAACCTTTTTTCTGTTCTATTTATTTGTTGTACAAGTATTTGACTTCTGAATAAATTTTTTAAATTAGTTTTTCAAAGGCGATTAATCTTTATAACGCTGTGGAGTTACTTACTCAATATGTAGAAATTATACGCTTAACTTTGGGGAGCTAACTTAAGCATAATCCCGCTAATTTATAAAAACAGACTTCGGATTTAACTATCAGATTGTGTGCTGGTTGTATCTTATTTTGCTATAAAATAACCTTTTGAAAAGAAGGCTATTAGGTTATCCTTTTATAAGCAACTCAATAAAATCACTGGACAAAGGCTTTTCCAGATAGGCCTCAACGAATGGATATTTCATCGCTTTATAACGGTCGTCTTTTTTGCGGGATGAGGTGCACACATAAACTTCAATGACCTCACTTAGTTTTTTCAACCTCTTTTCAAAATATTCAAGAAACTTAAACCCATTCATTTCAGGCATATACAGATCGAGCAATATATAATCTGGTAATTCCTCTTCTTTTAAATTCTTCAGGTATTTAATACTGTCTTTTGCGTTGTTAAAATGGACAAGGTATTTCGATAATTTTTTTCTTTCCAAGATGGTGCTGTAAACATTTACCAACTCCTCGTCATCATCTATAAACACCACTTTTTTATAATCGTAAATTTCCTCCACTATACTGTTTTTTCCTATTTATATTCAACATCTGTTCCAAACTTCGACAAGCTCATCCTGATGCTTACTGATTAAAGTTTGATGTCGTACAATTTAATTTTATTATACAAAGTTTTCCTGTCAATGTTCAAAAGCCTGGCAGCCTGAGATTTATTATAACCGGCCTTATGAATAGTTTCTATAATAAGTTGTTTTTCTATTTCAGAAGAAGCATTTTTAAGTTTTGAATTTGAGTTTGATGCTGTGTCTGAATTGGTATCCTCCCGGCCAATTTCTTGAGAAAATATAATTTCAGCTGGAAAGCATTTACTGTCTATCTCATCACCTTCAGCCAATAAAACAGCTCTTTTTATTACATTTTTTAATTCACGCAGATTTCCGTACCAAGGATAATTAATTACAATAGAATGGGCTTCTGGGGTCAGCCCGATAATATTTCTGTTGAGTTGTTGGTTGGCCATTTTAATAAAATGTTTTACAAAAACCTGCAGATCCTCAACACGTTCCCGAATTGGCGGCAGGTCAATTTTGAATTCATTGAGCCGGTGATAGAGATCTTCTCTAAACTTGTTCTCATTTACTTGGCCCATCAAATCTTCATTCGAGGCCGCAATAATTCTTATGTCAACGGGTTTGGCTTTGTCGTCGCCAAGGCGTGCTACCATCCTTTCCTGTATAGCACGCAGCAGCTTCTGTTGAACATCATGGCTAAGATTGGCCACTTCATCCAAAAAAAGTGTTCCTCCATCAGCCTTTTGAAATATGCCGCTTTTATCAATGATGGCGCCTGTAAATGAGCCTTTTACATGTCCAAATAGTTCACTATTGGCCAAGTCCTTAGGTATGGCACCGCAGTCGATAGCCATAAAGGGTTTGTCCCTACGGAAGCTGTTTTCGTGAATAAAGCGTGCAATATATTCTTTTCCGGTGCCTGTTTCGCCGCTAATAATCACCGACATATCTGTAGGAGCTACTTTTTTGGCAAAGTTTAAAATCTGTTTAATTTTTTTGCTTTCTCCAACGATAAATTCACCATTTGTGTAAAAAGTCTTTTGATGAGACTTCTTGGTGCTCTGTTTCTTAGCTTGTAATAGACTGTCCATCAACAATAGAATTTCTTCATGCTGAATAGGCTTGGTAACATAGTCATCGGCACCCATTTTCATCAGTTTCACGGCCATTCTAACCTCAGCGTAGGCCGTCATAATAACCACTGGAAGATGCAGGTTTTCTGCTTTAATATGTTGAAGTAATTCAAGGCCGGTGATGTCTGGCAGGCTATAATCGCACAACACCAGATCACAACTGTTGTTTTTTAGCCAATTAATCGCGTCTTTACCTCTGAACACTGCTTCTGCTATATAATTATTGTTTTCAAGGTGTTTTTTTAAAATGTCGCAAAAGAAGGTGTCATCATCAATAATAAATATCTTCTTCATCTTATTTTGTTTTGGTTTTTTTATGTTTTTATAAAAGTATTTTAATCGTTTTTAATACTTCGTTTTTTAGCTGATTTTGCTTTTTCAAGGGACTGTATGATTGCTGGTTCCAAGGATAAAAAAAGACTAGGAATAGGTTCGTAATTCTTGTCATGCAGCGCAAAGCCTTCCAGTTGCATCAACCCTTCGGCGATACTACTCAGCTTAAAAAATTTATAAGCAGTGATGGCTTTATGGGCTTTTTGGCCTACTGCTTTCCAGTTATTTTGCTCAATCTCCATAGCGATGTCATCTAAAAATTGAATGCCATTTGATATAAAGTTATCTAACATTTTATTAAAAAAACCGCTATCTCCTTTAGCAGCGTTTTCAAGGGCAGTGGTATCAAATAAATCAATTTGTATAGCTTTATTTTCTATTGCTGATATTGTGTTATCCTCTTTAGCTTTCTGAGGATCAATTTTAAGGGTATTACAGAGTTTATTATACAGTTCCGTTTCACTTATAGGCTTGATAATATAGCTGTTGAAGCCAGCTTTAATATAACCGGCAGAATCTGATTTAAGAGCATTTGCAGTTAAGGCAATCATTGGTGTAGCATGGTTAATATTTTCCTGTTTCGCACGAATTTTTTTCACTACTTGTACGCCTGTTTTGTAGGGCATGTTAATATCAAGTAGGGCAAGGTCGAAATGCTGTTTTTCAAGTACTGTGAGTGCTTCTTTCCCATCTTTCACCAATAAAAAATCTGTTTTCCATTCTTTGAGCATCATCTCGACTAACATCAAATTGTGCTCATCATCATCTGCTATAAGAATTTTTTTGTCTGTCAGTAATTCATCAAAAAGGGCGTATTTACGTTGTTTCTCCTTGATTTTAAGGCTTGTGGCTTTACCAAATGGAAGTTGTACGGTAAAAGTGCTTCCTTTACGCAGTGTGCTTTCAACAGCGATGTCTCCATTTAGCAACTCAACCAGTCGTTTGCAAATTCCAAGACCAAGTCCGGCACCTCCTCTGATCAATTCAGTTCGCTGGTTGCCTTGCTCGAACATGTCGAAAATAAATGGTAAATCTTTTTTGTTGATTCCGATACCGCTGTCAGAGACTTCAAAGCAAATCAGGCTTTCTTTCCTGTTTTCTGATACGAGCTTGCAGCTGAATTTGACATAACCTTTTTTTGTGTATTTTAGTGCGTTAACCAATAAATTCATCAAAATTTGACGCAGCCTGAAAGGATCACTTTTAACAATGACAGGGATGTTATCCGCAATATCAAGTATAAAAACAAGATTTTTTTCCTGCGCTTGCTTGCGACAGACATTATTGATTTCGAAAAGTAAATCGTGCAGTGAGAAACTAACCTTTTCTATATAAACTTTGTCCATCCCGAGTTTAAAAAGAAACACGATTTCATTTACAAGATAAAGAAGATGATCGGAAGAACCTGATATCAGGCGAACTAGATCTGCCTGGGTTTTGGCTAGGTTTGTTTTTTCGAGTTGTTCGGTAAAACCAATAATTGAGTTGAGTGGGGTTCTGATTTCATGACTCACATTGGCCAAGAAAATTGACTTGGCCTTATTGGCCTTTTGAGCTTGCTCCTTATTTTTGATGAGACTCTCTTCAAGAAGCTTGTCTTTAGTAACATTTTGTGAGATAATTATCCCTGCAACAGTTTTGTTTTCTTGATTTTTTATAGGAGCTGCAAAAAGATAATATATGTCGTTTTTGTAGCGTACTTCACCTTCGGTATATTCGCCGTTGAGCGCTTTGTTGTAGAAAGGAAAAAATTTACGTTGATTCTTTTTATCAACGATGTCAAACAGTTGTTTACCGATTAGCGCATTATTTGAAGGCCTGTCTCTCTCTTTGCCTCCAACCAAAATGTACTTGTATTCATGATCGAACAAAAACAAGTCAATACCTGGTAGGTTATCAAAAATAAAAGATTGAAAATCAAATGTTTGTAGGTTAAACTGGTCAGTAAAACTATAGTAAAGTATGATACGGTCATTTTCGATATTGCTTGAAAAAATATCAAATTGTATTAAACATTTGATGAGATTGACGAGGCTCATCTTTAGCAACACTTCTACCCGTGTATTTTTACGATCTGCAATGGCTTTGTTTAGTGCGTATTGGAAAGTATCCTGATAAGATTTTTCAATAAAATCGATGAATCTGAGTTTTTGATTGCCGTTGAAGGAGTTTTGAAGATGGTTTTGAAATCCCGTGTTTTTAAGGATTTCCGAATTAGAATTTATAATAAGCATTCCATCTTGCCAGCTTGTAGATTTATCTTCATCCGTATTTATGGTTTCAAGTTTTTTGCGCCTCGCTATATGGATGCTGTAGCGCATTTCTTTGAGCCAGTCGTCAATAAGAATTAATTTGTCTTCCTCATCCTCTGCCTTTGCGATATAGCCTGTAACTTTCGTGGAGACTGCGGCTAGCTGAACTTTAAACTCTTCATTGATGGCCATTGAATGCTAAAATATGTGTTAATACATACTCCCAATTACTGTACAAATATATTCCTTTTGTAAAATTGCAGGCTAAAATAAGCATATTTTCAAAAAAAGATGTAGGTATTGCCAAACGAATAATTAGAACAATCAGAAATGGAGTGAAGGAGTCAGCATGAAAGTTCTAGTTAATTTACCTGATGCCATCGTTGTTCATTCTTTTAAAATGGACTAAAAACTTGCTTTTAGTGCCGACCGAAAATGATAAAACCCGCACAAAACTGTTCAGGAATCTTATTTTACAGTTTTGTTCGGGCTGTGAAAGTAAATGGCAATGTTTACGCTAACGAAAATAATTTCAGTGACTTATGTCTATTTAAGCACCTGTTTTTTTTAGCATGTCAGTGGTCATATGCTTTACTTTTTTAGCAGTTTTATCTGATTTTTTTTTCAACTGACCGGTAACCAAATTAATTTTTTCAGAAAGTCTGTCAATTTGATCGTTTATTGAACCGGTAACTTCTTTTGACGTTTTTTTTACCGTTTTTGATATTTTTTTTCTCGTTTTTGTTCCCTTATCAGGAGCCATTAAAATTCCGATTGCTGCTCCGGTAGCTGCTCCGGCAGCAAATCCTAAAAATGTGTTTATGATTCTTTTATTCATTGTTATACTATGTTATACTAGGTTTAGATAAATGAGCTTTGTTTTCTCATTTTGTTTATTCCATCAACTGAAAAAAGTATTCCATTCATAGATTTTTAGAGATAAAATTTCCCAAAACATTGTTTAACTGATAGATACGTTATTATGACCCAATTTATTGCAATCAATCTTTGCTGAAATTCCTCTACATTTTGTAGAATCCAAGTGTGTAATATCGTAAAACATGTGAAAATAATATTTTCAAACAAGACACTTCTTTCCAGCTGTTCCAGAAATAGATGTATATAAATTTCTTCATTGTGTGGAATAAGGCATCCACATTGAACATGAAATAAATTTGAGTAATTCATGTATGTACTTCTTGTTAAATGCTTTATACTAAATTATATAGCTGGCATGATTTTACTATCCTATAGTGTTTTTAATTTTAAAACTTAATAGTATGAAAATTTTAGGAGTTATTTTATTGGTTTTAGGGCTTATCGGAGGAATTGTTTTTGGGATTCAAGCCGCTGGCAACTCGGAGACATTTAACTTTTTAGGTTTGGAGATTGCAGTGAGCAGTGCCAACTGGACGCCTGTTATAGTTAGTAGCTTAGTTGCGTTAATTGGAGCAATTATTTTGATGGTAAAGCCGAAAAACTAATGACGAGGTTTCACTATGAAATTCTGTATACGTCTAAACCGCTAATTTGCCACACATAGTATGAAACAGGTTTCAAGCAAATCTAAGAAAAAGGATGTTTGGCAGATCATCCTAATTTTACTTCTTGCTGTTTTGCTTTTGACCTTAGCGAGTTCTTTCTTTGCGTCAGCTTTACTTTTAAACAAGGTTAATAATCTGGAAATAAATGGAATAGCGTTGAAAGCAGAGCGTGCTGAGGTACGCTTGTTACGTAATCATTTTGTGCTTAAGACCGTTAAAATTACTGATTCAGCAAAAAATAGTGTGCTTATTCCAGAGATTAGTTTGGATGGCTTACACTATTTACAATGGGTCTTTGGCAATAAAATTGAAATAAATAAACTGTCAGTTAGCAGTCCGCAAGTCAATCTGCAAGTCCCGTTCAAGTTACCCACTTCGGATTCTACCTCAAAAGCCGGAATAGCTGATTATGAAATGTTGTTCAATAAAATTGAATTGAAAAACGCTACAATCTCTATTCACCAGCATCGTGATTTCGTTCAGTTGAGCGGGCTTGATATAAGCTTGCAAGACTTTAGAAAAAGTGAAAATAAGGATACTGCTCAAAAACAATTTGATTTTGGTGAACTGGAAATTAATGCGGAAAATTTTCAATTTACTTTTAAGGACAGCCTCTATATGTTTTCGGCCAAGCAATTGGCTGTCAGTTCCTTTGAAAAAAACGTAAAAATTAAAGAGGCATCTTTGGTGTCTACCTATTCAAAATACGAAATAGGACATAAAACCGGTGTGGAAACAGATTGGTACGCTATTGACCTTGGTGCTATAAATATGGATGGTCTTGACCTTGACGCCTTGAAAACCGATCAATCATTACAGCTCTCATTTGTTAACTTTGAAAAGTTTGAAGCTGAAATTTTTCGCGATAAAAGGCTGCCTTTTCCAAACAAACCGGATACTAAATTGCCTATGGATATGATTAATAATCTGTCTTTTAAACTCCATATTGATTCTGCTTTTATCAAAGATGGCATGGTGACCTACGAGGAGCATGTAAAGGACGCTAAAAATGCTGGTGCAATTGAGTTTACGAATCTTCATGCAAGTTTATTTGAGATTAGCAATAATAAAGTGCTAATTGATGAGCCAACTCTAATAAAGGCTGATGCGCGCTTGATGGGTGGGCCACTCCTGGATATAGTATTTGAATTTCCGAACAAGAAATTTCCAGTCGAACATCATGTTACAGGAAGCTTGCAACCCACGGAAATGAATATTGTAAACCCTTTTCTAAACACTAATATGGCCGCCGACATTGAGCAGGGAAAAATAAGTACATTCAGGTTTAACTTTCTTTATGACAATGATATAGCACATGGAAGTCTGCTTTTGGAATACGACAACCTAAAAGTGAATTTGATTGATAGGGAAGATAACTCCGTCAAAAGAATAAAAACTTTTTTAATCAATAAAATCGCTTTGCACAGCAACAACCAAAGATATGAGAATAATTTTCAGGCCGGAAAAATAGATTTTAAACGTCATAAAAAGAAATCTGTTTTTAACTATTGGTGGAAATCGCTTTTGAGTGGTATTAAATCGGTGATAACAGCAATTTAATAAATTGTGTGTAAATCTTTTCCCAATACACACTTTTTTTCCACAGCGTAAGCGATTAATCAAATTGTAAATAACTGAATATGAACACTTATAGATGTGATGTGAATTTGGTATGCTTTTTTAACTATATGAGCTAAGTGGTACAAAAACCACTTTTAAATTAAACTTGTATAAACACTTAAAAATTAGAATCATGAACAAATTAATTGCAAAAGGAAACTGGAACGTAGCAAAAGGTAAATTGAAGCAAAAATATGCCAATTTAACCGATGATGACCTCATCTATGTAGAAGGAAAAGAAGATGAATTACTTGGCCGTCTGCAAAAGAAAACCGGACGCACCAAAGAAGAGCTGAAGGACGAGATAAATAGAATCTAAGGCCATGCGTTCGATATTATACATTCTGGCAGTTATCCTGGTGATAGGCTGGCTGCTGGGCATTTTTGTCTATTCTGTTGGCGGTTTAATTCATATATTATTGGTGCTGGCCATTGTTTCAATTCTTATTTCAGTCATTCAAGGACGACGCCCTTAGCACGGATAAAACACAAACAAAACGCGACTTTTCTATTTGAATTGTCGCGTTTTTTATTGCGATTATTTTTGTTAATTCATTTCAAATTTCATTATAAAAATAATAGCCTTTGCAAATACGTGATTTACAAAAGGCTATATCCCATTTGTTTATTTTTTTAAACCATTTCTTTCTTTTCTTGCTCAATTATCTTACGGTATTCGTAGCCGAGTTTATCTTTATCGCCTGCCGTAAGCACCCAGCCAGCAACCGTAAAAATCTCCTGCTCTTCCTCGTCTAAATGGTGAAAAAACCAGTTCTCTCAAGTTTTTAAAGTAAGCCTGCCAGGCCGACGAGCTCATGTCTGTTTCATCAAGCTTTTCAATCAACTCATCAATTTCGTGATCTTCGGCAATGCTATGGCGCGCATTTTCTTGAGATTTATCATGTTCAAGCATAGGTACCTATAATTGCGCTCCTCTGCATTTGCGTGGGCTTGCAGCTCAATTTTGAGTTTCTTCCTCACGCTTTCTCTTGCTGTAGATTCGCCTTCAGTTTTTAGCAGATCGTTGGCCAAACTACGTTGAGTTCAGTACTCTTTGTTTAATTCATCAAAAATATTCATGTTTAGTTAAGTTTTAGATTGCTGCGTACCACAGCAACATGGTTAATAATTGGGTTTATTGTTCGATTAAAAAGTATTTATCAGTCGTCATTTGATTCTACAGGTGTAGAAATTTCAAAGGGAACCGCAAAGTTGAGTGGCTCATTTTTATGGTTATAATATTTTGAAAATTGTCGTGAAATTTCGACACCGAAGTAAAAAATGATGGAAACGTAATAAATCCATAATAATATAATAACAAATGAGCTGGCTGCACCGTAAACAGCCCCTAACTGGCTTCTTCCAATGATAAATCCGATGATGTATTTGCCAATAAAAAACATTATTGCGGCAAAGACAGCTCCAAACCAGGCAGCATTCCAACTTACTTTCACATCGGGCAAAAACCTGAAAATTATGGCAAAAATTGCTGTAATCACAATAAGTGATAACACTAAATTGGCAGCATTTACCAAATATCCGAAATCTGCGTGCAAACTATCCGAAATAAAATCACGGATTATTTGCAGCGAAGCGTCAATAATTAGCGATATCAAAACCACAAAACCCAAACTTAAAATCATTCCAAACGAAAATAGCCTATCACGTAAAAGCTTTAGTATGTTCTGCTTAAGTTTTGATTTTACCTTTACTCTCCAGATATAATTAATGGAATTTTGCATCACACCAAATAAAGTAGTGGCAGAAATCAAAAAAATGACTCCACCTACAATAGCGCCAATTAAACCCCTGTCGCCAATTTCATAATTGTCGATGGCTGTTTGAAGCAATTCCGTGCTTTCATTCCCAATTAGGCCACCTAGCTCAGAAAACAGTTTGGAACGGATGAGCTGATCATCTGTAAAAAATCCGAAAACAGAAATGATAATAATTAGAATGGGGGCAATAGAAAAAATAGCAAAATAGGCAGTGGTACCGGCCATGCTCACCGGATCGTTCGACATAAAATTAGTGACAGTGTTTTTTAAAATCTTAAAACTATCTTTTGATTTTTTTTCAATAGTCTCCTTATTCATCTTATTTTCTTTTTGATTTTATCTAACAAATTGATGTTAATATTATGTTTTTCGGTGCCGCGATTGCTCATGAGGTATGCATAAGGTTCAAAGCCATTCACATTGCGCATAATAACTTTCAGGATTGCTAACATTGGCATCACTATAAGCATGCCTGCCACACCCCAAATCATATTAGCAAAGAGCATCCCTAAAATAATTGCTAAAGGGTTTATCTTAATGGTGTTGCCAACAATATTTGGTGTTATTAGGTTGTTTTCAAGAAACTGAACAATCAAAAACACTACCACGATTTTTATTAACAGATTTGTCGGGTCTGAAGAGGTAAACAAAATATACATAAATGGAATTAAGCCGCCTATGAAGGTGCCAATGTATGGAATGAGGTTTAAAATGGCAGCCAGACTTCCGAAAATTACAGCATGTTTTACACCAATAATCAAAAGACCAATAGAGGTTAGTACAGCTAAAATAACAACGACTATGAGCATGCCGCCCAGATACTTAGTGGTAACACTCGATATTTCTCTTAAAATATGTAGTGCCAGGGCCTTGTTTTTCCGACCTACCAATCTAAAAATAAAATAGGCTGTTTTGGTGCGGTAAAAAAGTAAAAAGAAAATGAAAACGGGCATTAATCCAATTTGAAAAATTACTGTTGAAGTGGCTGAAAATAGATTTTTTAATGCTGATTGAGTGCCCTCCAGCAAGTTTTTAGAGGCTTTTTCAACATAATAATTCATTGTATTGGCATTCACTCCTGCTTTTTTTTCAAGCATATTTTGCACAGCATCAGTTTTCGTGTCAAGGGTTTCTTTTATGCTTTCAAAATCCAGGGTGGCATTAGATAGTTTTATCGAAAGTAATAGCACAACACCTCCTATAACGATTGTTGCCACAAGCAAAACCAGCAGGATTGACACACCACGGTGAACCCCACGCCGCTCAATTTTCCATACTAACGGATACAATAAATAGGTAATAAATACACTGAGCAAAAAAGGCACTAAAATGCTTTTGGCCAGAATAAATATGGTTATTACTATGCTGATAATAAACAGAAACCAGCCGGTTCTAATCAAACGATCATTGTTCATAGGTTTAAATATTCTTGATAATTAAGAGAAAAACTATCTAAATAATCCATTGAGAGTTAGTTTAAACTTTCACTTCAATCAATTAACTCAAAATTTCAGTTTTGATTAAAAGACTATTAAACACGGTTTAAATGATCACTTTTGTTCTAAAAGGCTGAAACTTTCTTCGAGATAATTCTAATTCTATACCACAAATTGATGAGCCAAAAAGGAATGCTGAAAAATCGAAAATATCTGGCAAGATTTTTCATTAAGGATCTATGACAATTTTGAAAAATCAAAACTTAATAAATAGCATTATGAAAAAGAAGAATGAAATACCGCAGATAAAAAATGAAGAACAGTATGAAGCCTTGAAAGACAAAGGCTACAGCAAGCAAAAAGCTGCACGCATTGCCAATACACCGAACACTAGCAAAAAAGGTGGAACCAGTGAAAAATACGAGAACTGGACAAAGCAACAGCTTTACGAAAAGGCATTGCAAGTGGGTATTGGCGGTCGAAGCAAAATGAAAAAGGATGAGCTGATTCGTGCTTTGCGTAATAATTAGCAAACGCTTAGCTTAGGTAGTGATGAAAAAAGCAGAATTAATTTTCTCCTTTTTTGCCTATTTATTTTTTAAAATTCTTTTTCACGGAATAATAAGCTGTAGTGCATGGGGTAATATTTCTACATGAATGCGTTCTGGTTGTCCAATAATTTCCCCATCTATTTGCAGCGGTAATCGGTTATAGTTTTCAATAATAACGGCCTTTTCTTTGTAAATATCGATAAAATCTAATTGATGGATTTTTCGAGTGAAAAAAGGAATAATCATTTTTAATAATTGACCCATTTTTTTTGGCCTAATTACAATAACTTCAAAAAGACCATCATCTAATTGCGCATTGGGATTCACAACCGCGCCAGTGCCATATTCAGCAGCATTGGCAATAATAATCATATAAGCTGTTTTCTTACGACTTTTTTTGGCCGTAATAATTTTGAATTTGGCAGGTTCAGCATTTCTTACCTCATCAAAGAAATGTTTTCCATAACCTAAAAAACCCCGGACCCCGTCTTGTTCAAATTTTTTAATAATTTTTGCGTTAACACCTATATCACTCAAATGCAATGAAATATGATCGTCGTTAATTTGTAAAACATCTAGGGCATTTGATTTATTATTGGTAATTATTTGTAAGTTTTCACGAAAATCGGTCGGTAATTTAAAGCCGGTTGCTAATCCGTTGGCAGATCCCAGGGGAATTATTCCCAGTTTGATATTTTTGTTAAGCAGTAACTGAGCCACCAAATTGCAGGTGCCATCGCCGCCCGCTGCAACAACTACTGCTGGTTTTAAGCTTTTTATTAAAGCTGAAATTTTTGTTTTGTCGTCCTTTCCGCGTGTCATATAAATCTCAAAATCTTGCTTTTGGCTTTCCATAAAATCTTTTAAAACCGTTAAAAAATCTTCTTTGTCGATACCTCCCGAAATGGGATTTATAATAAAAAGCATCTTTTTCGGCTGAGTTTCTTTTTCCATTGGCATAGCTTGTGTAATTAATGAGGTAATTTGGCGTGAAATACTTGCCGAAATTACTATTTATGACGAAAGAAAATACCAAAACGGCTTATTTTAACAGAAGTAGCAAAAGTCCTTTTAAGAAATTAAAAATTCAACTCAAGCACCGCTTGGGATGGTTGGGAGTGCCATCAATAATGACTTTTCGGGGGTTTGGTTCGCACCAAACATCTGAAGTTTTTATCACCGGCATGCTCGCCGAAGACAAAGGCCTGGAAAAACCCAAAGCGGAGAATAGTCGTTGGCAAAATTTTCTATCCACACTCAAAAGGTATTCAGGCGATCAGATTCCGAATGCTAAAGTTGAAGTGCAATTTAATGAAAACAAGGAATTGTTACTTACCGAAGAAACGGGTTTATTTAAAACTTCTTTTCGGTTTTCGCCTAAGCGTGATAAACTAACCAGCGAATGGGCAAGCTATACAGTAACTCTGAAGGATAATCTGACTGGCGAAGACAAAATTTTCAGCTCAAGCGGCGAAATTCTTATTCCCGGCCAAGAGGCTGATTTTGGCGTGATTTCAGATATTGACGACACCATTATAGTAAGCCATTCTACTAGACTTTTGCGAAAGCTACGCTTATTGCTTACACAAAACGCGCGCACCAGAAAGCCTTTCCCGGGTGTGGAGGAGTTTTATCGCGCCCTTCACAACGGTGAAAAAGGAAAAAGCAAGAACCCTTTCTTTTATATTTCGAGCAGTGAATGGAATTTATACGATTTGATTGTGGATTTTTGCACCTTCAATAATTTCCCTAAAGGTGTTTTTTTGCTGCGTGAATTTAATTCGGGATTGTATAATTTGTGGCGGCAGGGTGGGAAAAATCATGAACATAAGTTTGACAAAATTTATCATATTTTCACAACTTTTCCTGCTATGTCCTTTGTTTTAGTGGGCGATAACGGCCAGCATGATCCTGAAATTTATTCCCGAATTGCCCATCGCTTTCCCGAACGCGTAAAAGCAATTTACATTCGCACCATCCGTAAACAAAAAGATCCACGTATGCTGAAAATTATGGCTGATTTGGAAAAAATTGATGTGCAAATTGTGTTTACACCCGATACAATTAATGCCGCTCAACATGCACGAAGTAATAAGTTTATTCCTGAAAATGAAGTCGAAAAAATAATTGAAGCTAGTCGTGATAATTGACTTATAGTTTTTGAAGCCAACAAAATGTGGAATATAAACCTCAATATGTAGATGTTCAATTGTGGAAAATGAAGAGAATTAAAATGTCATGACTAATAATTATTTTTTTAACATAGTGTATATCAATTATATAAATAGAATTTGTTGTGTCGATTGGTATCTTAGGCATAATTATTTGATTGCTTTGAGCAACTTAAAAAACATATCATTATGAAATTTAGAATAAAAACAATTAGTCTGACGCTTGTTGTGCCGCTGCTCATTGGTCTGAGCTTAGTTTCGTGCAACACTTCCAAAACCCTTCGAGGAGGAGCAATTGGAGCCGGTGCAGGCGGAGCAATTGGCGGAATTATCGGGTCGCAATCTGGAAATACTGCCACTGGCGCTATTTTGGGCGCTGCAATTGGCGGTACAGCCGGCGCTGCTATCGGAAATTATATGGACAAGCAAGCAGAAGAGCTACAACAAGATATTGAAGGCGCGGAAATTGAACGTGTTGGCGAAGGTATAAAAATCACTTTCGACTCGGGTATTCTCTTTGGATTTGATTCGTCAGATCTCAGTTCCAAAGCTGAAGTAAATGTTTCTGAAATGGCGAAAATTCTGAAAAAGTATGAAGATACCGAAATCATTATTGAAGGACATACAGATAATAAAGGTTCAGACAGATATAACCTGAAACTATCAGAAGATCGTGCGCATGCTGTGGCTCGTTTACTAACAATTCTTGGTGTAAATGAAAAACGTATTTCAGAAGTGGGGTACGGTGAAGAAATGCCTGTGGCAGAAAATGATACTGAATTAGGTAGAATGAAAAACAGGCGCGTTGAAGTGGCTATTTATGCCAGCGAAGAACTTAAAAAAACAGCTCAAAAAGGAAATTTAAGTTCGGATTAAATAATACAAAATCAATAATAAATAAAAACTTACAAAATGAAAAAGAACATTTTTTTAGCACTTCTAACAATTGGTTTTAGCTCATTTATCTTTGCCCAATCCGTAGAAAAAGGGATAAAAGGTGGTGTAAATTTGGCCAGTCTTTCAGTGGATAATAACAATGATAAAAACCTTAAAGTAGGCTTACACGCTGGATTTTTCGCTAAATTTCCAATTACCTCAGCCTTGGCCATTCAGCCCGAGTTGCTGTATTCGGCCAAAGGTATCAAATTGAATTATGACGAAAGTAATTTTGCTGATGGTAGCTCAAAATTTAATTTGAATTATATTGATATTCCTGTAAAACTGGTTTTTAACCTTTCGGATGATTTCTCATTCCATTTAGGGCCTTATTTCAGTTTTTTGCTAAATGCTAATGTAGTAACGGATGCTGAAGTGCTTGATTTCTGGGATATTGATTCGGTAGATGATTTAGATACAGATCGGTTTAATACCTTTGATTATGGATTTGTCGGAGGTCTGGAGTTTAATTTGAAGCCTGTAGTATTAGGGTTTAGTTATAACCTTGGTCTCAATCAAGTAGCAAAAGATAAGGATTTAGCTTACGATATTATAGGTGATGCAAAAAATAGCGTTATTCAGGTGTTTGTCGGAATTAAATTTTAAACAATTAAAAACTAACTAGTATGATACGCTTAATTATTATTTTTCTTGTTATTGCATTAGTTGCAGCTTTATTCGGTTTTGGTGGAATTGCTGCCGGTGCGGCAAGTATTGCTAAAATAATCTTCTTTGTTTTCTTGGTGCTATTCCTGCTTTCTTTGATAGCCGGAGGCGTCAGAGGGTTTAAGTAGCAAAAGTTTAATGCTTTAAGTGGATTGAAGTTTGGCTATTCACTGTTTATCTCTGCTGAATTTTCGTTACCTGAAAATAGAAATCAAATACTTAGAAAGTTTTTATTCAACGTATAGCAGTAAAGAAACAGGCAAATTCCTTTCTTGAAAAGGAATTTGCCTTAACAGTTTGTGATTAAATAAATTAAACCCGTGAAAAAAAGTATTGTATTCTGCTCGTCATTGTTGGCCTTCTAATAATTATCAGGCTAGTCCTACCTTATTTTGTTGTTAAATACGTGAACAAAGTTTTAAACGATATTGAAGGTTATCAAGGTTCCATTACCGATGTGGATTTGCATCTTTATAGAGGAGCTTATATTATTGATAGTCTGGTTATTGAAAACGTTCATATTAAAGCTCTGAACAACTTTTTAGAAGCATATGCAAAAGTGGATGCCGAACAAGGTGTTTTTCATGTATATGCTGAAATGTTGCTGCTTGATGGACAGTTGGATGGTTACGTGAAACCGCTTTTGGTTGATGTGAAATTAATAGACTGGAGCGATGACGATAAGAGTGTTTTGATGAAAATTTGGGAAGTTGTTGTTGATGCTGTTTTGGAAATTTTCGAGAATCAACCCAATGACCAGTTTGCGACTAAAGTTCCTATTTCCGGAGACCTAAGTGATACTGATGCTGGTATTTTATCAGCCCTTTGGAATATTTTATCTAATGCATTTGCGCAAGCCTTCGATAAAGATACGGATGGTACTATTAATTTCAATCCTGAAAGTGAAAACGAAAAAAGCGATAAATAGCGAAAAAATATTAAACGAACAATTTAAGGAATGATAGAGTAGAAAGATCATGAAAAAAATTATAGCACTTATTGATAATTTTGAGGAATCGGAAATAGTAACCGACTATGCCATAAGACTTGCTATAGATTTGAAGAAAGAGCTTGAAATTGTCCATTTTATAAAACAAGAATATACGCTTCTGAATAGAAGAGTCAAATCACCCGTTTCTTTGCCTTTAAAATTGATTCAAAAAACTGATGCACTCGTAGAAAAGCGTAGTCGTATTCTCAAAAAAATAATCAGCGTAAAGCAGGCGTCTGTTGATCTTCCGTTTTCTTTAAAATATACTGTAAAACAGATGCCTTTATGCCTCTTAATAAGGTGTTTAAATAAGCATGATGATGTTGATAGGGTGATAATTCCGGTCAGTAATTCCAATATAGCAAATGAATTGGAAAACAGGCTCAAGCATCCGTTATTTGTTTTTAAGATTTAAAATACCCGAAAATCCAGACCTTTTCAGACGATATATACATACACTTGTGCGAAAGTTTTGGAAAATCAGCTGTGGCACGCTTTGTAAAAGCGTAATTTGCTATCAGACAAGCTCCCAACAAAAGTCGCTTCGGTTTGTTATTCTCATATCCCTGCTTAGTTGTAGCTTTGCGGTCAAACTCTGATTTAAAATGTACCGATTTTCTCGCACTTTTCTTTTATTACTTTTCTTGCTTTTAGGAATTAATATAGTTTCCAGAGCTGCCTATTTGCTCATCCCAATGGACGAAACGCAAACCAATCACCTTAAGGCCTATGGCATTGCTTTTTGGGTGCTGGAGCGCGATGTGGAGATTAGCTGGCTGCTCAATTATAGGGGCGGCAGCTACCTGATGCCGCATCACGCCATGTTTGAAAAGGAATGTAAGCTGCGCAATGTGAGCTATCAGGTAATTGCTGATGTTCAGGCCCATGCCATCCTCAGTGAAATTGCAGATCCCGGCAAAAATATGGATGAGATGAAGCTGCAAAAGGTGCCGCGAATTGCCGTTTATTCGCCTAAAAACAAACTTCCGTGGGATGATGCCGTAACGCTGGTGCTTACTTATGCCGAAATTCCTTATGACGTGATTTATGACGATGATGTGCTTGGCGAGGTGTTACCCATGTACGATTGGCTGCATTTGCATCACGAAGATTTCACAGGACAATTTGGGAAATTCTGGGCACGCTACCGCCATTTTCCCTGGTATCAGGAAGATGTGCGAAGCCAGCAGGAAACTGCCGAACGACATGGTTTTCAGAAAGTTTCGCAACTAAAACTGGCCGTGGTAAAGAAAATCCGTGAGTTTGTTGCCGGCGGTGGTTATATGTTTGCGATGTGCTCGGCTACAGATAGTTATGATATTGCCCTTTCGGCAGATGGACTTGATATTTGCGATGTGATGTTCGATGGCGACCCAATGGGAGCAGGCCATCCAAAAATGTTGAATTATGACAATTGCTTTGCCTTTACCGACTTTCAGCTGTCAACTAATCCGCAGGAATACGAAATATCAAATGTTGATGTAACCAATTATCGTTCACGTAGCATCAATGAAAGTAACGATGTGTTTAGCCTGTTTGATTTTTCAGCAAAATGGGATCCGGTGCCTACCATGCTCACCCAAAACCATGAAAAGCTAATCAAAGGTTTTATGGGACAAACTACCGCATTCAATAAAGATTTGGTGAAGTCAGAAGTAATTGTGCTGGGCGATAACATTGCTTTTAACGAAGATCGTTATATTCATGGCAGCTTCGGCAACGGCTTCTGGACTTTTTTCGGAGGTCACGATCCGGAGGATTATCAGCATTTGGTAGGCGATCCACCAACGGAACTGGATATGTTTCCCAATTCGCCTGGTTACAGACTTATCCTGAATAATGTGTTGTTTCCGGCGGCTAAGAAGAAGAAACAAAAAACCTAACGTAGCATCCAGTCGTCGAAAGTGAGCATAAACGGCATACCATTCATCTGCATCTGGGCACCCTTATTGCAAACTGTGTCAGCGGAAGGGTTAAGGTATTCCATTTCTGCATTATCAGGATTTAATCCGGGAAAGTTAAACTGGCCGCTACCACCTTTTACAATGGCACAATCAGGCCTAAAAGTGAAAGGACTTGATGTGCTAAACTCAACCAAATCACCATTGTGATTTGTCATTTTGAGGTCAGCCTCGATGCGAATAATCTCGTTATCAAACGAAAACCATTCACTATCCGGCCATTTTTCCCAATCATAACGGATTGTGCCATTCACTTTAATGGTTTTTGTGCCAGATGTGTCTGTAAGTTGTACATTGGTAAGCCGTTGTTCGAAAATATAATGTCCGTCAGCGACTGTGATCAGTTCTAATTCTACAAGGTCGGCACTAAACCAGTTAGGCGAATAACTCAGTTTTGGGAAAAAACGGAAATCCAGAAAATTTATCGTGCTTTTAGCACCTTGTTGAAGTGGGAGTGTATCGGTTTCTACAAAAATTTTACCACCTCGATATCGTTTGTAAAAATCATAAACAGCTTCAAAATAATCTATCCGGTAATTTAGTTTGTCGTTCACCTGGTTCAAGCTGGCTTGTCCTTGATCAATAGTTGCACGCCCGGTATTTGTCAGGTTTTCGCTTTTTAAGGCCTTAAAATAAGAAACCGTAAGCTGGATAATATTGTGCTTTTGCAGCAATAAATTTTGTGCAGCAAAGGCTTGTCGCTGGTAGCTTATTTCTTCGTTTGTATTCTTTTCACAGGCCTGAAAGCCGATAAACAGGAATATAGTAATTGATAATATTGTAAGAAGACGATTTTTATTCATTAGTTTTTCTTTCGTAAGTTTCAAATCTATAAACGAAGTTTGCCTGTGAATCATTGTCCATCACTTCTTTTTCGGTCAATTCCCAGTTTTTAAAATCAATCGGTGGGAAAAATGTATCTGCCTCAAAATCAGCTTCTATAATGGTCAGGTAAAGCTTGTCGGATAGTTCCAAAAACTGTTCGTAAACACTGCCACCACCTATTATAAACACTTCAGCTTCATTTTCGACCAAGGCCAGGGCTTGCTTGATATTTTCGACTTTTTCTACTCCTTCTGGGATTTCAGTAAGCCGCTCACTCAAAATGATATTTCTGCGTTTAGGCAAAGGGCCGTTTGGTAAAGATTCCAGGGTTTTGCGCCCCATAATTACAGTATGTCCGCTGGTAAGTGCTTTAAAACGTTTCAGGTCAGCAGAAAGATGCCAGGGCATGGCGTTGTTGTTTCCAATGGCACGATTTTCAGCCATGGCAACGATGATGGAAATAGTTGGCTTTTGGAGCATAGATTCAAGTTTTATACAGCGATTTCAGCTTTAATTGTAGGATCAGGATCGTAACCTGTCAATTGGAAATCATCGAATTTAAAGTGAAAAATATTTTTTACTTCGGGATTTATGTGCATCATTGGTAGCCTTTTTGGTGCTCGCCTTAACTGCAATTTCACCTGATCAAAATGATTGGTATAAATATGTGCATCGCCAAAGGTCATAATAAGTTCGCCGGGCTTAAGCTTTGTAACCTGCGCAATCATTAGTGTTAGCAGGGCATAAGAGGCTATGTTAAAAGGCACGCCGAGGAAAATATCGGCACTACGCTGATACATCTGACACGACAATTTGCCATTAGCCACATAAAATTGAAACCAGGCATGACAGGGTGGGAGGGCAGCCTTTCCGAGGGCTACATTTTCTGCAAAAGTTTTTCCTGAAAGTGGCAATACCGAAGGGTTCCAGGCAGCAACGATATGGCGGCGGCTGTCAGGATTTGTCTGAATGCTTTGAATTACATCACTGATTTGGTCGATGCCTTCGTTGTTCCAGTTGCGCCACTGTGCGCCATAAATCGGCCCTAATTCACCGTTTTCATCAGCCCACTCATTCCAGATACTCACTTTGTTGTCCTTTAGATAGTTGATATTGGTGTCGCCTTTCAAAAACCAGAGCAGTTCGTAAATGATCGAACGCAGGTGCAGCTTTTTGGTGGTAAGCATTGGAAAACCAGCTGCCAGGTCAAAACGCATCTGATAGCCAAAAACGCTCAAAGTGCCGGTACCGGTGCGGTCGTCTTTGCGGTTACCGTTTTCCATTACATGGCTCAGTAAATCAAAATATTGTTTCATCAGCGTGTGAGTTTTTGTCGTGCAAAATAAGCAGAATTTTCAAAAACGGAGAAACTACTTATTTTCTTATCGATATGCAGACATCCTTAATATTAGCAAAATCAGTTTGATAGTTTTTTAGTTAGAACAGCATTCCCACAATGGTGGCCGACATTAGCGAGGCCAGCGTGCCGCCCAATAAGGCTTTTAAACCCAATTTTGAAAGCCGAATGCGCTGATTAGGAGCCAATGAACCGATTCCGCCAATCTGTATGCCGATAGAAGCAAAGTTGGCAAAGCCGCAAAGCATATAGGTGGCCATGATAATTGACTTGGGATCAGCGAACATTTTCGCAGCTTTCAGTTCAGATAGACTAACGTAGCCTATGAATTCGGTCATGATAATTTTTTCGCCAAGCAGCCGTCCCACCAACGTAATATCCTCAATATTAACGCCGATAAGCCACATCACCGGTGAGAATATATAACCCAGCAAAAACTGTAACGAGAGTTCATTGTAGCGCCCATCACTGATTTCGGCAATGCCCTGATTAAGGTTAAAAATATCGCCGAGCCAAATTGTAATATAATTAAACATCGCGATAAAGGCGATGAATACCAATAACATAGCAGCAACATTTGCAGCCAGTTTGAGACCTTCGGTTGTTCCGTTCGATACGGCATCCAGCACATTGCTGCCAATCTGCTCCTTGCTGATTTCCATTGTTTTGTCGATAGCCTCAGTTTGTGGCAACAATATTTTTGAAATTACAATTGCTCCGGGAGCTGCCATTACCGAGGCGGTGAGTAGGTGTTTGGCAAAAAGTAGCCTCTGAACAGGATCATCGCCGCCCAAAAAGCTGATGTAAACCGCTAAAACTCCACCGGCCAGCGTGGCCATGCCGCCCATCATCACCAGCAAAATCTCAGATTTATTCATTTTAGGCAGGTAGGCTTTAATCATCAGTGGTGATTCCGTTTGTCCTAAAAATATGTTTCCGGCAACCGAAAGACTTTCTGCACCCGAAAGTTTGAGCAGGCGCGACATGCCCCAGGCCATAAATTTCACAATACGTTGAATGATACCTAAATAAAACAACAAGCTAGTGAGCGCCGAAAAGAAAATGATAGTTGGTAGAATTTGTATGGCGAAACTTTGAAGTGCTACTTCTATCGTATTGGTAGCAAACGACTTAAATAAAAATTCAGTTCCAGCTTTTGTGAAGTCGAGAACCAGCACGAAAAGGTGTC
This sequence comes from Bacteroidales bacterium, assembly GCA_023229135.1. GTDB lineage: Bacteria > Bacteroidota > Bacteroidia > Bacteroidales > F082 > UBA5536. The sequence goes on from JALNZT010000027.1 coordinate 50,668, forward strand.
CCACACCCTCGAAAAAGTACTGAATCCACGGCACATAAAGCACTCCAAGGGCTACCAGCACTTGTAACGAAAGCCCCTTTGCGATAACCCACCAGTCGATAGCCTTTCGGTTTGAGCTAAAAATGAAAGCAATCAAAACCAATGAAAGCATACCGAGCAGTCCGCGTAAAATCGTCATCAAACTAAAACCATCGCTGTGATCCATTTCCAGTATGTTAGCCGAAGACAGCTCTTCCTCCGCCAGCATTTGCTCCTGCACGCTTAGTTCGTTAATAACAGTTATTGAATCACCAATTGCAATGGAATCAATTGATGTAGAACCCTGACCAAGAATGTTTTGTGTTGTAAAAATCAACAAAATGGTTACGACAACCAAAAATAATTTGTTCATTATAAAAATCTTATGGTATAATAGAATTGCATTGAGCTGGTCTGAAAGCAGCTGGTTTTACCGTCATAAAGTACTTTTTCTTCTTTGAATTTCATCCCTAAGCCGCGAAGCTTTTTCGTAGGCTTCGTTTTCGACCGCAATTTGCAACATTTCTTCGAGTTCTTCTATCAGATATTCTGAAAACTCATCAAATGTTTCATTGCCTTGTTCTGTTTTGCTGACTTTTTCGGGTTCATTTTCGTCGGCCACAATTATTCCCGCTTCCTCCATTACCGGCTCATAGGCAAAAATGGGACATTGAAACCGAATTGCCAGTGCCACAGCATCGGAAGTTCGGGCATCGATTTCATTGATGACATGATTATTTTCGCAAACAAGTAAAGCGTGGAAAACACCATTTTCAAACTTGTTGATAATGACTTCTTTGAGCTGTATCTGATAAAACTGCGCAAAACTTTTAAATAAATCGTGTGTCATTGGTCGGATTGGATGCATTTTCTCCATTCCAAGCGCAATCGATTGCGCTTCAAAAGTACCTATGATAATAGGTAACTTCCTGTCGCCATTAACCTCGCCGAGGATAAGAGCATATGCGCCGCTTTGTGACTGACTATAAGACATTCCCGTAATTTCCAGAGCGATTTTCTTCATGCTTTTTTCTCTATTTTTTTAAAAGCATAAATATAGGTAATATTCTGAAGATGCAAAGCAGTTTCCGGATAAGTTGTTGGCTTTATTTTTAACAATCAGCTTTGAGATTAGTTTTGTTTAAGTGGAATTAACGCGCCTAATAAATCATTTATTTACGTAATTTTTTGGCCATCGCTAATCAACCTTTAGGCGTTCAATCAATAATTTTATCATTTAATCACTTCTTGGCAATAGAATTTCAGTAAGAATAATTTGTTTTGTTCAACATTAAGCCTGGATTAGCAAGGTTTTATTTGTTTTTTATTCCTATCTATTTTTAAGCCTGCAAAATAATACTAATTCATTATAGATCAGCTTACTGTACATTGTTTGATAGGACGACTTGTCTATCTGTTAATTTCAGCGCAATATTTTGGTAAACCCCCAAAAATCTGCCAAACAATTTCTACCTTTGCAGTTGAATTTAAAGCCATTTTGGCACCTAATTTCACTTATAATATTAAGATAATTTAAAGCACTTAACTATGATCAGCAACAACTTTTTGCAGCGCCATCTGGGGCCTACCTCCGAAGATATTAAAACCATGTTGCAAGCTATTGGTGTAGGTTCTGTTGAACAACTTATTAACGAAATCATTCCGGAGAATATCCGCGTGAGGCAGCCGCTATCCATTGGCGAAGGCTTAAACGAATATGAATATCTGCAACACCTGAAAAAGATTGCCGGCAAAAACAAGATTTTCAAAACCTTTATTGGGATGGGATACTACGACACCATCACGCCAGGTGTAATTTTACGTAATGTGCTTGAAAATGCTGGTTGGTATACCGCTTATACGCCCTATCAGGCTGAAATTTCACAAGGTCGGCTCGAAGCGCTATTGAATTTTCAGACGGTGGTAAGTGACCTCACTGCCATGCCGATCGCTAATGCTTCTTTGCTCGACGAAGGCACTTCTGCCGCCGAAGCCATGTTGATGTTTTACAGCTCCAGAAGCCGTGCCCAGCAAAAAGCGGATGTCAATAAATTTTTTGTTGATAAAAATGTTTTTCCACATACGCTTGAAGTGGTTCAAACCCGCGCCTTGCCGCTGGGAATAGAAGTCGTTGTCGGTGATTTTGACCCCGCACAGCTTGATGAGAACTATTTTGGCGTCCTGCTTCAATATCCTGATCAATACGGTCAAATAACAGACTATCGTTCTGCTGTTGAGGTGCTTAAAGAAAAAAGCATTCAAGTAGCTGTTGCCGCTGATATGTTGAGTCTAACCTTATTAACGCCTCCTGGCGAATGGGGTGCTGATGCCGTTGTTGGAAGCAGCCAGCGTTTTGGCATTCCGATGGGATTTGGCGGACCACATGCCGGATTTTTTGCTACCCATGATGCCTACAAAAGAGAAATCCCCGGCAGGATTATCGGTGTGTCAAAAGATGCTAACGGAAATAGCGCGTTGAGAATGGCGCTGCAAACCCGCGAACAACATATCAAACGCGAGAAAGCCACTTCAAATATTTGTACGGCTCAGGCTCTATTGGCTTCAATGACAGCTTTTTATGCCGTTTACCATGGCCCAAAAGGCCTCAAAAATATAGCACGTCACATTCATATTCTTACCAATGTTTTGGTGATAGAAATGAAAAAGGTGGGCGTTAAACAGCTCAATACAAACTATTTCGATACGCTTAGGTTTGCCTTACCAGAAAATACAAAAATGAGCAAACTGACGGCTTTGGCTCAAGAACACGAAATGAATTTCCGTATTATCAACGAAGCTGAGTTTGGCATTAGCCTTAACGAAACGACTACGCTGGCTGATGTAAACGAAATTGTTTCAATGCTCTGCAAGCTCACCAACCAAAAGCATACACCGTATGTTTGTGTGCCTTCGGAATGTGAGAATTTGAATGCAATTCCTGAGGACTTGATGCGTAAAAGTGATTTCCTTGCGCATGAAGTTTTCAACCGTTATCACTCAGAAACGGATATGATGCGTTATCTGAAAAAGTTAGAAAACAGAGATTTAGCCTTGAATCGTACCATGATTCCACTTGGCTCTTGCACCATGAAGCTGAATGCAGCAGCAGAGATGTTCTCCTTAAGCTGGCCAGAGTTTGGCCAACTGCATCCTTTTGTGCCGGCAGATCAGGCGGCAGGTTATCACGAACTGATTTCAACCCTGGAAAAGGACTTGTGTGAAATCACCGGTTTTGATACTATGTCGTTTCAGCCCAATTCAGGTGCCAGCGGCGAATACGCGGGTTTGTTAGTTATCAGGGCTTACCTGGATTCTATCGGTGAAGGTCACCGCAATATTTGTCTGATTCCTTCTTCGGCCCACGGAACAAACCCTGCAAGCGCTGTAATGGCAGGTCTGGATGTGTTGGTGGTGAAATGCGACATCGATGGAAATGTTGATATTGACGACTTGCGTGAAAAAGCTACAGCAAATAAAGATAAGCTAGCGGCTATCATGGTAACTTATCCTTCAACGCATGGTGTTTATGAACCCGGAATCCGTGAAATTATTGATATCGTGCACGAAAACGGCGGACAAGTTTATATGGATGGCGCTAATATGAATGCACAAGTAGGGCTGACTAATCCCGGTTTTATTGGCGCAGATGTTTGCCACCTGAATTTGCACAAAACTTTTGCTATTCCTCACGGAGGCGGCGGCCCCGGTGTTGGTCCTATTGGAGTGGCAAAACACATTTCCCCATTCTTGCCTGGCCACAAGCTGGTAAAAACAGGAGGTGATAAAGCCATCACTGCCGTTTCATCAGCTCCTTTTGGCAGTGCCATGATATTACCTATTTCTTATGGCTACATTAAATTATTGGGTGGAGAAGGCTTGAAAAGAGCAACAGAAATTGCGATTTTAAGTGCTAACTATCTAAAAGCCAAACTAACTTCTTCTTATCCGATTCTTTATACAGGCATCAAAGGTCATGTAGCCCACGAAATGATTTTAGACCTGAATAATTTTGGTCGCACAGCCGGTCTTACGGTAACTGACGTAGCCAAACGCCTGATGGACTATGGCTTCCATGCACCAACAGTAGCTTTCCCGGTGCATGGCACATTGATGGTAGAACCTACTGAAAGTGAGCCTTTGGCCGAGTTAGATCGTTTTGTTGAGGCAATGATCTGCATTCGTAAAGAGATTGAACAAATTGAAAATGGTGAAGCAGAGAAAGACAATAACGTAATCACGCATGCTCCGCACACCGCAGAAATGCTGATAGCTACGGATTGGAATTTCCCCTATAGCAGAGAGAAAGCTGCTTTCCCGATGAAGTCGGATTTGGTGGATAAATATTTCCCACCGGTAACACGTGTTGATGAAGCTTATGGCGACAGAAACCTGATGTGTGTTGTCCCACCAACTGAGGGCTATATAAAATAATAGTCATTTTTTAGGGTTTGACTATTTACAAAAATGACCGGCTTTTGGCCGGTCATTTTGCATTAAATTAAGGACAGGAAACCCTTACAGGGTTTAGCTGGGTTTTGTTGCTTTTCACCCGGATAAATCCGGGCGTTATGCACAGTAAAGCCCTACAGGCTTTTTATTTTGCAGTACCTGTAATTTCAACACTATACGCTGTAGCGTATCCTGTGTATAACCCCCGAGCTCATTCGGAGGTAGGTGATGCACACTTGTCTTAAAAACTCTGTAAGAGTTTCCCGTTTTCATGAGAAACCCTTACAGGGTTTAGCTGGGTTTTGTTGCTTTTCACCCGGATAAATCCGGGCGTTATGCACAGTAAAGCCCTACAGGCTTTTTATTTTGCTTTACCTGTAATTTCAACACTATACGCTGTAGCGTATCCTGTGTATAACCCCCGAGCTCATTCGGAGGTAGGTGATGCACACTTGTCTTAAAAACTCTGTAAGAGTTTCCCGTTTTCATGAGAAACCCTTACAGGCTTTAGCTGGGTTTTGTTGCTTTTCACCCGGATAAATCCGGACGTTATGCACAGTAAAGCCCTACAGGCTTTTTATTTTGCAGTACCTGTAATTTCAACACTATACGCTGTAGCGTATCCTGTGTATAACCCCCGAGTTCATTCGGAGGTAGGTGATGCACACTTGTCTTAAAACTCTGTAATAGTTTCCCGTTTTCATGAGAAACCCTTACAGGCTTTTTGCTATTATTTTACATAGCGTCTAAACACTTCTTTATTTTTTGCCAGGTTCCTTCAATATCATGATCGAGGCCTACGCTAAAGCGCACCAAACCTTCCGAAAGCCCCATCTCTCTTTGGATTTCTTCCGGAACTTCTGAAGAAGTACTTTTACCGCTATTGCTGAACAATGTTTTAAAATATCCCAGACTTACAGCAAGATAGCCTACATCTTCCAATTCCATCATTTCCATTAGCTTGTTGGCTTTATCACTGGTCTCCATGTCAATGGCAATCATTCCGCCAAAGCCAAAATCAGGATGCATCAGCTTTTTCATCAACTCATGTCCTTTGAAATCCGGCATACCTGGGTAGCAGAACTTTAGGCCGGCTTCTTTGAATTTTTTGGCCAGATACATCGCATTATAACTATGCTGTTTCATGCGAATATGCAGTGTATGTAAGTTTTTCAGCACACTTGAGCTTCTGAAAGGATCAAGCACAGGGCCCAGCAACATAGCGGTTCCGGAGTTCACGTCGATCAGGCTGTTGATAAATGCGCCGTCAGCACAGATTGCGCCTGCTACACAGTCGTTTTTACCGTTCACGAATTTTGTAAGGCTATAAACTACTATATCAGCGCCGAGTTGTGCCGGAGCAAAAATCATAGGAGTAAATGTATTGTCAACCACCAGTTTGATATCATGTGCTTTGGCAATTTTTGAGAGCTCGGGTACATCGCTGATTTGCAACAATGGATTCGTCATTGTTTCTGTGTAAATCATTTTGGTGTTTGGTTTGATGGCTTTTTTTACAGCCTCCAAATTGGTGATATCCAAAAATGTAACTTCAATATTGTAGCGTGGTAGCCAGTTTTTCATAAAGGCGAAAGTGCCGCCATAGGTCGTCATGCTCGAGATGATATGGTCGCCCGATTGACAGATTCCTAAAATCGCGGTGGTGATGGCACCCATGCCGCTTCCTGTTACCCAGCCCATTTCGGTACCTTCCATGGCTGCCAGTGCATCGGCAAGGAATTTATTGCTCGGATTCCAATGTCGGGAATACAAAAAACAGCCTTCTGCTTCTCCTTGAAAAGTGTCGACCATGGTTTTTGCTTGCATAAAAGTGAAGGTTGCCGAATCAGTAACGGAGGGATTTACGTCGCCAAATTCCCCAAATTGTTTGAGGTTTTGAATGTTTGTTGCCGGATCAAATTTCATAGCTATATTTTTTAAAAGTTATTGCTACAAATTTACGAAATTGTATATTATCTGGCTTCAATTTGATAATATGTTTGAAAAATAGCTATATTATTTTAAAATTATAAGTAAACTTGCATTTAATTATAAAAAATGTAATTTTAACCTTAAAATTCAAGTAATGAGCTTTCAACTTGATTTATTAGACAAACGAATTTTGAGATTGCTAACTCAAAATGCCAGGCTGCCTTTTGTAGAAGTAGCCCGCAGATGTCGGGTTTCGGGGGCTGCCGTGCATCAGCGCGTTGCGCGGATGCTGGAAGCCGGTGTTATTTCAGGCTCGCAGTTTAACCTCAGCCCAAATGGATTGGGTTTACTGACTTGTGCATTTATAGGAATTCAGGTAAATCTGGTGGCCAACAGCACCCATGATGAAGTTTTTGAAAAGATTCAACAGATTCCGGAAATTGTTGAATGTCATCATATTAGTGGAAAATATTCTTTGCTCGTGAAGATTTATACCCAGAATAATGAGCACCTGAAGCGAATCATCGTTGAAAAAATCCAGTCGATTCCTGAGATTTCCTTCACAGAAACCTTTATCAGCCTCGAAGCCGGCTTTGAACGACCTTTGCCGCTATTGTGAGGAATAGGATTTCTTTTGATGCCGGTAATTGACTAATTTTGTCCGCTTATTTCAGAAATATGAGAACATTATTTATAAGTGGAATTCTGTTGCTCTTTATTGTTGTTCAATTGTGGCAAGGTAGCAATGCCCGACACACCATTGATGGCGATGGTAGTGGCTATTACTCTTATCTTACAACGGTTTTTCGCTATAAAACAACGGATTTTAAATCGGTTTTTGAATACGAAAAAACCCGTCGTGGCCTGGATTATATGGGGCATTATTTCCATGAATACAACGGTAAAGTTGTTAATAAATACTATGCCGGAACGGCAGTGCTTATGATGCCTTTCTATGGTATGGCGAGTCTTTTGTCGAAGCTTGCCAATATGCCTATTGATGGCTATAATATTCTTTTTCAGTATGCTGTGGCATTTGCTGCGGCTTTTTACCTCGCGATTGGACTGCTGCTGGTTAATGCGCTACTTAAAACTTTCGCGATCACTAAGCCCATCCGCGTGCTAACCTTGCTAAGTTTGTTGCTGGGTACCAATTTATTTTATTACGCCTTTATGCACCCGGCACATTCGCATGTTTATTCTTTTGCTGCTATTGCGGGATTTGCTTATTCTGCACGTCTGTTTATGCTTTACGGAAATACTAAAGCCTTGTATAGCATGAGTTTAATGCTTGGTATCGTAGCTTTGATAAGGCCTACGAATTTGATGATAGTTTTGCTTATTCCATTTTTTGCAACCGACTTTCAAACTGTAAAACAGCGTTTTATAAGTCTTTTTAAAAAGCCATTAGTGACTTTTTGGGCCTTGCTCTTCTTTATGATGTTCTTCTCCATTCAAATCATTTTCAATTATATACAGACCGGAGAGTTTATTTTATATACCTATAAAAATGAGGGCTTTCACTTTTTGCAGCCGGCAACATGGTCTTTTTTGTTTAGTTACCGCAAAGGGTTTTTCGTTTACACCCCGCTGATGTTACTGCTATTTTCAGGGATTGTCGTATTGTATCGTCGCTCGAAGTTTCAAACATACTGGTTATTAGGTTTTGTAGTCGTATTGGTGTATATCCTTTCTTCCTGGTGGAACTGGTTTTTTGGCGACAGCTTTGGCATGCGTGCTATGATTGATTACTACCCCATTTTCGCCATTTTATTGGCTTTGGGCTTTAGTGCCTTAGTGAAAATCAGAGCAGGAAAAATCTTTTTATCAGTGTTTCTGCTGCTGGTTGTTCCCTTGAATTTGGTGCAGGCTTATCAGTATGAAGTAGGCATACTTCACCCTGATTCAATGAATAGAGAGAAATACTGGTACGTTTTCTTTAAAACAGATAAAGCATTCAGGAACGTATTGGGCAGCCAGCCCGAACCGGTTTTCAAGTCGCTGAGTAGTTATAAGCGTTTAGACTTTTTTAACGATATGGAATCCGTTTCGCCGGTTTGGACAGGCAATGGTATTCAGCTTTCGGGTGAGGCACATTCAGGTATGTATTTGGCACAGCTTGACGAAAAAAATACCTTTAGCCCAACTTTGGTATTGGCCGGTTCACAACTTCTTTGTACTGAAAGTGCGATGTACATATCAGCGCATTTAATGTACCGTGAATTTGAAAAAGATGCTGCTTCAAAAGCAATAATGGTTTATGCAGCAACCAATAAGAGTAATCAGCTCTTGTTTTATAAGTCGCAAAATCTCAAGCAGTTGCCTGACGAAATTACGAATAGTTGGCGCTATGCTGAGTTTGGAATGAAAGTTCCTGCCTGGAACAATGAAGTGTCACAGGTGAAGGTGTATATCTGGAATCCCGATGGCACAGCATTTCAGCTTGATGACTTTGCTGTAAATATTTATTATAAAGAAATAGAATTAGATGAGTAGAGAAGATCGTTTTTATAAATTCAATAACGCGCTCAAAGAAGGAGAAGACTTTTACCTCGAAAATGGCTTTCGGGTGATGACTAAACATTTCTTAACCAAGCGTGGGTACTGTTGTGGAAACGGTTGTCGACATTGTCCCTACCATCCCAAACACACTAAAGGAAATACCGTTCTAGCAGATTAATATTCACCGAAATAGTTTTTTGTATAGCATTATATCTAACTAATAATATGAAAAAGGAAGATTGCTTTTATTTTGGGAAAGTCGTTAAAACCCACGGCATCAAAGGAGAAATAAGTATTCGTATTGATGCGGACGAGCCCACAGCTTATCTCGATTTAAAATATATGCTTATTGAAATCACCAATAAGCTGGTGCCTTTTTTTATCCGATCATTTAAAATTTTGGGAAACAAAGCCTATGTAGCCCTTGATACGGTTAACACAATCGAATTGGCGTCGTCTTTTGCGGGCAAGGATATCTATTTGCCCTTGGAGCTGTTGCCAAAACTAAATGACGACCAGTTTTATTTTCATGAAATCGGAGGATACAAAATTATTGATGAAACTGAAGGTCTGATTGGCGAGCTTGAGCAAGTGCTCGAATACCCCAATCAATCACTTTTTCAGGTGTTTAGGGAGGACAAAGAAATCCTGATTCCTATTCAGGATGAGATTATTAAGAAGGTTGATAAAAAAAATAAAACGATTTATATTCGAGCTCCTGAAGGGCTGATCGATTTGTATTTAAATAGTTAATGACTGCCAGACCGTTTCATTTTAAGCATTTTAGCCTCTTTCACCATCAATCGACGATGAAAGTTGGAACCGATGCCATTTTACTTGGTGCGTGGATTCCGCTTAAAAATGTAAAAATCGCCCTGGATATTGGAACTGGCTGTGGCATTCTTGGCTTGATGCTTTCGCAACGCGCTGTGCCTAAGCTTGATGCCGTGGAACTGGACGAATTATCGGCTGCCGAAGCAAAATACAATTTTAACAGCTCGCGATGGCGAGACCAGCTGCAAGTTTATTGTATGGATATCAGGCGGTTCGCTGACGAATTTCCAACTAAACGTTATGATTTAATTGTATCAAACCCGCCATTTTTTGTAAACAGTTTTAAAAGCGTACAGCAGCGCAAAAATCAAGCGCGGCATACCGACAGTTTGAGCTTTGAAGAGCTGACAACAGTGGTTAAAAAATTACTTAATCCTACGGCTACTTTTGCTGTTGTATTGCCTTTCAAAGAAAGCTTAGATTTTGTTGAAACTGCTGAAACCATTGGCTTATACGTAAATGCCAGGCAATTAATTATCCCGGTTGAAGGCCGTCCGGCCAACCGGATAAACCTGCTTTTCAGCTTAAATCCTGTGGGCGAAATCCAATCAAAAAATTTTACAATTCGAAATACCAAAGGTGATTTTACCGAACAATACAAGCATACGTTAAAGGATTTCTATTTAGGCTTGTAATTTACGCTTTCTAAATCTTAAAGGTTTATAAAACCTTTGAGATTTATTAGATAACTTATTAATGCTTAATATTTTGCCTTTGTTTTTGATTGTGTTCAATCACCAATGGAATTTGCTCCGCTTTGATACGTTTGGCAATAATCTTCCTTTCTTTATTCAATACATAAATAACAGGTGTTCCATAAATATCATACAAATCATGAAAATCTTCCGTCATACTCTTCATACCATTCACGTTGACCCAGTTCAGCTTATTCTCGATTATATAATTTTTCCATCCCGGAAAATCTGCATTGGCAGCGATGGCAAATACTTCAAAATTCCTATTTTCAGCATTGTATAGCTCTTTTAATACCTGGAGTTCTTTTTTACAAACACCGCAATCATGGTCCCAGAAAAATAAAATTAAATACTCGGTTTCGATGTCTTTAAATGACCGAAAACTATCCGTAGTATCCACGAGCCAAAGATCGGGAGCGGGAGAGCCGAGGGTAAGCTTACGGATTTGGTCGGCGCGGCTCATTATTTTTTCTTTGACAGAAGGCGATGTGTTGGTGATTTCCAACTTTGCGAAATACTCATCAGCCAAGTGAATGAAAACCTGATCCAAACCCATAATTTTCGGGTTTTGATACTGATCTGTAAAGTGCCAGATTAAATAATCTCTCATCACTTTATTTCCGCGCGTCTTTTCGATCAGCTTGTCTATTTCCTGGCTAATCGTGTCGGGGATTTGTGGCAGCAATTTCTCGAAATATTGTTCTAATTTGCTGTTGATTATTGGAGTTCTCAAAAGACGTTCGTCAGAAAGATCTATATTATCCCAGAAATTTGATTTGTAATAATAATAGGCAGCTTTTTGGTCCTCACGCAGGTTTTCAGGAACTTGCGGCTCGGTCATTGCCAGCAATATTTTACTGAAAAGACTGTCGGGATATTGTGTTATTATTTCATTTTTAAGAACGTCCAGGCTGGCCAATAATTCTTCTCGTTCTAATTGATGTTCAGTGGTTTGAGCTAATTCTTGAAGCTGACCATAAATGGCGTTACTCTGCTGCATTTGTTCAAAAAATAGCTGTGTCATCACACTGCCTTCGCATTTTATGCCGCCATTTTCTGTCGAGGAGCTATTCGTGATGATAAACTGTTGATTGTTTTCAAGCAGGAATTCCATTAATCGGACTTTCTTTGCGTCAACAAGCAGGTAAATTCCTGCTGGATAATTGTCAGCGGCACGGTAGTTTATCAGGCCGTCTTTAGCGAAAGTAGTGTCAACCATTTGAAATTTATCGCCATAATAACGGGCCAAATAGTAGGCGCTGTCGTTGGCTTGTTCGAGTTGTATAGTGATGTTAACCTGCGACTTAAGGCTAAATGCTGCAAATAGAAGAAAAAGTGGTAAGAGTTTTTTTATCATGCTTGAAAACCTCGTTTTTAAGAACATTAAGATTTTTTTAATGGCTGCAAATATACATGCTTTGCTGGAGGCAATGCCGGGGTTTGACTTGGACTATGTTAAAAAATGTTTTTTGGCCAGTTCATGCTGATTCCGATATGCAATCGATGTCCCGCGGGAAGCGAAGTGCAATCGGCGTCTCCCTATTATTTACAAACTTTAATTCTGTCCGATTCAACTTTTTACTCGAATTTATTTTCACACAAGGGATTTGGTTAACAGACACGTGATTGACTTTTGAACGTCTTTTAGGGCTTCAAAACCTCGCATATAAAAGACGAGAATAATCCTGACGTAACAAGCCGCTGAACCCGTCAACTCATATACCCTTAAAGCTTAGCCATTATGTAACTTGAAACGGGAGTGCAGGCACGGGTCTGGAGACCCGCGCCAGCGACGACTATTGAGGTAGCTGACTTTTGAACGCCCGTTAGGACTTCAAAACTTCAATTATTAGAATAATAAGTATTGTAATAGATGTATTGTGAGTTAATGGGGTGAAATAGCAAGCCTGTAAGGCTTCCCTTTGCATAACGCCCGGATTTATCCGGGTGAAAAAGTGACCACATGTAAATAAACCCCGGCCAGGGGTTTCCCATAGAAGAATAATAGGGTATCAGAAAAAATGAAATTTTCCAGCACACCACATTTCGTTATTTTACTGTTTAAAATTTATTGTGTAAATTTGAAAATAAATAAGAGTAAAAACCCTCGAAAAGCACCCGTAAAACATGAAAGTTAACATAATGTTGAGCGCGTTTTTGAGATTTTTTCAAAAAAAGTGAAAAAATAAACTACACGATATCAGTTTGTTACAAATTATTTGAAAAAAAAGTTGATTTTTTTTCAAAAAAAGTGATGCACTTTCGCGTTTTCTGACATATTAAGGGTGAAGAGAATGGTAGTTCTTCAAAGTTTTTAAAAATTAAGGCGGTGTTCTAAATAATATATGTATATTCGCATGAATATTTTAAGCAAAGTATTATGAATAAATTAGCAGAGATAACAACAAAGTTCAATTCACTTAGTGCCACTCATCAGGAATTGATTATTAAA
>JALNZT010000029.1 GCA_023229135.1 Bacteroidales bacterium
TTTACGAAACCAGGCAAGTCCCTGTTTGTGGGAGAAGTCTTGCAAAAGCAAAGGCAGATTTACAAGGATATGGATGTACTTGCTCCTGATGTGGTGGCCTCGTTATGTTAATGCGGGAATCCGGGTATCAAAACTCTTGGCAAAGCTAGTCATAAGCCTGTAAGGCTTTCCTGTGCATAACGCCCGAATTTATTCGGGTGAAAAAGGTGAAGCAAGTCCTCCGACCCCAGCGGGGTTTCCCATAAAAAGATTAGGACGACGAACTTATCAGAAAACACTGAACAAGTGTGGTGGCTTTGGGAAACGCTTACAGCGTTATGGAGGGGTAAGGGCATCTTACCCCCAAATGAATTTGGGGGTTAAGCATAGCATACGCTTACAGCGTATAATATTGAAAATCAGTATCAAAACTCTTGGTAAAGCTAGTCATAAGCCTGTAAGGCTTTCCTGTGCTTAACGCCCGAATTTATTAGGGTGAAAAAGGTGAAGCAAGTCCTCCGACCCCAGCGGGGTTTCCCATAAAAAGATTAGGACGACGAACTTATCAGAAAACACTGAACAAGTGTGGTGGCTTTGGGAAACGCTTACAGCGTAATGGAGGGGTAGGGGCATCTTACCCTCAAATGAATTTGGGGGTTAAGCATAGCATACGCTTACAGCGTATAATATTGAAAATCTGTACATAAGAAAAACCTGTAAAGCTTCTCTTTTGATAAGGTCCGGATTTACTCGGCAGAAACTACTCATTCGATTTTTGCAACACAAATTCAGAAGAATGCTATTGCAGCATCAACTTCCGCAGCTCAACGGCTTTTATGGTCTGGATTTTCAGAAAATACATACCCGAAGACAACGCGTTCAACGAAAGCAGTGTCGTTTTTTCATTTGGTGAAGTTTTGTAAACCAGGTTTCCGGCTGCGTCAACTAATTCTATGCTAAGGATTTTACTATCAGCCTGCACATGCAGCTGACGCTCAACAGTAGGATTCGGCCAAATCTTCACGGAAGCTGCTTCTATTTCGCTCAAATTGACAGTAGAAGTACAGGAGACAACGGCTTCCCAGCCCGGACGCGTTACCGATTGATCGCTATGAAACTGAAAAGTAAGCGCACCGGCATCATTGGATGCAATGATTTCATCAGGCGCATTGGTGCCGCACCAAGAGCCAAGCAGCGGTGCATTTGTATTTATGCCGTCATAAATTTTCAGCCAGTCGTAGTTGCAACCGGCGTTTGCTTCTATCGAAAAACTATTGAAGTTTACCGTCACCAGTGCCTCCTCAGTATCCGGCTTAATCGTCATTACCAAATCCTGCATATTTCCATAATCTGCATCCGGGCCGCCTGAATCATAAAACAAAGCTTCGCACATTTCAAAGGTGCCGTTCTGCATAAGCAAAACCAGATTTACTTCAATCAAATTTTCTTTCAGCACCAAACTTGTGTCGCCGTCTGCATTGGTAATTTTTAGCTGCACATCAAAAATTCCTGTTTCGTTATATTTAATATTCTGCGGGTTTTCATCAGAAGAAGTTGATGGTGTTCCGCCCTCAAAAGTCCATTCATAACTCACTATATTTTGTCCGTAAGAAACATTTGTGAAATCAATTGTTTCACCTTTAGGAATCTGATAAGCACTTGCCGTAAAATCGGCGATCAAAATGCCTGGCATCAATTGCACATCTTGCGTAATGCTTTCGTAATCATCTACACCCAAGTTGATTGTTTGCGGGTAATATCCCTCAGCAGAATAAGTTAGGCTGTAAGACCCGGCTTTTATCGGCCGGTGATAATTACCTGCCGGCAAGGCACTTACTACGAAGGAGTTATCCAAATCGTGGCCTTCGATACTTATTTGAGCTTCAATGGGTTCTCCTGTTAGTTCGTTGGTTATCACACCACTAATACCATAAGTAGCCTGCTCCATATAGCTAAGCAAAGAAGCTTTGTTGTATGTCCACCACGCGGGCAATTTATTAGCAGGAAGCGTTTTAATATCAGATATTTCAAGGATAAACTCCCGGCAATTTTCAAAATAGTTCATATAATCCTGTCGTCCGCCGCTCACGCTATACCAGTCGTATCCGTTTGTGATGCCGTTGTTCAAATCCGTCATATATCCGGCAGGACTAAAATATTGTGCTGAATCAGCATATTCGCGGCTTACCATAATCCACCAGGCATCATCAGCATGACGGCGTGACCAGGTATCATACGGATAATTGACTACTTCAGCACCGCCATGAAAATTGGCTGACATAATAAACTGATGCTCAACGGCTAAATTCATAAATGCTACCGTTTCGCTTTGGTAGGCGTTACCATCGGGATGAGGCCCATCTTCCGGATCGGGATAGTTACGGTTTAGGTCGATACCGTTGGCGTTACCTCTGGTTGAGCCATTTACGGTATTATTGCCACTATAAAAAGTTCCATCAGGATTTGCCAGCGGATTGATGTAAATATCCAGCTTATCCACTATATTCGTCACCCGCTCATCAATTCCATAATTACTCAATAAATAGTCTGCAAGCCTGAGCATCAGCACATAGCCGGCTGTTTCGTCGCCGTGCATGCTGGAGGTATAAAGAAATTTGGGCTTTCCTCCGGGCGATCCGTTATTGATGCGTAACATCAACAATTCTCTGCCGCTGTTTAAAGTGCCAAAATTAAATGTTTCGCAATACGCAGGATAATCCGTTTCAAAACCATTCATCATGGCCACGTAAGCACTGTAGGTTGGGTAAGCATCCCATTCATAAACTTCCCGCTTAGCTATTTCGGCAATCATTTCAACCTCTTCGAGGAGCGATGGAGGAGCCATCAAAGTGGGCTGAAAGCCAGCGTTTAAAAGCTTTTTATATTGGTTTCGGTTTGCATAAGCAGTAATCGTGAGACCATCAACCCCATCAATAGAAATCATTTCGTTGAGTTCTTTGAGTTGGTTAAGACTTTGTAGGCTCAACTCAAAATAAATTTCAGGGCGCGTTTCATAGAGCTTTTCGAGATCTTGTGATTGAGCTGCAAAGCTTAGGATTGCTGCAACTGCTACAAGAAGCCATTTTCTATATGCTTTCATGCTTTTTTCTTTTTCGTTAACTAATTTGGTTTTGGGCGAGGATATTTTTCAGGCGTTCTTTCAAATCAGATCGCATCGAAACAAGCGGCAGCCGAAGCACATCTTCGCACAGGCCCATCAAATTGAGCAAGGCTTTTACGCCAGCCGGATTCCCATCCTCGAATAATAAATTTGTCATTTCAAGCATTTTAAAATGTAATGCCCTGGCTTTGGCCGTTTCTCCGGTCCGTTGCAACCTTACCATTTCGCTAAAATCGCGGGTGTAGGCATTGGCAGCCACAGAAATAACACCATCAGCTCCTAAAGCAATAAGTGGCATAGTTAAAGCATCATCACCTGAAAGTACTGTAAAATTATCCGGTTTATCTCTCAGAATTGTCATCACCTGCTGCAAATCGCCGGAGGCTTCTTTCACAGCTACAATATTGGGGTGTTTTGCCAGTTCGAGGCAGGTTTTTGCTGTCATATTCTGCGAGGTACGGCCTGGCACATTGTACAAAATAACCGGCACACGACTGACATCGGCAATGGCCCTAAAATGTGTTTTGATACCTTCCTGCTGCGGCTTATTGTAGTAGGGAACGACGCTTAAAATTCCGGTTATACCCCGAAAAACTTGCTGCTTTAGCTGTTGCAAAATCGCAGCTGTATTGTTGCCGCCAAGTCCAAGCATCACATGAACACGGCCGTTATTGGTATTCACGATTGTTTCCACCACGCGAGCTTTTTCTTCCTCGGTCAAAACGGCTGATTCGCTGGTAGTTCCCAAGGCTACCAGAAAATTAACACCATTGCTAATCACATGGTTTACAATATTTTCTAAGGCAGCATAATCTACCTGCATGTCATTTTTAAAAGGCGTTACCAGGGCAACTCCAGTTCCTTTAAACATTGATTCAATCATAATTATTTTCCATTTAATTTGATTAGATATTTCTTTAGCTGAATTAATTTAGTCGTCAAATCCGCTGTCTTATCCAGCTTTAGACTTAAGTCGCCTTCACGAGCATCGCCAAAGTTAACCCTAAAGTCAGACGATAAACCGGCCATCAAAAAGTCACCCAACAAATTTTTATGCTTACGAAAATCAAGGCTTAAATTGTTGGGTCTTTCAAGCTGTTCTTTGAGTGATTCATCGGTTATTTTCCCCAGCCAACTTAAAGAAGCCGGCCTAAAAAGCAGCACTTGTTTATCTGCTGTAAGTGTTGGTGTTTTTTTCCCTGAAACAACAAAAACAGTCACAGACTCCACCTTGAAATGCGCTTTTAGCCCACTCAAATAGTTTTCGACTTCCAGGCCTTGCTTATCATCCAATACAAGCTGAAAACTTTGTGGCTCTTCAGGATTGGGCAGCACAGGCTGTCGATTGACATTTAAAGCAGTAGCCAAAGCCCGTTTAACAAAGAATTTTTTTACAAAAAACACCGTGGGGTTTTCCTCCTTAATTATAATGAGGTAGCAAAAGTAGGTTTTTTAGCGTTAAGGCTATCGCAAGAATGTTTGGAAAACAAAATAAATTACCGGAAACAGCGAAAAGAATTTAAACTACTATTTAGGCTGACGGGCCTATCTTAAAATTGATTGGCAATACAGGCTATTCCTACAAAAATCCTTTATTTTTGCAGCCTATGAGCAAGCTAAATATAACTATTCTTGGATCCGGGACTTCGCAGGGCGTCCCAGTAATTGCCTGCCCCTGTGAGGTTTGTAGCTCACGCGATTTGCGTGATAAGCGTTTGCGGTCGTCCATTCTAATAGAATCGGATGAGGCAACCGTGGTGGTTGACACCGGCCCGGATTTCAGGCAGCAGATGTTGCGTGAAAACGTGAATAAGCTTGATGCAGTGTTAGTTACACACAGTCACAAAGACCATATCGCCGGTATGGATGATGTGCGTTCTTACAATTTCTTGACCAAAAAGCCGATGAAAGTGTATGCTGCGCCATGGGACCAAGAAGTTATTAAACGAGAGTTCTCGTATGCGTTTGTTGATAATAAATATCCCGGTGTGCCGAGAATTGAGCTTATTGATTTGGATGAAAGCGAGATAAATATCAATGGTTTAAAGATTCAGCCCATTCCCGTGAAGCACCGCTTTTTGACCGTTTTCGCTTTTAGAATCGGGTCATTTGCGTATATCACCGATGCCAACCAAATTTCAGAGAAAAGCATGAAAGCCTTTGATGGCGTTAAATACCTGGTTATTGATGCGCTGAGGAAGGAAAAACACATCTCTCATTTTAACCTGGAGGAGGCCATCGAAGTTTCGCGGAAAATTGGTGCGGAAAAAACCTGGTTCACGCATGTCAGCCATCGGATGGGACTGGCGGCCACGATAAATAAATCACTGCCTGATGGTATGCAACTGGCCTGGGATGGTATGCTGATATCTTTGGATATTTAGGTTGGAGTGGTGGAGCAATGGAGGGATGGAGTTCGCTTAAATATTCGTGTTTTCGACCAGTGCGAAAAATTCGTTTTCTAAAGGCAGGTATCCCTGATCATAAACGAAATAGTAAACCCGTTTGTCTTTAGTAACATAAGTACTCGTAAAGTATTTAAAGTTAAAGCCTTCACGATCAAGCGTTTGCTTTTTTACTTTCGTTTTGCCATCGGGGTTTAAAGCTTTGAGGATAGCCCGATTTTTTTTGAGGATATTATTGATGTTTCTGATAAAATTGATTTGATCACGATTCTGGTTGTGGTGATAATTATTGCGACACGAATCGTTACAGAATTTTTTGTCAGCCCTTCCAATAAGGACATCTCCGCAGGATAAACACTTCTTTTCCATTGAGTTGATTGTTAAAGGGTAAAAATAGTATTTTTTTTTAATACAGCACTCCTAATCCATCAACAGGTTTCAATTTGTCTGAAGTTTTCGTTCGTAAAACAGATTTGTTACAGGGATTTAATATTCACAGCTTTGGCTGGTCTTTCCAGGTTTTTTTGTCGTTTCAGGCCTTAAAATTAGTGTTTCGATATTTAGAACGCATCTAAACAAGCTTGTACTCTATTATATATCAGCCATTAAAAAACTATTTTGGTTTTTTTCTGTCTGCTCGCGCAAATGACGGCTACATTTATCCGAATTTTGCTTATCTTCACACTCCCAAAACCAGCTTATGAAAACAAGCCGTTTTTTTAGTTCGTTTCTAACCGCAATCTTTAAGTTGTGTGCTTTAAAAAGCACTAGCTTGTTAAGCTTGCTCTGCTATCCTAAGCATTACAACCATATCCCCCCCCAGCAAAATCTTGGCGATTTAGCGCGCGTATTGCGCTTTACTTTAAATGCATATCGCGAGCTTAACTATACACTTTTATACGAGAAAAAATTTATGTCCTTTTGCACAACAAAATATATTTTCTTTCTTGGGAAAAATCGTTTTATAGTTTTTGGCTTCCGGTGCCGGTAGTGTGGTCGGAAGCCTGAGAAGCCTGCCTGAATAATACAAACTTAAACGACTTTGCATTGATTCTGAATATGTTTAGCCAAAAACCGGCTTAAAACGGGGGGATAATTTTTAAAACCAATTATCACAAAAAATCAAACAGATGAAACTAAAAATATTTCTACTACCGTGGGTTGTGCTATTACTTTTGCAAACGCATAATAAGCTACAGGCTCAGGATTATGTTCCATTCCCGACTGATAACGTTATCTGGAGCGAAGTTTATTCTAACATACAACCCTTCCAAATCGATACCTATCAATACGGAATTTCCGGGGATACGTTAATTAATTCTCAATTATACCGTAAAATTTATCGGCTGTATGACACAATTTACCCTGTAGTTCCGGGCAGCTACTGCGGGGCTATCAGGGAAGACAGTTCCAAACGAATATTTTCAATTGGATGCGACTGTGTTTACCCGGGTTCTCCATTTGATGAAGAGGTTTTGCTTTACGACTTTTCCAAAGCTGTCGGAGATACGATTTTTGTTGGCGTTGAAGGCATTGGCCCTTTGGGCTATATGATAATCGATTCCATTGGTTCAGTACTTATTGATGGCAATTATCGTAAAACTTTTCATTTTACAAGTTGGAATAGGGGACGTAAAGTAAACTCAAACTGGATTGAAGATTACTGGATTGAAGGCATCGGTAGTACGCGCAGCTTATTTTCCCCACTTCAGTATGTGACGACAGGTTATGGGAAATGGGAATTAATATGTTTTAACCAGGAAAATGAAGTGAAATACTTAAATCCTAAATACAACAGCTGCTTTCCTTTGCTTACAGGAGCAAACAGCATAAATATGCAAAACGAGGCAGTAAAAATTTACCCGCATCCTGTTACCAGTATCAGCGTGATAGAGTTAATGAGTTCTACAGGTTCTTATTTTCAGCATATTGCTATTTACAATGTTTTGGGCCAGCAAGTTAACGCAATGAATATTACGGCTAAAACCAAAGTTTTCATTAACAGGGCCGATTTCAAACCCGGTCTATATATTTACCGCTTATCAGGTCAGCACACAAAACCTGAAACCGGTAAAATTATTTTTAAATAACATTCGTAATTAATAATATTTTTTATGAGTCACTAGTCCTGAAATAACAAGCTATTACTACGCCCTTACCAAAAAAAGCCGCTGAAACTATATTTCAGCGGCTTTTTAATCCTGTTTATTGAAAAACTACTCAATAATCAATTTTTCCTGGTAGGTTTTTGAATCAATATAAACTTTAATCAGATAAACACCAGCAGGCAAGGTGGTTAAATCAAAAGTTTTATCTGACTTAACATTCTCAAAAGCCTTCACAAGCTGTCCCGAAGCATTTAGAATTTCAACTTTATTGAAACTATTTTGGCCTTCGTATTTCAGCTTAAATATGCCAGATGTTGGATTAGGTAAAACTTGCAAAGAGCTCGCACTCACAAAGCTTTCGTCAAGGCTAACGGTGATTCCAAGCTCCACATCAGTGATATAAAGCGGGTTACCATAAAAACTAAATGTTTCAAAAGCCACGCGCACATCTGAAGAACCAGCCCATTGGTTCAGGCTCAGCGTGATGCAATCAGCACCCCAATCCACACCGCACCAATCCCAAACATTGGTTGGCACAAAGCCATCTACCGGTGGATGTGTAGCAAAGTTTCCGGTTCCATTTTCTGCATCAGCAAAGATTCTTGTCCAGTTCTCGCCGCAATCATTAC
Organism: Bacteroidales bacterium; assembly: GCA_023229135.1. Taxonomy (GTDB): domain Bacteria; phylum Bacteroidota; class Bacteroidia; order Bacteroidales; family F082; genus UBA5536. The sequence goes on from JALNZT010000029.1 coordinate 8,243, forward strand.
TCACATAAATAATAAGCGAATCGGCATATTCTTCATGGCGTTTGGCATAAGCATGTTTAAAGCTTAGGTTAATTTGATCATATCCGGTAAGATTAAGCGGTGGTGAAATCAAGCGATCACGCTGTGCGATAGCATAATAATGGGTGAAGTCGAGCATGGCTGCTTTGGTAGTTTCATTCAGGCCAGCCACATCAGTAAGTTCCCAGGTTAGCTGGTTGTCAGGATTCCAGATTTCCCAGCCGGCAGCTTCAAAGCTGATTTCCTGAAAAAGTTCTACAAAAGGCATGGTCGGAATTCCACCAACGGTTAGCAGTGCAACTTTAGTGTCGGAGGCACTGCCATTGAGGTTTGTGGCGGTTAGCGTTACCGTGTAATCACCCGCCTCCTCGAAAACAACCACAGGATTTTGTGAGTTAGCAACCGTTCCATCAGTAAAACTCACGGTGGAAGGTTCAAAGCTCCACTCCCACTGGCGAGGCATATACAGGCTTAGGTCGGTAAAATTAACGGCAGTTCCAGTGCAAATCAAACTTTCGGATGCCAGAAAATCTACCTCCGGCAATATTTCCGAGCTCACCGTGATGTATGCCTCCTTCACTGCTGTGTTTTCTCCAAAATCATTGGCAGCAGTAAGCGACACGCTGTAAGTTCCTGCTATAGGAAACTGAATTTCACTTGGGTTTTGAATGTTTGAAGTGGCTGGCACAGCGCCTTCAAAAGACCAGACCCATGAGGATGGCACTCCGGCTGTGAGATCAGTGAAATCGATAACCTCTCCTGTTGGGATTAGGATTTCAGAGGCTTCAAAGTCGGCTTGTGGTTCAAAAGCTACGCGCAGATAAGCCCATTCGGTTGCCCAGCGGTCGCCACCTGATGGCAGCTCTGCATATTCCTGTAAAACCCAAAAATCGTAGCCGTTTACTGGATCCAGCATGGCCGAAGAATAATCGCCCCAGCGGTTGCGCCCACCGCCAAAGGTCTTATAATAAGGCGCTAAGCCATCTTTGTATTGATAAGGTGAGCGGAAAGTGTTAATCGGATCGTCGTGGTATCTGAAAGCATATGCCGCGCTGGCATATTGCTCTTCGGAAAAAGCGTTGAAGCCAATAACCATATCTTCAAAGGTGTTTACGGCAATTGAAGCAAAGGCGTACGACATCAGACCTGATGGGTCGTCAATCCTACCAAACTGTAGCAAATCGCCTTCGGGAGTAATGTTCCACCATTGCACGGAGGTGCGTTGGGGATTATTGGCAGGCAAAAAAACATGGTGCGTAGCCCATAATTTACCGTTGCGCATAATTACATTTTCCATGCGGTGATCCACAGCATTGATGTCCTCAGAGCTGCCAAGCTGTGGTAAAAAATCGCCGCTACCTCCCACGGAACCTGCCCAGGGGTTAGGTGTTCCAACACTTCCAATAAGTTCAAATTGTGGCTCAGCTAACTCGCCAAAGACTTTGAAAAGCCGGATATATCCATTTCCGCCTTGGCTACCATTCGCAGCAGAGATGAGGTAAACGTTTTCTTCTTCGGCATCAAAAGTTACTGCCGGAACAAGTGTAAAGCCCTGTGTTGTAGTGAAGCGCGTGAAGCCGGGAACTGCATCGCCGGCATACATGGCATGCTTGTCGAAAACATAAACGGTGCTATAAAATCCGCTTCCAAACATATTGCCAGAAACTACAATCCATTTGTCGTTGAAGCCCATACTGGGATAGTCAAACCACACCTGATTGGCCGGATCTGCGATATAGGAATATAAATTCCAATCGCCGGAGGGATCGGAATTAGCAGAAACTCCCATATAAATACGGGATTCGCCTGGCGTGCTACCTGCACAGGTAACAAAAACCCAACGATCTTCTTCAAAATCGTAAATTATTTTCGGATCGAAAGTACCGGATCCGGGCAAATCATTCCAAAATATGCCGAGCGAGACCGTACCTAAATCGGCGCCAACCCTATCCTGGATGCGGACTTGGGTGTTTAAGGTTACCATCAGGTGATCGGGTCCGGGCGCGCCATTCACGTCGGGAGGGATAGAGTTGCCCGAATCATATAATCCCAAGAAGTTCGTGTCGGGAGCCGGTGAAATATCGCGCATCATCGGGGAGATCGGCAGCTTTTCGCCAATTGTTAAAACCTCTTCGGGAGAAATTTCAAACTCAGGATGCATTGGAAAAGGGTTAGGCTTTTTGAATTGGTTATATTCGTTGTCGCCCAAACGCACCTGATTGGCTTTAATGGCGGAAAAAGAGGTGTTAACTTTTGCTTCGGCCTTGCCGCGATAAACGGCTTGCTCTTGCCCAAAAAGTGTTGAGCCGGCAAAGAAAAAAATTAAGAGATTGAGTAAAAAAAGTCGCTTCATCTTTGATTTTATTAATGAATTATTCTAAAACCTGAGGGTTTTAAACAGTTTGAAGTCCAAAAAACGGCCTTACTTAAAACAGACTTTACAAATCAAACATACAAAGCTAGGTTTGATTAGTAAAGGCTGTAAAATATTTATGTATTTTATAAATTATTATCAGCCGGTAAAAATAATTTTTTTATCGGTACCGCTGCACTTTAACTTACTGACTAACGGTGAATGATAAACTTACGGTTAAACACTTTCTCGCCCTGGTTGATAATAATCAGGTAGGATCCATTGGCCATATCCGAGAGGTCGATGCTGAATGATTCACCGCTAAACTGCTGATTTGTATACATCCTGCCAGCCAAATCTGTAATTTGAATCTGAGCTTTTTCAGCATTATTGGCTAACACAACCCTCAGCTGATTAGTTGCGGGAATGGGATAAATCAGGCATTCTTCACTCAAATTAATTAGTTTTTGTCCGGTGATATTTGACACAGACAAGTTTTTGATATACAGATTATTACCATAATTGCAATAGGTTTCTAACCTGATTTGGATGTTTGATTTTCCGGCCCAAGGCGAAAGGTCAATCATAGGACAAGGAGCACCGTAGCCTTGCCCGCACCATTCGTCGGGGTTTAAGGCCTCGAAAAATGCTGTTGTTGGCTCGGCGGTTTCAAAAACCCCTTCGCCGTCAGGGCCATTGGCATAAACGCGTTCCCAGTTTTCGCCGCAGTCGTCGGAAATGCTAACGATTAAAGAGTCTTTTTGAAAATAGCGCTGTGCATAGGCATAGTCAAAGTTCAAAAAGGCCTGGTCAAAGTTTCTGAAATTCAGCACCGGACTAATCAGATAATCACGTGCACCCATGCCTGAGTAATTAAAGAAATTCATCCAAATGCCATATTCCTCGCCATTGTTTGAGAGTTCCCAGCCTTTGCTGCCGTCCGGATTTATTTTTGTCCAGCCTGTTTCGCTGATTGTTTGTGCCTCAAAATCAGCTTCAAAAGGAATGCCTTCTCCACCGGTATGAATGTAGTTTTCGAGCGTTAAGCTATTTGTTCCTGCCGGGTTGGAAGCTGTCAGGCTAACCGTGTATTCCGCGTCTTCATTAAACTGAACCAGTGGATTTTGGTCGTTGGCCGAGCTGCCTTCAACGAAGGTATAAGAGGCGGGTTCAAAAGACCAGGTCCAGGTGTCGGGACAATTTTCAGAAAGATCGGCAAACTGCACCTGCATCCCTGTGCAGCCGGCTTGCTGATCGGCCTGAAAAGCAATAGCAGGGGCCTGGGCTTCACTTACATGGATGTAGTCAATTTTTTGTTTACTATCCATACCCAAAGGATTTGTAACTGTGAGTGTTACCGTAAATGTGCCTGCTTCATTGTATTGAATTCCTACCGGATTACGCTCCGTAGAATAAGAGGGCGTTCCTCCCGGAAATGACCACGACCACTCGAAAGGTGATCCAATGGTGAGGTCGGTAAAGTCAACGCTGCAATAAGCAGAAATTTCAGTTTCTGAGCCTATAAAATCTGCTTCTAAAGTACCAATAAATGGCGGTGAGCTCCATGTTCCACGACCATACGTGGCTGCCCTGAGCAAGTCACCCTGAGCATTTTCTGAATCGTAATAAAACTCCAGTTCAGTAACTTTTGCGCTGGCAGGCATGCCGTTGCCAAAGCTCATCCATTCATCCAGTAAAGCATCTTTGTAAAAAACTCCTATATCAGTTCCGAGATACAGTCCTTCCTGACTGTTTTTGTAATAGGCAATTGAATTAACTTGAATATTAGACAAATTAGCTAAGATACTTTCCCAGCTCAAGCCCTTATCTGTAGATTTATAAAGACGGGTTTGCTGAGCCAAATAAACAATATTTTCATCGTAAGGACTTGTTTCTATCGCTGTAATCTCATTTGTTGTTGGCAAATTAGAAGTAAGGCTTTCCCAGTTCACCGTATTGTCTTTCGCATTTTCTGTAAAAAACAGTTTTGAACCGCTTGCAGCATACAATATATTCCTGTTAGCCCTGGATTGTACCAGCACATTCATATTATTATTGTTCATGTTACTGATCTTTTGCCATTGCACGCTATTGGTATTTCCGGCTTTGATATTGGTACTTCGCCACACATTTTTATAGCCAATAAACATGATATTCCCATCTTCGTGGTCAATCAGAAAGGGCGTAACCCAGCCACCACTTTCGGTAATGCCATTGGTGCCCTGGCCGGCAATGCCCCCTTGTGAGCTAAGGTTGTATATACGGTTAATCGCTCCATAATATATCGTTGAATAGCTGTAACGATCATCAGTCGGATCATAGGCGCACTCCATACCATCGCCTCCACCAACATTCACCCAATTATCTGTGCCACCCACATAGGTAGAGGATCCATTATCCTGATATCCATTGATCACCAAATCGGGATTTGTAGCACTCTGGCCCAATTTATAGGCCTGGCTGATCACTAATCCGTTGGTAATCTCCTGCCAGTTTATGCCGCCATCATCTGTCCAGTAAACGCCGCCATCATTCCCAACATAAAGCCTTCCGTCAACTGGTGAATATTCCAGAACATGCAAGTCAGCATGCACCGATTCTACACCACAACCGCCGTACCAGTGCGAACTGATGTTCCAGGTTAAGCCGCCATCAGTTGATTTAAAACTGTTTACGCCACCGGTGATAATCATGTTTTCGTCAAAAGGATCAACAGACATATCGAGGTCGTACCAAGCTTGACCGCCATCGCCGCCATTACAATCCCAGCTCATAATATTGGGTGAGTTGGAACGCATTTCAAAGGATAGCCCGCTGTCGTCTGACCGATAAATGGCTTTGAAAGAATCAGAATTGGTGGTCAGGAAATAAACCACTTCCGGGTTGGCTTCCGATGCGCCAATTACTCCTCTGGCACTATTAGGCAATCCATTTGTAATCTGAGTGAAGTTTTCACCCGTATCGTCGGAGCGGAAAAACTTGCCAGATGAAGAAGCATACACCACTTCAGGAGCGCTTGGTTTAAAAACAATTTCTTTGAAGTTTCCTGATCTGGTTTGCATCCAGCTGATACCCATATTTTCAGATTTGAATATACCATCACTGGTGGCTGCCAGTATGATATCAGAGTTTTCAGGATGTTGAATAAGTCGTCCAACTGTGGCATTTCCCATGCCGTCGTTTGAAGGGTTCCAGCTTATACCACCGTCATCGCTACGCCATACGCCCAGACCAGGTGCATCGCCTGCATCACGGTCGCCTGTGCCGATAAGTATTTGGTCAGGATTGTCGTAATTCACTACAATAGCCGAAACGCCAAGTGTTGGCAGGTGATCTGTAAGCACTTCCCAGCTAGCTCCCTGATCTGTAGAAACCCACAAACCACCGGCGGGTGCACCAATATAAATATGATTTTCGTCCACAGGATGAAAAGCCAGGGCGTTGATTCGGCCCAAACCGCGGTAGCCATTGTATCCCGAAGGAACCGTATAAGGGCCTAAAGCCGTCCATTCGCCGGCTTCTTCCCGGTTTTTGGTTTGTGCTTTAAATGATTGTAAAGCTTCGAGTTCGCGGTCAGCTGCCGGCTTTTCGCCAGCTTGTGAAACCCGCTGACGCATCATGTATTCCCAGCGTTTGAAAGGTTTATAGCCGCTTCCTCTCGTTATTTCACGATTTTCCCAATAGGTTTCAAAGGCTTTAACGGTTTGAAAGAAATTGGCGTCAGGATCTTGCATCATTGTTACCCAATACGGGAAATCTGCCGTATCTGGCTGCGATTGTGTGTTTTGTGCTTTTATAGAAAAAGCTGCTATGAATAAGATAGCGGCAAGAATAAATTGTAAGATTTTGTTCATGGAGAAAAATTTATTGAAAAAAACTCAGTTTATACATTTTCAAAGGACGAAATTACATCAAATCAAGTTAATTAAGCGTTTTTTAGCTAAAAAGCTTGTTTTCTTATGGAATTGAGGCACCGTGCTGGCAAGTCAGGGCGCGACTGTTTGTTTGCGAGTCAGGGCGCGACTGTTTAGCGTCGCCACATAGTCGCGGCCTGACTGACTTCCGAGGGGTAGTAGCGGCCTGACTAACAAAAAATCAGCTTAAAACTCCGAAGTAAAATAAAATTTAATATCGGGATATTTTTCCATGGCCGTTTGCAAAGCGTAAGGAGAATCAGCCAAAAACACATCGCGTCCTTCTTTGTCAAAAGCGATATAACTGCTTTTACGCGCTTTAAAATCTTCGAGCATGACTTTGTTATCACTTGTTATCCAAGCTGTTTTATGCAAGTTGATGTGGTCGTAGCGGCAGCTTGCACCGTATTCGTGCAACAAGCGATATTGTATAACTTCAAATTGCAGTACGCCGACCGTTCCAATGATTTTTCGTCCGGTAGCTTTGCCCGTAAAAAGCTGTGCTACACCTTCATCCATCAGCTGATCAAGGCCTTTGGCCAGTTGTTTGGATTTGAGTGGATCAGCGTTTTCAACATAGCGAAATAATTCCGGTGAAAAGCTGGGGATTCCTTTATAGTGTAGCAATTCGCCTTCGGTAAGTGTGTCTCCGATTTTAAAGTTCCCGGCATCATACAAGCCTACAATATCTCCGGGAAAGGCTTCGTCAACAATAGATTTTTTCTGGGCCATAAAAGCTGTCGGATTCGAGAACTTGAGTTTTCTGCCTAATCGCACATGGTGGTATGGTTTGTTGCGTTCAAACTTGCCCGAAACAATACGTAAAAACGCAATTCTGTCGCGGTGATTGGGATCCATATTGGCGTGAATTTTAAACACAAAACCGCTAAACGTCTCTTCCTCAGGCGCTACATGACGTTCCTCAGCAGTTCTGCCGATGGGCGTTGGCGCAATTTGAATAAAACAGTCCAATAATTCTTTTACGCCAAAATTATTCAACGCGCTACCAAAAAACACCGGACTGATATTCCCGCTGAGGTATTCATAGCGGTCAAAATCAGGATAAACACCTTCAATAAGTGATAATTCTTCGCGTAGCATTTGGGCATCTTTTCCGATGAGGCTTTCCAGCTCGGGGTCGTTCACATCATCGAATGCAAGCCCCTCCTCCACCCTTTGCTTGTTGGGTTCAAAGAGATATAAGTTTTTCTCAAAAATATTATAAACGCCTTTAAAGTCGGGGCCCATATTTATTGGCCAGCTGAGTGGCGTTACTTTTAAATCCAGCTTTTGCTCTACCTCATCCAGCAGTTCGAAGCCATCTTTCCCAGGACGGTCGAGCTTATTGATAAACACGATGATTGGTGTTTTGCGCATCCGACACACTTTCACCAGCTTTTCGGTCTGAGGCTCAACGCCTTTGGCCACATCGATCACCACAATCACGCTATCCACTGCGGTAAGCGTGCGAAAGGTATCTTCGGCAAAATCCTGGTGACCAGGTGTGTCGAGGATATTGATGTTTAGACCGTTATACTCAAAACCCATCACGGAGGTGGCCACAGAAATTCCGCGCTGGCGTTCGATCTCCATCCAGTCGGAAGTGGCGGTTTTCTTAATTTTGTTTGATTTTACAGCACCTGCAACCTGAATAGCACCACCATATAATAGGAGCTTTTCGGTGAGTGTGGTTTTCCCGGCATCGGGATGACTAATAATGGCAAAGGTGCGACGACGTGCTATTTCTTTCTTATATCCCATACATTCTTTTGCTGCGCTTTTGGCGTTTTGGCTAAAATTTTGAGGCTGCAAAAGTAGCTATTTTAAAATAACCCGGATTATTAATCTAGATGCGAATCTGTATAGCTCTCTTTTTGGATGCCCAAACAGCGGCAACCCATTTTGACTTTTACTGCTCAGGCTGCAAAGTGCTTTAAAACTAATTATAGCTCGTTATACATGTGTTTTGAGAATATTTTCCGATTTTTTTTACACGGAATAGTGCAATTTTTCCTTTAATTGAATGACTTTAAAGATTAATATTTAACGTTTATTATGATAGTTTGATGAAAATATTCTACTTTCGTTTTTTTAAAGCTCTTCCATTATTTAAGTTTTTGAATAGACAACTAACATAAATTAATCAAACATGTTTACAAACAAGATTAGAAAATTTGGAGTTAAAGGCTTCATCTTAGCAAGTTTCGCTTCAGGTTTGTTACTTATTTCCTGCGAGGAAAAATCAGCACCTCAAATGCCGCTACTGTCGCTTCCTGTGATGGAAGTTACCACCGAGGATGTTCCGATTTTTACAACTTTTGTTGGTCAAACCTATGGTTTTAAAGACATTAGCATTCGGGCCAGGGTTGACGGCGTTTTAGAAGGAATGTATTTTAAGGAAGGTACCTTTGTTAAAAAGGGCACACTTTTATATACCATTGATCGTCAACCATTGTTGGCCAGAGAAGCAGCATCGATGAGCCAATTGGCACAAGCACAAACCATGCTTGCCAAGGCCGAAAGCGACCTGAACAGGATTAGGCCACTGGCTGCTAATAACGCGGTAAGTCAGCGTGATTTAGATGCTGCCGTAGCGCAGTTTGAAGCTGCTAAATCCAGCGTTGACGCTGCCCAAGCATACCTGAATGCCTCGCGCATCGAGCTGGGATATTCCCGCATAAGCGCACCTATTAGCGGCATCATCGGTATGTCGATTCCTAAACCAGGTGATTATGTAGGCCAAATGCCTAATCCTGTAATTCTAAACACAATTTCACAAATTGACACTATAGTTGTCCGGTTTTTCCTTTCAGAAAATGAGTACCTCAATCTTAGCCAGCGTGCCTTGAGTGAAGAATACGAAAAGAAGTTTGTTGAAGAAGGGATAAAACTAAGCCTTTCGAATGATGAAATATTCGGTCAGCAAGGGAAGCTAGATTTTATTGACCGCAGCATCGACCCCAACACAGGAACAATTATGTTGCAAGCCTCCTTTCCAAATCCCAACTGGATTCTGCGTCCCGGCCAGTTTGCTCGCATAAAACTGTTGTATGACTTTGTGCCAAACAGTATTTTAATTCCAAAAAGAGCAGTCAAGGAAATGCAAACCATGCACCAGGTATACGTACTGGGCGAAAACAGTATACCTGAAATCAGAATGATCGAGGCGAGCCAGGTTATTGACCAGTCGTTGGTCGTAAAATCGGGACTAGAGCCTGGGGAAATAATCATTGTAGAAGGTTTTGAAAAGCTCATACCCGGAATGCCAATCATGCCCGAGCCTTATCAAAACAAAGAAGTTAACAATAAATAAGCGATATCATGGGCAACTATTTTGTAAAAAGGCCTATCATGGCCATTGTTATTGCTATTGTAATGTCTATTGCAGGTCTGATTGCGCTATCAGGCTTAGCTATAGAGCAGTATCCTGACTTGACACCGCCGCTGGTTCAGGTAAACGCCGCATATATCGGTGCCAACGCTATTAACGTGGAGCAATCCGTGGCAACACCCTTAGAACAAAAAATCAATGGTGTAGAAAATTCGCTCTACATGCAATCTATCAACACAAATTCCGGGGTGATGAGCCTGAATGTAACGTTCGACTTAGGATCTGACCCCAATATGTCGAGCGTACTCACTCAGAATAAGGTTTCTGCTGCCGCCTCGCAACTTCCTGAAGAGGTAGCCAGAACAGGTATCACAGTTGAGAAAGCATTTACTTTCCCAATGATGATTATTTCGTTAACATCGCCTAATGAAACCTTTGACCGGGATTTTATTGGCAACTATACGCGTCTGAACATCAGCGACGAGCTCTCCAGGCTTTCAGGCGTTGGAAAAATTGATGTAATGGGCTCAAGTGATTATGCCATGCGAATCTGGGTGAAACCCGAACAAATGGCCGCGCTCAACATCTCTGTTGGCGACATTATGAATGCCCTCAGGGAGCAGAATGTAATTGTGCCGGGTGGGAAATTTGGCGGCGAGCCCGCTCCCGAAGGCACAGACTTCACTTATACAGTAACCCTGCGCGACAGGATGCAAACTGCAGAAGAATTTGGTGAAATTGTACTTAAAATTCAAGAAAACGGCGCTGAGGTAAAACTTAAAAACGTTGCTGATGTTTCGCTGGGAACAGAAAATTATGAAGCTTTCACGCGTCTTAACAGCAAAGACTGTGCTGTGCTTTTTATCTATCAAGCACCTGGCTCAAACGCGATGAAAGTGGCTGATGAGATAAAATCAGCTCTTGCTAAAATGAAGGAAACCTTTCCCGAAGATTTACAATACACGATCTCTCTTGACACAACTATACCTATCAAAGCCGGTATGGATGAAATTATCGAAACACTTATCATTGCACTGATTCTGGTCATTTTGGTAGTTTTCATCTTTTTACAGGACTGGAGAGCCACCCTCATCCCTGTGTTGGCAATTCCGGTATCTTTATTAAGTGCTTTTATCCTTTTCCCTGTTTTAGGATTTTCCATCAACTCCTTGTCATTACTGGGGCTTGTGCTTGCCGTGGGGATTGTTGTAGATGATGCTATTGTGGTGGTTGAAGCCGTGATGGTACATATCGAGAAAGGGCTAAGCCCAAGAGAAGCTACTATTACTGCCATGAAAGAAGTTACCGGCCCTGTTATCGGTACTACCTTCGTGCTGATTGCAGTTTTTATTCCGGTATCATTCATCAGTGGAATTACCGGCAGGCTTTATCAACAATTTGCAATAACCATCGCAGTTTCTGTATTCTTTTCGGCCATTAACGCACTTACACTTAGTCCGGCTCTTAGCAGTTTAATACTTCGTCCCAAAAAACAAAGCAAAAGCCTGTTGGCACGCGCCTTCAAATCCTTTGACCGTAGCCTGGATAAAACGACAAACAGCTATATGAGTCTAACCAATATCGTTAGCCGGAAACTCGTGCGAAGCGCTATATTTATAGGTGTTATTTCCTTACTTGCCGTATTTCTTGGCATGCGCGTTCCCGGAGGCTTTATGCCCGATGAAGATCAAGGATATTTTATCATGAACGTACAGCTACCCGGTGCATCATCATTACAGCGCACTATGGAAGCTGTAAAAAAAGTAGAAGCTGTTCTTGCTACAGAAGAAGCGATCGAGTACTACACCTCTATTCCCGGCTATAATTTGCTCTCGGGCGGGGTATCAACCTCCGCGGGATCTTTATTTGTTACCGTAAAAGACTGGAGCGAACGTAATGTCAGCGTTAAGGAACTGGTAAACCAGCTCAATGTTAAACTATATTACGCCATAAAAGAAGCCAATGTATTGTCGTTTGGTCCACCGGCTATTCAAGGCCTGGGCAATGGATCGGGCTTTAGCATTATGATTCAGGACAAAGGAGGCAACACAATTAATTACCTGACGGAAAACACCCAGGAGTTTATCAACAAAGTCAACGCACGTCCGGAAATTGCCTTTGCCTTTACCACCTTCCGTGATGATGTCCCACAACGGTTCATATACGTTAACAGAGAGAAAGCCCTTAAAGCAGGCGTTTCGCTAACGGAGCTGCACGGTACAATTGGTGCTTTGCTCGGCGGGATGTATATCAATGATTTCAACCGTTTCGGGCGCGTCTATCGTATTTACCTGCAAGCTGAGCCCTATTATCGGCAAAATGAAGACCAGCTCGACAACTTTTTCGTGAGAAACAGAACAGGAAAAATGGTGCCACTTTCGGCACTGGTAGAAGTTGAAAACAGTATTGGCCCTGAATATACTACACGCTTCAACCTGCTCAGGTCTATCGAAGTAAGCGGAACGCCGGCAGAAGGATACACTTCAACACAGGCGCGGGTTGCACTAAAAGAAGTAGCAAAAACGCTGCCTTCGGATATTGGCTATGCCTGGAATGCCATGTCGTTTCAAGAGGAAGCCGCCTCGGGTAAAACAGCGATAATCTTTGCCTTCTCGTTAATTCTTGTATTCCTGATTTTGGCTGCACTATACGAAAGCTGGTCGCTGCCCTTCAGCGTGTTGCTCGGTACACCTTTCGCCTTGTTTGGCGCTTTCTTGTTTTTGTGGATCTCCAGGATGTTTAGCCTCTCCTATGAAAACAATATTTTCACACAGATTTCTTTGGTGATGCTTATCGCTCTGGCAGCCAAAAACGCGATCCTAATCGTAGAATTTGCGAAACTCAAGTTTGAAGAAGGTAGTAGCCTTTTCGATGCAGCTATGGATGCTGCACGTCAAAGATTCAGGCCTATCCTAATGACTGTATTTTCGTTTATCCTTGGCATCACACCCCTACTGGTAGCTTCCGGCGCCGGTGCTGAGTCGCGTAAAGTAATGGGAATGACACTTTTGGGAGGAATCCTAATTGCCTCAATTATCGGTGTAATTATCTATCCGATGCTATTTATAGTTATTGGCAAAATTGCCGGTTATGAAAAGAAAAGAGAATTAGTTAAACCTAAAAAAACAATATAGGCATGACCAGAAAAAGAATATTCGTTACAGGCTGTTGTACACTGGCGCTTGCTCTGCTTTTAAATAGCTGTTTGGTAGGCCCGAAATATGTAAAGCAGTCATCAGATTTACCCGAGTCATTTGGAGAAACCATACTAAAGACCGATGCTATTTCAAATACATCCTGGTGGGCTACTTTTACCGATCCTATTCTCGACACCTTGATTGACAAAGCTTTGACCAATAATTATGATGTTATGATGGCCATGAGTCGGATTGAACAAGCTGCCTTGGCTTCGGGTGTTGCAAAAGCAGATTTCTGGCCGCAAATAAGCTATCAGGCCGGCATTTCGCGTGGCGATTTTGTCGGAGGCAGCCAAATGCCAGTAATTTCTAACAACGCATTTGGCGTAGGCTTGCTCAATTGGGAACTCGACCTTTGGGGAAAATACCGCCATGCACAACATGCCGCCAACGCAAATTTTGCAGCTTCCAGGTTTGCTTATCAGGCCACGATGTTAGCAATAGAAAGTGAAACGGCACGGCTTTATTTTCAGCTGCTCGACTACCGCGAACGTTTGAGAATATCGCAGAACACGCTCAAATCACGTGATGCATCAGTGAGTATTATATCACAGCGATTGGAAAAAGGCGTTGTGCCTGAAATCGACCTCAACCAAGCGGTTATACAGCAGGCAGAAGCCGCTGTGGCTGTTCCGCTTTACGAGCAGCTTTCGCAAAACATTATACATGCGCTGCATCTGCTTATGGGCGAATCTTTGGCGTCTGACAGCTTATTTGCAGGAAACCTTACAAGCCAAGAACTTCCGCCTTCCATACCTGACGTGATTCCTTCCGAACTTTTAAAAAGAAGACCGGACATTATGCTTGCCGAGCAGCAACTTATTGGCCAATACGCCATGGCCGGCATGGCACAAAGCATGCGTTTTCCATCGCTAAGCCTGACGATGGCAGGAGGTGTTGCCAGCAACGACCTCAACAATTTATTTAGTGGAAACCCAGCCTGGTCTGTTGGCGCAGGTCTGTTTGGGCCCTTATTTCATTTTGGCAAAAACAAGAAGAACGCTGAAATAGCGCTGAAACGCATAGAAGAATTGCAGGCCAACTACCAACAAGTTGTGCTTGCGGCATTTTTGGAAGTAAAGGATGCTTTGACAGAGATAGAAAGCTTTGAACAACAGATAGCAATTCGTAAAACACAACTTGATGCCGCCCGAAATGCTGCGATGCTTTCGCGAGACAGGTACAATGGCGGCGTAACGAGCTACCTCGAGCTGCTCGACAGCGATCGGATATTGTACTCGACCGAATTGATGCTTTCGCAATCTAAACAAGGGCTTTTAAATGCGTACGTGAAGCTTTTTAAAGCACTTGGCGGCGGCTGGGAATAGAAATAAAAATCGCACAAACTAAATCTTATAGTACATTTACCATCCTATGAAAAAATACCTACTAGTAACCACTTTAGTGATTGTCTCACTGGGCGCTTACAGCCAAAATATTAAAATATTTGCGCATAGCGGCTACACTTTTGGCGATAAGTTCCCTATTTATGGCGGCAGTGGCAAAATATACGACGGACACACTTTTGGAGGCAGTATAGCTTATCAAATAAGTCCGGTTTATGAAGTAGAATTCTCTTATACCTATCAGGATTCACGAATTGTGGTGCAGTCGGTGGCATCCAATATTGACATCAATTCGATAGCCTCCATCAATTATTTTTTGATAGGTACAAACAGGATTCTACCACTTTCTGAAAGTTTTGACTTGTTTGCCGGAGTTAAGATTGGCGCAGTAAACTATGCTTCCAAAGCAGCTGATTTCAATAATGTTACAAAATTTGCTGTTGGGATTAATGCCGGAATGAGTTACTTTTTCAGCCCGGTAGTTGGACTTCGTGTGCAGGCCAACCTGAATTTTCCGGTGATTGATGTGGGCGCCAATCTCTGGTGGAGCAGTGGAGGTAACACAAGTGTTGGCGTTAGTTCGTACTCCCCTATTATTCAGTTTGGCTTTGCCGGTGGACTCGTTTTTAAGTTGAGTCCACAGTCAAATACGGATAGAAAACTGTAATTTAACGATTTGAAAAATTGATGATTTGATGATTTGACGATTTGTTGATTTGAAAATCAGTTAACTAGTGACCCCGTGACTCGTAAACCTGTAAGCTCATAAAAATCGCGCTAACACGAAGGGCATCTCAATAACCAATTCTTTCGGAGAAGGCTTCTCTACAGGCTTTTTATTGATATTACTGAAGGAAAATAACGTATCTTTAACGCCTAATAAATTATTCAATAATCTTATTTTAACCAAATTATTATGAAAAGAATTTTACTTGTTTTACTCTCTGTTTCCATGGCTGTTACAGGATTTTCTCAGGGATTTAATCGCGATTTAACGTTTAAACTTGCAGAGATTCGTTCTTCTGACGACCTGGAATTCGAGCAGTTTTCTTACAATGATGATGTGCTGCTAAAGGCTGTCTATACAAAGACCGTAGACGGAGAACAATTAATAGATTCTCTAAGCTATGATGCGGCTAACAATATCGTGAAGGTCGATTACTATCAGGTTTTAGGTAATGTCTGGAAATATGTTTCGTATATTGATTTTACGTATGATGAAAATGGCAATCGTTTAACACGCACAAATTACAATAGTTTTGGAACAGACGAATTTACTTTAGGCGGCGTTTATCACTATTATTATAATGAGGATAATCAGCAAACACACTGGGAAATGTATTTTGGCGGAACAGAATTATGGCAGCTCGGAACATTAACCTATAATGATGACGGACAAGTAATTCTGGAAGTAGGTCAGGACGAATTTAATTCGGGAGTGATGGAAGATTCGTGGAAAATTGAATACGAATATAATCCGGATGGCACGCTGAATAACGCTAAACAATCGTTTTATGATGGTGCCTCCTGGACTGTATCCTCAACGGAGTCATTCACTTATGATGAGAACAGAAACTGCATAAATTGGAAGCATTTAAGTGGCACTACGGTAACAGATATAAAAGATTATGAATACAATTTAGACTATACTTCTGATCAACTGTATATGCCCGTGCATCCAGAGTTTCAAACCAAAGACCTTGTAGAAATGAATAATATGCCAACACTTTATCATTGGCAAGCAACGGATGATGCCGGTAATCTGGTTTATGTTTGTGATTTTAATTACAACTACGACACCTTAACTTATACCGGAAACAGCCAATACGCCTATGATGCCGTTGATCTGCGTATGTACCCAAATCCCACTTCAGATGAGCTAACTATTACCGGTAACAACGCCATTATTAGCGAACTAAGTGTAATGGACAATGCCGGCAAACTCGTATTGAAACATTCCAATATGAATAAAAAAGAAACCAAACTGGACGTAACTACTTTAAAATCCGGCGTGTATTTTATCAGGCTCGCAACTTCAAAAGGTGTTGTTGTAGAGAAATTGGTGATACAGTAACAACGATTTATTAAATCCCTTTGGAGAGGCAATAAATCGACTTTTCAAAGGGATTTTACTATTTTAAAAGATTTGTTCCCTCCCCCTAACTCGTCTTCCTATAGCGCATAGTTGCCAGCAGCAATATCGAAATCGCGTAAATACCAATACTAAGCACATCACGCCACACATCCATTAAGCCAGAGCCTTTGAGCATGAGCTGTCGCATAAAACGAATAAAATAGGTAATGGGATTGAAAACATTGATTAGCTGTGCCCAGTCAGGCATGCTTTCCTCGGGTGTGAAAAGCCCGCTTAGTATAATGAATATCACCATAAAGAACCAGGCGATAAACATGGCCTGCTGCTGGGTGTTGGTGATGGTGCTGATGAATAAGCCCAGTCCCAAAATCGCTAATAAATAAATAGAGGCAACAGCAAATACCAGCCCCACGCTGCCAACGATATGTATCTTGAAAACAAAGTGCGCCAACAGCATTCCCAGTACAAGCACGAACATGGAAATTATCCAAAATGGCATGAGTTTGCCAATGATAAACTGATGCCGTTTGATAGGCGTAACATTCAGTTGCTCAATAGTTCCCAGCTCCTTTTCGCGTACGATATTCGTTCCCGAAAGGAAAGTGCCAATCATGGTAACCAACAGAACTAAAATACCGGGCACCATATACTTTTTATAATCCAATTCGGCATTGAACCAAAACTGATAAGGCGTGCTGATACCCAGCCCGGAAGCCAGCATCGGCTGCGTTTGCAATAGTATATTTTTATTAAAATCCATCATAATAGCCGAGGCATAATAGCTCATCAAATTGGCCGCACTGCCGTTGATGGCATCGGTGATGATTTGTACCTGCGGCCCTTCGCCGGCTTTGCTATGCACTGAGCTTGCCGAAGCGAGCTGTTCTTCAAATCCATTATTGATATAGATAATCTGTTCTAAATCACCTTGTTTCATCTGAAATTCCAGCTTTTTCAGATCGAAGTCCTGTGCCATAATATCGAAAAAAGGTGATGCGCTGAACTTGTGAATAAGCTCGCGCGAGCTATTGCTTTGGTCCATATCAATAACACCCAGGCTCACGTTTTTTATTTCAAAAGTGGCAGTATAGGACAAAGTTACTAATTGAACTATGGGCAATACAAAAATAATGGGCAGCATCATTTTATTTCTAAAAATCTGCTTAAACTCCTTTTCGATAATAAATCTGATGGTTCTCATGTTAAGCGAATTTTAAATTTTTTGATACTCAGGATAATAAAGAATATGGTTTGCGCCAGTATTATTAAAGTTTCAAACCACACATCCATCAGCCCTGCTCCTTTAAGCATAATACCTTTGATGATGATAATAAACCACTTGGAAGGCATAATATGACTAATCCATATAAGTATGTCGGGCATGTTTTTTATCGGGAAAATAAACCCCGACAACAAAATTGTAGGCAACAAAAGTGCAAACATCGACAGCATCATGGCGGTTTGCTGGGAGCTGCTCACGGTGGAAATAAAAATCCCCAGGGCCAGCGACATAAAGATATACAAAAAGGTTTCGGCCAGCAATAATGGCATATTTCCGCTGCTCGGCATATCAAATACTAAAAATGACAATAACAGTATAATCACGAAGTTGAGAAAAGATAAAACCATATACGGGATTACTTTTCCCACGATGATTTGGATAGGTTTGATGGGCGAAACCAACAGCACTTCCATGGTGCCCAATTCCTTTTCGCGGGCGATGCTGATGGAGGTCATCATGGCCGAAACCAGCAGCAAAATAACGGTGATAATGCCCGGGACAAACATATACACACTTTTGAGTGCCGGATTGTATTTGAACATCGGCTCGGGCCTGACCATTTTCCCCAGGGGGTTGTCAGCAAACAGATTTTGTTGGTAGTTGGTGATGATGGCCTGCGTATAGTTGACCAGTATATTGGCCACATTGGGATCGCTGGCATCGGCGATTATTTGCAGTTGTGCGCTATTTTCTTTGGTGAGTATTTGACTAAAATTGGGTTCAAAAACAATCACTTCTTTCACGATACCTTCTTTAAAAACGGTTTCTATTTCATCGAAAGAACTTAAATAGCGGTCAAAAATAAAATAGTCCGAGGCATCCATTTTATCGATAATCTTCCGGCTATGTTCGTCTTTGGCCAAATCCAGTACTGCGAAATGAACGTTTTTCAAGTCCATGGTGAGGGCAAATCCAAACAGCAGCACCTGCGCAATAGGAATACCGAAAAGGATCGTCATCGTGCGATAATCCCTGAATATTTGCTTAAACTCTTTTATGATAAACTCTTTCATCCCAATCGGTTCTTTAATTGATATTACTAAGCACGCGTTGCTGTCCGGGCCAGCTGAATAAATACCTCTTCAATGCTATCGACCTCAAACTGCTGTTTTAGCTCGTCCGGGCTGTCTAATGCGTCAATGCGGCCATCCACCATAATGCTGATGCGATGGCAATATTCCGCTTCGTCCATATAATGCGTGGTAACAAATACGGTGGTACCTTTTTCGGCTTCGGCATTAATCATATCCCAAAACTGCCTGCGGGTGATGGGATCCACGCCGCTGGTTGGCTCATCCAGAAAAACAATTTGCGGCTCGTGCATCACCGCTACCGAAAAGGCCAGCTTTTGCTTGATGCCCAAAGGCAAATCCAAAACCCGGCTTTTGGCATAGTCGTACAGGTCAAGCGTTTCCATATATTGGCTCGTCTTCGCCTTGATAGCCTCATTGCTCAAGCCATAAATTCCGCCATAAAAGCGAATATTTTCCTGAATGGTTAAGTCGTCATAAAGACTGAATTTCTGGCTCATATAGCCAATATTTTTCTTGATTTCTTCCCGCTGCTTATACACATCAAAGCCCGCCACGGTGATTTCTCCTGAGGTTGGTACAGAAAGTCCACAAAGTATTTTTATGGTGGTAGTTTTCCCGGCACCATTGGCACCCAAAAAACCAAATATCTCGCCCCCATACACCTCGAAATTCAAGTTGTCGTTGGCAACAAAGTTGCCGAACTTCTTTACGAGATTCTTTACTGTTACTACTGTTTTCATGTCTTGTGCATTAGTTCCATAAAACAATCTTCTATGTCCGGCGAAATGATTTCCCATTCCAAATCATCAAAATTCTTGGTTTTTATTTTTTCCATAAGTATATCAATGGAAGCATTTTGTTGAAGCACGAGATGAATGCTGTCGCCAAACAAATAAGTGGAGTGTACCTGCTTCTCCAACTTTAGCAATTCGTTGAGTGGGTACAGTTTTTCGGATTTGATGCCATAGAGTTTGTGCGGAAACCCGGCTACAATCTCCTCCGGACTGGCGATGCTGAGGATTTTTCCGTTCTGCAAAAGCGCTACCCTGTCGCAAAGTGCGGCCTCGTCCATATAAGGCGTAGAAACGATGATGGTGAGGCCTGTGCTTTTGAGCTGATGCAGCATCTCCCAAAATTCCTTGCGCGAAACGGCATCCACGCCGGTGGTAGGCTCGTCCAAGAAAAGCACGGTAGGCTTGTGAATCAGGGCGCAGCTCAAAGCCAGCTTTTGCTTCATGCCACCCGAAAGATTGCCCGCCAGCCGATGTTTAAAAGGTTCTATCTGCTTGTAAATACCTTCGATAAGGTGGTAGTTTTCGGCAATGGTAGTTTTGAAAACACCGGCAAAGAACTTGAGGTTTTCCTCCACCGACAAATCCTGATAGAGCGAGAATTTGCCCGGCATATATCCCACCTTAGCCCGAATAGATTTGTAATCCTTTACCACATCATCGCCATCCACTGTTGCTGTTCCCTCATCGGGGATGAGCAAGGAAGTGAGGATTCGAAACAAGGTGGTTTTGCCGGCGCCATCAGGACCGATAAAGCCAAATATTTCACCTTTATTTACCGTGCAGCTAATGCCGTCAAGGGCTTTGACGCCGGGATAAATCTTGCTTAGATTTTGGATGATTACGCTTTTACTCATGGCTATTAATTATGTTCGCCAGTCTTAAACACCACTTCGCCAGGCATACCAATCTTTAGCCGTCCGTCATTTGGCACCTTCACCTTGAAGGCATATACCAGGTTTATGCGATCTTCACGGGTTTGAATGGTTTTGGGCGTGAATTCCGCCGTTTCCGAAATCCAGACAATACTTCCGCTTAGGCTTTCCAGTTTGCCGCCCGGTGCATCGATAAGCACTTTAACTTGCTGTCCCAGTTTGATTTGACTCAGTTGCTGACCCGAGATATAGGCTTTAAGTTTTAAGCTCGAAAGGTCGGCAATGGCATAGAGCGCTCTTCCGGCCATGGCCATTTCGCCTGTCATGGCGTATTTGTTGAGCACGCTGCCATCCACAGGATTGCTGAGGGTGCTTTTCTGAAGATTGAGCTCGATTTGCTTTTTCTGCTCCCGCAAGGCGTTGATTTGTTGGGTCAGCGCATTGCCTTGTGAATTGATAGCAATAAGCTGCTTTTTGGCCAGCTCGTATTGTCCCTGCACATCGTCCATTTGTTTTTGAGTGGCGGCACCTTCCTTCTTCAGGTTTTCAGTGCGCAGCCTGGATATTTCAATGTTCTCTAACTGTTGTTGCTGCACTTCAAGCTGGGCATTGATTTGATCAAAGTTAGCCTTCAAAGCCAGAATCTGCGCCTCCATCTGTTCTTTTTTCAGGTGTAAATCCAGGCTGTCGATTTGTCCAACAATTTGTCCCGCGCTAAGCAGGTCTCCCTCCTCTAAATTGAACTGTAGGATTCTGCCGGTAACTTCTGCCGAAATCAAGGTTTTGTCGGCCTCAAAATTGCCGTAAGCATCGGAAACACCTTGTGAATTGTTGCAGCCCTGCAATAAAGCGGCGCTGAGTATAATAACTAATATTCGTTTCATATCATTTTGATTTTACACTACTTACAACAGGCCTAAAGCCCATAAATAATTGATTTTGGTTAAGTTAAGCTGGAGTTTGCGGGTGACCAACTGAAGCTGATATTGCTGCACTTTTTCCAGCTCTTCCACATACTGCGAACTTGTAATTACGCCATTTTGAAGTTGATTTTCGGCAGTGAGGGCAATACGATTTTGCATATCGACAATCTCCTGGTCGCTGGCAATCAAGCTTTGCAGTTTTAACATTTCCTGTTCAAAACTATTGAGGCTGGTTTGCAGTCCTTTCAGGAAAGTTTCTTTCTGCACATCAATGATGTCGGCATTCAGGTCGTGAAGCCGTTTTTCGTTTCTGCCTTGTTGCCAGTCCCAGAGTTTCCAGTTGATGCCAATGCCAATCATATAGAAATCGTCGAAATCATCGGACAGCATATTAAAGCCCGGACGACCGTAGCCCGCGCTACCAAAGGCGTATAGCATGGGCTGATATTTTACGTCCAATAGTTTTTTGCCGGAATTTATTCGCTGCTGATTGAGTTCCATCAACTGATATTCGGGTCGTTGCTGGTTTTCGGCGAGCGAAACAGCCGGCTCATCAAGGATGAAAACGGTGGCGGTATCCATTGCTATTCCGGAAATTTCGTTGAGGTTTTTGACCAGCTTCACGCGGTCGTTTTCGATTTCGGTGAACTGCTGATTGATTTTTAGCTTTTCCAGAAGCAGCCCGTCCAGGCTAGATTGCAGCAGACTTCCGTTGCGCAGCAGCGCTTCAAACTCATCAATTTTTGATTCTAACTGTGTGCGGTAAGTGCGGAGGATCTGCTGCTGGTTATCATTGAACTGCAAGCCGAAAAACAGCTCGACAACTTTGGCCTTTAGCTCATGCTGTTCAATCTCTAACTGTTTTAGCGAGGCGTCCTTTTGTGTACCGTACAGCTCTTTTTGTTTCCGGGTGAAATTGCCTTTGTAGATCGACTGTTTGACATCCAGGCTAAAGCGATACTGGTCTTTGCTGAGCACGGGGCCGGCAAAACCCGGCATTACCGCGCCTATGTCTATCACTTCATTTTGATAGGAGGCCTTGCCGTTGAGTTCTAACTGAGGCAGGTTCTGCTTATCGACTTGCTGCGTCTGGAGCTGCCATTGCTGCTCAAACAAAGGCCCTTTTTTGTGCAGCGGATAGTTTGCCAGGGTGGAATCCAAGAGCATTTTCAGGCTCAGACTTTTTGGCGATTGCGCCAGGGAAGTAGCAGGTAACCACAACAGTGGCAGTATGCATGCGAGTATCCCCATTTTAATGATTTTGACCATAGTTTTTAGCTTTTGATGGCGTTGATGATAAACTCTGCCGCCTGGGTTTTGCGCCTTTCAATCATTTGATTGTATTGGTCTGGATTATCCTCGTAAAGCACTGGCATAATGATAGGCCTGGCGATAATGGGAAAAATACAGAGAGAGATAATGTTGATTATCAGATCTTCAGGGACAATCGGCTTGATACGTCCGCCTTCCACCGCCTCATCGATCTGCTGTTTCAGGCGATCAAAGTTGATGCTGATATCCATAAAGGATTCCGATAGTCGCCCGGGATTGCTACTCAGTTCGTGCAATACAAATACCGGGATATGTGGGGTGCTGTGTATCAGGCTGATGTATTCGCTTACAAAGTGGCGTATTTTATCGAAGAGATCTTCTTCACTTTGAAAAATAGTCGAGAATTTTGGCGCGATAGCATGAAAAACCTGGCGGAAGACCACGCCAAAGAGCTTGTCCTTGCTGCGATAGTAGTAATGCAAAAGGGCTTTGTTGATGCCGGCGCGGTTGGCAATTTCCTGCATACGCGCGCCTGCCATTCCTTTTTCGATAAACTCGAGCATAGCCGCTTCCAGTATTTTTTGCTCGGTGGAGCTATTTTTCTTCTCAACCATTTAGTTTAACCAATTAGTTTAACCAATTGGGCAAAGGTAAGCTATTTTTTGTTTGGGGGAGTGATTTTTTTGAGAATTATTTAATAAAAAAGTAGGGAAGCTGCATTGAGAGTGTAAAATTTGAGCGTCACCGAGATAAAAAACAAAAAGCGGCTCCCTTTGCAGGAAGCCGCTTTTTGTTTGAATTGTGAAAACTGTTTTAGTGTTTCACAACAATTTTCTCTGTAATCGTGGTCTTACCATTCGTTACCTGCATAAAGTAAATCCCGTTTGGCAATTGTGCGGTATTGATGCGGTGCTCTTTAGTGGCCGCATTTACTTGCGTTTGGATCATTCTGTTGTTAAAGCGATCGTAAACAATCACATCAAACATACCTTCCATCTGCTGATCAAGGCGCAGGTTGAAATATTCTGATGATGGGTTAGGATAAACAGCCATCATTATGGCATCCGTAATCGTGAATAAACCACTTTGGAATTTCAAATTAGGATCAGTACTACTTACGATTTCTATATAGTAATCGGTACTGTTGGCCAAACCTGCGGGAACCATATAATCGAACATGCTTCCTACAAAATTGTCTTTCAGTTTAGCACTATAGCCTAAAATTACACTTTTTAGATAGATATCAAGCGGCTCCATGATATCATCTTCCCAAATAACCCAATAAGCATAGCCTTTGTACCAAACATCGCCAGCGGATGGTTGATTAACAGTGAGGCTGCCGCCTTGTGAAAGTACAAGTTTGAACGTATTATCGCTTAAATCTTCAATTGATCCGTTGTATACTCTAATTTTATATGTTCCCGGACTAAAGCCTGTGGTGTTCCATACGTAGGTTGTTCCAACAACATTAGTGGCGATATTAGCAGTAAAAGGTTTTGTAATCTTAAGATTGTTGAACCAGTTTACACGGTGCAGCATGTTAGGATCATTAAATTGAGCTTCAGCATAAAAACTAATTGCATCAGGTGCGTGGTTAACCGAGAATGTATGGTCAAAATCAGCTTCCCCATTATCTCTCGCATTAGCATGAACATGTAAATCACCATTTGCAAAATATTCAAATGAAAAATGCATTACATCATTTCCAAGATTATTGAAAACAGTCGTTGTATTACCATCGTGGGTTACGTATATTTTAGTGGTTGTAACTGCCTCAATATGAAACTTCAATAGCTCTGTTGCACCGTTATTTCCATATAAAACAAAGTCTTTATACCCATTATATCCCCAAATTCCCCAATCGAAAGAAAATACATCCTCAGCATTCATAGGGTTAGTAAAATCGCGAAAAGCTTTAACATTATCTCCAGGAATTTGGGCTCCGGCCGCAAGTAGTCCAAATGAAGGATTGTCCATTAAAGGAATACCATTGGTGGTAGGATCACCAAGAAATGCATCTCCTGTGCCATTTTCAGTAATAACCCAGGGTTCAAAACCAGTACCAAAATTATCTCCAGTGCTCCAAACACCTCCATAGTTACCAGCATCATCTTCAGCTATGGTTACAGTACCGGAGCCAATCAATTCAATATCAACCGGATCTTCCACATTGTCCATCCATGAAATAAGGTATTCATTGCCGATTACCCATTCAATGCCTGCAACATCGGGTTGCAATACATGTATTTCACCAAAATTATCAACCAATTTAAAGGTGTTGTCGCTTACATCTTTGATGGTTTTATCAGCTGTAGCAACAAGAATTCTGTAATCATCACCTACAGAATAATTAGCTGTAACAATATCCCAAACAAAGGTAGAACCTACAATACCGTCTTCAATTAGTGTCCAGGTAGCTGAATTATTGGCATCATAAGTAGCATCACTTACCAGGAAAATATCCAGTGGCGCATCCACATTGTCAACCCATGAAATCAAATAGGAATTGCCAACAACCCATTCTATGTTTGGCACATTTGGCTGCTCAACGGTGATGGCACCAGTATGCGCCACCAATTTAAAGTCTCTGTTACTGTCATCATACTTAGTGGCATCCAAAGAGCTTTGAACACGGATTCTATATTTATCAGAAGCGGCAAAGCCTAAAGTATTCCAAACCCAAGTAGTTCCTTCTATATCTTCGGCAAGAGGCGTTCCTACTGCGACAGGATTCAATGGGTCTGTATAATCCATCAATAAGATATCAACCGTCTCCGTGAAAGTATCATTCCAAGAGATAAGATACTCATTACCAACCTGCCAAACAGCATTTTCCTTATTTGGTCGTAACACCTCTACTGAACCAACAGAAGTAGATAACCTAAAAGATCTATCGCTTTTGTCATATAATCCAGCATAATCATCACTTTCAATAAGAACCTTTAATAAACTAGCTTGTGGCCATCCTGTTGTGTTCCAGATGAATGTAGTGCCCTCAACACCTGATGCAATAATGTTATTGCCATTGGTGGTGTGGTTTACATCGCCGAGATTATCAACAAGCTTAATGGTAAACTTACCCGAAATGTTATGATTCCAGGAGATTAGGTAATCGCTGCCAATTTGAATATTGATACCTGTTACATCGGGCTGCTCTACCTTGATAAAGGCATTACTGGCATAAGGGAGAATTTTAAAGTAGCTTCCACTCACATCACCATAAATTCCATTGACGGTACTTTGAACCCGGATTTTGAATTTACTGCCTGGGTAAACAATTCCTGCCTGGTTAATAGTCCATAGATAGGTTGAGCCTGAGACATTCGTAGCAATAGTAATATCTGAGTTACCGTTATAATCCTGAAGAATGATATCAACGCCGTTGATAAAATTATCTGCCCAGGAAATCATATAGGTTTCACCAAAAACCCATTCGATACCGCTTACATCCGGTTGAATAACCGTGATCTCCGGATTCGGTGGATTCTGTGCAAAAACTTGTTGTCCATTCAGGAGAAATCCTAAAAAGAACAAACTTAATACGTAAAAAAACTTTTTCATGGTAGTAGAGATTAGTTATTATTAATTTTTAATTTTTATCTATTTATAATTAAAATCTTTTTGGATGTATTTATGTTTTCGCCGCTAAGCATTAGCGTGTAAAGGCCATTTTTATAGTCGGTCAAATCAAGTGTAAGTGTTTCCTTGTTTTTTGAATGGTTAACCAGGGTTTTCTGTAGCACTTTCTTTCCTTGCTGATCAATCATTGTCAAGACCAAACCTTCGTTGGTAAGCGGGATTTCAATATTCAAAACAGTCGAAACAGGATTAGGATAAACCCGAAGGTTCCATGTAGCTGGATTTTCTTTTGTGCCCACCAAAATAGAGCGGTAAGCAATTTCCACCAGGTATCCGGTGAAAGACTCTGAGTGAATACCATAATGATAAGGCATGATAAACGCATCATCCTGTGTGTTTTGCCACGAATCATTTTCCCATGTATATAGTATCCCTTCAAGTGCATTGCCTGCTTCGTCAAAAATAAAAGATTTCAGCCTTGTATTTTTCCAGCTGTCTGTCTGCCAGTTTTCGCCAAGAATGGTTTCAAAACTTCCCCATTCATTGTAATAAAAGTTATTGCGTTCAATATTTTGCCAGGCATTATCAATCCATTTCTGCATTGTTGCAACATCAATTAATCCACTGGTGTTATAGGTGTAGGATGATTTAATATCAGATACCCAAGTATTATCTTCGTAAAAGGCACCGGTTTGCGAGCTGATCAAGTTATTCTCATAGCTATTGGTCTGCAAATAGAAATACTCCCAATTGTTTTCATTCCAGATCATTACAAAACTTGAATCATTAAGCCCGGCATTATTATAGGTGTTAAGCGTCTTTCCAACATTTTGCCAATTACTGCCGTCCCAATTTTGGACTGTGAGTTCCAACAGTTTTTCATTTTCATCTCTTATGAAAATTGAATAATATTGATTTATCCATTCTTGACTATCCCAAATTTCTTCAAGATGTGAGGCCATAGTACCGCCTGGATACCAATTAAAACTGTCACGTGTCTGGAATTCCCATGTGCCTTCCCAGGTTTCAACAATGCTCAACTCAAGCAGGTTGTTCTGGATGTATTGATTATTTACTCTTTGGTTATTTACCCAGGCACCACCTTCCCAAACCTTTGTGGTACTAAGTTCTACATTATCGAAATCGTCGTAGTTTAACGATTCAAAAGACACATTTTGCCATTGATTATTTTGTTCCACCTTCAGAAGCTTGATAGTCAGTTTGCCAGCCTCGTCATAGGTGTAAGTGTATCGTTTGGGGTTTTCGGTGATTGAAAATACCAAGGCCGTGTCTATTAAATGGTATATCTCCGTATCGCGGTTTTTTTGATTTTGCATCCGACTGATCGCCTCTTCATTAATTCCCGGTAACAAAGCATGAAATTCGTCGGGCATTAACTTCAGCAAGGATTCCAAGCGTTCGTAACGATCCATATCCTCAGATGAAAGCCCTTGAGCTTTAGTTTGTTGACCTGCAATTACCAGCAGACTTAGTGAAAAGAAAAAAACAAACTTACAAATGGAATGCATGGTGTGTTTTTATTTAAAGTTTCACAAAATGACCGGTTAAAGCCATCTTTGAACCATGAATACTTAAAAAGTCAAAACAATGCTGAACTCAAAATGAGACCTGGAGATAGGCTCAAATTTTAGGGCTATTTCAGCATTTTTTCATTCTTAGATATTGTTGGTCGTTCCACTATTAACAAAAATCAAACCAATTACTAAAATATGCTGTATAATATTAATTTTAAAGCAGTTATATACTGTACATCAACAACCGATAAACCTCTAATAACAAGATTGGGACAAAAATTCCCATAATTGGAATAAACCTGTTGATTTGCATTCAACTACCAATTTTACTGTGGAAAACACCTACAAAATAGGCTTCCCAAAAATAATTTACGGAAGAGGAGCATTTCCTTTTCGGTTCAATATTTTGAAATTAGGGCAACATACTTTTTCCAAAGAAGTCAAACCTTGAATTGCCGAACGATTGCTATTTTCAAATAACTTTGTACTCCAAAATAAATTGATAATCATGGAAAATTTAACCCTCGGCATAGGATCACGCATAAAGCATCCGAACTTTGGCGCAGGCGTTGTTATTCAGGTGTTTGCAGATGCTTACGAAGTAACATTTATGGATTATGGCACCAAGTCGATTCTTAAATCGTTTGACAAGCTCGAAGTTTTAGATTATGTGGCCGGTGATCCGGATCTGCTTAGTTTTGAGCAGGTTGAAAAAGTTTTTACACGCATTCTGCGCAAATGGAGCGACATCCAGGAGGTGGTGCATATGGGAAATCGCTGGAAAGGCGGCACAATGATCCTAAAGCCAGGCGATCTGCAACTGAAATCGAAAGAAATCCCAATTGAGACTTTCTTCCATAAAATCGTGATGGTGCGCGACCGCGTTCGTGTGATGGAACAACGCATCAATGCTTCTGATTTATCTGATGAGGATAAGGTGAATCTGCAACAATATATCACTAAGATTTACGGTAGCCTCACGACTTTTAATGTACTTTTTGCTGAAAAAGAAGACCATTTTACTGGTGAATCGAAATAGGTTTTACTGCTTATTTCGCAGAAAATCTGCTGTATTTACAAAGTAAGCCCACAAAAACTTACGGGATTCATCATCCATCTGGATGCTTTCCATGGCTATTGACATACACTTTAGCCAGCGGTCACGTGCATCTTCGTCTATTGGAAAAGTCTCGTGGCGCTTGCGCAAGCGTGGATGGCCACGCCGTTCCGAATAGGTTGCCGGGCCGCCAAGGTATTGCACCAAAAACAGATACAATCGGCGTTCTGCCGCTTCCAAATCGCCTGGATACATGGGTAATAAAACCTCATCCTCACGAATTTCTTCGTAAAAGCGAGAAACCAATTCCTGCAGATTATCAGAACCAATGCGTTGATAATAAGTCAATTGCACGTTCATAGCTTATTTCTTCTTGGTGTTGTAGCCACGCTCTTTGGCTGCTTCCTCCAAGCGCTTCTGAAAGGCTGATTTCTTAACCGGCTTCTTTTTATTCTTCTCGATTTTCACGCGTAACTTCTCCTCGTTTATCGTAAACCTGAATACATACATCTGCACAAAAGTTATCACATTGGCGAGGAAGTAATAATAGCTGAGACCAGCTGCGTAATTATTAAATATACCTAAGAACATGATGGGCATCAGGTACATCATCGTCTTCATACCGGGCATCTGAGTGCTTTGCGAACCCATCATCTGGTTGTTCATACGGGTATAAAATATCGTGGAAACCGTCATTAAAAGCGTGAACAAACTCACATGATCCCCATAAAAAGGAATCTCAAAAGGAAGATTTGCAATGCTGTCATAACTTGACAAGTCAGTGGCCCACAGGAAAGACTGTTGCCTGAGCTCGATACTCGAAGGGAAAAACCGGAACATGGCAATCAAAATCGGCATCTGCAAAAGCATCGGGATACATCCTGCCATAGGATTTGCACCGGCTTTCTTGTACAATGTCATCACCGCCTGCTGTTTTTTCATGGCATCTTCCTTCTTAGGATACTTAGCCGATATTTCATCGATTTCCGGTTTCAACACCCGCATCTTTGCCGATGAATTATAGGTTTTGTAGGCTATCGGGAACAATACGATTTTGAGCAAAACAGTCAAAATCAAAATCACGATACCATAGTTCCAACCATAGGAACCTAAAAAGGTAAACACCGGAATTACAATATAGATATTGATCCAAGCCAACAAGAAAAAACCCCAGCCCAGCGGAATCTGGCGTTCGAGATCCAGCTTATAAGCCCGCATATCATAATAGCTGTTAGGCCCAAAATAGAACGACATCGGAATAACTTGGGTTGAGGCTACGCCGTAAGGGACTTCCATGGTGCTGCTCATGGATTTTAAATACCGGCTGTGTGTAGGTCGCTCTTTAGTAAATGTTTTAAGCTCAGCATTATCAAAAAAGTCGCCGGCTATCAGGGTGGAAGTGAAAAACCGCTGTTTGAACGATACCCATTTCACTTTTGTGCGAATAACTTTTTCATCATCTTTTGTTTCCGACAGATAATCTACATCATCATTAAGGTGTTTGAAGTAAATTGTAGAACCACTCATACGATCCACCGAGCGCTCCTGCTGCAGCAAATCGGTTTGCCAATTCAGGCTTAGGAAACTCGCGTTGGAAGCGATAACATTATCCATTCCAACAATTCTAATATTAAAATCAAGCAAGTATTTATCCGGCCTCACCACATAGTCGTAAGAGATATAACGCTTAGGATCAGCCTGTCCCATTCCATCATCAGCCATCAGGCGCATGCTAAAGGTCAAACTGTCCGTATTTGAGGCATTCAACCGTTGGCTGCCCTCATAAGGAAAGCCATTGAGGTAAGGTTGAAAATAGAGTTTATTGGTGTTTATATTTCTGTTTCCGGAAAAGAAAGAGAGGTTAAAATCATTGTTATTTGGGTCGAAAATAACCAACGGTAACGAATCCCAGGTTTGATAGTCTTTTAATACTACCTTATTGACAGCTCCACCTTTGGCACTTATGCTTAACTCAAAAAAATCATTTTCGACTATCCAAATGCTATCTTTTCCTTCTGCCGCCGATGCAAAGGCACCAAATCGTTCTTTCAGTTGGCCATAGTTATCTGGCTGAGTATCGCCTGCTAAGGTATTTTCCGTTTTCATCGTTTCGGCAGCAACACTTTCTTCAATACGTTTTATTTCAGCGGCCATTCTTATGCTGTCGAGCAACTGATGCTGCTGACGTACCATAGAAATCGAGTCAATTTTACGCTGGCGCGCCTCCATTTCTTCTTGTGAAGGGGTCATCCAAACGGAGTAACCAACCAATATCGCTGCAATAATTATAAAACCAATTATAGAATCTCTGTTCATTCGTTATGCTATTATTAATCTGCAAAAGTAGCAGAAATTGTAAGAGTATAAGATAGGTGAATTTGTAAGCGGCTGAGTTTTTTACAAAACCCCTGCTATTTTATTGTTTTATGTGTCAGCGCAGCTGCAATAAAACCTGTAAAAAGCGGATGTGGTTTGGCTACGGTGCTTTTATATTCAGGGTGAAACTGCACGCCAATAAACCAAGGATGATTTTCCAGTTCAATTACCTCAACTAAATCATTCTCAGGATTTATACCGACCGTTTTCATGCCATTTTCATTGTATTGCTTCCGGTACTTATTGTTGAACTCGTAACGGTGACGGTGCCTTTCAGAAATCATAATTTCGCCATACAGTTCAAAAGCCTTTGAATTTTTATCAAGCCTGCAATTATAAGCACCCAAACGCATCGTTCCGCCCAGGTGTTCGATGCCTTTTTGGTTCGACATCAAATCAATAACAGGATATTTGGTGTTGGGGTTCATCTCGCTTGAATGGGCACCTTTGAGGCCAAGCACATTTCTCCCGAACTCTACCACAGCACACTGCATACCAAGACAGATACCAAAAAACGGAATCTTATTTTCGCGTGCGTATTTTATGGCGTTAATTTTCCCTTCAATGCCACGCGGCCCAAAACCGGGTGCAACCAAAATGGCATCGATGTCGCTAAAGGCTTCATCAAACGATTGACTTTCAATATGTTCGCTATGAATACGTTTCAGGTTCACTTTTGTTTCGTTAGCAACACCTCCGTGGATAAGCGATTCGTTTATTGACTTATAAGCATCTTTGAGTTCGACATATTTGCCAACAATAGCAATGGTAACTTCGTGCAAAGGATTGTTGAGTCTGTTTAAAAAACGGCGCCAATTCTCGATATCAATTTTTTCAGGAATCGCGGTATTTGTTTTGCGCAGCACCTCAATATCCAGCTTTTCGTCGAGCATTTGCAGTGGCACTTCGTAGATTGATTTGGCGTCGATACTTTCAATAACCGACGACAGTTCTACGTTGCAAAACTGGGCTATTTTTGCACGCAGCGATTCATTGAGGCTGTGTTCGGTGCGGCACACAATAATATCGGGTTGCACACCCTGCTCGAGCAATGTTTTTACAGAATGTTGCGTCGGTTTGGTTTTTAGTTCACCGGCTGCTGCCAGATAAGGTACTAAAGTCAAGTGAATTACAGCAACATCTTTGCCAAGTTCCCAGCGCATCTGGCGGATGGCCTCGACAAATGGAAACGATTCGATATCGCCAACTGTACCACCAATTTCGGTGATGACAAAGTCGAACTTATCAGTTTCTCCTAAAATTTGGATGCAGCGTTTTATTTCGTCTGTAATATGCGGAACAACTTGAACTGTGGTTCCTAGATACTCGCCTCTTCGCTCTTTTTGTATCACGCTTTGGTAAATACGACCGGTTGTCACATTATTTGCCTGTGAAGTAGGTGTGTTGGAGTACCGTTCGTAATGTCCCAGATCAAGATCCGTTTCCGCCCCGTCTTCTGTAACATAACATTCACCATGCTCATAAGGATTTAGCGTTCCCGGGTCAACATTGATATAAGGGTCAAGCTTTTGTATAGTGACCGAAAAACCGCGTCCTTGCAAAAGTTTTGCTAAAGATGCTGATATAATTCCTTTTCCCAATGAAGAAGAAACACCTCCGGTAACAAAGATGTATTTGGTTTTTTTCATACTGAATTCAATTACAGTTTTGATAAAAGTCGGAAAAATACACTTTAATGCATCCTATTCCTTACGAGATGCCTTAAAATATTGACATTCCAATCTGTTCTGTACTTTCCTAATTCAGTAGGCAAATGTACATGATTTTTTAGTCAGGAAACAGCCTAGGTTTTATTAAAATTCAATAAAAGAATAAATCAGCTTTTGATGCTAAAAAACAAATTCAAAATCCATCAGGACAACCCAAAAAAAAGCCGCATCAAAAAAAGTGACGCGGTTTTTCTTTTAAAAATAACTGTTTGGGTATGTTTAGCAACAGCTTTATTAGTAATAGCGGTAGCTTTTCACTTTCCCAATATGACGTGCAAGGCGCACTACCTGGCTGGTATAGCCAAATTCGTTGTCATACCATAAATAGAGTATCACACTTCTGCCATCGTCAGAAACTTTGGTGGCAGGGCTATCAAAAATACAGGCGCAGGAATCACCAATTCCATCAGACGAAACAAATTCTGTTGAATTGCTATAGCGGATTTGCTCGATAAGCTTTCCTTTCAGTGTAGCACTCAGGAAGAATTCATTAACAGCTTCAGCTGTAGTGGGTTTATCAACTTCTATCGTAAGGATTGCCAGCGAAACATTGGGAACCGGCACCCTGACGGCATTACTGGTGAGTTTTCCTTTGAGTGATGGGATTGCTTTTGCAGCTGCTGAACCGGCTCCTGTTTCGGTAATTACCATATTAAGTGGTGCTGAGCGGCCTCGTCTGGATTTTTTGTGGTAGTTGTCGAGCAGGTTTTGGTCGTTGGTGTAGGCATGAATCGTTTCAATATGACCCTTCACAATTCCCAGCTCATTCTCCAACACTTCAAGACCAGGCACGATGGCATTGGTGGTGCAGGAAGCTGCTGAAAAGATCACTTCTTTGTCAAGGTCGAGTGAAGCTTGATTTACACCATAAACGATATTTGGAATATCGCCTTTTCCGGGTGCGGTGAGTAAGACTTTTGCAGCGCCTTTGGCTTTCAGGTGACGGCTGAGTGATTCTCTGTCTCTGTATACTCCCGTGTTGTCGATGATGAGTGCGTTGTATATTCCCTCGGCTTCATAGTCCAGGTCTTCGGGATTGCTGGCAGCCAAAAACTTGATAATCTGACCATTTACCATCATGGCTTTGTTTACAAAATCCTCATTAGCTACGCCGTTATAATTCCCATGCACAGAATCTTTCCGAAACAAGGAAACCCGTTTTTTTATGTCTTCATCGCTGTTTGAGCGGGTAACGATAGCCCTCAGTCTGAGGTGCGTACCGTTGCCGGCAAACTGGGTCAGCTCACGGGCAAGCAATCGACCAATCCGGCCAAAGCCGTATAATACAACATCTTGCGTCTTATCGCTGCGTGGAGGCGCATTAACAAAAGCCTGGAGCTTGTCGAGTACAAAAGCATTCACGGAGGGGTAATTGGCTTTTTGGTCAGTCCATTCCGAGTTAAGGCGGCCGATATCAATTCGTGCCGGTGCAATATTTTCTTCCAGGATGGCATTGGCAATAAGCAGCGAATCCTGCACCCTGACAGGTTTCATCAGGATGGTTTCGGCCCTGATATGTTTGTTTAAGATTTTTCCGGAGCCCCGATTTACCAGCACCGAGCGCAACAATATAAGCTCAATAGACTTGTCAAACCATAGCTTACTAACAACGTTAATAAACTCAGTAGCTGCTTTTTCGTTGTCAATCCAGGATTTGAGAGAGGTATTAAAATTTTCCATAAAGTTTATAGATTTGGTTCACGTTTATTGCTTTTTAGCCTACCTCAGGCTGTTTTTATAAATCGGGGCAAATATACGAGATAATTCCGCAAACGTTTGCGCTAAAAACAAAAAAAACTGCACCAACTTATTGATGCAGTTTTTCAGTGAAATCTATTGGCCCAGATAAGCTTTTAGCAAGCGACTTCTGGCCGTATGTTTTAATCGTCTGATGGCTTTTTCTTTGATTTGACGCACCCTTTCGCGTGTCAGATCAAATTTAGCTCCGATTTCTTCCAAGGTGAAACCGTGGCTCATACCTATTCCGTAATACATATTCAACACCTCCCTTTCTTTTTCAGTAAGGGTGGCCAGCGAACGCTGAATTTCGCGACCGAGTGATTCCTGCATGAGCGGTTCGTCCGTATCTACGGCATCTTCTGAAATATAAGAATCCAGGAACATCATGTCCTCATCTTCTTTGAGTGGGGCATCAGTAGAAATATATCGGGTAGATATCTTAAGCACCGAATCAACTTTATGTTGTGGCAGGTCAAGTCTTTCCGCAATCTCAACGGAGGATGGCTTGCGTTCAAATTCCTGTTCCAGCCTGGAGGATGCTTTCCTGACTTTATTGAGTGAGCCTACCTGGTTTAATGGCAGCCGAATAATACGCGACTGTTCCGCCAATGCCTGTAATATGGATTGACGTATCCACCAAACTGCGTAAGAAATAAATTTAAAACCGCGTGTTTCATCAAATCTGCGGGCTGCTTTTATCAGTCCCAGATTTCCCTCATTGATCAAATCCGGCAGGCTTAAACCCTGATTTTGATACTGTTTTGCAACAGAAACCACAAATCTAAGGTTGGCATTCACCATGCGCTCAAGCGCTTTCTGATCACCAGCCTTAATTTTCTGAGCCAGTTCCACTTCCTGATCAGCAGTGATCATATCCTCTTTGCCTATATCCTGGAGGTATTTGTCCAAAGAGGCGGTTTCACGATTCGTGATTGACTTAGTGATTTTTAATTGCCTCATGGTTTTTTTTGTATTTGCTATTTATATAACAACCAACCGAACAATTAGTTCGGTAAGTTAATGGATTTCGTGCTTTGCAGCCCGGATTATAGCCTGACTTTCACTTTAAATCAAGCAAAAAGCGCTCATTTAATTGCCGAATAGGCCAAAATGCAATGAAATTTTTAGGTTAACTTTTGAACGCAATTTATTTAAAATTATTCTAAATTAATCAAAAAATTCAAAACTAATTTTCATTCCGTTCGGATACATGCCTTCTACGCGGGTTATATTGTTTCTTTTACTCTTGAGCGCATCTTCCAGCGAAGCCTTATCATTGACGGATTTCCCATTGATTCTGACGATGACAAATCCCTTGCTGATTCCGCCACGCATTAAAATACCTTCCTCCAGGTTAGTGATTTTCAAGCCACTATTGATATTCAATTTTTTACGATCCGAGCTACTGATACTTTCAAGACTCACGCCTAAAGTTTCGTTAAAAAACACCGCTTCCCGTTTTTTGACTTCTGTAGTTCCATCCCTATTTTTCAGGATGACCGGATAGTCAGAAACCTTTTCACCGCGAATAATCCGAACCATAACTTCGTCGCCAGGCCTGTGCTGCCCAACTACTTCAAGCAATTGTGAAAGTGTGTTGACTTCGAGACCATCAACATGCGTGATTACGTCTCCGGCATCAATGCCGGCAGCTTCAGCACCACCATTTTCCAAAACGCCAGCTACAAAAACACCTTTAATAGCCTCAAGATTCATCTGATCAGCAAGTTCGGAAGTCATTTCGCGTATTTCAATGCCAATAAATGCACGCTGGGGTTCGCCATAACGGATTAAATCATCCACGACTTTACGGACAATATTTGACGGAATAGCAAAAGAGTAACCTTCGTAAACACCAGTGTGTGATGCTATTGCAGCATTAATCCCAATTAATTGACCGGCATTATTTACCAAAGCCCCACCACTATTTCCTCGATTTATCACCGCATCAGTTTGAATAAATGATTCTATAGAAGAACGGTTTCCAAGGATATTGATATTTCGGGCTTTTGCGCTCACAATACCCGCCGTAACGGTTGAGGTGAGGTTAAAAGGATTCCCGACGGCCAACACCCATTCACCAATTTTTACCTCATCAGAATTTCCATATTTCAAAAAATGCAGTCCTTCAGCTTCCACTTTTATCAGGGCCAGATCAGTAGTCGGATCTGTGCCCACAACAATCGCCTTGCTTTTACGCTTATCATTAAATGTTACTTCAATTTTGTCAGCTCCTTCAACCACGTGGTTGTTGGTAACGATATAACCATCAGCAGAAAGTACCACACCTGAGCCGAAACCAACCAAATTACGTTGCGCCTGTCTCTGAGATGGATTGCCGTATAAATATTCACGCAGCGAGCCAAAAAAATCGTCGTAGCTGGCACCTCGGTTCGTCATTTCAGTACGGATATGCACCACAGCATTCACGGTTTGCTCAGCGGCATCCACAAAATCAACATCTTGTGGCGCTGCCACAAAGGAAGCTGTTCGTGTGCCTAATGGTTCGGGCTGCACAAACTGCCGTTTTTCAGTATTAGTAGAAAAAATATCAGTTTGTTTTCCCTTAAAATTAGCAATAGTTATAATTCCTACTGCCAACAAAGCACCCGCAAAAAGAAAAGTCAGGTTTCGCAGTACTTGATTTTTATTCTGTTTCATAACTAATAATTTAATGATTAAAACGCATATTAATAAGGAGTGCAAATAAAACGTGATACGGCACGCAAAGTTTTATTCTTGTTGTTAATTGATGTTAACAGTTAAATTTGTGCCTGTTTTGTTACATTTGCGCTAATTTAATAACAAATTTCGCACCAGCAAAGCCCTGCTTAAGATTAATTAACTAATCAGAAAAATAATGTTCCCAACAAACCACTTTCCTTTTAAAAAACTTCACGGCGCAGGCAATGATTTTATCATCATGCATTCCCCAGTCAAACCATTGACTAACAAACTAATAGAAATGCTTTGCCATAGAAATTTTGGTATCGGTGCCGACGGTTTAATTTTGATCTCCAAAGGAGAAAAAGCCGATTTCAAAATGGACTATTTCAATGCTGATGGTTTTGGCGACAGCATGTGCGGAAACGGAGGAAGAGCAGCCGCCGTGTTCGCTTTTCTTGAGCTAAATGCGAAGAAAAACATGCGGTTTGAAGCCATTGACGGCATGCATCAGGCCGAAATAATTCAGGCGCATGAAGGCAGTTTTGACGTGAAAATCAGCATGAATGACATCTCGGATTTTGACCTGAATGAGGAACGGCTTATTGTGAACACCGGTTCGGCGCATTACGTAAAACGCTGCGACAATTTGGCAGGACTGGATGTAATAAAAGCTGCTGCGCCTATCCGATACAACAAAAACATCTCGGAAGACGGTGTAAATGTGAACTTTATGGAACGTATGAACGGGGAAATTTTTCTGCGCACCTACGAAAAAGGCGTTGAAAATGAGACCCTCGCCTGCGGAACAGGCGCTACCGCTGCCGCTATTGCTGCTGCCTTGTGGTACGGCATGCCGACAGCCAAAATCCACAGCAAAGGCGGAGATTTGGAAGTGAGTTTTAAACGCGAAGGCGAAAAATTCACTGATATCTGGCTGCGTGGCCCTGTTCAAGTAGTTTTTGAAGGTGCTGTAAACCTGCATCAGAAACAAATTTTCGCTGCGTTCTAAATATCTTTGAAAAAGAAAAGACTTAAAACTGCGTTTTATTACCGTTGTGAAAAACTTAAAAATTAGATAAAAATAAAAAACGACTTAACCATATAATATTTAAAGAACAGATATCACCTCAAATTAGTAACTTAGTGGCCTTAAAAATATGTTTATTCAATCCGAAAATATCAGCCTCAGGGCAACCGAGCCTTCCGATGCGCCCCTAATTTACCATTGGGAAAACGACACCTCTGTTTGGCATGTCAGCGATACCGTTATGCCTTATTCGCTTTTTCATATAGAGCAGTTTATTCTCAACAATACTGACCTATACAGCAGCAAGCAAATCAGGCTGATGATTGATGAAGCCAAAACAGGCAAAACAGTGGGTTGTATTGACTTGTTCGACTTCGATCCATTTCACGAACGCATTAGTTTGGGTCTCCTCATTGCTGTTGATTACCGCAACAAAGGATTTGCCGCCGAAGCGATAAAATTGGTTGAAAAATACATTTTTAAAACATTGAATTTGAATCAATTACATTGTGTAATTGGTGCTAACAACACGAAAAGCATTAAGCTTTTTGAAAAAATGGGTTTTAAAAACTGTGGCCTGCGTAAGGCTTGGATAAAAACCTCCGACGGGTTTATCGATCAGTTAGAATATCAAAAAATAAATCCCGACAGGGCTCTAAATTTGCAAGTGCTATGAGTTATTATCATTCAAAATACCGCCACAGTAAACCCAAAAAAAGCAAATGGCGTAAAGTGATTATGGGTTTTTTGTTACTGCTTATCCTGATAGCTGCCGGCCTTGGATACCTTCTATATTCCATAATATTTAGTCCAAATGTTTGGGTAAAAAAAGGGGAAACGAGCATTTATATTCCTTCAGAAGCCACTTATGAAATGGTTTTGGACAGCCTTTATAGTAAAGGTGTAATCATTCATCGCAAAAACTTTGAATGGCTGGCACAGCACAAATCCTATCCCGAACTGGTGAAACCCGGTCATTATCTTATTCAGGACGGTCTCAACAACAACGAACTTATCAACCAGCTGCGTGCTGGACTGCAAAGCCCTGTAAATGTTACCTTTAACAATGTTAGAAACATTGAGCAACTTGCCGGAAGAATCAGCAAACAATTAGAAACTGATTCTGCGTCGTTGGTTCAGCTGCTTCACGACTCAGCCTATATCTCGCAACTAGGCTTTGACAGACAAACACTTCCGGCGCTTTTTATTCCCAACACCTACGAGTTTTATTGGGATTCTGATGCGAATGAATTTGTTTCAAGAATGCTTCAAGAATATCGAAAATTCTGGAATGAATCACGTCGGTCAAAAGCAGAAAAAATCGGCTTATCACCAAATGAGGTTTCTACGCTGGCCTCCATCGTTGATAAGGAAACCAACAAACAGGATGAAAAAGCCCTAATCGCCGGTGTTTATATCAATAGGTTAAAATCCGGATGGCGTTTGCAGGCTGACCCGACCTTGGTTTTTGCTGCCGGAAACTTCGAGATACGCCGCGTTTTGGATGTGCATAAAACGATTGAATCACCTTATAACACATACAAATACAGTGGTTTGCCACCCGGCCCAATTACTATTCCTGATCCAAAAACTATTGACGCCGTCCTGAATTATGAGAACCACCGCTACTACTTTTTTTGTGCCAAAGACGATTTATCGGGCTATCACGCCTTCGCGGAAACAAATATGGAACACGACCGCAACGCCCGCAAATATCGCCAGGCACTTGACAAATTAAACATCAAAAAATAAATTTCATGAAAGCTTTCAAAGCCTACGATATTAGAGGAGAATGGGGAACAGAATTAGATGCTAAAATTGCTTATCGCATCGGATTTTTCTTGCCTGAGATATTAAATTGTGACCACTTTTTGGTTGGCCGCGACTGCCGGCTATCGTCAGATGAATTTTTTGACGCACTTAGCGATGGCATTACCGATGCCGGCGCCAATGTTTCTGATGCAGGCTACACTACAACGCCCTTAATATATTGGGCTACAGCACGTTTTAATTTTAATGGCTCAGTAATGATTACGGCATCACACAATCCAAAAAACCACAATGGCTTAAAGGTTTCGGGGCCGGATGCGCTGCCAATTGGCTATGATAACGGCCTGAATAAATTGGAAAAGCTGGTCGAAAATATAGAACCTAAAGCCACAAAAACTAAAGGCTTCATACAGCCCATAGAACTGCGGGAAGCCTACCTCAAGTTTTTAAACGGCTACCGCATTGATTTTTCTGCTTTGCGCATTGCTGTTGACTGCAGCAATGGTATGGCCTCCTTATTCGTTAAAGATTTATTGGGAAAGGATGCTTTTTATATCAACGACAAAGCCGATGGCAACTTCCCGGGACATGATCCTAATCCGCTAAAGCCTTCCAATCAGGAACAACTAAAAAGTATGGTCATCAACCGCCACTGCGATATCGGCTTGATATTCGATGGTGATGCAGACCGGGTGATGTTTATTGACGAAAACGGTAAATTTATTTCGCCCGACCTGATTATCGCCTTGCTTGGTCATTATTTCTTTGAGCAAAAAGGGATGAAAGGCAAAGTGCTTCAGGATATTAGAAGCTCAAAAGCCATTGGAGAGTACCTGACACAGTTTGGTGCCGAAGTAGAAACCTGGCGCGTAGGCAGGGCTTATGGAGCCGGTAAGCTGCGCGAAATTGACGGACTTTACGGAGGCGAATTAGCCGGACATTATTACTTCCGCGATTTTTATTATTCAGACAGCGCGCTGCTGGCTGCCCTCATTATTTTAGATTTGATGACTAAATTCAAACACGCAGGTTTTACACTCTCAAAGCTTATTAAAACCATTTCGAGCTATTACAATTCTGGTGAGATAAACTTCAAAATAGAGCAAAAACAAGCCGCTATGGATGCCGTTTGTGCCTTTTTTACCCAACATGAAAAACCTGTTCAAACACTTGATTTTGATGGTTATCGCCTTGACTTTAAAGATTGGTGGTTTAATATACGTCCCTCAAACACAGAACCTTATCTGCGTTTTATAGCCGAAGCCAAAACAGAAGAAAAATTAAATGAAGTTGTTGCACAGGTCAATAAAATCATCGAATCACTCAATTCCTGATATGCGTGCTTTGTTAGCATTTTTTTTCAGTTGTAGCTTTTTGCTGATTCAGGCACAAGAAGTTAAGCTAACTGTAAGTGATTCAGTGGCTGAAGTAAACCAACGCAGGCTTAAACTTTTGAGTTATACACTTGGCGGAGGCTACGTGCTAAGCATGAGTGGTTTATATTTTGCTTGGTACAAAGATTATCCACAAAGTAGTTTTCATTTCCACAACGACAACAAGGACTGGTTGCAGATGGATAAAGTAGGGCATAGCGTAACAGCTTATCAAGTTGGACGTTATGGCTATGATGCTTTCAGATGGGCCGGCATGCCCGAGAAGAAAGCTGTCTGGATTGGTGGATCGCTAGGTTTTGTCTTTTTGTTTACAGTAGAAGTTTTTGACGGCTTTTCTGCTGAATGGGGTGCTTCGCCCGGCGATCTTATCGCTAACACTGCCGGAACAAGCCTGTTTATCGGTCAGCAGCTGCTGTGGAAAGAACAACGTATCAGCTTGAAGTTTTCTTACCACAAAACCAGCTATCGGCAGTATAATCCAGATTTGTTAGGGACTAATACCCTCGAAAGCATTGTCAAAGATTACAATGGACAAACCTACTGGCTGGCCGTAAATCCAAAATCATTTCTGCCCGAAAGCAGTAAATTCCCTTCTTGGCTCGATTTAGCTATTGGATACAATGCCGAAGCAATGGTGGGAGGCATTAATCCCGCTGATTTCAATCCAGTACCGCAATTCAATCCACGAAGGGTTTGGCTCTTTAGTCCTGACATCAACCTGCGTAAAATTCCAACCAAAAACAAAACACTGAAACTCGTATTCACAGCTCTTAGCTTTATCAAAGTCCCGCTGCCGGCCATTGCCTATGACAAGCAAGATCATTTTCAGTTTCACTGGTTTTATTTCTGATTCATTGTGTTTGTTGCCCGCACGTGCAGCGTTTTGAATGCATGTTACATCTCGGCTTTTTGTTGTATTTTCGTCCCATCATTAAGGATGACTTGCCTAATACACAGCGGCAGAATTTTTAGGTTTTTGAATTGCTTATTAATATAAAATCACAAAATTTTAGGACATGAAAAATGTTTGGTTTATAGCGTTGATGCTTTTGGTGTTAAGCTCCTGTGGTCCTGATCCACGCATGGCACAACTGAAAATTGAAGAAGGACAGAAATTGGCGCGATTTAGCAATTACTCAGCAGCAATTGAGGCTTTTGACGAGGCTATTAAATACGATCCTGCTTCGCATGAGGCTTATTTTAATCGTGGTTCGGCCTATTTCAATAAAAGAGATTACAAAAAAGCGGTAGAAGATTTTCTTTATGCCGTAGAACTAAAACCTAATTTCGCAAATGCCTGGTTCAACCTCGGACAAATTATGGACATCGAGTTAGATCACGATATGGCTTGTTATTACTATAAAAAAGCCAAAGAAAGTGGCAGACCAAATATTGGCGATTACCTAAAAAAATGTCCTCAAGATTGAGCGATTTGACACCCTTTATCATTTGGGACTGGAACGGCACGCTACTCAATGATTTAGCTATTAGTGTGAAGGCGATGAACAGAATGCTTCAAGCGCGGCAGCTACCAGCATTGAGCAGTGATAATTACCGTGAAATATTTCGTTTTCCGGTGCGCGACTATTATCAAGATATTGGTTTCGACTTTAAGCAGGAAGCCTTTGAAATTCCTGCTTTGGAATTTATGCAGCATTACCAGAATTTGCTCCACGAAGCAGTACTTTTTGAGGGTGTTCGCGAAACGCTCGAACAACTTAGAGCGGCTGGTTACAAACAATTTGTATTGTCGGCTATGGAGCAACAATTGCTGGATCAGTTGCTGGAACAACACCAAATAAGCAGCTATTTCGAGCATATCCAGGGCATAGATGACCATTTTGCCGATGGGAAAATAATGGCCGCGCACAAATTAATTGCGGTGATCGGTAACTCAAGGCCAACACCGATAATGGTTGGCGACACCCTGCACGACGCAGAAGTGGGCGCGGAATGCGGTTTTGAAACCATTTTGTTTTCGGGTGGGCATTTTTCTGCCGAACGACTAAAACAAGCCGGCCTGAGCCTGTTTGAAAATCATAAAGATTTGCAGGAGTTTTTGCTGAAAAATTCATAGGAGAAAACCTTGATCAGTCAGGGTGCGACTGATACGGCGATGCTGAAAAAGTTGCCCCCTGACTAACGCTGAGTAACAGTCAGGGGGCGACGGTTTGTCGTCGCGAGATAGTCGCACCCTGACTTGCAAAACTGACAGTCAGGGGGCGACGGTTTGTCGTCGCGAGATAGTCGCACCCTGGCTTGCAAAGCGTTTTATCACTCAATAATCTTGTGTTCGTCTTCATTCAAAATATATCCCTCATCATCGTAAGTTCTCCAAACACCAATTTTCTGTCCGTTGTGGTAATTGCCCGAGAGATATTCCTGTCCATTGGGATGATAGCTCACGAAAGCACCCTCTAGCTGTCCATTTTCGTAAAAAGCAGCTATTTGCAATTTGCCATTTGCAAAATATTTCTTCCATGCTCCATGCAACAGTCCCCTATCATAATGAAGTATTTCAGCCGGCGCTTCACTAGCGTAATAAGTAACTGATTTGCCATGCAATACGCCTTTTTGGTAGTTTTCTTCGGAGATGAGCGTAGAATCATCCGCGCTATAATACAGCCAGGTACTGTCTTTTTGTTGCTCCACAAATTTTCCTTTCGCTATCACGAAACCGCTTTCGGCATAAGCCTGGTGATAAGCAATTAATCCATTGGACTTAAACTCATTAACCGCTTTTAATAATCCTGTAGAATCGTAGTATTGAAAAGTTCCGACAGGCTTTCCATCTTCAAAAAAACCCTGGTAGCGCAAGCTGCCATTGGGGTAATTTACTTTCCACTCACCTTGTTTTTGTCCGTTGGCGTTGGTTTTGTTAAGGGCTTCATTTTCCGCCTGTGCAAAAAGCAAAACCGGACAAAAAAACAAGAGAAACAATGCCGGAAATAACTTAAAACTTCTGTCTTTTTTCATCTGATATTGGATTATGGCTGCAAAGCTAAGCATCTGTGCTGAAATAAAGTGTGTAAATTGTAGGTAGTTGTTTTATATGCCAAATAGGTTAAAGTCCAAATCCAGTAAAATTTGGCAGTGCTTGATTTTTTTCTTTATAACATCATCTATAAAGAGCTTTTAACAAACATTATAAAATGAAAATCTTTTTTTTGTAAATTAGACAGGTTAAACTATAAATATTATCTTTAAGGTCTGAAACTTAATACTGAATACTATGCCCGCCTTGTACAACCTACAGCAGGAAGCCCTTGCAGAGCATAACCGCTTTGTTAATTTAAAGAATATGCAAGCCAATCTAATCAGCAGCGGACGAAACTTGCTGGAACTGCAAGCGGATGAAATAAGCCAGTTGGAAGCTCTAACAGAACAAAGCACAGGCCGGGCCGGCAAACAGACCCGCAATATGCTGGCTTTCGCAGCGGGATACACCTATTGTGATTGCCCGACACAGATTGACAGCAGCCTGAAGCAAACTATTGCTACAGCAAAACCATCCGGCCTGGAGCAGTTGCTCCATGTTGAAGCCAGCCCAAACCCTGCAAAGCACTGGGTAAGCTTTACTTATGAATTGCCCTTTGGTATTAGCGAAGCCATACTGGAAGTAGCAGATGCAAGAGGCCGTCTGCTGGGAAGCGAAAAGCTAAGCAGTAACAAAGGTCAGAGCTTGTGG
The DNA here is from genome assembly GCA_023229135.1 of Bacteroidales bacterium. Taxonomy (GTDB): domain Bacteria; phylum Bacteroidota; class Bacteroidia; order Bacteroidales; family F082; genus UBA5536. The sequence continues at coordinate 53,237 of JALNZT010000029.1, forward strand.
GATATTCGCGGAATAACCGGGGGAATCTATTACTTTAGATTGACGGCTAATGGTTTTTCAAAAAGCGGCAAAATAGTTATAGTGGATTAGATACAAATTTCCGGTTCGGGTGAAAAACCCGAACCGGTTTAAAACATTGAATGATGAATTATTTAATTCGCTATGCTTTCGCGTTTATTTTCGTTACGATTCCGATTTGCCTTACAGCCCAACAGCATGAAATCATATTTCAACAATGTTATGGGGGAAGCCTTACTGAAGCTCCTTATGACATTATCGTAGGCGATAATAGCTATTATATAGTTGCCGGGACTAGTTCTCTGGACGGGGATGTGAGTTTTAATCATGGAAAAAGCGATATATGGTTGTATAAAATTGGCCTGGATGGAACAATTCAATGGCAAAACACTTTTGGTGGTACACAAGATGAAACGCCAAGACAATTTTTGTTAACAGAGGATGGAGGTTTTTTACTATTTGGCAATGCCTGGTCAACTGACGGTGACGTAAGCGGCCTCCATGGGGGGGGCGATTTCTGGTTGGTGCGTACCGACAGCCTGGGAAATCTGCTTTGGCAAAAATGCCTCGGCGGAAGCTGTAACGACCGGCCATTGCAATTGATAGAAGCCCATGGTGGAGGATATATTTGCATCGGGTCAACTTGTTCCACGGATGGGGATATAGCCTATAATCATGGTGCCTGGGATGCCTGGGTAGTCCGGCTATCAGAAACTGGAGAGATAATCTGGGAGAAAACCTACGGGGGGGGGGGGCAGGTTTTTGCTGGCTCAATAGCAAAAACCCAAGATGGAGGATATATTCTTGGCACTTATGGCTCTTCAACTGATGGTGATGTTGATTGTATTATGTATGACACAATCAATGTTGGAGATATTAGGCTGATAAAAATAGATTCAACAGGTGTTATTGAATGGCAAGATTGCTATGGAGGATATGATTCAGAGGGTTTAATAGAAATAGAACAAACACTTGATGGAGGTTATGTATTCCTTGGTGTGACGATTTCAACAGGCGGTGACGTAAGCGGTTTTCACGGGCCGGGTGGAGATGCCAACAAATGGGATATGTGGGTGGTGAAACTGGATGCCACAGGCCTTATCGAATGGCAAAAGTGCCTTGGTGGATACGAAAATGAACAAGCCGGTTTTATTGAGCAGCACCCCGATGGGGGCTATCTCGTGGGTGGCAATTCCAATTCAACAGATGGCGATATCAACTGTAACACATCATTACCAGGTACTTATACCGGCTGGTTGGTCAAGCTTAGCGCTTCGGGTGAGATAGTGTGGCAACGCTGCCTGGGTAGTCAGGTGCATAATTCATTAAGAACCATGAAAATTCTTGGTTTGGAGCATTACCTAATCGCCGGCACCACCCGCGCCAATGGCGGCGATGTCGATTGCGACCTGAAAGGCCAAACCGACATCTGGATCGTGGAGTTGCAGGACACAACAGTAGGCCTGAAAGAGGAACAACAACGGCAATGGCAGCTTTACCCTAACCCGGCTTCCACACAAACCTGGCTACAGCTAGCCGAACACACAGCACTTGGTCACGTTCAAATAGAACTCTACAGTCCTACAGGAAGGCTACTGCACAAAGCAAAGCCCTCAAATCATTATCATAAGTTAGATGTGACACATCTGCCCAAAGGATTGTACCTGGTACGGGTATGGAATGGCGAAAGCTGGTATGTGGAGAAACTGGTGGTGAGATAGGATTATGCTTTTACGATTCTCAACTATTTCGGCTTTAGCATCTGTCCTGAAATAGTTTACCCTATATAGCACAGAAAGCAAACGCTTTACTAAGCACATACTAATCCGGGATGTAGCCTGCCTGGCTAGCCTTGGCAGACAGGTTCAACATTTCTGCTGAGCGAGCCGAAGTATGGACTCCGCGCTGGGTCGTGCCGACCGCTTAGAGTCCTATTTATTGTGGTGTCGTTTTTTATTCGGGATTATTATTTAATTCGTCAAATTTTGCTTTCATAGTTGGGTTGCCGTAGGTTAATTTTTTTATAGTTAAATCGTCAGCTTTATTATTTGCTAGCCTTAAATTATTTTCTGATGATAATAAAGCATCTTTTGTTTTTTGAAGATGTGTGGATAAACCGGTTCAAAGTGTGCCACTCATACCGGAGTGATTGTGCCACTTGTACCGGTTCAAAGTGTGCCAGCTAAACCGGAGCAAGATGTGCCACTCAAACCGGAGTAATGTGTGCCACTGATTCCGGAGTAATTGTGCCACTTATACCGGTTCAAAGAGTGCCACAAAATGAAATTAAGGCATAAAATGTAAACAAACATAAATTCTACCGTATAATCTTTGAAAACAAAAATCAAAGATTATGGCCGCAAAAAAGGTAGAACTTATGGATTTAAGACAATTACTTTCACTCAAGCAGCAAGGCCTAAGCAATCGCAATTGCGAAGAGCACACAGGCCTTCATCGCAACACCATCAACCATTATGTGAAGCTGTTCAGGGCAACAGGAGCAAGCTATCAAAGGCTTTTAGAGCTGGATGATCAAACTTTGCGTGATATGTTTCCCCCACGCAGTGCTGTTGATCAGGGGCGCTACGGTGATCTGGTACAACGTTTCAGTTATTTTGAGCAGGAACTCAAAAAGCCAGGCTGTACGCGCGAACAACTTTGGCGACAATATATCCTTGAAAACCCTTCAGGGTATAGCTATAGCCAGTTTAACGAGCACTTTGCCCGATGGCGCAACAAACTCAAAGGCAGTGGTAAACTCATTCATAAAGCGGCTGAAAAACTCTATATAGATTACACGGGTAAGCCCCTTTACATCACCGATAAACAAACAGGCGAACAACAGAGCGTTGAAGTTTTTGTAGCTCTGCTCCCGGCAAGCCAATACACCTTTGTAGAAGCAAGTAAGAGCCAGCAAAAAGGAGATTTTATCCAGAGTGTAAATCATGCGCTGAACTACTTTGGTGGTGCGCCAAAAGCACTGGTAACAGATAACCTTAAATCAGCCGTAAGCAAAGGCAGTAAATATGAACCCACCCTCAATAAAAGTCTCAAAGCACTGGGATTACATTACAATACCACTATAAACCCCACACGCACTTATGCTCCTCAAGATAAAGCCCTTGTTGAAGGTGCTGTCAGGCTGATTTACCAACACATATTTTATCCGCTAAGCAATCAGGTATTTTTTGACTTGCATAGTTTAAATCAAGCCATCAAGCCCCTTTTAAAACGTTTTAATGAACTGCAGATGAAGCTGCTTCAAACAAGCCGCGTAAAGCAATACCTGGACATAGAAAAGGCTTTGCTTACTCCGTTGCCCGGATCAACCTATGAGCTCAAAGAGTTCCGAAAAGCCAAAGTACAAAAGATGGGTTACGTCTATCTGCACCAAAACCGAAACTATTACAGTGTGCCCTTCCGGTATATTGGTCAGCAGGTAGAGATCCAATATGACAGCAATCAGGTAGAAATCTACTACAAACAGGAACGCATAGCCAGTCACAAACTCAATTATCGCCCTGGTGCCTATACCACAAACAAAGAACACCTCAGCAGTTCACATAAGTTCTATCAGCAGTGGAGTCCTGATTTTTTTCTTAATCAGGCATCCCAAAAAGGACCACATCTTAAAGCCTATATTGGAAAAATACTGGCACAGGCTGATTATCCCGAAGTGGCTTACAAGCAATGTCTGGGCATACTTCATCTGGACAAAAATTACGTGCCCGAGCGCATCGAAAATGCTTGCCGGCTGGCCTTTGGCCAGACCCGCCACAGCTATCGCATCATCAAAAACATGCTGGCTAATAACATCGATCTGCTAAACACACATCCACAGCATGATCCGCTTATTAGCAAACACGAAAACATCAGAGGTGCAGCTATATACAATTAAAGTTTTGTATTAAAAACACATATCAATAAATCAAAAAAAATACCATCGCTATGAATCAACAAAACACTATTGAACGCATGAAACAAATGCGCCTTGGCGCAATGGCACAAGTACATTATAACAACCTGCAGAACAACTTGAATATGGATCTAACCATTGATCAGTATACCAGCCTGCTGGTGGATCAGGAGTGGGAAAACAGGCAAGGCAACAAAATAAAAAAACTCATTACCACAGCTCGTTTCCGAAGCACTGCCACACTCAGCGACATCGACTATACAGCAAATCGTCAACTGGATAAAGGGCTTTTTCAACGCCTGGCCATGCTTGATTTTATTAAAAATCATGAAAACATCATCATCACCGGTGCTACCGGAACAGGCAAAAGCTACCTTGCACAAGCACTTGGTCATCAAGCCTGCATGATGCTTATTAAAACGCGCTATTTTAACACTTCCAGACTGCTGGATAACCTAAAACTGGCACGTCTGGAGGGCACCTACACTAAAACGCTACAACAAATTGAAAAAACTGAACTGATCATTCTGGATGATTTTGGGCTCTCGGGCTTTGACAGTCAGTCACGCCAAATACTGATGGACATCATTGAAAGTAAATATGATCGCTCGTCACTGATTATCAGCTCACAACTCCCGGTATCTGTCTGGCATGAAATTATTGGCGAAGGAACTGTAGCTGATGCTATACTGGATCGTCTGGTCAACTCGTCTCATCGTTTACAACTCAAAGGCGACTCACTGAGAAAAAATAAACTCCTTTAATAAAATGGAAATCGTAATCAAATTAATGTGACAATTAACAATCAAATTAATGTTTAATTTTGGTCTAGAATTTATGCGCGTTTACACTGGCACAAATACTCCGGTTTAGCTGGCACACATTGGCCGGTATATGCAGATGTGATATAGTTTTATCAATTTCATCAATTGCAGTCTTAAATTTTCGACTTGCTAAATCATAATTATAAGCAAATCCTTTTCTAAACGCATCAATTTTTTCCTCAAAATTGGTGATATCTAAATTTTGATTTCTCATCAAATTTAGTTCCTGTTTATATTTCAAGGAATTCATTGCTGCATTACGAAGTAGAGTTATAATTGGAATAAAAAATTGAGGTCGAACGACATACATTTTCTCGAACCTATGTGATACATCTACTATTCCATTATTATAGAATTCATTTTCCGCTTCTAAAAGTGAAACTAACACAGCATATTCACAATTTTTAGCTTGACGGTCTTTATCTAATTTTGCAAAGAAATCTTCGTTTCTTTTTTTTGTTGAAGTTTCATCATTTTCATTTTTCATTTCAAACATAATCGAAATGATTTCATTTCCCGCATCATCGGTTTCCCTGTATATGAAATCGCCTTTTGTTCCTCCACTAGAATCATTGTCTTTTTCAAAATAGGCTTTTTGAAAAGCAGTTGCACGAAGTTTGTTAAATTCAATTTCGCAATGTTGCTCTAAACTTTCGCCTAACATTTTAGTTGATAGCTTCAACTTCATATCTTTAAAACGTGCAATTTCATCGTCTTTATATTTGATGATGTCTTCTTTGGTCTTTAGTTCTGCTGAATACTTTTGTTCTAAAGAATTTTTAATGTTTTGCTTTTCTAATTCTTTCGTTTTAATATCATTTTCTAAAGTGTCTCGTTGCTTTTCAATCTCTTTTGTAGCCTTTGAAACAGCCAACTCTTTCACAGTTTCAAAATTTTCTATTTTAGACTTTAGTTCTGCTAAAATGCTATCTTTTTCTGCTAATTTTTCTATTAATTCACTTTTGCTATTAGCCTTTAGTTCTGTTATTTCCTTGTCTTTTTTAGCTAATTCTTCTTGCAATGAGTTTTTGGTATTTGCTTTAGCAAGTTCAACAGCACTTTCCTTTTCTTTTTCCGCAAGAGCAAGTCGGTTGTTAAGTTCTTCCTCGAATTGATGGTCACGAACTTGTTTAAGTATATCAGCAAATCCAGCTTCGTCAACCTTAAATGCTTTTTTACAATTAGGACAAATTATTTCGTTCATATTCTATATTATCTTAAATGTTCGGTTGTTCGTCAAAATGCACCACAACGGTAAACTCTAAGTTGCGTGCCGGTTGCGGTGAGCAGACTTTTCAGCCTGAATTGGGGTACACGCGGGAGACCAACGCTCAAATATCGCACCGTCCCCGCCATGAAATTTACAGTATGTTATGGCATCGTGTTTTTCTTAAATTCTTTTTTCAATTCTTTTATAGCGAGGATTTTCGTTTTTTGCACGTTCCCGATTTCGAGCAGGTCATTGTCTCCGGTAACAAGATAGTCTGCCTGACTGTCAGTTGCAAGATTCAGCAAAAAATTATCTTTACTGTCCCGGCATAGTTCTAATTCAGAGTTGAGTTTACTTTTACTAAATCTCCATATTTATCAAAAAAGTGCAGCAAACGCTCAACGTCTTTGTCAGCAAAGTATTTCTTAAATTTTGGTCGAGAAGAAACTGCTAAAAATTCTTGAATTAACTCTTCAGAGAAAACGAGTTTTATTTTCCCATTCTCGATATACTTATCTAAAAAGCTAAAATCTTTAGTGATAAGAAAGCTAATCCAAAGATTCGTGTCAAGAATGACCTTTTTACTTCTCATACCGGGCTTTTCTAACCGATTCAACTTCTTTAGTGATTTCTTCTAAAGATGGGGCATCCCCGGATTGACTTCTCAATTTGCTCAGCAGTTCAGAAAAATCAGATTTAACTTTCTCTTTTTTTATCCTGATTAATTCCATGTCGGCCAGGTTTTTAAGCAATCGCTTTGCTTTCGGATTTACTATTTCAATTCCTAAAGATTCCATGACAATATATTTTTATCAAAGATACAAAAATCATGAATAGCTATTACTTAGTTTCAGTTCTGTTTTGTAGCTTGCGGTCATTCAACATGTGCCATAACGGCCTGCGGTATAAAATCGTTGCGCATTTCAAAGCTCAAAATTATCAGCCCGCTAAGCCGTTTATTAAATGTTATTTCGTTAAAACTTAGCACTATCCGCGCAATGTTTTATGACCGCGTGTTGTACCCAGTGCTTTATTCATCATCTGGCTCTCCCAATTTATTTATTAATTTATCAAAGTCAGATTGGTAAAGTTGGTCTTGTATTATGCGGTATTTTTCAAATTCACTTTCTGCATGTGATTTTGCTATTGTTGCGCTTATTGCACCTGCATTCTGAAGTATTTTTCTATCGTCAAACTGCAAAAACAAATCAAGTCTCTTTGCCCAATCCTCCATTGTCATTGGAATTTTACGCTTTGCTCTTTCTTCCGCTAAATCCAAATAAGCATTGACAATTCGACCTAGTGACTCCAATTCTTCTTGATTTAGGTAGTTCTTAGCAATTGAAACATCACTTTTCAGAATCTTTCCTTTCGGACTATTTTTCCATGAGGTTAACCCCATATGTTCTTTCTTGCTGTTTGCTCTTTTAACAATCAATTCGGCTGCAGTATGGTTGTGAATTGCATAATGTAATTTATTTTGAACCTTTGCAAAAAAATCCTTTGTAGTAGGAGCATCAGTATTATAGTCAACGCTTGTAGAATATATGTCTGTGATTTTTTGATAGAAACGACGTTCACTTAATCGAATTTCTCTGATTTCTTCGAGTAAATTCTCAAAGTAATCTTCATCGAGGAATGCTCCGTTTTCCATTCGTCTTTTATCAAGAACATATCCTTTTATGGCATATTCTCTTAAAACTTGTGTTGCCCATTGTCTAAATTGCGTTGCTCGAACAGAATTCACTCGGTATCCTACTGAAATAATAGCGTCAAGATTATAAAAATCAATATCACGATTAACTTGTCGTTTTCCTTCTTTTTGAACTATTCGAAATTTTCGAACAGTTCCATCTTCTTGAATTTCAGAGCTTTTGAAAGCCTCCTTTAAATGGTAATTTATCGTATTTACTTCTACATCAAATAATTCCGCCATCAACTTTTGGCTTAACCAAATTGATTCATCCTCATATCGGACTTCTATAGTAGAAGTCCTGTTTTGATTCGTAAACACCAAAAATTCAGCGGTACTATTTCTTATTTGTAACTTTTTATCTTTAGAATTCTTATCTGTCATTATCTTTCATTTTCAACAGTTACAAATATACAACTTTCTAGCTTGCACGATTTTTCTTGCATTGGGTACAACGTTAAGTATGAGAATAGTAGCCGATTGCGTGGCACTTTCCTGTCAAAATACACAAAAGTTGAAGCGGGCTACAACCCTTGAATTTACAACTGAACCGGCTATTATTTTTATACATTGTTGAACTAAATCCCTTCGGGATAGCTTTCAAAATATGCAGTAAAGATAAGAATTTCATAAATGCGTATAATGTAAAATTATTCACTTTAAATTTTTTAGTTATGCGAGAAAAGAAATCCTTTACA
>JALNZT010000002.1 GCA_023229135.1 Bacteroidales bacterium
GATTTTACTTTAGCTTTTTGCACACCCGGCATAAGTTTCACAAAATCAACGATAAATTCAGATTGTGAATGCGTGATAATGGCGAGGTTGGAATAGGTGCCTTCGGCAACTTCTTCGCTCAGCTCGATGTTAATTTGATTTTTAGGTTTATTTTCAGCCATTTTGTTGGGGTATTAAAAAAGCAGTTAAGCCGGTTGAAACATCAACGCTAACCTAACTGCTTTTGATTATTTCATGAAATTACTTTTTCGATGTTTCCGGTTTTAAGGTACGCGAAGCAGCTTCCATAACAGCTTCGTATTCGGAGCGTGAACCTACAATCAAGTCTTCATACTCACGTAAGCCAGTACCAGCAGGAATCTTATGGCCAACAATTACGTTTTCTTTCAAGCCTTTTAGCTCGTCAGATTTGGCATTGATAGAGGCCAGGGTGAGCACCTTTGTCGTTTCCTGGAAGGAAGCGGCAGAGATAAAGCTGTTTGTTTGCAGCGAAGCGCGTGTAATACCTTGCAGAATCTGGAAGGCAGTAGCAGGTTTTGCTTCTCTGGCTTCGGCCAGTTTTTTATCCTTCCGTTTCAGCAGCGAGTTTTCATCGCGCAATTTGCGGGCGGTAATAATCTGACCGAGTTTCAGATTGTCTGAGTCGCCCGGTTCAGTAATCACTTTCTTTCCAAAGATTTCGTCATTTTCTTCTTGGAAGTCGATTTTATTGATCAACTCACCTTCGAGGAAGCGTGTATCGCCCGGATCTTCCACCGAAACTTTACGCATCATCTGACGCACGATAACCTCAAAGTGTTTGTCGTTAATCTTTACACCTTGTAAGCGATAAACCTCCTGCACTTCGTTCACAATATATTCCTGAACCTTCATTGGTCCTTTGATTGACAAGATGTCGGCAGGCGTGATCGCACCTTCAGAAAGTGCCATGCCAGCTTTCACAAAGTCATTTTCCTGTGCCAGAATTTGTTTGGAAGTGGCAACAAGATAGCTTTTCTCTTCACCTGTTTTAGAAGTAACGATAACTTCACGGTTACCACGTTTCAGTTTTTTACCAAACGAAACAACACCGTCAATCTCCGATACTACGGCAGGATCTGAAGGATTACGTGCTTCAAACAGCTCGGTAACACGTGGCAAACCACCAGTGATATCACCCGATTTTCCAATAGCACGTGGAATTTTTACGAGCATTCCACCCGCTTTCACCATATCGCCTTCTTCAATCATAATGTGTGCGCCAACAGGAATATCGTATGATTTGATGACTTCGTTATGTTTGTCGAGGATTTTAAGGGTTGGGTTTTTGGATTTCTGTCTGCTTTCAACGATAACCTTTTCATTATAGCCGGTTTGCTCATCGGATTCGACGCGATAAGTAAGGCCCTCAATTACGTTTTCAAAGCTGACTTTTCCTTCAACCTCTGAAAGAATAACAGCGTTGTACGGATCCCAGTCGCTGATGAAATCACCTTTTGCTACTTCGCTGCCATTTTTTATATACAGATTTGCACCGTAAGGAATATTGCTCGAAGTAAGCACAACGCCGGTTCTCTTGTCTATAATTTTCATTTCAGCCGAACGTCCGAGAACGATTTCGAGATTTTTGTCACCTCTGTTGAAATCAACTGAACGCAGCTCATCAATTTCTAAGATTCCGGCAAATTTGGCTTCAATTTTCGACAATACGGCTATGTTAGAGGCGGTGCCCCCAACGTGGAACGTACGCAGCGTGAGCTGAGTACCAGGTTCACCGATGGACTGGGCAGCGATAACACCTACAGCTTCACCTTTTTGGACCAGTTGACCTGATGAGAGGTTACGTCCGTAGCAGTTGGCACATACACCGCGTTTTGATTCGCAGGTAAGTACGGACCTGATTTCAACATTTTCGATGGGTGATTCTTGAATTACTTCAGCAATTTCTTCCGTAATCTCTTCACCACCCAAAATGATGAGTTCACCTGTTGAAGGATCATAAATATCATGCAATGCAACACGTCCAAGTATGCGATCGTATAGCGATTCTACTACTTCCTCGCTCTTTTTCAGGGCAGAAATAGTTAGTCCACGCAGTGTTCCACAGTCTTTTTCGTTGATAACAACATCCTGAGCCACATCCACCAACCTACGTGTGAGGTAACCGGCATCGGCGGTTTTGAGGGCGGTATCAGCCAAACCTTTACGTGCACCGTGTGTAGAAATAAAGTACTCAAGTACCGACAGTCCTTCTTTAAAGTTAGAGAGGATGGGGTTTTCAATAATCTCACCTCCTGATGCACCTGATTTCTGCGGCTTAGCCATCAAACCCCTCATTCCTGAGAGCTGACGAATCTGTTCTTTTGATCCCCTTGCACCAGAATCAAGCATCATATATACCGGATTAAAGCCCTGGTCGTCAAGAGTAAGCTCCTGCATTACCGTATTGGTCAGACGTGAGTTGGTATGTGTCCAGATATCAATAATCTGGTTATAGCGTTCGTTATTGGTAATGAAACCCATATTGTAGTTGGCGAGCACCTCTGCCACTTCTTCGTTGGCCTGACCGATAAGCACTTCTTTCATTGCCGGAACTTTCACGTTTCCGAGGTTGAAAGAGAGTCCTCCTTTGTATGCCATCTTGAAGCCCATGTTTTTGATGTCGTCCAAAAAATTAGAAGTAACGGCTGTTCCTTGCTCTTTTACCAATTTACCAATAATATCACGGAGTGATTTCTTGGTAAGAAGCTGATTTACAAATCCAAACCCTTCAGGAACCACTTCATTAAAGAGTACGCGTCCTACTGTGGTTTCGATCATTTGCTCTACCAACTGACCTTTTTCTTTTATCTTCACCCTTACGTGAATCATGGCGTGCAGGTCAATTCTATTTTCGTTGTATGCGATAATCACCTCTTCCGCTGCATAAAAGCGTTTACCCTCACCTCTTACGGGGTGGTCTTCGCTGTGCTTGCGGGGTTTGGTAATATAATAAAGGCCTAAAACCATGTCCTGCGAAGGTACGGTGATAGGTGCACCGTTAGCAGGATTTAGGATATTGTGAGAAGCCAGCATCAGTACCTGAGCTTCCAGAATAGCAGCATTACCAAGGGGTACATGCACAGCCATTTGGTCACCATCAAAGTCAGCGTTGAAAGCGGTACACACCAGTGGGTGAAGTTGAATAGCTTTTCCTTCCACCAGTTTTGGCTGGAAAGCCTGAATACCCAGACGGTGAAGGGTAGGAGCACGGTTAAGCATAACCGGATGTCCTTTCAAAATACTTTCCAGGATATCCCAAACTACAGGATCTTTACGGTCAACGATTTTCTTGGCCGATTTCACTGTTTTTACGATGCCTCTTTCAAGCATTTTACGAATGATGAACGGCTTGAACAACTCGGAAGCCATATCTTTTGGCAGTCCGCATTCGTTGAGATTCAGGTTTGGTCCTACCACAATTACTGAACGCCCTGAGTAGTCAACACGTTTACCCAATAAGTTTTGGCGGAAACGTCCTTGTTTACCTTTTAAGCTGTCGCTCAGTGATTTGAGCGGACGGTTTGATTCTGTTTTTACAGCACTGGCTTTACGTGAGTTATCGAACAAAGAATCAACAGCTTCTTGCAACATACGTTTTTCGTTACGCATAATTACGTCTGGAGCTTTGATTTCTATCAGGCGTTTTAACCTGTTATTTCTGATGATAACACGGCGATACAGGTCGTTGAGGTCGGATGTAGCAAAACGACCACCATCCAATGGAACGAGCGGACGCAGCTCTGGCGGAATTACCGGGACTACTTTTACGATCATCCATTCAGGCCTGTTTTCTATACGGGTGCGGGCATCTCTGAAGGCTTCAAAAACCTGAAGTCTTTTGAGAGCATCTGCTTTGCGTTGCTGCGATGTTTCGGTATTGGCCTTATGACGTAGGTCAAAAGACATTTGATCCAGGTCAAGACGAGCCAGTAAATCGTGAATTGCTTCGGCGCCCATCTTGGCAATAAATTTATTGGGATCATCGTCTTGCAGATGCTGATTATCAGGAGGTAAAGTTTCAAGGATATCAAGATATTCTTCTTCGGTGAGGAAGTCCATATAGTGAATATCGTCTTGTTCTTTTATCCCCGACTGGATAACCACATAGCGCTCATAATAGATAATCATATCGAGCTTTTTGGTTTGCAAACCAAGCAAAGCTCCGATTTTGTTAGGAAGCGAGCGGAAGTACCAGATATGCGCTACAGGAACAACAAGCTGAATGTGTCCCATGCGTTCGCGTCTGACTTTCTTTTCGGTAACTTCAACTCCACAACGGTCACAAACTATGCCTTTGTAGCGAATACGTTTGTATTTTCCACAATGGCATTCCCAGTCTTTTACAGGACCGAAGATGCGTTCGCAGAATAGGCCATCGCGTTCCGGTTTATAGGTGCGGTAATTGATAGTTTCTGGTTTCAGCACTTCTCCACTTGACCGCTCAAGAATGATTTCGGGCGATGAAAGACTGATTGTTATTTTAGAAAAGTTACTGTTTGGATTGTCTTTTCTGAAAGCCATATATTTGGATCTGTTTATATTAAAGAACTGAAAATGGCACTGTCCCGAAACATATCGGAACAGTGCAAATTTTTATTAGTCGAAGGTAATTTCAAGGCCAAGTCCGCGTAACTCGTGAATCAATACATTGAATGATTCGGGGATTCCGGGAATAGGCATATTGTCACCTTTCACAATAGCTTCATAAGCTTTGGCGCGGCCCACCACATCATCAGATTTTACTGTTAGGATTTCCTGAAGTATATTGCTGGCTCCAAATGCCTCGAGTGCCCAGACCTCCATCTCACCAAAACGCTGTCCACCAAATTGGGCTTTACCGCCCAACGGCTGCTGTGTAATAAGTGAATAGGGGCCGATAGAACGCGCGTGCATCTTGTCGTCAACCATGTGATGCAGTTTCAACATATAGATGTATCCTACTGTAGCCGGCTGATCAAAACGCTCGCCGGTACCACCATCATACAGATAAACACTACCATTTTTAGGAAGACCTGCTTCTTTTAGATAACCATTGATTTGATCAATTGTAGCACCATCAAAAATTGGTGTGGCAAACTTCTTATCTAGTTTCTTGCCTGCCCAGCCCAGCACAGTTTCGTAAATCTGTCCAAGGTTCATACGCGATGGTACACCGAGTGGGTTCAAGACGATATCAACAGGTGTTCCATCTTCAAGGAATGGCATATCTTCCTCTCGAACGATACGCGCAACAATACCTTTGTTACCGTGGCGTCCGGCCATTTTATCACCAATATTGAGCTTACGTTTTTTAGCTACATAAACTTTAGCCATCTGTACAATACCATTAGGGAGTTCGTCGCCAACACTGGCTACAAATTTCTTACGGTTGTAGATACCTAAAATTTCTTTTTGCTTTATATTGTAGTTGTTGATCAACTTCTTGATCATTTCGTTGCGCTCTTTATCCGTAGTCCATTTGTTAGGATTAATATTGGCATAATCAATACCAATCAGGATCTTTTGGGAGAACTTCGCTTTCTTGGGAACAACTTGTTCTTTGAAATTATTAAATACACCCTGGCTTGTGCGGCCATTGAGCAATACAATCAGCTTGTCAACCAACTTGTCTTTCAAAACTGTTGTCTCTTTGCGTTGAGAAGCATCGAGATCACTGATAAGGTCTTTGTCTTTAACCTTTGATTTTCTGTCTTTTACCACTCTTGAGAAAAGCTTTTTCTGAATCACCACACCTTTCATAGATGGTGGCGCTTTTAGAGAAGCGTTTTTCACATCGCCGGCTTTGTCGCCAAAGATAGCTCTCAACAGTTTTTCTTCTGGAGTAGGATCGCTCTCACCTTTTGGTGTAATTTTTCCGATAAGGATGTCACCTTCGTTCACTTCAGCACCAATTCTGATCAGGCCGTTTTCGTCCAGATCTTTCGTAGCTTCAGCACTCACGTTAGGAATGTCATTCGTAAGTTCTTCGATACCACGTTTGGTATCTCTAACTTCCAAGCTGAATTCTTCAACGTGAATAGAGGTGAAGATATCTTCTTTTACTATTTTCTCGGAGATAACAATGGCATCCTCAAAGTTATAACCTTTCCAAGGCATAAATGCCACCATGAGGTTACGACCGATAGCGAGTTCACCGTTTTCTGTTCCATAGCCCTCGCACAGCACCTGACCTTTAGTAACCTTCTGACCTCTGGTCACGATAGGTTTAAGGTTCATATTGGTATTTTGGTTCGTTCGGGCGTATTTGATGAGCTTGTATGACTTTATATCATCGTCGAAGCTAACGAGTTTCTCGTTTTCGTCACGCTCATATTTGATGGTAATTTTGTCTGCATCAACATAAAGCACCTCGCCGGTTCCTTCAGCATGAAGCAAAACACGGGAGTCGCGGGCAACGTTTCTTTCAATTCCTGTTCCTACAATAGGAGCTTCAGCAACCATAAGTGGTACGGCCTGGCGCATCATGTTTGAACCCATCAGGGCGCGGTTAGCATCATCATGCTCCAAAAATGGAATAAGTGAGGCAGCAATAGAGGCAATCTGATTTGGCGCCACGTCAATAAGGTCAACCTTTATTCGGTTAACGATAGGGTAGTCAGCCAGATAACGCACTTTAACATCTTCATCGTGGAAGGTGCCATCTTCGCCAACTTCTGTATTGGCCTGTGCGATAATCTTTGTTTCTTCTTCTTCTGCACTCAGGTATATAGGTTCTTTGTCCATATCGATTTTACCCTCCTGAACGTCCAGGTAAGGTGTTTCGATAAATCCGAGCCTGTTGATTTTTGCGAACACGCAAAGTGAAGAGATCAAACCAATGTTTGGTCCTTCAGGGGTTTCGATGGTACAAAGGCGTCCGTAGTGTGTATAATGAACGTCGCGCACTTCAAAGCCGGCACGCTCACGCGACAAACCTCCTGGCCCCAATGCAGAGATACGCCTTTTGTGCGTAACCTCGGAGAGGGGGTTGGTTTGATCCATAAATTGCGAAAGCTGGTTTGTTCCAAAGAAGGAATTGATGACCGATGAGAGTGTTTTTGCGTTGATAAGGTCGGTAGGTGTGAACACCTCGTTGTCGCGCACGTTCATTCTTTCGCGAATGGTACGCGCCATACGTGCCAAACCAACACCAAACTGACTGTAAAGCTGCTCGCCTACAGTTCTGATGCGTCTGTTACTCAAATGGTCAATATCATCAACATCAGTCTTGTTATTGGCTAACTCGATTAGGTGTTTGATGATAGATATAATATCTTGTTTTGTAAGTACTTTGGTATCTTCTGGGATATCAAGATTGAGCTTGCGGTTGATTCTATAACGACCAACTTCACCCAAATCATAGCGTTTATCCGAGAAAAATAGTTTATCGATAATACCTCTTGCTGTTTCTTCATCAGGCGGCTCAGCATTACGCAACTGGCGATAGATGAACTCAACGGCTTCTTTTTCGGAGTTTGCCGTATCTTTTTGGAGTGTATTAAAGATGATGGAATAATCTGAAGTATTAAAATCTTCACGGTGCAGCAAAACTGTTTTTACACCTGAATCTACGATCAGATCAATATGTTCAGTTTCTAGGATTGTTTCCCGTTCGATGATTACTTCATTTCTTTCGATGGAAACTACCTCACCGGTGTCTTCATCCACGAAGTCTTCAATCCAGGAACGAACAACTCTGGCTGCGAGTTTCCGGCCCAGCACACGTTTGAGGCCTGCCTTGCTAACTTTAATTTCTTCTGCCAGATTAAAAATCTCCAGAATATCTTTGTCTGTTTCAAAACCGATGGCACGCAGTAAAGTAGTTACCGGGAGTTTCTTTTTTCGATCAATATAGGCATACATCACATTATTGATATCGGTAGAAAACTCCATCCACGATCCTTTGAAAGGGATGATTCTTGCCGAGAACAAGGTTGTTCCGTTTGCATGTTTATGTTGTCCGAAGAATACACCGGGTGAGCGGTGCAGCTGTGACACTACCACGCGTTCTGCACCATTGACAATGAAAGTACCTTTTGGCGACATATATGGGATCATACCCAGATATACATCCTGCACAATAGTTTCAAAGTCTTCGTGTTCGGGATCGGTACAATAGAGTTTAAGTTTTGCTTTGAGCGGCACACTATAGGTGAGCCCACGTTCGATACACTCCGCTAAAGAATAGCGTGGAGGATCGACAAAGTAATCGAGGAATTCGAGTACAAAATTGTTTCTAGCATCCGTAATTGGAAAATTTTCAGCGAAGACCTTAAAGAGGCCTTCGTTTTTACGATTTTCAGGATTTGTTTCCAGCTGGAAGAAGTCCTGAAAAGATTGAAGCTGAATATCCAAAAAGTCCGGATAATCTAATTGATATCTGGTGGATGCGAAACTGATTCTTTCCGAAGTTTTTTCTGCCAAAGTCTTAAAGTTTTAAGAGCCTGTAAATGAGGCTATAATACAAATAAAAAGAACGTGTTCGTGAAATTGCAAAAAAGGCGCAAAACCTCTATCCCATTTAGCTGAGATAGAGGTTGTTTTGCCAGATGTTTTGCGGAAAAAGATCCTTCTTATTTAACTTCAACCTCTGCACCTGCTTCTTCAAGTTGTGATTTAAGTGCGTTGGCTTCGTCTTTACTAACACCTTCTTTAACAGCTTTTGGTGCTGAGTCCACCAATTCTTTGGCTTCTTTCAGGCCAAGGCTGGTGAGTTCTTTTACCAATTTAACTACTGCAAGTTTAGATGCACCGGCTGCTTTCAAGATTACGTCAAAAGAAGTCTGTTCTTCAACTGCTGCGGCTTCAGCACCTGCTGGAGCTGCCATAACGGCTGCTGCTGCTGCTGGCTCAATACCATATTCGTCTTTCAGGATTCCTGCTAGTTCGTTTACTTCTTTAACAGTAAGGTTTACTAATTGCTCTGCGAAAGCTTTTAAATCTGCCATTTTATTATCGGATTAAGTGATTTACAATAATTTTATTTTGAGTGAATGATAATCATTCGGTTGTTTATTCTGATCTTTCAGAGAGTGTTTGAAGCACACCGCTTAAGGTATGACCGCCCGACTGCAATGCACCAATAACATTTTTAGCTGGTGATTGCAAGAGTGCAATAAGGTCAGCGATGAGTTCATTCTTAGATTTGATACTGATGAGGAAATCCAATTGGTCGTCGCCAATATATACAGACTCTTCAATATAAGCACCTTTAAGAATAGGTCTGTCTGATTTTTTACGAAACTCCTTGATCAGTTTTGCAGGTGCATTTCCGGCATCTGAAAACATCACTGAAGTGGCACCTTTGAGGGTGTCGTAAAGTTCGTTGTAGTCTTTGCCGGCATTCTCCATAGCTTTGCGCAGTAAAGTGTTTTTTACTACAACAAGCCTAACGTTGCGGCTATAACAAAGTCTTCTAAGATCGCTGGTTTTCTCCGCATCTAATTCGGAGGTGTCAGCCAGGTAGAAGTTTGTACTTTGGTTTAGCTGATCCGTCATGGACTGAATGACTGCTAGCTTATCGTCTTTTTTCATGTCATTAACTTCCTTTTAGTGCTTAACTACTACTAGTTACTGATTTCAGTTCGACCTGAATACCGGGACTCATCGTGCTTGAGAGGTAAATACTTTTTACGTAAGTTCCTTTAGCTGCAGCAGGTTTGAGCTTTACAATTGTTGTAATTAGCTCTTTAGCGTTGTCAAAAATTTTGTCTTCGCTGAAACTTACTTTAGCAACTCCGGCATGAATGATGCCATACTTGTCAACCTTAAAGTCGATTTTACCAGCCTTTACTTCGTTAACAGCATTAGCAATATCCATCGTAACGGTGCCTGTTTTAGGGTTTGGCATCAAGCCACGGGGCCCCAGGATACGTCCCAGAGCTCCAACCTTAGGCATTACGTTAGGAGTGGTTATTACCACGTCGATATCGGTCCATCCACCTTTGATTTTTTGGATGTACTCATCCAAACCAACATAGTCGGCACCAGCATCTTTTGCTTCCTGCTCTTTGTCGGGTGCACAAAGCACCAGTACACGAGCTGTTTTTCCTGTACCGTGCGGTAGTTTTACTGATCCACGAACCATTTGATTGGCCTTGCGGGGATCAACACCTAAGCGCACGTTAAGATCAACTGAAGCGTCGAACTTGGTGAAGGTGATTTGTTTAACAATATCAACTGCTTCTGTCAAGGAGTAAATTTTGCTTTTGTCGAACTTAGCAAGGGCTTCCTTTTTGTGTTTCGAAATTTTAGCCATTTTAGCTTTTATTTGAGGTTCTACAAAATGCAATAAACCAGGCAACTGCCTAGTTTTTTTCAAAAGGTGAAGCGCCGGTTACCCTTACTCCCATACTGCGCGCGGTTCCAGCTACCATAAGCATGGCCGATTCAAGGGTGAAAGCATTTAAGTCTTTCATCTTATCCTCAGCAATGTTACGTACCTGATCCCAGTTCAGATTCCCAACTTTAACCCTATTAGGTTCGGCAGAACCTTTTTTGAGTTTTGCTAATTCTCTGATTTGCACAGCCACCGGTGGTGATTTTAAAACAAAAACAAACGACTTATCTTTGTACACTGTAATGATAACAGGAATGATTTTCCCTGCCACATCTTGCGTACGGGCGTTGAATTGTTTACAAAACTCCATGATGTTCACACCTTTCGAACCTAATGCAGGTCCAACTGGTGGTGAGGGGTTAGCGGCTCCTCCTTTGATTTGCAGTTTAATTAATCCGCTTACTTCTTTTGCCATTTTAATCCTTAATTAAATCGTTAATTAGGAAGTTTGGTGCATCAGACCTAACTATTCCTTTTCCACTTGCATAAAACTTAGCTCCAGCGGTGTTTTTCGTCCGAAGATCTTTACCATAACTTTGAGTTTTTTCTTCTCTTCGTTAATCTCTTCGATTACGCCACTAAAACTATTAAAAGGTCCATCAGTAACAGTGACGGTTTCGCCAATGATAAAGGGGATGTTAACTTCTTCACCCATTTCGGCGAGTTCATCAACTTTACCCAAAATCCGGTTAACCTCTGACGGACGCAGTGGATCAGCCTCTCCTTTTGTTCCCAGAAAACCAATCACATTAGGAATGCTCTTAATGATGTGTGGTATTTCACCTGTTAGGATAGCTTCTATTAAAACATAGCCGGGGAAATAATTTCGCTCCTTGCTAATTTTTTTCCCTTTCCTGATTTGATAGACCTTCTCCGTTGGAATGAGTACCTGAGAAATCTGTTCCTGCAACCCCATGCGGCTAATTTCGGATTCAAGGTATTCTTTTACCTTTTTCTCCTTGCCACTAATCGCACGGATTACATACCACTTTCTTTCTATTTGTTCACTCATTTCTGGTTGAAAACTTGAGAATTAGCTAATGCACACATAGATTCAAATTCCATCATTATTTAGAATAACCTATAAAAGCTTTCTAAAATAGTCTGGAAAGACTTATCCATCAGATAAACCACAAAAGCGATTATCAGGGAAGCAATGGATACAACGATAGCACTACTTTGGAGCTCGCTCCAGGTAGGCCAGGAAACTTTCTGCATTAACTCTACATAACTTTCCTTTGCGTAATTTACGAAACCGATCTTTGACATTGAATCTAAACTTTTAGTTGCACGGGTGGTAGGAGTCGAACCCACAACCAACGGTTTTGGAGACCGCTACTCTACCAATTGAGCTACACCCGTTCATTAAGCAATTTAAAGGTACTTACCTGAATGATAAAGCACCTTTAAATTGCTTTTAAATATAATTGTTATCCTAGATAATTTCAGTTACCTGACCAGCTCCAACAGTGCGACCACCTTCGCGGATAGCAAAACGCAATCCTTTATTCATTGCGATGTCTGCAATCAGTTGAACTTCAATGGTGAGGTTGTCTCCTGGCATTACCATTTCAACGCCTTCTGGAAGCATGATTTCTCCGGTGACGTCAGTTGTTCTGAAATAGAACTGTGGACGATATCTGTTGTGGAATGGTGTATGACGGCCACCTTCTTCTTTTTTGAGGATATATACCTCAGCTTTGAAGTGTGCATGAGGTTTAACTGAGCCAGGGGCTGCAATTACCATACCTCTGCGGATAGCATCTTTGTCGATACCGCGAAGCAACAGACCTGCGTTGTCACCAGCTTCACCTCTGTCGAGAATTTTGCGGAACATTTCAACTCCTGTAACAACTGATTTGAGTTTTTCAGCACCCATACCAATAATATCAACAGGATCGCCTGTGTTAATAACACCAGTTTCAATTCTACCTGTAGCAACCGTTCCACGACCGGTGATTGAGAACACGTCCTCAACGGGCATAAGGAAAGGTTTGTCTTGATCGCGCTGTGGCAGTGGGATCCAGTCATCGCAGGCAGCCATCAGTTCAACAATTTTTTCAACCCATTTTGGTTCTTTGTTAAGACCGCCAAGAGCTGAACCCTTTATCACAGGTGTGTTGTCACCATCAAACTTGTAAAATGTCAACAGATCTCTGATTTCCATTTCAACAAGTTCAATCAACTCTTCGTCGTCAACAAGGTCAACTTTGTTCATAAACACAACCAAACGAGGTACACCAACCTGACGAGCGAGCAGGATGTGCTCACGGGTTTGTGGCATAGGACCGTCTGTAGCTGCAACAACAATGATAGCGCCATCCATCTGGGCAGCACCAGTTACCATGTTTTTCACGTAGTCAGCGTGACCAGGACAGTCAACGTGCGCATAGTGGCGGTTTTCTGTCATGTACTCAACGTGAGAAGTATTAATAGTAATACCTCTTTCTTTTTCTTCAGGAGCTGAGTCGATCGAATCAAAAGATTTAAACTCAGACAGACCTATGTCAGCTAATGTTTGAGTAATAGCTGCCGTTAAGGTAGTTTTGCCGTGGTCAACGTGACCAATAGTTCCAATGTTAACGTGTGGCTTGGATCTTTCAAATTTTGCTTTAGCCATATCTACTTTGTTTATTTAAGGTGTTTTAGAAAAATATTCACTGAGCCAATGATGAGAATTGAACTCATGACCCCTTCCTTACCAAGGAAGTGCTCTACCCCTGAGCTACATCGGCTTTTGAGCGGGAAACCGGGCTCGAACCGGCCACCTACAGCTTGGAAGGCTGTCGCTCTACCAAATGAGCTATTCCCGCAATCATCAGTGGGGGAGGGAGGATTCGAACCTCCGAAGGCTGCGCCAACAGATTTACAGTCTGCCCCATTTGACCGCTCTGGTACTCCCCCGATTTTAATGTGATACAATAAACTTACATGAGCCGGTGGAGGGATTCGAACCCCCGACCAGCTGATTACAAATCAGCTGCTCTGGCCAACTGAGCTACACCGGCATGCTGTAAAAAGAACGACTTTTTGTGATTTTCCTGTTCAAAAAGGTTTGCAAAAATAGATAGATTAATTTAATCCACCAAGAAAATTTAAGAAAAAGTATAAGAAAAAGACTAATAGCTCCGTAATTAGATGTAAAACAGGTATATGGATAAATAACTTAATAAAAAATAAACACCTGCCAGCAACTTTTTTATCCCTGATAAATTTATTCTTTTTCGCTGTGGCGATTAAACCACCTCTTAATATCCGAGATTTGAACTCACTGGCAGGTGAGCTATATTAATTATCGGAGTCAGAAAAATACTCCTTAAACATAAACCGCATTAGGCTATTTATTTTTCCCTTTGTG
Organism: Bacteroidales bacterium; assembly: GCA_023229135.1. Classification (GTDB taxonomy): domain Bacteria; phylum Bacteroidota; class Bacteroidia; order Bacteroidales; family F082; genus UBA5536. Next base: position 13,698 of record JALNZT010000002.1, read on the forward strand.
TTTTTCTAGTTGCTTTTTAAGTGCATCGATTGCTGCATCAGCAGCCTCTTCAAAGGATTTGCTCTGCTTACTGGCAAACAAATCATTGCCTTTGAGTAAGATGCGGATTTCGGTGATTTTGTTCTCCGGTGTTTCGGTGTTCTCAAGCTTGAGTGTAACCTCCGAACCCATAACTTCTGCGTGTTTTGACGACAGCTTTTCGATCTTATTTGTCAGAAAACTTTCTAACTTTTGATCTACTTTAAAATGTACCGAGTTAATGTTTACTTTCATGATAGACCTATTTTTATGGTTAGTAATTAGCCACTTGGATGGGCTTGTTTGTGAATTTCTTTCAGTTTGTCAATGGTGCTGTGGGTATAAACTTGCGTGGCGACCAGCGATGTGTGCCCCAAAAGTTCTTTTATGGCCAACAAATCAGCGCCGCTGTTTAAGAGGTGCGTGGCGAAAGTATGACGCAATACATGCGGACTTGCTTTGGATAGATTTGACAGCGCACTTAGTTGGCTGTTGATACTCCTGTATATAAGTCCTGCGTAACACTTTTGTCCTTTATTTGTAACAATCGCCGTATCGAAATGTTCTGCTTGGAGTGCGCTGTTTCGCATTTTATAGTAACTTTTAATCAGTTTGCCCAGTTTTATTGTAAACGGAATAAGTCGTTCTTTATTTCGTTTTCCGTGTACTTTAATTGTCATGGATGCGAAGTCGATATTTTCGTCGCGCAAGCTGCATAATTCGGCACGACGCATACCTGTTTGATATAAGATTTCGAAAATAAGCTGGTCTCTGATTTCCGGGAAAGTTTCTGCTTCGATGCTATTATGGTTTTCAATAATTGATTCGGGAACAAATTCCGGTAGATTTTTGGCTGTTTTGAGCATTCTCACCAAACCCACTGGATTTTGACTGATGTGCTGTTTTTTTTCCAGAAAAGTGTAAAAAGATTTTAAGCTGGAGAGTTTTCTGTTGACAGAACGGTTGTTTAGTCCTTTGTTTTTAAGCTCACTCATAAAGGCACGAACCATATTTCGGTTCACTTCGAGAAGGCTATAGTTATCGTAATTTTGAGAAATAAACTCCTCAAAGCTTTTTAAATCAAGCGTATAAGCACTGAGCGTATGCGGCGAGCAACGTCGTTCAGTCTTTAAATAACGTATAAAAGCAGGTATCGTTTCCATCAACAAAAAAAAACTTTGTTGTAAATGTAGTAAAGAACTACGAAACAACAAAGTTTTTTTAATTCGAGTAAAGCTTGATGGCTAATTTTCTTCCGCTTGCCTGAGCTGCTGAATGTAGATAGCTTTCAGTCTTCGTTCCCTATTAACCACAGATGGTTTAGAGAATTTTTGACGGTTACGAAGTTCTTTTACCACACCGGTTTTTTCAAACTTTCTTTTGTACTTCTTCAGCGCGCGGTCGATGCTTTCGCCTTCTTTTACTGGAATAATAATCATGTTAATTACACTCTCTTTCTTTAAGGTTAAAAAAAAATAATTTGCGCCGCAAAGATAATCAATTTCAGTTATCTACAATTTTTCTGCACCATTTATTGATTTGTTATTGGCTATTTTAAATTGTCTTCCAGGAATTTTGTGATTTTATCAAAAAGGTGTTTGCGCGTATTTCCACCATAGATTCCATGGTTTTTGTCAGGATAAATCATCAATTCAAACTGTTTGTCGGCTTTCACTAAGGCTGTTATCATATCCATTGAGTTTTGATAATGCACGTTATCGTCAGCACTGCCATGTACTAACAAATAATTCCCTTTGAGCTTTTCTACATGATTGATGGGTGAATTGTCATCGTAGCCATCAGGATTGTCTTGAGGTTTTTGCATAAAGCGCTCGGTGTAAATATTGTCGTAATAGCGCCAGTTGGTTACAGGAGCAACTGCCACGGCCGTGTTAAAATAATCGGCACCTTTGGTGATGGCTAGGCTCGACATATAGCCGCCATAACTCCAGCCGTAAATGCCAATCTTCTCCTTATTGACATAAGGCAGTTCAGCAAGGTAGTTAGCTGTGGCAATCATATCTTCGGTTTCATACTTGCCCAACTCTTTATAAGTCATTTTCTTAAATATCTCACCACGAGCGCCGGTGCCGCGATTATCAACCGACACCACTATATAGCCTTTTTGTGCCAAAAGCTGGTGCCAGAAATAGTCGTTCCAGGCCCAACTGTTATTCACGGTTTGTGAGCCGGGACCACCATATACGTACACCAAAACGGGATAGGTTTTGGTAGAATCAAAATTGTGTGGCAATATCTGCCAGCCATTCAGTGCTACTATTTCTCCATTGGGCAAGGTGGTGTTGCTATCAGTAAAGCTGAAAAATGTTTTTGGGCTGAGCGTATAAGCGGTGAGTCTGCTTTTCAAAGCAATGTTTTCTTCGAGTACGCGCAACTGCTTGCCTTTCTGATTATAAACACTGAAAACAGGCGGTGTATTGGCATCGCTTTGGGTGTTGATAAAATGACTGAAATCGCTGCTAAAGCTGGCGTCGTTGGTGCCTGGCGTTTGCGTCAGCTGTGTCTTTTTTCCTTTCAGATTTACCTGATAGATCTGACGATCGAGTGGTGAAGTTTCTGTGCTTTGATAGTAAACCTTATCGTTTTGCGCCTGAAAACCATAAAATTTCGTGATGTCCCACGCACCTTCTGTAAGTTGTTTAACCAGTTTGCCATCCATACCATATATATATAGGTGGTTGAAACCATCTTTTTCGCTGGTGATCAAAAAATGTTTGCTATCGGGCAAAAAAGTCAGGTTGTTGTCAATTTCAATATAGTAGGGATTGGTTTCGCTATATAGCAGCTTAACTGTTTGTGTGGCGGTGTTTGCCAACAGAATTTCCAACTTGTTTTGCAGCCTGTTTAGCCGTTGAATGGCCAAAATATCCGGGTTTTTTGTCCATTCTAAGCGCGGAAGATAAATGTCGGTTTCTTCGCCTGTATCAATTTCTGTGCTGCTTTTTGATGCTAAATCGTAAACATGCACGCTCACTACTGAATTGTCCTCGCCAGCCTTTGGATATTTATAGGAGTACCATTCGGGATACAAACCGTTAAAATATTCCAGCTGAAAAAGTTTGACATTGCTCTCGTCAAATTTCAGGTAAGCAATTTTTCGGCTGTCGGGCGACCAAAAGAAAGCCTTGGTGAAGCTAAATTCTTCCTCGTAAACCCAGTCAGCAGCACCGTTGATGATTTTATTGAATTCACCATCGCTGGTCAATTGCTTTTCTGTATAGCTTTCAAGATCGGTGAGGAAGATGTTGTTGTCGCGCACAAAAGCGATGTGTTTCCCATCCGGTGAAAAGCTGGCAAGCTGCTGTTTTCCATTGTTTGACAAGGGTTTTAGCTGCCCACTTTCAAAATTATACACGTAATAATTTGATTTAGACGAATGGCGGTAAATAGATTCTGTTTCAGTAGGAATGATCAATTTGGTTTCGTCTTTACTCATCATATAACTTCCCATACGGATGGCTTTGTCTGTACCCTCGGGAATAAGCTTTTTGGTGTTGAGCAGTGTGTTAACTTTTTCTCCGGTTTTATAGTTATACACATTGAGCAGGCTGTCTTCGAGCACCGCATAAGTGTTGCCGTCATTCAGTGGATTGAGGCCACGAACCATCTGTGGGTAAAACTCGCCGGAAGCCCAAATATCGCTCATACTGATTGTTTTGGTGGCTTGCTGCGCCAGGCTGCCAAAGGGATTAAAAAGAACAATTGTAAGCAGAGAGAAAATGAAATATTTTTTCATAGGTGTTTAATTTGATAGCTGATGAATGCGCTGCGGCACCAGCTGGATTTGGTTGGCGAATTTAAGGAAGAATTTGAAAAGCATAGGGGTTTTACCCAAAAATGATGTTGATATGGTGCTATTTTAAGGACGTGATGGCTGTATAACAGTTTTTAGAGCTCTTTGTACACCAAATAAATCGTATAAAAAAAATAAAAACCAAGTAGCAATCCAGCTTCCCAGCGATCTAGTTTTTTTCTTTTCCCAGTGAACATAGCTATAAATAGAAACAGGGTTCCACCAAGCAATATCGCAATGTCGAGGTTGAAGTTTGCATTATAGTTGATTGGTTTGATAAAAGCACTAACAGACAGTATGAGCAGAATATTGAATACATTGGAACCCACAACATTTCCAATAGCGATATCACTGTTTTTCTTCATGGCAGCCACGATAGAGGTAATCAATTCGGGTAGTGAGGTGCCGGCAGCTACAATAGTAAGGCCGATAATTTTTTCAGAAATACCCAAACTTGTTGCCAGCTCAATGCTGTTGCTCACAACAAGCTGACCACCAATCAGAAGACCTACAAGCCCACCGAAAATTAAAGCCCAAATCTTGATGTTTGATTTCTCGGCAAGAGCTATGGCTGCGGTTTCTTCAGTTTTCATTTGCTTATATACATAGAAAAGAAACAACGCAAATAGCGTGATAAGCAACAAACCATCAAAGCGTGAGATTTTGGGATAATCACTATTAAAGACGGCGTTTCCAATTAGAAGTAAAACTACAGCGGCAAAAAACGAAATGGGAATTTCACGCCATACCGTAGAGGATTGTACGCTTATCGGAAAAATAAGTCCCGCTACTCCCAGAATGATAAAAAGGTTAAAGTTGTTGCTGCCGATAATATTTCCCAAAACGATATCCGAATAGCCTTGATAGGAGGCAATAGCGTTCACCACTAATTCAGGTGCTGAAGTGCCAAAAGCAACAAGGGTTAAACCGATAGCCAGATCGGAAATATGGTGTTTTTTTGCCAGAGAAGATGCTCCGTCAACCAACCAATTTGCACCAAAAATTAAAGCGACAAATCCAGCTATGATTAAAAATCCTGAGACCAGCATAATGTCTTTTTTCTTGTGTTGTTTTAATGTTGTCTGATAAGTGCGTATAGGTTAATCACCTGAATAGCAACGGAATAAATATTAAATTAGTTATTGAATCTAATAAATGAGAAAACAAAATTAGTTTATTTGTTCTTCTGTAGTAAAAATGCAATCAATAATGCAGCAAGATATTGAGGATTTATAGTTGGAATAAATATGAAATGGCTTACTTTTGCATCGCATTTGAAAATAAATGGGACGTTAGCTCAGTTGGTTTAGTCTCGTCAAGGCTTTGACGAGATGCCAGACAAGAGGTTATACATAAGGGACGTTAGCTCAGTTGGTTTAGTCTCGTCAAGGCTTTGACGAGATGCCAGACAAGAGGTTACACATAAGGGACGTTAGCTCAGTTGGTTTAGTCTCGTCAAGGCTTTGACGAGATGCCAGACAAGAGGTTACACATAAGGGACGTTAGCTCAGTTGGTTTAGTCTCGTCAAGGCTTTGACGAGATGCCAGACAAGAGGTTCACATAAGGGACGTTAGCTCAGTTGGTTTAGTCTCGTCAAGGCTTTGACGAGATGCCAGACAAGAGGTTCACATAAGGGACGTTAGCTCAGTTGGTTTAGAGCGCTTGCTTGACAGGCAAGAGGTCACTGGTTCGATTCCAGTACGTCCCACGTTGAAAGAGAGGCAGTTACTATGATTTAGTGGCTGCTTTTTTTGATGTCAAACATTAGTGAAAATGGGACGTTAGCTTCTCGTCAAGGCTTTGACGAGATGCCAGACAAGAGGTCACTGGTTCGATTCCAGTATGTCCCACGTTGAAAGAGAGGCAGTTGGTCTTATATTTTGAAGTAGCTGCTTTTTTACGTGTGAACAGGTCGCCTATAAACCTGAAGAAGCAATTTCTTACTGAAGAAAAACTCATAAAACTACAATTCACAAAATCAGTTTAAAAAATCATAGCACCAATGTGGTTTCATGCTAACTTTGCAAACGAAATCCAAAAACAATATGAAGCTAAACGAAATAAGTACGACCAATAGATTATTGTTGATTATCGTCATTCCATTGATTTTTTACATCCTTAAAGTGTTGTATTTTATCTTTGCGCCTTTGATGTTTGCTTTTTTCATCTCGCTCTTGTTCATACCGTTGCTAAGGCGGATGAGCAAAAAGGGTGTACCAAAAATCCTCGCTTTAGTTGTTGTAATGGTCATTATTGCAGGGGTACTTTTTGGGGCTGTAAAGCTGGTTAGTCTCACCGGGAAAGAAGTCCTCGATGGCAAAGAAGCGCTTTTTCAAAAACTTGATAGCAAAGTGGGCATGCTGGTGGCGCCTTATGTCGAGAATCTGAAGATTGGCATGGAAGATGAAAGCAGTGCCATCAAGAGTATTTTGATGAAAGACCAGGTGAGCCAGCACTTGTTTGGTAGCTTTGGAAATACCTTTAGATTTGTTCAGCAAACACTTGTGATGATATTGATGACACTTTTCTTCCTGGTGTTACTACTGGCCGGTAGCATCAACTTTAAATTGCTGATAGAAAACACTTTAATCATGCGGCGTACCCAAACGGTGAAAACCTATTTGGCGATCGAAAGAAGCATTGTTAAGTTTTTGAAAGTAAAATTTCTAATGAGTTTTTTTACAGGACTGGGTTTTGGAATAATTGCCTGGTATTTCGGTCTTAGTTTTCCGCTATTTTGGGGACTTTTTGCCTTTGCCATCAATTTCGTGCAGATGATCGGAAGTGTTATTGCAACCGTAGTTGCTGTTTTATTTGCTTTTATCGAGCTCGAATCGCCCGGGACCATATTGCTTGTCAGCCTACTGTTTACAGGAGTTCAGGTACTTTTTGGCTCAGTGATTGAGCCCGTAATGATGGGCAAATCTTTTTCCATCAATGTTTTAACGGTATTGGTAATGTTGATGTTTTGGGGTTACCTGTGGGGTGTTCCCGGTTTAATTTTGTCGATACCTATTACTGTTCTAATCAAAACTTTGCTCGAACAATTTAGCGGTGGAAAAAAACTTGCCCGCTTTATGAGTTAAACAGTAATCATTCGGGATTTGCTGTATCATTTTTCAGAAATCAAAAAAAATGAACCGAAAAAACGATTATTAGTTTATATTTGTTCTTCAAAACAATATAAATAAACTTAGATCTCAATGAAAAGTAAACTATTTTTTTTGGCGTTGACTTTCCTTTTCCTGGTTTCCTGCCAATCTACACAGCAAATCACCGGCAGCTATGTAAATAAGGAAGCAATTCCTGAAAATCCTTTCAAAAAGGTATTTATCATGGTGATGGCGCATAAAGATGCACCTCGCGCTGCCGTGGAAAATCAATTGGCCGATGCTGCTGCAAAACGTGGAATAAAAACGGTGATGAGTTCCGATGTTTTCCCAATTGGTTTTCTTGCCGATAAGCCCACAAAAGAAGAATTTGCTGCCGAAATGCGCAAACATGGTTGCGATGCTGCGTTTACCGTGACACTGCTGCACGAGCAAACACAAGAACGCTATGTGCCTGGCTCACAAGGAGCACCTTATGTAGCTTATCCTTTTTATGGCAGCTATTATAACTATTATAATATGCGCTACAGCTATGTTTATGATCCCGGCTATTATACTACTGATCAAATTTATTTTATCGAAGGTAATCTGTACGACCTCAGTACCGATAAATTGGTTTGGTCGTTGCAAAGCAAAAGCTATGATCCCGGAACCCTTACCGCATTTGGAAAAACATACGCCGATATGGTTTTCTATCAGTTAAGAAAAGAAGGTTTGGCTAAAAGATAATAGACAAAGCCTAAACTGAGTTATAGAAAAAAAAGTGTTGCAGGATTTCTTGTAACACTTTTTTTAGCGATAGGTATGAAGTCAAAATTTACGAAGCTTAGATTGCATTTATTTTTAGGCTTTGTAAATATTCATCTGGAGTTAGGACTGGCATGTCTGATTCTTTAAAGTCTTTCAAAATTATGGTAATCAATATATTGCAATTTGTTTCTGTAGCAAAGTAATATTGCAGCACATCCACAAAATCAGAAAATTTTGATGAAAGTGCTTTGTCAATGATTTTATCGTTTAGGTCTGATGTTTCTACAATGACTTTAATTTTTCTAATTTTTTCTTTTACCACTCGCAGTTTGTCATTTTCAGACAAGGCTTTTAAGTAGGCCTCTATAAGTCGAGAATGACTTCTTTGTTGTGATGCTGCATATTCTTTCGCCCTGTCAATCACGTCTTTATTTAATTTTAAGATAAATTTAGCCTCCCTAGTTTATCAATTTATACGTAGAAAAATAGCATTATAATCCGTATATGTAAAGTTTTTAAGCCGACAATTGCCATTATTTGTTAGGATGATAGGGGAGTTGATGCGTGCCTGGAGCATACACCATTCTTTTAAGAATTAGCGCAGTTTGTTCACGTAAAATTTAATCGCGGGTTATCACTTTTTGTATGCGCACAAATTCGCTGTTTATTGGTCGGAAAGCTTTCTCTGCCAAACTAAACGGTACTTCAACAATAGCATGGTTTTTTAATCCTATCATCAAATTTTTCTTCCCGGCGAGTAAACTATCAACAGCCGCTACCCCCATCCTTGTTGCGGCAATCCGGTCTTGTGCCGTTGGGCTGCCACCACGCTGAATATGGCCCAAAATCGATACCCTGGCCTCAATATCAGGATGCTTTGCTTTCACCCTTTCGGCGAGTTTTAATGCACCGCCTGTTTTGTAGCCTTCTGCAACCAGGATGATCCCGCTGGTTTTTTTATTTGCGATGCCTTTTTGGATAAATTTGTCCAGCTCCTCTTCCTGTTCCATAACTTCGGGGATGAGGATGACTTCTGCACCACAGGCAAGCCCGCTTCCCAAAGCAAGCAGCCCGGCTTCGCGGCCCATCGATTCGACGAAAAATATTCGCCCGTGAGACCTGGCCGTGTCTTTTATTTTATCTACCGCCCTAACCACGGTGTTCAAGGCAGTATCGAAACCAATGGTATAATCCGTGCCATTGATGTCGTTGTCGATTGTTCCGGGTATACCGATAAAAGGGATGTCGAACTCGGAAGAAAAACAGGTGGCTCCATTGAAAGAGCCGTCTCCGCCAATTACTACGACACCGTCGATATTCCTTTCTTTCAAGTTTTTATAAGCTTTTTGCCTGCCCTCGTAGGTCACAAATTCTTTACACCGGGCTGTTTTCAGTATCGTTCCGCCTAAATTAATAATACCGCCGATATCTTCATAATTCAGTTTCCAAAAATCGTTCTCAATCATTCCATGAAACCCGTAATTGATGCCATAAACTTCCACCTTGTTTGCCAATGCAGCACGCGTTACTGCCCTAATCGCGGCATTCATGCCCGGTGCGTCGCCGCCCGATGTAAAAACAGCGATACATTTGATTTTCTTTTTTTGCATAGTGTTTTAATTTGTAATCTTCTGTTTCAAAAGCTTTTTGAACGCGCAAAATACAAAGAATTATAGCGGTAGCCTCTAACCGAGAAAAAATAGAGTGCTGTGTTTATCGTAACAGGTTTTCTCATTTGCTGAGGTGTTTTTGTAAAAAATGGTTATTAATAAAAGATGTTTTTAATTAAAACCTTTGATACAATTATCTCTTTTTCCTTCGAGTTCCCGGGCTTTGTGCCCCAGCTTTCTTGTTGCGGTTGGCGAAAAATTCTTGTTTACGCTTCTGTTTCTGTTTTTCGTTTTCTTTCTTTTCCGCCGTATTCATGGGCCTGTCAGTCTGCGGGAAGGGATTGTCGCTAACCACTTTAATTTTTTGGCCGATAAGCTTTTCAATATCTTTTATATAGGCGTTTTCTTCCGGTTCGCAGATAGAAATGGAAATACCCTCTTCATTGGCACGGCCACAACGTCCAATTCTGTGCACATAAGTTTCGGACTCATTAGGGATGTCGTAATTGATCACATAGCGAAGCTTGTCGATGTCAATCCCGCGGGCGGCGATGTCTGTAGCTACCAAAATCCTGATATTGCCGGCTTTGAATTCGTTCAATGCATGTTGACGCTGATTTTGGCCTTTGTCGCCATGAATAGCAGCGGCGTTAATTTTTTGCCTTCGCAGATTACTGACAATACGATCTGCGCCATGTTTGGTTCTTGAAAAAAGTAATACTTGTTTTAGCTCTGGGTTGGCGAGGATATGCAAAAGCAAGTCTTTTTTGGTGCCTTTGTTGGTCATGTATAAAAACTGCTGAATCGTTTCAGCGGTAGAAGAGACGGGGCTTACAGAGACAGTCTTTGGCCTGATTAAAATTTGTTGCGACAGCTCTATAATGTTTTGAGGCATGGTTGCCGAGAAAAACAAAGACTGTCTTTTTCTGGGTAGTTTAGCGATAATCTTTTTGATATCGTGGATGAACCCCATATCGAGCATGCGGTCTGCTTCATCTAACACAAAATATTTGACATCATTTAAGGAGATATAGCCCTGATCTATTAAATCGAGCAGACGACCGGGAGTGGCCACTAAAATATCCACGCCTTTTTTCAGGGCATTCGTTTGTGATCCTTGCGTTACACCGCCATAAATCACTGTATTTTTGATGTGGGTATATTTGCCATAAACCGTGAAGCTTTCCGCGATTTGTATGGCAAGTTCGCGGGTTGGTGTGATTACCAGCGTTAAAATTTTTCGTTTGCCATGGACGTTTTGTGGTTCATTCACCAGGTGCTGAAGGATAGGAAGCGCAAAAGCTGCCGTTTTCCCTGTTCCGGTTTGTGCGCTACCCAAAACATCTTCTCTGTTTAGAATAAGTGGAATAGATTTGGCCTGTATAGAAGTAGGCTCGGTATAGTTTTCGTCCCTCAAGGCTTTGAGGAGTATAGGAATAAGTTTTAAATCTTCAAATTTCATTTTTATTTTTTAATAGTTTGCAAAGGTACGCATTAAGCGGTTAGCCGTTTGTGGAGCTTAAAGCTTTCAAGTCGTGAGAAGGCTGCTGGGGTCTGTTTACCAACAAGGGGTTGCAAATATTCAATTTGCTGCTATTTCGACCGAAATGGTATTGAAACGACAACGGTGCAATCAGTGAGTAACAATAGAAAACAAAAAAGGAGCTACAAAAATTTAGCTCCTTTATTTTTTCGTGAACCCGAAGGGATTCGAACCCCTAACCTTCTGATCCGTAGTCAGATGCACTATCCAATTATGCTACGGGTCCTCCTTTTGAGGCTGCAAAGATAAGTAATTGTGTAAAACAAAAACAAATAAAATTGTTGTATTAATTTAAGGATCCATGGTGGTTTTAAGCTTTGAGCAATCCAAAAGCTGGGCTATAAGCTGCTTAATCATTGAAGTGCAGCTTTTTATAGGCTTCAAGAATAATTTTAGCCTGTGAGCATTAAATAATTAAGTTTAGCCTCAACCTGAAAACTTTAGATTCCGGGAACCTATAAGCATGTTTTTGAAAACAAACCAAGTGAGTTGTATGAATAATGTAAAAGTTTTTTTGAATAGTGTAGCACTTTTTCACCCATTGACGCTGATCTTTGACGTTGCAAAAAATGAAGCTAGACTAAATTTTACTAAAACTGATAAAAATGAAGAAAACTCAAACAAACTTACTTCGTGAAGTCTAGTGTGTTCTTTACGCAACCTGTTGAAAATGCCTCGAAAGTTTTTGAGCCACAAATGAAAGCCCGGATATTTATTAGCTAAGCAAAGCCATTAACTCGTTTAGCGCAGGTTTCTTGGCCATGGCTTCGGTATCCAGTATGCTGTCTGAAAGTTGGCTTTTGTAAAATTGCAGTCCCATAATTTTTTCTTCAATACTATCTTTGCTAATAAAGCGATACACAAACACTTTTTTATCTTGTCCAATGCGGTGCGCGCGGCTAAGAGCCTGCATTTCAGCCGCCGGGTTCCACCAGGGATCGAGGATGAATACATAGCCGGCCTCGGTGAGATTGAGTCCGAAACCGCCGGATTTAAGCGAGATCAAAAACGGCAACAGCTTGTCATCCTGCTTAAACTTATCAATAACTTGTTCCCGGTTCCTGGTAGAACCTTTAAGCAGGGCATAAGGAATCTGCTGGCCCGAGAAATAATCAGCAAACTGTTGTAAATGAGTGGTAAAGGATGAAAATATCAGCACTTTCTGGCCTTCTGAAAGTAAGGTTTCCAGTTTTTCTATTACAGCTTCAAATTTGCCGCTGCCGATATGACTTTCTTTATCGGCTAAAACCGGATGATTAGCTATTTGCCGTAGTTTCATAAGGGCGCGGAGTGCCAAGACAGAGAGGTTTTTATTCAATTCGGGATTTTCTTTGGCCTCTAACATATAATTGCGGAGCCTGCTTTTTTCTTTTTCGTAAAAGTCATACTGCTCTGGCAACATTTCGCAATAATTAACTATTTGAGTAAGTTCCGGCAAATCAGGTTCTACGGCAGCTTTGGTTCGCCTTAGTATAAATGGCGTGATAAGCTTTTGTAGCTCAGCGGCTGCGGTATGATTCTGATGTTTTATTATTGGGTTTAGATAATGCTGTTCAAATTGAATAATATTGCCTAAAAGTCCTGGATTAGCAAACTCAAACTGCGACCACAAATCGTACAGGCTATTTTCTATAGGTGTTCCTGTTATGGCTATTCCATGATCTTTTTGGATGCTGTAAATGGCTTTTGTAGTTTTAGATTCCCGGTTTTTTATGGCCTGACTTTCATCCAGAATAGCAAGGTAAAAATGATATTTATTTAGTATTTCTATATCATTTCTGAGTGTCCCGTAGGTTGTCAATATAAGCTGGCAGTTTCCGTTGTCGATTTCTGATAGAGAGCGGTCGTTACCGGTATAATTTGTGTATCGTAAATTTGGCGCAAACTTCTCGAACTCGTTAACCCAATTGTGAATCAGGGAAGCAGGCATTACAATGAGCGAAGGTTTTTCTGTTTTATGAACGTCAAAGTCATTAATATCAACTGGTTGAACATCTGGTTCTGCGAATAAATCGAGTTGCGTCCCGACTTTAGTAGTTGATTTTAAGATCTTAGTTTCATTTCTTTTCGGATAACGATGTGCCAATAAACTGATGATTTGTATTGTTTTTCCAAGTCCCATATCATCAGCTAAAATCCCTCCATAACCCTGGCTTATCAACCAGTTGAGCCATTGAAATCCGGTTTTCTGATAGGAGCGGAGTTGTGCGTCCTTCAAATCCGGGTAGACTACGGCTTTAAAGTCGGGGGTGGTTTCAATTTGTGCCGGATCGGTTGTTATTTTGTAAGGCAGCAGCATCCCATGTTTTTTGGAAATGCGCAACTGCTGATCCTTGTCAGTACTCGAATGTATGGCTATCCCGCGGTATTTCTCGAACCAGTTTTGTGGTATCAGGAATAATTGTCCGTTTGATAACCTGTAGAGCTTTTTACCTTGAATAAGGTGGTTGCGCAAGGCCAAAAAGGGAAATTCAATAGTGCCTGCTTTCACGATGATATGCAAGTCGAACCAGTCCTTTTTTGCAGTCGAACTAAAGTCGATATAAGGTTTTGAAATCACGTAGTTGGCCTCTTCCGGCTGTTCAACCCGGAATCCCGCTTCATCAAGTAGTTCATTATTATCCTGAAGAAAATAAATCAATTGTTCGAGCTGGTCTTCAAAAGTATGGTCTAGCTCAAAAAATGACTCATCCTGCGTGAAACCAAACGATTTAAGCGTATCGATATATTGCTGCTCGCGCTGTTTATCGCGATTTATACGCCTGAATACAAAACCCGATTCATCGGTGATTAAACTGGTGAAACGCTGTTGCTTATGGTGGGGATAGATATGTTTATTATCGTAAATAAACTTTAGGCTCAGGCCTTGATTTCCTTTCCAGTTTTCTTCGATAAAGAGTTGTGCCACGGGTTCCGGGTTCAGGTCAATCAGCTCAAAACCAATGGCTTCAATCTCAATATGATTGGCCATTTTACGGATAAACTGCTCGAAGTATTGTTTTTCTGTGCGACGCGGAATCTCGATAACTTTTTTACGAAAAAAAGGCAATAATAATTTACCGTTTATCTCTGGATCAAAATGTAATAACTGGTTGCCATTTACCACCAAACAAGGCTGATTGCTGAGCAATAAGTCAGTAGGATTTAGCGAGATTTTTTTTGTTCCCAGCCTAAGTTTAAGCTTATAAAGTGTTTTTTCCGGCGTTCGTTCAAAATGCAATAAAAGCTTGGTTGTTTCTTGCTGAAAGCTTAGTTCCTGATCGGGATACAGATTAGGCCAGCTCGCTCCTTTATAAATAGGCAAATTGTATTGAAGCCCAATTTGGAGAATTCTGTGTGTTTGTTTCCAGACGAAAGGCATAATCACCATGTTCATGGAGCGCTTTTCTAAGTGTTCAAAATAGCTTGAGGCCTGTATTTTTTTTCTATGGAACCTGTTGGCAATTTCCTGGGGTTCAATATTTAAAGCATGTTCATGCAAAGTCTTTTTCCAGCTTGTTTCCAGGGTTTCTCTCTCTTTTGTGGAAAAAGCTTGCTGTGCAGTAAGGAAATTTTTGTTTTCGCGGCTCACCAAATAAGGCGTAAGCAAAAGCCCTAAATAGCGGTTTTGCCGAACGACCAAAACAAGATGTGTATTTTCTGCTTCAAAAGACATAAGCCGCAAAATTAGGTTTTTCGGTTGTAGTTTTTGAACTCTACTAAGATATTGTCTGTCTAATTTTACACCTTTGGAGCTCCTTTTGAATTCCCCCAAGTTTTATAAAGTGGCAAAAAGAGTTCTTTTTTTTTAGGCTTTTATACGAAAAGGCCGGAAACATGGCTTTCGTCTCGAAGCTTCGGGATTGAAGCCAAGGAATTTACTGAGTTAAATGACTGTTTCAAAAGCGAGATTAAGGTAGTATTTGGACTTTTCTTTCAAAGACTATATATTTGCCGTATAGCTACAATCTAAAAACAACTTATGAAATTAAAGGCAGAAGGTGAGGCTACAAATCAACCTGTATGGCTTGACAAAGCTTTTGAATTGATTACGAATGAAGGCGAAGAGCGCTCCTGTAGAGCCATTTCGGAGGAAGCCTGCCACGAAATGCCGGGCAATTTCTTTAAGAATATGCTGAGTGGAGCGGCTTCAAAATTGGCGGAGCAACTGGTCAGCGCAGGCACAACGCTTCCCTGGATTTTCAGTGCTTTGGGTGTTCCGGTTTCGTTTACGGGCGTTTTGGTTCCTATTAAGGATGCCGGTTCGCTGCTGCCGCAGCTTTTTGTTTCTGCGAAAATCAGGGCTTTTGCACGCAGAAAATGGTTTTGGGTGTTTGCCGCCCTCTTTCAATCGGCAATGCTGGTTGTCATGGCTTTCGCGGTTTTGTTACTTACGGGCGCAGCTGCCGGCTTCGTGATATTGCTTTCATTATTGCTATTTAGTATTGCCGGGGGCGTTGGCAGCATTGCTTTTTCGGATGTAATGGCCAAAACAGTCTCCAGGGGCAAACGCGGCCAGCTATTGGCGCTCAGGGCAAGTGTTGGTGGTTTATTAAGTCTCGCTGCGGGCTTGTATTTATACGATGTGGTTGCCGGCACAGCGCATATTGGTATTTATTTCTGGATGATAATTCTTTCGGCTGTTCTCTGGGCTTTTGCGGCATTCTCGTTTGCCCTAATTCGCGAAGAAAAAGGCGCAACAGCAGGTGGAAAAACGCCCGTAAAAGAGCTTAAAGATGCCTGGAGATTTTTTCGTGAAGACCAAAATCTACGCCGATTTATCTTTACGCGTGGCTTGCTGATGGCTATTCCACTTTCGCAGCCGTTTTTTATCGTTTTGGGGCAGCAGCAGATTGGAACTGCGGCCTCTTCACTTGGAATTGTCGTTATCGCTGCGGGTTTGGCAAATATTATTAGCAGCCCTTTCTGGGGAAGGTTCAGCGATAAGTCGAGCCGAAGAATGATGCGCGTTGTGGCTCTTATGGGCATTGTAAACATATTACTCATGTTGAGTTTTTCGGCCTGGCCGGATGTTATTCGCAACGCGTTTGGATTTGCATTTCTGTTATTGCTCCAGGTGATGGCGCATGCCGGCGCCAGGTTGAGCCGTAAGACCTATCTTGTTGATTTCGCGCCCGAAAAGGACAGGCCTTCCTATGTTTCACTCTCGAACACAGCAATTGGTATTTTTACCCTAATAGCTGCAACAATTGGATTATTGGCGGGAATTTTTGGAATTGAGTTGATGCTATTGCTTTATGCAGTGCTTTTGCTTGGCGCCTGGATCATAGCTGGTAAGCTTAAAGAGGTTTAAAATTAGGATGTTAACTAACAAAATGAACCAACATATTGACTATTTTTCATCGAATTTAGCTAATTGCACGAATTGAGGTTCGTTTAATCCAAACAATTTGATGATAACTTTTTCTTTGATCCCGCATGTGCGGGATAATGAAGTTGGCTGTTTTGCCTGAAGGGAAGGACATACAAAGTGTTCTTTTTACAGCCTTTTGATTAAAAAACCTGGTTAATTATAAAAAATTATAAGCAGATACACTGAATAAGCGATCAACTCCTATCTTTGTCAGATGAATTATTCTGATACGCTTGCCTGGATGTTTAATCAATTGCCAATGTATCAACGACTTGGTGCTTCTGCTTATAAAGCAGATCTCAATAATACTATCCAATTGCTTGATTTGCTTAATCAACCACAAAAGTCTTTTCGAGCTATTCACATCGCCGGAACCAATGGAAAAGGCTCTGTTTCTCATATGATTGCAGCGGTTTTGCAAGAGGCGGGCTATAAAACCGGTTTATACACATCTCCTCATCTGAAAGATTTCCGGGAGCGCATCCGCATCAATGGAGTGATGATTCCCGAGGAAAAAGTGGTGGAATTTATTGCAGTAAACAAATCAGAATTCGAGCGGATGAAGCTAAGTTTTTTCGAGATGACAGTAGGTATGGCTTTTCGCTATTTCGCTGATGAACAGGTCGATTTGGCGGTTATTGAAACTGGAATGGGAGGAAGGCTCGATTCTACTAACCTGGCGGAACCGGTTTTAAGTGTGATTACCAATATTGGATACGACCATACCCAATTTTTGGGTGATACATTGCCAAAGATTGCTGCCGAAAAGGCCGGCATCATTAAGCCGGGAGTGCCAGTGATTATTGGTGAAACCCAAACCGAAGTAAAAGCTGTTTTTGAAGAAGAGGCGCATAAAGTGGGATCACCCTGGGTATTTGCCGATGAAATGTTTGAAGCAAAGCGGATACGACAAGAAACAGTGATGTATCAGCAGTTTGATATTTGGAAGAATAGCGAGATTTATTATGAGGCACTGAAATTGTCGCTGCTGGGTTTATATCAGCAGATGAATCTGGTTACGGCGGTTTGCGCACTTGATCAGTTAAAAACTGTTTTTCCCTGGACTGAAAGAAATTTGTGGCATGGCATGGCGCAAGTGTCAAAGCTCACGGGCCTCAAAGGACGCTGGCAGGTGATTGGACGTATGCCGCTTTGCGTGGTCGATACCGGACACAATGAAGCCGGGATACGGCAAAATATGATGCAGCTCAGTCAGTTGCCTTGTAAGCAGTTACATATCGTTTTGGGTGTGGTAAACGACAAAATAATGGATGGTATCCTGCAACTTTTACCTTCCAGTGCTCAGTATTATTTTTGCAGGCCGGATATCCCACGTGGCCTTGACGCGGAATTGCTCTCTGAACAAGCGTTTAAGTTTGGCCTGCGTGGTGAGGTTTACCGCAGCGTTTCCGATGCCTATCGTCATGCCCGCGAAATTGCCGGTTCCAGCGATATTGTATTTGTTGGTGGGAGTACTTTTGTGGTAGCCGAAGTACTTTAAAAAATGATCTTATAGTTAGGTCATCCGTTTCCCTCGGCAGAAACTACAGGAAGCTTTTCTTGTTTCTCTCGCTGATCTCGCTAATCTCTTTTCTGCAGATATCTGCGCACTCTGCGGGAAATAATTCTTCTTGAAAAACGAAAAAG
Source organism: Bacteroidales bacterium (assembly GCA_023229135.1). Classification (GTDB taxonomy): domain Bacteria; phylum Bacteroidota; class Bacteroidia; order Bacteroidales; family F082; genus UBA5536. The sequence continues at coordinate 31,544 of JALNZT010000002.1, forward strand.
CGCTAACCTAATGAAAGTTAACGCTTTAAAAAATACTTTGCTCAGCGGAGAAAGAGGGATTCGAACCCCCGGAGGCTTGCACCTCAACGGTTTTCAAGACCGCCGCATTAAACCGCTCTGCCATTTCTCCGCTGCAAAAGTATAAAAAAAACTGTTCGCCAAAATACTTTGTGTTAATTTTCCTGGCTTTCAATTGTTAATTAATAACAGCAAGAGCTAAGCTCCACAAAACCAGTAACTGGTGTATTTTTACCGTTGGCTGAAAAGGGGTAGGCAAATTAGTTTTTGATATTATCTTTGTACAACGCTTTTAGGCTACCAATTACACTGAAATGATGTATTAAATACAAACTAATAAGCTGATTATGAGTAAAATATTTATTTTTCTGACTTTATTGTTGTTCATGGGATTTGATGCTGAGGCAGCTCCAAAAAGTATGAGAGCCTATTTATCTTATGCTATTTTTAATGCTCCCGATGATGAGCCTTATATCGAAACTTACCTTGCTGTTGATGGAAACAGCGTCTATTTTAAAGAAATTGAACCGGGGAGTTTTAAGGCAAGCCTGGAAATCATAATGATTTTTAAACAAGGCGATTCTATCGTTGATTATGCAAAATATGAGCTTAACAGTCAGATAGTTAATGATACATCTAACATTGATTTTGGCTTTATCGACCAGCAACGTTTTTCGTTGCCCAACGGCGCCTATGCCTTCGAGCTTTCTATTGCTGATCTCAACAACGACAGTGAATCGCCATTTATGTCGGTAGAATCTATTGAGATCAATTACCCGGCTGATAAAATTTCACTCTCCGGTATTCAATTGGTTGAGCGTTTCGAGAGAACGGATAAAACATCAATTTTGTCAAAAAACGGCTTTGATCTTTTTCCAATGGTCTATGCATTCTATCCCGAGTCGATGAAACAGCTTTCTTTTTATGCCGAAGCCTATCATACCGCCAAGCAGTTTGGTAACGACGGCAAGTTTTTGCTTACCTATTATATTGAGTCATTTGAAAGCGGCTTACAGATGGATCAGTTTATTTTTCGTAAACGCTTGGATGCTAAATCGGTAAATGTCATTCTAAACACAATGGATATTAGCGAGTTGCCTTCAGGGAATTACAGTCTGGTTTTGGAAATTCGAGATCGGGAGAATAAAATTGTAACCGATAATAAAGTGTTTTTCAGGCGCTCAAATCCCAAGCATCAGCTGAAGATGAACGACTTGGCAAGCATGAATATCAGTAATACTTTCGTGAACAAAATTCCTGACGGCGACACTTTGATTGACTTCCTGAAGTCGCTGGAACCAATTTCGAGTGAGGCCGAGCGTGATTATATGTTTAATCTGACAAAGTCGGGCGATTACCTCATGATGAAACGTTTTTTCTATAATTTTTGGCTCACACGAAACTTTGCAAGCCCGGAAGATGCTTGGATGCAATACCATTACGAAGTTAGAAGGGTAAATGCCAGCTATGAAACCCAAACAAAAAGAGGTTATGCTACCGATCGTGGACGCGTTTATCTTAAATATGGACCGCCCAATCACATGCGAGAAAGTTATAATGAGCCAGGCGCTTATCCTTACGAAATTTGGCATTACTATACCCTTGGAAAACAGCGTGATAAACGCTTTGTTTTTGCTACCAAAGACATGGTTACCAATGATTTTGTGTTGATACATTCTGATGCTATTGGCGAATTGTCTAATTATCGCTGGCAACTGGAGATTTACAAGCGTGCCTACGATGCCACTAGCATTGATGAAACCTCTCCGGTGGATACCTGGGGCAATGAGGCGGATAAGAATTGGAGAAAGTAGTCATAGCGATGCATGAGTTCGTTTAAAACATTTGAATTCAATTTGTTACAGAACAGTTTCCGGTCTTTTTGTTTTTGAGAAAATGAACCTACCTTTGCGTATCATTTTGCGCGCCTTAGGCGCAATTCATCGGTATGAAAAAAATTGGCTTTTTCCTTGTTCGTTCATTTGCTAATCTGCTTGGATTATTTCCTATGCGAGTACTTTATCTACTCGCTGATTTTTTCTACTTTCTTGTCTATTATATCATTCGCTACCGGCGAAAAGTTGTGAGACGGAATTTAGAAGTAAGTTTTCCTGAAAAAACTGCGAAACAACGCAAGCAGATTGAAAAAGCATTCTACCATCATTTTGCGGATTTGATGGCAGAATACGTGAAAATGACACAGATGACTGAGAAGGAAATGCAGAAAAGGGTTACAATCGAAAACCCGGAAATACTACATAAGCTTTATGATGAAGGCCGCAGTGTTTTTCTGGCGCTTGGCCATTGTGGCAATTGGGAGTGGTTTGGTATGGCGTTTTACCGTTATACAAAACACAGGCCTTATGCCATTTACAAACGACTTTCCAATCCCTATTTTGACGATTTTGTCAAATCTATACGAACTTTAATTGGCCCTTTACAAATGATTGAGTCGCGTAGTGCTTTTCGATCTTTGAAACAATCAGATGATGAGCTTAATGCAGTGATCATTGTGGCTGACCAAAGTCCGTCTGGCACGGAACAAGATTATTGGACTAATTTCCTGAACCAAGATACTGCCTTTTTTACAGGCCTTGAAAAAATGGCAAAAGCGCTGGATTATGCCGTGGTTTTTGTTGAGAATATTAAAGTGAAAAGAGGGGTCTATAATATGGTGCTAAGCCCGATAAGTCTTGATGCTAAGAAGGAGCCAACGAATTATATTATAGAAACTTACACCCGCATGTTGGAACAAGCTATCGTAGATAATCCATCCTATTGGCTTTGGTCGCACCGACGCTGGAAACACCAACGAACCAAAACCGAAAGCCATGCCTAAAGTAGCTGTTGTAATCCTTAACTTCAATGGTAAGCGGTTCCTCGAACGCTTTCTGCCTGGTGTGATTGCACACAGCCATGATACAGCTGAAATTATTGTGGCCGACAATGCTTCTTCGGATGATTCTGTTAGTTTCTTAGAAAAAAAATACCCAGACGTCAGGCTGATTCAAAATGCTAAAAATGATGGTTTTTCAACAGGCTATAATTTGGCCTTGAAACAGGTCGAAGCTGATTATTACATACTGCTAAACTCCGATATCGAAGTAACGCCCAACTGGATTAAGCCGCTGATTGATTTAATGGAAAGTGATCCGCTGATTGCCGCTTGCCAACCGAAAATAAGATCGCTCGAACAGCCCGAACGCTTTGAATATGCGGGAGCTGGGGGTGGTTTTATCGACAAATTTGGCTATCCTTTCTGCAGAGGTCGCTTGTTTTTGCACCTCGAAGAAGACCTCGGACAATATGATGACGATCTGGAGGTTTTCTGGGCAAGTGGCGCCTGTATGTTCGTCAGGGCGGATCTTTATCACCAGCATGGCGGCCTCGACGACAGCTTTTTTGCCCATATGGAGGAGATAGATTTTTGTTGGCGGATGAAAAATCAGGGCTTTAAAATTATGTATTCCGGCAAATCAACGGTTTTTCACATTGGTGGTGGAACCTTGCCAAAAAAGTCCTCGCGTAAGACCTACCTTAACTTTAGAAACAACCTTTCACTGCTTTATAAGAACCTGCCTCAAAAACAGTTGTTTAGAGTAATTTTTCTGCGCTTGATATTGGATGGTGTGGCCAGTTTGAAGTTTTTGTTTGAGGCAGGCTTTGCCGATTTCTTTGCCGTGATGCGTGCCCACCTGCATTTTTATCGAAAGCTGCCACAGTTGCGCAAAAAGCGGTCAAACATTCATCCTCATCCCGTTAACAGGGTTTACCAGAAAAATATTGTTTTTGAACATTTCGTGCTGAAAAAAAAATGCTTTACCAGCCTCAATCCTAAAGATTTTTCCTAAGCATTCCTAAGCAGATATTCAATAGCCATACGGTATCCGTCCATACCAAAACCACTGAGTGAGGCCTGGCAAACCTCGGCTGTAAATGAATTTTTACGGTAGCTTTCCCGCGCAAAAATATTGCTCAGGTGGACTTCAATCACCGGGATATTCATGCTTCTGATTGTGTCGGCAAGCGCAATAGAAGTATGGCTGTAGGCTGCAGGATTAAACACTATACCATCGAAATCATCATAGGCAGCTTGTAATATATTAATGAGTTCACCTTCTACATTGCTTTGTTTATAGGTGATTTCAGCTTTTGGGAAGAGCTTTAACAACTGCTTAATTAAGCTGTCGAAAGTTTGATGACCGTAAATTTCCGGCTCGCGGGTTCCGGTCAGGTTAAGGTTGGGTCCATTGAGAATCAGAATGCGCATAAGAATGGTTTTTAGCCCCACAAAGATAATTGTATAAAGCATTTCCGCGCTAATTTGGAAATCAAATTCAATGCTTTGCTTAAAATGGATTGATATTTATGTTTTTAAAATGATGATTTTTGGGTTTTCGGACAAGATTCAAACAGCTTATTCCGGAAATTGCTTACTTTTGCCACGATAATACCAATAGGGGTGCCTTTGCCCGCAATAGCGGGATGAAATACAGGCTGAGAGCAAACCCTTTGAACCTGAACGGATAATGCCGACGTAGGGAACAAAAGCATCTCATTTTCCTCTATTGATTTACTGTTTAACTTTAAATCAATGAGTTATGTTTAAAAAAAAATTCTTATTTCTAACACTGGTTTTTCTGCCCTGGAGTTTGGCAGCACAGTATTCCATTAGCGGAAAAATTATTTCTGCCGACGACGGCGATGCCCTTGCCGGAGCTCACCTTACGCTGGTGCAAAACGCTTACCATCAGGTTACTGACTCTGATGGAAGCTTCGAGTTTAAGAACCTGAAACCTGGAAAATACGAGCTGTCAACTTCCTTTATTGGCTTCGAGAATCAGGTGACGACAGTTGAGCTTTTACAAAATAAAAACATTCAAATAGAGATGCAGCCTGCCGCATTCTTGCAAGATGAAGTCGTTGTAAGTGCTTCACGGCCAGCACCAAAAACACCACTTACCCAGAGTGTTGTAGATGCCGCAGCCATCAGCAAAAACAATAGCGGAGCAGATCTGCCTTATTTATTACAGCAAACGCCATCTTTGGTTGTGAGTTCGGATGCCGGTACTGGAATTGGATATACCAGTCTGAGAATCAGAGGTTCGGATATTACTCGAATCAATGTTACCATGAATGGTGTGCCGGTCAATGATCCCGAATCACACAGCGTGTTTTTTGTCAATTTGCCTGATTTTGCTTCTTCCATCGATAACATCAATATTCAGCGTGGCGTCGGCACCTCTACCAATGGCTCTGCTGCATTTGGAGCCAGCCTCAATATCAAAACTGATGTGCCATCTGATGAGGCTTTTGCACAACTAGAATCGAATGCAGGTTCATACAATAGCTTTCGCAATAGCCTGAACTTCTCTACCGGAAGAAGTAAAAAAGGCTTTGCGCTAAATGGCCGATTGAGTAAAATCACTTCCGATGGTTATGTAGATCGTGCCTGGTCCGACCTGGCTGCCTACTACCTTTCCGGCTCATGGTCGAGTAACCGAACACTGATTAAAGTCATCGCGACAAGCGGGAAACAAGCTACTTATCAAGCCTGGAACGGCGTGCCAAAAGATAGTCTGGAAACGAAATCGGGGAGGCGTTATAATCCTTCGGGCGAGATGCTCGATAAAGATGGGAATTTGCTCGGCTATTATAAAGATCAAACCGATAATTACCAGCAGGATTATTACCAGTTGCATCTCGCACAACAGTTTACCGGCGAATTGCGTTTGAGCGGCGCAGCATTTTATACCAAAGGCCGTGGCTACTACGAAAGCTGGAAGAATCAACGTAAATTCAGTGATTACCAACTTCCAAATGTGATTATCGGCGGCGAAACCATACGCCGTACGGATCTGGTTCAGCAGAAATGGCTCGACAACAACTTTTACGGTTTCAACCTGGCCTTGAATCACCAGACAAAACGCGTAAACACTACACTCGGCGGCGGCTGGAATCAATATGATGGCGACCATTACGGCTTAATCAGCTGGGCACAATACAGCTCTGAAAGTTTAAACGATGTTCCTTGGTATGAAAATAATGGCCTGAAAACAGACTATAATATGTATGTCAAAAGTCTTTTTGAGCTCAACCGGAAATTTAGTCTTTTCGCCGACCTTCAATTTCGGCATATCGACTACAAAATTTCGGGTATTCACGATGATTTAAGAGATATTAGTCAGGAACATCGGTATGACTTTTTCAATCCAAAAGCAGGCTTGTTTTATACCATTAATCCAGAAAACAGCACTTATATTTCAGTAGCTTTTTCTCAACGTGAGCCAAATCGTTCTGTTTACCGCGATGCCGATCCTACCCAAGAAATCAAACATGAGAAGTTACTCAATTTTGAAGCCGGATACGCGCTTAACAATCAAAGATTTACACTTAATTCCAATGTGTATTATATGTTGTACAAAGATCAGCTTGTACTCACCGGAAAAATAAATAATTCTGGCGCAGCCATACTCACAAATGTGCCTGACAGCTATCGTTTGGGAATAGAAAACAGCATTAACTATTCGATTAGCAGAAGTGTGAGTGTTGGCGGTCATTTTAGTTTTAGCACCAATAAAATTCTGAATTACATCCATTATGTCGATAACTGGAATTATTGGGATGATCCTGAATCAGAACCCTATCAATATGCCACAGATTTGGGAACAACAACTATTTCGTTTTCACCTGATGTGGTGGCCGGTTTGCAAATTGGCGTCAAGCCTTTCGAGGGGATGCTAATTGACTTGCAAACAAGCTATGTGAGCCGCCAATATTTGGATAACAGCTCCAATAAAGACCGCAGCTTGGATCCTTATCTGGTTACAAATGCACGGATAGCTTATGAAGTTCCACAAAAGCTATTTAAAAAGCTGGAGCTTAAATTACAGGTAAATAATCTCTTTAGCAGCTGGTTCGAAACCAATGGATGGGTGTATCAATATGTATATGATAAACAAGAATATACTTCAGATGGTTATTTTCCGCAAGCCCCAGCTCACGCTATGTTTGGCTTGTCGGTGATGTTTTAAGTATTGAACTAATTGCTTTATAAACAGGAATGATTGTAAAATCTCATTCCTGTTTTTTCGTGCTTCAACGTTTGTTTTATTGAGAAATAATAACATCAATCAAAAAAATCCTTTTATTGGCTTAGGCAGTTGTTGGTATATTTTTTTTGTACATTTATCCCAAAATAAACCATACCTCAAATATTCTTAAAGTGTATTTGGGCGTTTTTAATCACCAATTTAAAAAATAATTATATGGTACCACGCGTTTCAACCTTAGGCGGTTACATCTTCGAATACCAAAAAAGCGTTACCAATCCCACGGGTTTTTGGGCGCATGTCGCAGATAGTTTTTTCTGGCGCAAAAAATGGGATAACCTCCTCAACTGGGATTTTGAAAAAGCAGAAATCAAATGGTTTGAAGGTGCAAAACTGAACATCACTGAAAATATTTTTGAGCGTCACCAGTTCTACCGAGCCAATCAAAAAGCGATAATCTGGGAGCCAAACGATCCTTCCGAAGCTACGCGTGAACTAACTTACCAACAATTGTTTGATGAGGTGAAACGCTTTAGTAACGCCCTCTTGAAAGCCGGTGTGAAAAAAGGTGAGGTCGTAGGAATATACTTACCTATGGTTCCGGAGCTTGTTGTTGCAATGCTGGCTTGCGCGCGCATTGGTGCGATTCATTCCATTGTTTTCGCCGGATTTTCGGCTCAATCCTTGTCCGATCGCTTAATAGATGCCGGGGCCAGCTTACTTATCACTGCCGATGGTGGTTTTCGGGGCAATAAAATTACACCGCTTAAAGCCATTGCCGATGAAGCCATGGACAATTGCAATTGCGTGAAAACTGCTGTGGTGCTGAAACGTACCGGCGAAACAATCCAGATGAAAGCCGGACGCGACATATGGTGGGACGACTTTGTAGCAGGCGTTTCAACTGATCACGAGGCTGAGCTGATGGATGCAGAAGACCCGTTGTTTGTGCTTTACACCAGCGGCTCAACCGGAAAACCCAAAGGCCTTGTGCACACCGTTGCTGGCTTTATGGTATTTACAGCTTACACTTTTCGCAATGTTTTTCAGTACGGCGATGGCGATGTGTATTTTTGCAGTGCTGATATAGGCTGGGTTACAGGTCACAGTTATTTGGTTTACGGGCCACTGCTTAATGGCGCTACCAGCCTGATGTTTGAGGGTATTCCCACCTTCCCGGATGCGGGTCGCTACTGGGAAATCATCGACAAGCATCAGGTAAATCAGTTTTATACAGCACCTACTGCCATCCGTTCGCTGATGGCGATGGGAATGGAATGGCTCGATGGCAAACGGCTGAAAAGTCTGAAAGTGCTGGGTACCGTTGGCGAGCCCATCAACGAAGAAGCCTGGCACTGGTACCACGACCATATCGGCAAAAACCGCTGTCCGGTTGTGGATACCTGGTGGCAAACAGAAACCGGTGGCATCATGATTAGTCCACTGGCAGGCATTACGCCCACCAAGCCTTCTTATGCTACCATGCCGCTGATGGGGATTCAGCCTGTGATTGTCGACCAGGATGGTAAAGAGCTGACAGGCAACAGCGTAGAAGGTAATCTATGTATAAAATATCCCTGGCCGGGCATCGCCAGAACGATTTGGGGAGACCATGAGCGGTTTCGGCAGACCTATTTCTCTACCTATAAAAACATGTATTTTAGCGGTGATGGTGTGAAACGCGACGAAGACGGCTATTACCGTATCCTCGGTAGGGTAGATGATGTAATAAATGTTTCGGGACACCGCTTGGGATCTGCCGAAATAGAAAATGCCATCAACGAACATCCGCTGATTTCTGAATCAGCCGTGGTAGGATTTCCGCATGATATTAAAGGACAGGGAATATACGCTTACGTGGTTTGCACCAATTTCAGTACCGGCGGTGAGGAGGGTATCAGGCAATCGGTGTTGCTGACCGTGAGCAAGATTATCGGTTCTTTTGCCAAACCCGATAAAATCCAGCTCGTTAGCGGACTTCCTAAAACCAGATCAGGAAAGATTATGCGCCGGATTTTGCGCAAAATCGCCGAAGGAAACACCAGCGATTTCGGCGATACAACTACTTTGCTTGATCCTGAAGTGGTAGAAGAAATCGTGCAAGGGAAAATTTAGTCAGCGAGATGTATTTGAATTTGCCTTTAAGTGCGTCAAAACTAACGTTTGGGTAAGTTTTCTTCGTCACAAAACACTATTTTTGCCGCCATGCGCTTTTGGGTTCTCCTGTTTTGTTTGATTCTTGGCTTGTCGGCAACGGCACAGTTTTCGTCTATTTACCAAATCGATACGCTGCTTTCAGAGCAAGTGAATGCACAATATGCGGCTATAAATCAAACCGGGACAAAGTTGTTGTTTACTGCAAGTATTGACAGCCAATTATATTTCTACGATTTTAATACGGCTGTTATACAGCAGTTTACAAACGAAAATAGAGCTGTGGAAGCTTCAAGCTGGTCGCCTGAAGATGAAAAAATTGTGTTTGTTACCCATCCTGAAGGACAATTAAAGCAGCAGTATTTTGCAGACGAATCCAGCTTACTTATTCCGGAAAGAGTCGTAAAAGCAAGTGCGCCTCAGTTTAATCACAAGGGCAATTTGCTCCTATTTATTGGTCAGCGGCAAAGTCAGCAGCATTCACATATTTACACCTACGATTTTAAGTATGACAATTTGAATCAGCTCACTCGAAATGTCGTGGCAGAAAACCCACGCTGGTCACCTTCTGACAAGCTTATTAGCTTCAATACGAAGGATGGTTTAGTTAAAAAAATTGTGTTATTAAACTGGTATGGAGCTGTGGATAAAGAAATAAAAAATGATAGCTTAAACCTGATTGACGCCAACTGGGGTGATTCTGATTACAAGATGATTTATGTGGGGTATAACGAAAGGCGGCATTATTTAATTCGCAGCAGGCTCAATGGTAATGGTATTTCTGTGCTAATGGAGAGCGATTTTGCGTTATCAAATCCAATTTGGATTCCCAATTCCGAAAAAGTTCTCGTAACTTGCACGAATTATGCGGGAGAACGGATGATTTTAGTTCTGAACCTGGATGAACAGACCACATTTGAAGATGTTTTATTTAAAATTTTAAACGAATGAGTACAAACGAAGAATTTGATTTTAAGAAAATTTTGCCCATTGCCATCCTTGTTGGCGCGGTTTTATTGTTAATAATTTTTTGGAGCCGGATGACGGTAACCATTCCGGCAGGTCACGGCGGTGTTTTGTTTAAACTTTTTGCCGGTGGTGTTGACACGGAACATACTTATAAAGAAGGATTTCACTTTTTAGCACCCTGGAATTCGATGTATCTTTATGAAACACGTCAGCAGGAAGTAGCCGAAGAAATGAATGTGTTATCCTCTAATGGATTGGAAATCAGGGTTGATTTCTCGGCCTGGTACCAACCTCGCTGGGGGCAATTGGGATCATTACATGCCCAGATTGGGACTGATTATATGCGGCGTGTAGTAATGCCGTCATTGAGATCGGCAGCGCGTTCGGTGGTTGGGCGCTATACACCTGAACAAATATATTCAACTAAGCGTGATGCCATTCAGGATGAGATTTTTGATGAAACCAAGAAATTGCTGGACGAAAAGTATGTGCAACTCAATCAGGTGCTGATTCGATCGATTACACTTCCGCCTACCATTAAAACAGCCATTGAGAGTAAACTCAAACAGGAGCAGGAAGCACTTGAATATGAATTTAAACTCGAAAAAGCTGAACAAGAAGCTGAGCGACAACGTATTGATGCCGAAGGTAAGGCACGTGCCAACAAAATTTTGAGCGCGAGTATCACTGAGCAAATTCTGCGCGAGAAAGGGATAAATGCAACCCTTAAATTGGCAGAATCACCTAACTCCAAAGTGGTAATCATTGGTAATACCGGCGATGGATTACCCATCATTCTGGGAGAAAACAAATAGACCTTTTAGTAATCTATTGATTTTTGATTTGTTCCGGGAAAGCGTTTTTCGGGACAAATCATTTTTTTTGTCTTATTTTTATCGTACAGTGGTTGAGCAACATACCTTTATCGTATAGACTTTATGTTCCTGCTATAACCTGAGGTTTGGTTTTACAAAATCAGGTTTCCGGCTTTAAAAATCAATGGTTAACATTATCGATGATATGTATTGGCTTATAGTTTTATCGTATTTTTGCCGATTAGATGAAAACACAATCGATACGAATAAGGAATAAACGCGCCAGCTTCGAGTACTTTCTCGAAGACAGGCTGGTGGCCGGAATCGTGCTTACCGGGACTGAAATAAAGTCGATAAGGGAAGGCAAGGTAAGCCTCAACGACGCTTATTGTGCTTTTGAAGGCGGCGAACTCTTTGTGCGCGAAATGCATATTGCCGAATACACACATGGTACACACTATAACCACGAGCCTAAGCGCGACCGCAAACTTTTATTGAATGCCCGCGAACTGAAAAAGCTACGCACAAAAATTAATGAAAAAGGTTTTACCATTGTTCCAGTGGTGCTTTTTGTAAATGAGCGCGGTCTGGCAAAACTGGAAATTGCATTGGCCAAAGGGAAACATCATTATGACAAACGTCATACCTTAAAGGACAAAGATACGAAACGCGAACTCGATCGCCTAAAACGTAGCTAACACTTAAACCCAACTTATGAAGTCTTTAATCCTCTAATCTTCAAATCTTTGAATTTTTGAATCCTCAAATCTTCGATAAAACACTTAAACCCAACTTATGAAATCTATTTTTTTGCTATTACTTGTAATGGGCTCAATTGGAGGCATTCAGGCACAGAATAAAACCATACAATGGCTGGATTTTGAAACAGCTATTCAAAAACAACAAGAGAAACCCAAGAAGATTTTTATCGATATGTACACCGATTGGTGTGGCTGGTGCAAAAAAATGGACAAAGAAACCTTTGCACACCCTGTTGTTGCTGCCTATATGCAAGATCATTTTTATATGGTGAAATTTGATGCCGAACGTTCAGATACTGTTATTTTTATGAACCGCTCCTTCGTGAATAAAAACCCCGGAAAGTCGCGTAGCTCCCACGAATTGGCACAGACCCTGCTCAAAGGCAAAATGTCGTATCCCAGCTATATATTTATGAATGAAGACCTGAAAATTATCAGTGTTGTTCCCGGATTTTTTCCACCAAAAAGCTTTGAACCTATAATGAATTATTTTGGTAGCGGCGCCTATGAAAGCCAGCACTGGGAGAAGTATAGCACCTCATTTAAAGGGGTGATTGCTAAGTAGTTCTACGATTTGAACTCAATTGATTACAAGTAGATATTTCGTTGAAAAGGCCTTTCCTTCTTTTGTTGTTCCGCGTACTAAAAGCTCATAATTTCCTGCTAAAGCCGGCGTTCTATAACTAATACCCTTTTCTAATTCTGAAGCAGTAACCAAAGGATTCCAATAGATCGTATTGGCCGCTTCTGGATTTTCATGGCTGACATCCTTGTTTTTAAGTTGAGTTTTTTTAGGATTAAAAAATTGATAATCAAGAAATAAGCCATTTTTGGGCAAATCGATATCCGCAAAATAGCCTTCTTTAGAAATCAGGTGGATGATGCCTCCATAAGTAAATGCGCCTTTGATGTATGGTGCATTGATGATTTCGATGCGTTCAATTTGTTTGGGAGAAACGGCTAGCACCGCTTCCGTATTGTCAATTGCCACCTGATCTACCATTACTAATGGCTCAAAAACAGGTATCTCGGCATTGTTGCTCAGCACTTTAAAATATTTCTTGCCTTGTTTCTTTCTCACTTTGGCCAGTGTGGGAAGTTCGTTAAAATATTCCTCCAGATTGGGCAGTTCCACATAGTTTGACAGCCTCACTATTTCAGAAGGAGTACCGTAGAACACCTTATTAAAAGCTGCTGGAAAAGTGTCTTTGGTCAAGGTGTTTTCATAAAAATTTAACGAAATACGTTGATTATTAATTAGATGTAGTGCTACAGCTTTCTCTGCATCATTTAAAGAAAAAATAGTATCGGGAAGCTGAATTGGGATACGGCAATAATCATTGTCAATAAGCAGATCGGCAGCATTTTCAAGGCTGTTTTCTGTGCAAACAAAAAGGTCTCTTCTTCCTGAATAAGCAGGAAGCGCCAACAGAAATCTACCCTCTTCATTGGTCTCTGTGGCTAAAAAATCCCTGCCATTGCCAATAATAGAGAGCTTGATTCGTGCGCCAACAATCACGGAATCATTTTCGTTATTTTTAAGCAGGCCCGAAATAGATAAGCCATTTGTTTCAGGCAGGTATTCTATCCGGTTAAAATACCGTTTATGCTCCGCAGCATAATAGTTATCCGCGAAACTGTTAGCCGGAACTATACTCACGCAAGCACTTATTAGATCTTCTTGAGAAATTGATGGCAAAATTTCACGTATATTTTTTTCTGAAAAAATGGTGTCTTTTGGTATATTACTACTCAATCGGTCATTTTGAACTTTTGATAGCGAGAGAAAATTAACTGAATCCATCAAAAAACTACTGACAGCTTTCTCTGGATTAACAACTTTAAGCAATGCGTAGGCATAGGCTTCCGGGCCGATGTTACGCATATACTTGGTGTAAGCACGCAGGTAATAGTTACCGCTATTCAAATCTTCAGGTATTTCCAGCTTGCCTTGTGCGCCTTGTGTACTGAGTGTATATTTCCCGGCTGACAACTGATCGGCTTGCGGGCTAATCAATTCAACATAAAGTACTCTACTTAAAAGTACCTGCGGCAGACTATCAGTTAATTGAAATGCTGCGAAAGCGATATTTTCGCCTGTAGCATAGATGCTGCGATCAGTAAATAATGAAAACTGTTCAATTTCCGGGAATCGGTTGTTTTGCTGCGCCCGAATTTTCTGACTGTTCATCAGGCCAATTAAAAGGATAAAGCAAAATATATTTCGTTTCTTCATATCAGTTGGGCCAAAAATCAGGTTTCACATTTATGCCTCCTCTACTGGTACAGTCAACGCATTCCTGATTGAGCCATACGAGGGAATAGCTTACTTCATCGCCCAAAAGATAGGCCGGATAATTACTCGGATCAATTTCCCTTAAGCCCATGCGAAGTTCGGTAGGTGAGCAGGATGAATTATAATCGAGTTCGAGACCCGGGTTGGTGGTGAACACACGCTGTGTTTTAAGCTGTGAAGCACAAAAATAGCCCAACACCTCCTGATCAGGGTCGGAAAGATTATTTATATTGCCTTTAATGGCAAGCGGTTGGGTTTCATACAAACTACCGCCCAGCTGGCTGTTCTGCCGCATTTGATCCCAATAAATAAAAGCCGCATCCGTGAGTGAAAACTGCTTCACCAGTAGGCTATATCCATATTCAAACCGCACGCTTTTATTGCTAACAAAGTGAAGCGAAAGCTTGCTGTAGGCATTTTCGCTGAGGTTACTTGTCGATAAGGTAAAAATTTCAGGTATTTGGGATGTACGCCAGCAATACATAAGTGAAAAATCAGGAGGAACAATATGATGCACTTGGCCGTCGTAAACCCATTCGCGGGCGTACATGCTCCGGTATTCATAGGTCTCAACAAGCTCCCAGTGCAGGTTTCTGCTGTCGGTAGTGCTGCCTTTAAAATCAAGATAAAACTGTGCGCCGGGTGTAATATCCTGTGGGTTATTGCCTTCTCGAGTTTCCAGTTCGTAATAAACGGATTCAATAGCAGGACAGGCCAAGAGCGTATCGAAATCGGATTGAAGAACACTTTCATCAGGTGTTATCACTTTAAGCCTGAAAGCCGTTCCGATGCTTAGCAATTCCTGTTCAATACTTGCCTGATAGTCTCCATTGCCCTTATCCTGTAAAAAGAAGCTATTGCCTTGATCGTCAACAATACTCACCTGACATCCGCTTACGGGTTTTGGCTGTGGTTCGCTTATCGGTGAAGTAAGCGAGATATGAACTGTCTGAATATCCGCGCCGGCAAAAACACCTCCACTAATAACGTATTTACTTACATCACTGCCTTTTATCTTAGGATCGAAGGCCTTTTCGCAACCTAAAAGCAGCGCAAAAATCAGAAAGAGTATGAGCTTTGCTTTATTCAGATGCATAATTTCCAATTTTAAAGATCCATGTTGCCGTAAAAATCGGCACGCCAATAATGGCATATTGATAGCTTTTTACACGTCCGTTTTCGGCTTTAAAGTAGGCGGCATAAGGGTTTTCTCTTCCGGTGAGGTTGTACAGGCTCAGGTTGAGCGAGCTGTGGATAAGTTTTTTCTTTTTCAGGTTGCCTTCCAGGGTGAGCGACAAATCCATACGGAAATAGTCGGGCAGGCGGTAAGCATTGCGTTCGGAATAGTCAAAATAGGGTGTGCCGTCAACATAATATGCTGAAACAGGATAAGTTATAGGTTTGCCGGTTTGGTAAGTAATGATTGATGAAACGGAAACCCGACGGCTGAGGTGGTAGTTCAGCACCATATTTACCACATGCGGAATGTCGAAATTGGCCGGATATTGCTTGCCATCGTTTATGCTGTTCCAGGCTTTTCCGCCGTCTATTTTCACCAAGCTTTGCGAATAGGTGTAGGTGAGCCAGCCTTCGAGCCGGCGGTTGCTTCTTTTTAAAAATAATTCAATACCGGCGGCTTTTTGGTCGCCCTGCAACACGGTAGTCTCTACTTGCGCTGTCTCCAAAAAAGCTGCTCCATCTTTGAACTCGGGATAATTCGTGGTGGTTTTATAGTACAGTTCAGCAGAAAATTCTAATCCTGCTTTGGGTAAGGTACGGAAAATTCCTGCTGAAAACTGATTGCTTTGAGCGGGTTCTATGTGATAGTCTGCCAGCTTCCATTGTGCGTTGGGCGAAATAGAAATGGTGTTGTTGAGCATGAAAAGATTTTGATGCATCTGGTTGAAAGCCAGCTTTACAGCACCATTCTCATCCGTCTCATAATTGAGCGAGATACGAAAATCAGGCTGAAAATACCATTTGATCGGTTCATTTGCAGCAAAGCTGATCGAGTCATTGACGTAGCGCGGATCCATTGGGAATTTTGGCGTGTAGGTGTAAACTGTTTTAGGACCTGCCGGATTAAACAAACCAATCCTGAGACCTGCATTTAGTGTTAAACGTGGTATCAGCTCCCACGAATCTGCCATATAAAGTGCTGATTCGAGACCTTGTTCTGTACCCAAATCGGTTTGTTTGCGCAACGAGTTGATGCTAAAAGGTTTTACCAGTCCCCGGTCAAGTTTGTACAAATCGAAGTTGAACCCGTAGTTAAGACTATGTTTTTCGCTTATTTGTTGCTTGAAATCGGCTTTTAGGGCGTAGTCACCAAATAGGTAATTGTGTGTGTAGGCACTTGAAACTTCTTGTTTGTCAGTGGTGTTAAAAGCGTATTGAGCACCTGATAACACAAACTCTCCCCTTAGTGTTTGGCTAAAATTGTGTCCTACAGTAAATGAAACACCACTATTGGTATAATCGTATTCGGTGATGTCGGCCAGCTGAAAGCGGTCTTTGCTGTGGTAGAAAAACACTGCCGACTGGGTGTTTTTGTTGTCAAAATTAATGCCTCCGGCCAGGTCGTAAAAGCCGGCTTTGCTATTGCGGATATCGGGGTCTTTCACGCGTTGCAAAATCCAGTCGGAATAGGTGGATCTGGCGCTCAGCAAAACCGAAACAGATTCTTTTTTGATAGGACCTTCTATCACTATATTGGCCGAAATAGGACTAATGCCGCCATGTGCTGTAAAATTTTTACGATTTCCCCGCCGGGTGATAATATTGAAAACTGATGAAAGCCTTCCGCCATAAGCAGCTGGAATATGACCTTTGTAAACTGAAAAATCTTTGATGATATCGCTGTTAAATGCGGGAAAAAACCCAAAAAGATGCGTCGGGTTGAAGATAGGAATGCTGTTGATATAAAAAGCGTTTTGGTCTGCGCCACCACCACGAACATTGAGGCCTGAAGTGCCTTCGCCAACGCTTACGATTCCAGGAAGTGTGCCTGAAACTTTCAGGACATCGCGTTCGCCCATCAGCATGGGAAGAGCTTTGACCGATTTCATGGAGATTTTGTCCAGTCCCGGATCTTTCTCTTTCATGCTGCGTTGGCGGTCGCCATAAACAACAAATTCTTCAATCTGATAGACCGTCTTTTTTAGCTGGATGCTGAAACTCCCGTCGGATAGCACATTGAGCTGGTATTTCTTCACCTCATAACCCATAAAATCGAACTTAATATTGTAGTTGCCGGGTTTTAGCAGCAGCGTAAAGAAACCATTAACGTCAGTAACACCGCCTGTTTGCGTTTCGTCAACAAATACGGTGGCGTAAAAAACCGGTTCTCCTGTTTCCTGATCAAGCACACGACCTTGTACTTTGGCGGGCTTTCGTCCGGAATGTTTTCCGGGTTCACCAATGGTGATCCGTTGAATCACTTCCGGTTTGCGGCCTGTAAGGTAGCGCTCTTCACTTTGGGTGATGTCAGTGCTGCTTTCAGCCTCGGCCTCGCCTTCTGCTAAGTTAGATTCAAAGATCGGGAGTTCGCTATAAAGTTGTTGGTCGGGAAGCAGCAAAAGTGCTTTGTTCCAAACGGATATTTTAAGTTGTGTACTCTCAATGGCCTTGGAAATAGCATCAATAACAGTAATCTCCTCTTCATCAATGCTTACTTTAAGGCCTTTCACCCAATCAGATTTATAAAAGACACGCACACCGCTTTTTTGATAAATGATTTCACAAAACTTGTCGAAGGCAAGCTCAGAAACCTTGCAGCTTATTGTAGAATCAGGATTGCTGGCTTTAGCTTGTTGGAGCAGTATCACTAAAATTATCAATAGCAGCGTTCTCATAGCTTGGTTAAATTTGAGGAGCAAAAGCGGAGTAGCTCAGCAATTGATTCATCGGAGGTCTTCTTGAATGAGAAACGCTCTTTGCGCATATATTTTTTCAAGTCAGATTGAAAATCTTTGGAAAAAAGCTTGACAAAGTCTCGCTTGTTTTTAAATGCTTGCATCAGCTCATTGTTTCTGAGCCAGGTTTTTTTTTGTGCTTTTGAAAAAACATGGTTTGTTGCGCCGTACCTGGTGTCGAGGGATAAATTTTTGGTCCAGAAAATTAGTATTTCAAAAGGTTTTTCGCCAATTACCTGGGCGATTTTCCAGGATGAGTCGGCCATTTCAAGGTATTCAAACCTCATACCGTTAAAGCTAAAACCCTGAAGCCAGGCATCAGAAATAGCCAACTGCTCTGTGGCTCCGAGCTGGTTTAGGTAGCGCATCACCAATTGTTGGTTGTAAATATCGAAATTGAGAAGCAAATCGGTGTATAATTTTCCGCGTAAGCGCACACTGCCCTGGCTAAAGCCTTCGCTCTGAAGAAATTGATGTCCGCCCGTCTGCAAAGGCGGAAAATACACATAGCGCCTGCCGTTATAGAGCTCCTGATCCAGACCGTAAAGCTCACCGAAAGGCGTTTTAGCTTTTTGAGAGAAGGCAAGAGGAACAAAGCTAAAAAAAACTATCAGCAGTAAAAATAACCGTAATCTATTTGTAATGAAGTATATAGCAGAAATTAAATAAGATTTCTTAGTCAAAGGTTCGTTAGATTTGAGTTTTTTCTAATCACAAATGTACTATTTGTTTCGAAAGTTCAAGTAGGATATTGATTTATATCAGTGGCTGATAGCAACAAAAAGCAAACGAAGTACTATTCTGGAACTCGCTCAGTTTAGGTTTATTATATCGTACACGCCTATCAGGCGGTTGCTATCACAGGTATAAGGCTTGTATTCTTTGATTAAGTTGTTTTCATTTAGGTTTAATCTTGAAAAGAGACCATCAGGAATTCATTTCCCGGAATAGATATTTAGTACCTTTGTTGAAAACAATGTGAGATGGAAGAAAAGGTAAAATATTGGATTGACTTATCAGATTATGATTTGGAAACAGCAGAGGCTATGCTTGTGAGCAAAAGGTATCTTTATGTTGGGTTTATGTGTCATCAAACAATAGAAAAGGCTTTTAAAGCATATTTTACTTTTCTGAAATCAGATGTTGCACCATTTTCGCATAGTTTATCGTATATAGCTAAGAAAGTGATTTTTACGAATTATTTTCTGAGGAACAGAAAGATTTCATTGACCAAATAGAACCTTTAAACATTGAAGCTCGTTATCCATTCGCATAAAGAAAGACTTTTGAAAAGTTTAACAGAAGATAAGTGTTTGGAGATTATTGATAAAACAAAGAAAATACAAGAATGGATAAAGCAGAAGTTATAAACAAAGTCAAAGAATATAGTGTTCTGCTTAAGAAGCATATAGCACTTGAGAAGGTATATCTATTTGGTTCTTATGCCAAGAACACAAATCGTGCAGATAGTGATATTGATGTTGCAATTGTTGTGAAAAAGATAGAGGGAGACTTCTTCGATATCGAACCTTTATTGTGGAAGCTAAGGAGACAAATTGATGATAGAATTGAACCAATTCTTATAGAAAAGGATAATGATTTGAGTGGCTTCTTAATTGAAATCCAAAGAAATGGAATTGAGATAGTATAGAACAGTTGTGGTATTATATTGGGCCTGATTCGGTTATTGTTTTAGGGCTTTTTCCTACGTCGCGGCAAATTACACAAGTATAATTTGCCTGACTTCTTAAGCAGATTTATTTTGCAAAATTTCAGTTTTTAAATTCAATGTTTTTGCTTAAACCGAGCAAAGCAACAAAGCTATTCTTAAAACTTCTTCACAAACACTCCATCCCTTCAAATCCCCGTTCAACAGCTTCCAGTTCCAACCCAAACTTAAACGGGCTTTCTGTTTCCGGATTATGTTGTAAACGCGCCGAGACTTCCATAAACAAGCCTTTTTCTGATTTTTTTTCTGTGTTTAAAAAGGCCCTTTCGGCATCTATATTGGCTTTTGTTATTAGCACCGGCACGGCTTTGGGGCTGGTGCAAAAGTGCATCAGTGCTGCATCAGCAAAATAGCTGTATGCAGCCGTAAGCCTGAACTGATAATCGGCCAAGGTGTTAATGGGCTGCTGTTTCAGGATGAATTTCTCGTCTTTAATCACCGGCTCGCCGGCATTGTTAAGCACTTCCAAGCCTTCGGCAGTTTTACGAGCTACAAGTCGGCTCTCGTTGCCGCCATCCAGCAAAAGCTGGTCTTTGGCGATTCTCCATACGCCTGCATTGGCTTCCCAGATGCTGTCGTTATTGACTTTTTTAAGGATAAAAAATAAGCTGTCGGGAAGCAGGAAAACTGTGGTAGCCATAGATTCTGTTTTCGAGAAAACAATTTTTCCCTCGAAAATCATACCAGCTGCGTCAACCTTAAAATCTTCTTCAGTTTCTTGATTTGAGGGAGAATTTACACAGGAAAAACTTAGCAGAACTAAAATTGAAAGCAGTAAAATATCGAACTTTTTCATGGATTGTTTCTATTTTTATCAGTGTAAAAATAAATGATCTATCTTTAATTTAATACGGATGTTCAATCTCTTCAACCAGCATGCCGTATTCGTATATTCTGGTGAGGCTTGGCACGCCTTCGGGTGTGAAAAACTCTTCTTTCCCGTGTTTTTCATTGTCTTTATAGTGGATTTGCAAACTTACCTCGCCATTTTCGTGGTAGGCTTTTTGCACGCCTGTTCCCATCGTGAAAATAGCTTTGGCTGTAATGGATCCATTGGAGTGGAAAAACAGCCAGCTTCCGTGCATCATATTTTCCTTGTACTGACCTTCAACCATAACTTGGCCGTTTTCGTACCATTTGTAATACGGGCCATCCAGGATGCCATTGACATAATATTCGCTGCCAATTTTGATGCCGTCAACACTATACGTTAGGAAGATGCTGTCGAGTTTATTGTTCTTATAATGGCTCAGCGTTTGCATATTTCCGTTTTCATGCCAGCGCCTCATACTTCCGTTCAGCTCATTAGCAGTGTATTCAGCAGTCATTTGCAGTTTGCCATTTTTGTAGTACCACTTGCTTTCGCCCTCCAGTTTGTCATCTTTGTATGTTAGTTCAGACTTCACTTTTCCATTGTCCCAATAGCTTCTATTTTTGCTGTTTTGGCAGGATAAACTTACCAAGATGAGGCCGCTGATTGCCATAAAATAGATGAGATTTTTCATGGCTGATTAGCTCCTTTGATAAAGTGTGAATTGAGTATAGGCATCTTTTTGTAGTGGTCAAATTGATACATATTCCAATACTTGTTTTCGAGGCCGTTTTTGTAATTTGAGCGTTCAAAAAAGTACTGCGATTGCAATAGTGGAACCTGAAAAGTCGGCAGGCAGGGCAGGGGATTCTTTCCTAAATTCAAGAAAGCCTGCATGAAATACCAGCCAATATCAAAGCCTTCAAAGGCATACCGATCTGGTTCAGAGGAGAAACGGTCGCGAAATTGCTTGATGAATAGCTGGGTGAAATAGTCTTCGTAGTTAACCAGCGACGGACTAAAATAAATGGCTTTCATCTTCATAAGACTTTCAACGAAAAGCTGATCAAACTGTTCCCATTCGGGAAGTCCAACTAAAGTAATGCTAAAAGTATCGGCTACTTGACTCATTTTATTTACGAATTCTGTTGAAAATACATTGTCGTCGGATAGCACAATCACCAGGTTCTCGCGTACTGTGGAGGCCGATCTTCTAAATTCACGCACGCTATCGTTGGCATAGACGAAACTGCGTATTGGGTTGTCAAAGTAAATACTATCAAAAGGCCTGTTAGCCAATTCAGAAGGATAAAACTCACGTTTTTCGATGCGGATAACAGGCACTAAGTCGTTTTGTAAGTTCTTTCTTTTAGAACGCTCTTTGGCAACGCGACTTATGGCAGCTGCCGAAACAGGAACCATCGGTGCAAGCCGGTCCTGAAGCTTGGTGCGGAGCATCTCGGCTTCACCTACATGCTTATAGGAATGTGCGCGATAAATAAAGACATTTGCATGGGGATAACGCACAGCGATAAGATCGGCTAACTGATCGTATTGAGCAACTAATGAAGGTTTTATCTTGATAATAGCGGGATTGTTCAGGGTTGTTTCCTCGCGTTGTGTAAATGGATTAACAATTGGGATTTGATAGCGCAATGCGAAAGGTGCAACCACTTCAAAGGCCTTGTTAAAAAATGGGCCAATGATTAAATCCGTTTCCTGTAAGTCGGAATCAGCAATGGCATCGTAAGCTTTACCCATTTCCATGTCCACATCATAAATTTTTAAATCCAGCTTAAGTCCTTGTGTTTTGGCCAGGCTGTCTGCGGCAATAAGGAAGCCTTCATAAAAAGATAGGAAAGAGAAAGATTTGTTGGTGAGCATTTGACTTTCAGAGCTTTGAGAGCTCCAGCGCAAATTTTCATACCCTTCCAAATAAAGCGGAATCATCAGGGCTACCTTAAAAGTTTTATTGCTGTGGTAAAAGCCACTAATGCAGTCGCCGATTTCAAAGACATTTTCTTCTGTTGTATCGCTAATGATTTCTTCTTCAAGCTCTAAAGGTGTCTCAATGGCTTTAGGCTCTATCGGTGTTACTTCCACACCGGGCAAAAGCGGCACTTTTATAAGCTGACCGGGATAAAGCCTTCGACCAATATTGGGGTTGAGCTGATATAGTTCGTCAGCTTCTATATCAAAATCTCTGGCTAAGCGTTTGGTACGTGTGCCGTCTTCAACATCATGGATGAGGTAAGGTCGGGTTATTTTTTTTTTAGGAACAGCGATTTGCTGTCCCGGACGGAGATCAGTTGTAAGCCCTGGATTTAACTGTTTCAGTTTAACAATACTTACCGCATAGTTTCTGGAAATACGGTAAAGCGTTTCACCTTTTTGAACTATATGAATTAAAAGGCTGTCAGTCTGGTTTTCATTTTGCGGAGCGGCTGTTTGCTTATATGTCGCTTTTTCGGGTAACAGCAAGACCTGTCCGGCCCGGACACCGCTGGCAATACCAGGATTCAGGCCAATCAGCACTTCTGTGCTTAAGCCATACTGCTTGCTAATGCTGTAAAGCGTTTCGCCGGGCTTTACGATATGTTGCTCGCCTATAAGGGCAGTTTTTTCTGGCGTGCTTGAGCCGATTTCAGCAGTTTTTGGCTGTGCATCTTTGGGTATGCTAAATGGCTCAACCATTACCGGAGCTTTTTGTTGGCTGCTACTGTTATCATTATGAGAAATCATCACCGGCGCTGTATTGTCAGTAGTTTCGGTATTCGCTGGGCGTGATTTTTCCTTACTGGATGGGTTCGTAAATGGATCAAAATTTGTCCGCTGAAAGCTTTCTTGTGTAGTAACAGGGGGCCTGTTGTCTTTGGGCGCAATGGGTACTACCACATATTCTCCTTCCTTGAGGGGTTCTTTAAGGCTGGGATTAGCCAGGCGGATATTAGATTCTAACACTAAGTAAATATCAGCGATATGCCTAAAACTGTCATCTTTTTTGGCTACATGATAAATAATTTCATAGTCGTTTACATAGTCTATTTCTCCGGTAGGAAGGGGAGTACTGGCTGTTTTTGCTGGCCGGTTTTCTGTATAAGTGGTCGTTGGCTGCAAATTGGTACCAGTGGGAATACGCAGTACCTGACTGATGCGTAGACCATTTTTGGCGTCGGGATTAGCATTAATAATCGTTTGTTGATCAACATTATACGCTTTGGCTATGCCGTATAAAGTTTGCTTTGGCAAAACAGTATGCAGATAATACGACTTGCCACTGTATTGTTCAATGGTGGTCGATTTTGTAACCGGGGCTTGTGCCAGAGCCGGGAAACTTGCGACAAACAAGACCAACAGCAAAACCGCAAAGGGTCTTTGTCCTGAATTTTGCCAACTAAAAAGCTTCATAATTAATGATTTCCTTTTCACATTATTCCCATTCAATGGTGGCCGGTGGCTTCGAGCTGATATCGTAGACAACCCTGTTCACGCCTTTCACCTTGTTGATTATTTCATTAGAAATGGCTGCAAGAAACTCGTAAGGCAGGTGCGACCAATCCGCTGTCATGCCATCCGTTGAATCAACAGCTCTCAAAGCTACAACATTTTCGTAAGTGCGCTCATCGCCCATCACGCCAACCGACTGTACCGGCAGTAAAATGGCTGCTGCTTGCCAAACTTTGTCGTAAAGATCGTGTTTTATCAGTCCCTCAATGTAGATATCGTCAACTTCTTGTAAAATACGCACTTTTTCGGCAGTGATATCTCCCAAAATACGGATACCCAAGCCCGGGCCGGGGAAAGGATGGCGATCAATAATAAAGCCCGGCAAACCAAGCTGCCGACCGATAAGGCGTACCTCGTCCTTAAAAAGTACATTTAGCGGTTCCACTACTTTCAGCTTCATAAAATCGGGTAAACCACCTACGTTATGGTGTGATTTAATAGTGGCAGAAGGCCCGTTTACCGAAATGGATTCAATCACGTCGGGGTAAATTGTCCCTTGGCCTAACCAGCTGACATCCTGGATCAGATGCGCTTCTTCATCAAAAACTTCTATAAAGGTGTTGCCGATTATTTTACGTTTTTTCTCAGGGTCGGTTTCGCCTTTTAAGGCATGGATAAACCGATCGCGCGCATCAACTCCTTTTACATTCAAACCCAGATCGTTGTACGAATGAATCACTTTTTCAAACTCATTTTTTCGCAATAAGCCGTTATCTACAAAGATGCAATATAGATTTTTGCCGATAGCACGATGCAGCAACATGGCCGCAACAGACGAATCTACTCCACCACTTAATCCCAGCACAACCTTTTCATTTCCAAGCTTTTGCTTTAGCGATTTTATTTGGGTTTCAATAAAAGAATCGGGTGTCCAGCGCTGCGCGCAGCCACAAATATTTACTACGAAATTTTTCAACAAAAGCATGCCTTCGGTAGAATGATACACCTCGGGATGGAACTGGATGCCGTAAGTTTTCTCACCTTTAATATGGTATCCGCCCACTTTTACGTCTTGGGTCGAGGCGATTACTTCAAAATCAGCTGGTAGGTTTAATATTGTATCGCCGTGCGACATCCAGACTTGTGAACCGATGCTCATTTTTTGCGTCAAAGGACAATTTTGATCAACAAAATTCAGCTTAGCACGTCCGTACTCCCTGGTGTTGCTGGCTTCTACGTTACCGCCATTATGCTGTGCCATCAGCTGAGCGCCAAAACAAACCCCTAAAAGCGGTATTTTGCCACGCAATAGGCTCAAGTCTATATTTGGCGCATCGGCATCACGCACCGAAAACGGGCTCCCGGAAAGGATTATACCTTTAATATTAGGTGTAATTTCAGGGATATGGTTATAGGGATGAATTTCGCAATACACGTTTAGCTCACGTACCCTTCTAGCAATCAGTTGCGTGTATTGCGAACCAAAATCGAGAATCAAAATGCTTTCCTGCATAATATTTTGTAATGAAATGAAACTGCAAATTAACCCAAAAATCAACAATCAGCCAAGAAATGATTTAAAATCCTTGAGGTGATGTGTAAGTTAAACGTGAAAAATAGTCTTTTCTGATGGGAGGAGGTGATTTTTTAAAATTATCTATTTTTCATTTCTACACGATTACGAATCGTTTCTGTTAAAAGTGAATACAATTTTGGCAGAATATCCGTTTTGAAGCTGTAGGCAGTTAGAATTTCTTGGTCAAATGCAATTCTATCTTTCTGCTGGTATTCGTCTTCGTAATTCTGAATGTGTCTTTTGCTAAGTGGTTCAAACTTTTCGAGTATATCTTCTTTTTGTTTGTTTGTGAGTAAATTAGGGTCAAACATTTTCATTTTTGTACCATTGCAGAAATTCAATATGTTCTTGATTGTCATCTTCAATATAATCCACTAAAAGGCATGCTATAAAGAGTTCAATTGACCCTTCCCGATTTAATTTGCATTCATCTTGGTCTCGAAAGAAATAAACTTCATTTTCAAATAAGATAAGGTCTCTTTCTAATTCCGAAGCCGTGATTATGTCGAAATCTTCGAGAAAATCAAATAGTTCTCCATAATTTCTTCCCTCATCACCGTAATTGGCCTAGAATATTTTGACATGATTTTCGTAGAATTCTACTTTATCTTTCGATTGTGTCATTTTTTCTTCTTTTCTTTTCTTAATCTATCTATGTGGTAGATCTTTCCATCATTTTCATCTATAAATTTCCAAAACCTCCAACCATTTACTGGTAATCCATTTTGAACTTTTGTCCCTGCCGCTGAAACTGACTTATATACTTCATTGTTGAACAAAATCCTGTTTTCAGAAAAATATATAGCGTAATACTTTTGTCCTTTGTAAGTAGTAAATATTTCTAATCCCTTTTCATTTACATCTACGGATTGTGGGATATCCAAAACGCCATTTGATTCGTCAATATCATAGATAACAACTTCTTCAGAAATAACACCCATACCAAAATTACACATTATGTCAACCAACTCCCTACCATTTATTAGGGAAATTGGGGCTTTATAAGGGTCGTTGGCTTCTTTAATTGATGGTTTTGAATAAGCGGAAGTAGTTATAAATAATCCTGTTTGGTGTGGTCTCAAACTCCCTCTTAATTCTGAAATACTTGAGCGTTGAACATTATTTTGCCACCTTTTTACCTGAACACAAACACTATTTTTAATAGCACCTGCAACGACAAGTTCACCTGTAACATCAATTCCACCATCTCCTGATTTACTGGTTACTACAATGTTTTCAAACCCTAAGTTTCTAAGGACTTCGCCTACCAATTCCTCAAATTGAAAGGGTGGCATAGCTAAAAGAGCCTGTAAAAGTTGACGTTTTACTTGATTGTTTTTGTCTCTTATTTCCGCGAAAATTCCTTTGGGTTCATTTTCTGTTAAACCATATTGACCTTTCCCGTTTGAAATAAATCTTGATTCCTCTCCCTCAACTTTACTCTTCCGGATGTCTGTGTTTATTGCAGAAGAAATATTACCGGCAATTATTAAATCAGCACTTTCAATAAGTCCTAAATCGAAAGCACGCATAGCGATTACCTTATAATGTAAAGATCTTGCGTTCTTAGCGTCTTTTAATATTTGGTAGGCAATGTCTAAATAAGTTAGTTTTTTGCCATTAAGCTGTGTGTTTGTTTGTGTTAGGGATAGAGGATAATGGCTCACAGCGCGTTAGGAGTATGGATTTGGAATCTATAGCTCAATAAGATGAAATAAAGCCCAAATTATTGAAAACATTTATACAAGCGGAGACAATAACAGAATCCCATTTATTCTGGGTAGTTCCATACGGTAAATCGCATAGAATCATATCTATGCATTTATCTGGTATGTTTTTCATTTCTTCGAGGCAGTCACCTTGAATTACTTTGTTTAGGTATTTGTCTATGTTGTTTGACATATCTTAAAGTTTGAGAGTTTCTTGTTTGGCATTAATTTGACGTAGGTATTTTACCTTTTTTTCTGCAACAACAAGCACATCTATCGAACAACTGCTCGTGTATAGTTTTTTCGCGAATAAGTCGCTAAAATACTCTGTTTTTAGTTCTTCTATCTCAAGACTGAAAACAGCTGCCAATAGTGTTAGCCGTTTCTCATCAAATTCCCTTTTCCCGTTTTCGATCTTGCTCAAATTAGCATAATCTATATTTAGTTTAGCCCCAAGTTGGGTAAGAGTATAATGGTTTTCAGTTCGTAGCTTTCTTATGTATTCTCCGAAAGTTTGCTTCATTTGACTTGAATATTTAAACTTGTCAATAATTGGCATATATATACTTTTTTCAATATGCTGAAAGTTGGTTGAAAAGATTTTACACCTCGTAAGGTTGTAGTGGGTCTATCAACAGCAAAAAAATAAATGAGGAAAATGTATGGTGAGTTTTTAGCTTGTTTTCCAACTAAAACGCGTAACCAAAACCAATATTCAAGTAAATTGGATGCATATCGAAGGAAATGGTCTTAAAATCTTTCTTAAACAAATTATTGAATCCCCAGCTTAATTCTCCAAATAAACGAAGGTGTTTTCTTAACCTCCATTCGCCACCTGCCAGCATTCCCCATTGGAATACGTTTAAGTCTTGCGAGAAATCGTAAGGGCCTTTGTTTTCTCCTTCAAACAAAATTTTTTGACCTGTTGGACCTCCATCGCGCAGGTAGCCGTCATAAACATATCCTGAAAAGTTTTTTTCAACTAAGGACGAGAAGTAAGGGCCGGCATAGATGTTCCATTTATCTGAAAGACTATGAATTAGCAGCACAGGAATCGTGAAGTACGAGTTTTTTACAGTGGTCTGAACCTTTCCAGTGAAATTTCCTGATACTTTTTCACCGCCATCGCCAATCACTTCGGTGTAATAATTTTTTACGCTTGCATCGGTTTTCATACCTTTACCTTCAACACGCAAACCCGTGCGAATGCCCCATTTTTTGCGCGCATCAAACCATTTTGTGAGATTAGCCTCCAATCCTAATGACAATGTTGGGTCGTAATGCTCGATGTGTGTGATTTCTTCCGGGAATGGGATAGGAGCGCTGCCGCCAATACTAAAGCCGGCACGTATCTGGAAAGTAGTGTTGCTGAAGAGTGAAATTTTTTCTTCGGATGCCTGAGCTTTTACGCCTAAAATAGAGAGGCTGATCAAAAAGCCCAGGGCAGCTTGTCTGAAATGCATAGTTTAAGTTTAATCTGTGTAAAGGATCTCCAGATTGTCTATCAACAATGTGCTGTTTACTGCTCCTTTGAAAAAATCGCCACCCACACTTGAAGTCATCACTACGGAGATGTTATATCCACCGTTGGCCAGTTTTTGTGGGTCAACAGTTTTTCCAGCTTTTGGCACAAATGGGATCTTGAATTCCGCCCAGCTGTCTGTTTCGATAGCGTCTTGCTGATCAAGGTGCGCAACAGCTACCAGGTTTTCATGGGTAAACCTATTTGTGCCGTCGAGCATCAGTTTACCGCCGTTGTTGTCGTAGAAAATCGCGTAAATATCCCAATAATCGGTCATTTCACCATTCTCAAATTCTTCAATCACGAGTTCGCCTTGTGCATTTTCTACTACCTGCACGAAAACATCGCCTTGACTATACTTGAAAGTGCCTTTCAAAAATTCAGGGACATGTTCAAAAGGCACACCCATTTTAACGGCTGCCAATGGATTGCTTAAGGCAGCACCAACATCGAAGGTTCCCATAAAAATATTTCCGGCAGCGATAGGTTTTTTAAACATAACACCTAGTGAACCTGTGCGTCGTGTGATAAGTTTTGCTGCGAAATTGTTTTCGCTTACGTCAGCATAGGTCGTGGGATACTTGTCTGCCGGTGCATCGTTTGCCGTAAGTGCAAAAGCACCATTGCCACTTGCCCAGTCCATTATATTATCACCGCGCTCGTTTTGCTCAAAGAAAATATGGTATTTGCCGGTCTCGTCTAACCTGAAATGATTAAAATCGTAGCGTGATGTTATTTCTGATTTGATATAGGAAACTGTGTATTCTTTGCTAACTTTTTCATCTTGAGAAGTTACCTTGTATAGCTGTGGCTGCGTGAAATTTAGTGTTGTGCCGCTTTTAGGCGAAATTGTGGCGCCTTCGGATAAGGTAAACTCAGGCGACTGCTGGCTTAAATCGGTATCGGATTTTACCCTTACGGTAATGCGGTTATTTTCTATCACGGGCTCTGCTTTAAGAATCTCGGAGGGCACAACAATAGTGATGATGTCGGCCTCAGCATTTAAAACATCGTCTTTAGTGCATGATGAGATTAGTAGAGAAACAATCAAAAAGAATATTAAAGGTGTTGATTTCATAGGTTTAATCTTTACGTTTTTCTTCGGAGAATTTTTGTTTGTGACTTTTTTATAAGCAAACAAAATTAGAAGAATAAAGCTCATCAGCAAAACAAAAGTGATGTTACAACCTATTCCTCTTCACTAAACAGGTTAATAAGGTATAAATATGGAAGTTAAAGAATTGATATTTTAATATCGGAAGCAGCTAATAAAACATCTTTTCGGGCAGTTGATTTATTCAACGATAATCTTGCGCGTGATCTGTTGGCCATTGACAATTGCCGACACAAAATACATTCCGGGCTCTAAGGCTTTAGTTTCAAAAGCAGTTTGACCGGTTTTCGTAGGTTGGATTTTTTGAAGCAACTGTCCGGAAGTGTTGAATAAACTTACTGCTTCAATTTTAAACGGTGAATCCACAAACAGTTTTGAGCCACGTTTTACAGGATTGGGTTTGATCCGCAAGGCAGAAGCTTCAAAGTTTTCGCTTTGGCCTACTGTTGTTTTATAGCAATCGGTTTCGTAAGGAGAAATATATTGCAGTTCTCCTTGATCGTGAAAGCATAATAACTCCCAAAATGGACAAACGATACAATATTCGTAGCCTGAATATAAGGGACCGCTATGGCTACCAATACCTTCGATCCAGATTTCCTGAGGCCAGTCGTGATCGCCCAAATGCCAGCGTTTACGCATCATACCAAAATATTCCACGGTATCAATATCATAGACGGTTAAAGGAAAGGCGTCAAAACAAAAAATATTCACTATTGAAATAGTATCACCAATTTCCAGGTTGAAGTCGTATAAAACGCCCTCACTGTTTCCCGGCTGAATGTAATATACAACATTGGATTCTTCACGCAACAAACCGTTGTAGTGCTGTGTTTGCAGTGAATCCATTGAAACCCAAATTTTTTGGTAAGTCATATCATTGACGACAGAATCACCTGCAATCCAAAAAATTTCTGTGACGTACGATTGCGGCATACCACTTGCTAAAACATTCCATTGCTTATCTGGCGTAACAAAATTTTGAGCTGTGAGCACAAGCTGAAAAGCTATCGCTGTGATTGTAAGTAGGAAAATACGTTTCATGGCGGTAAGTTTTAATTTTGGTTAAACAGAAGCTTCAAAGATACTATAAATCAGGTTTTTTCACAAGGCTATCAGAAGTTTAATGACGAAGCTATAGCTTTGAGAGCAAGTCGAAAAAATATAGATGTAGCTCCTAAAAGTATAACCGACTTCTTTTTTAAGCAATAAATAATGGTTTTTTTGTTTGTCAAATCTTCTTCTTTAAATTATTCAAAAAAATTATGATGTTTTAAACAAAAGAAAATCAATTGTTTAAGTTTTTTTATGAATTATATTGCACAAACAGAAGTATTTGTACTACTTTTGCGTAGTTAATATTAACTAACCGGTCTGAATTTTGAATTTGGTTCATAAGCAGACGAAAACATGATCAAGATAAAAACAGAGTAGTATGGATCGAATAAACAGCTTTAAAAAGTTAATTTTTATGTTGGTTTTATTTCCTACATTTTTGCTGGGGCAGAATCCTTTAAAAATAGGAATCAGTAAAGATGCCGCTACCGGCGAATTTGAAGCCCTGTCGCGCGAGATAAAATCAGAAATAGAAGCCTTGACACAGGCCCGTGGGGGAGTTGTGTTTAAAGAGGTTACTGCGGAATGGCAAGTTGATAAGGTGAGCGAAAATCTCCATGAGTTGTTGGAAGATCCGGAAACGGATATTGTCATCACCCTGGGTTTTCTGTCGTCCAATGCAGCGGCGCAACTACCCGCTTATCCCAAGCCGGTAATTGCCGCAACCCTTTTAGACCAGACACTTCAAGGGCTTGTTGCGCAAGCAGATAGCGGCAGTGGCATTACGAATTTCACCTATATCCCTTCGATGATTAGGCTGAAAGACGATATGCTGGCTTTTCACGATTTGTTCGGGTTTAAGCATCTGGCAGTACTTATTCCGGAGCCGCTTTATACGAATTTTCAGCCGCTTCTTCAGTTTTTTAGCCAGCAAGAGCACGATTTTGAGCTTAGTTTTATTCCGGTAGGTTCAGCTAGTAAAGAAGCGCTTGAACACCTGCCCTCATCAATAGAGGCTGCTTTTGTTCTGCCGATGGTTCATTACCGCCCGGCTGAAATAGCAGCGCTTTATGCTGAGCTGAACATGAGGCAGATTCCAACTCTTGCAGCGAGCGGTCCGGGCGATTTGCAACTGGGTGCCAGCCTGACTTTCACGCCACAGTTTACGCTCCTACAAATGGCACGTGAGGTGGCTTTGCGGGTTTTAAAAGTAAGAGAAGGCATCAATCTATCTGAAATTCCACTTAGCCGCCACCAGAATAAACGTACGCCATTGGTTAATATGGAGAGCATGCGAAAAATCGGGAAATTCCCGGCAAAGTGGCAGAAGCTGGAAGATGCCATACTTATCAATATCGAGAAGATGCCCGGTGAAAGTCTTGAGCTGCGACAGGCCATAGCCTTGGCTTTAGAAAATAACCTGAAAGGAAAAATTACCGACAAGGATTTGCTGATGGCCCAAAAAGATGTGCGTATTGCCAAAGCAAACATAATGCCTCAGATAGAAGTTTCCG
Source organism: Bacteroidales bacterium (assembly GCA_023229135.1). GTDB lineage: Bacteria > Bacteroidota > Bacteroidia > Bacteroidales > F082 > UBA5536. The sequence continues at coordinate 64,001 of JALNZT010000002.1, forward strand.
GTTCGGCATTACAATTGAGTCAGAACCTGGTAGAGGTTTCTATGGGGCAGCGCGGCGAATTCACGGTTACCGGCACGGCATCACTCAAGCAGGTTTTATATTCCGATGCCGCCTTTGCCAATATTGCCCTCAAAAAGTTAGCTGCCCAATATGAGCAACATTCAAGCCGGCAAACCCTGCTCAACATTGTTTCGGAAGTCACCGGCGCTTATATTTCGCTGTTGTTTACCCGAAACAACCTGCAAATAAAAAATGAAAACGTCTATGCCAGCCTTCAAAACCTGGAGATGGCCAAGGCAAAAGAGCAGAGTGGGGAGGCCGGTGTTTCTGATGTAAATCGCTGGATCACAGAAATGAGCATCAATAAAATGGAGCTCAACGATGCGAAGGCAGCCTATAAAGCAGCTATGTATCAGCTCAATGAATTGCTTAACCAGCCAATCGGCAATCATATTGCTGTTGACGATTCAACCAAAATTGATGAATCCATTGTGTTTGATCAAAATATTCTGGGTGTTTATTTTAGCAAACCGGGACTTGAAGAAAAATACGCCGACTTTCTTATCAGCGAGATGTACGATTGGTCGCCCGAGCTTCAACAACTGCTCACTGCGGGCGAGATGATTGACCGCAAGAAGTCGATGCAAATCAGGCAATTATTTATTCCTGAAGTGGCATTGTTTGGTCAGGCTGATCAGGCTTTCGTGCGCGAGGGCACCATGGCAATTCCTAACTTGCCCATTCCACCGCCACCAGACGATATTACTTGGTATCTCGGTGTGAAAATGAGTCTGCCGATTTTTGAAGGAGGCCGCAAAAGGGCTGAAGTGCAACGCACGACCATTGAGCAGGAAAAGATTGCCTGGCAAAAGGATGATTTGCTCAACAATATCGAGAAAGGCTTACGCACCAATGTGCAGCGACTGAAAGCTTCCTATAAAGAGCTTGAGCTTGCACAAGAGGCCGCCCGCGCCGCGAACGAAAACTATAAAATAGTTCAGGCTGCTTATGCTCAGGGCGTGACAACCGTGGTGCAACTTATTGATGCCCAAAATGTGATGACCCGCTCAAAATACATGGCTGCAAGCGCTTTTTACCAATACATTCTCGATTATGTTAAAACCGAGCGCATGCAGGGCAGATTTATCTTCTTAACAGATGAGTCGCAACGACAAGATTATACCAACCGTTTATTAAATCATTTAAACACAGAAGAATAACCATGAAAAAGCTATTTTTTATACTATTGAGTGCACTTTTGATGACCGCTTGCGGCAGCAAGGACAAAACGCAGGAAGCCATCCGTCCGGTATTTTACCAAAAAGTAGGAGAGCAATCCATCACCGAGATGCGTTCCTTTTCGGCTGTTTCACAACCTCAGAACGAAGCCAGACTCAGCTTTAAGGTAGGCGGAACCATCGAAAAAATTGCCGTTCAACTGGGCGACACCATAAAGCAAGGCGAACCGATTGCCTGGCTTGATGCTGCCGATTACCGCATCAATTATAATAAGGCAGCAGCTTCACTAAAAAATGGCGAGGTGCAACAAAACACTGCAAAATCTGCTTTTATCCGGATCGAAAACCTTTATGCCGGCAACAAAGCCTCGCTTAACGATTACGAGCGTGCCAAGGCGCAGTACGAATCAGCACAGGCAATGGCCGAAACTGCAAGAGAGCAGCTAAGTGCAGCCAAAAATCAGTTGGATTATACCACGCTCAAAGCACCTTATACAGGTACTGTTTCGGCTATTTTAGCCAAAGAAAACGAGATGACCGGCGCCGGTAAGCCGGTAGTGGCTTTCTCGTCTGCTACAACCATTGAGGTGCAAACGGCAGTGCCGGAAAGTATCATCAGCCGAATAAATCAGGGGATGGAGGTTACGGTTGAATTTTCAACGCTTCCTCAAAAGTCCTTCTCAGGAAAGATCACCGAAGTAAGTTCAGGAGTATCAGGCTCTTCAGCTTATGCTGTGATTGTGAGCCTGACCGGAGAGCCCGCTGCACAGCTGATTGCCGGAATGACCGGAACAGTAACTATCCCGCTAAAACGAAACAGCAGCGAGGCTTCTATTTATATAAGCCCTGATGCAGTGAGTCACGACCAAAACGGAGATTTCGTATACCTAGCCAATTCAACCGACGAAGCAGGTGTTTATGAAGTCAGCAGACGTGATGTAAGCATAGGAGCATTGAGTCCTGCCGGTTATGAAGTCAAAAATGGGCTTCTGGCAGATGACATTGTAATAACAGCTGGAATCCGTTTTTTATATGAAGGCAGGAAAGTGAAACTGTTGGATAATAACGATTTATAAAATTTAGTAAGCAGCACGCCATGAATCTTACAAAAACTACATTCAATAATAGCCGGATCACCATCATTGCTTTTATCATCGTTGGGCTGATCGGCATCTTTAATTATTTTAAGCTGGAGCGCGACAGCATGCCTCCCTATACGATTCGGTTTGCCTCGGTGGTTACCAAATATCCGGGAGCCGATCCACTGGAAGTGGAAGCATTAGTGACCGATCCGCTTGAAGAGGCAATTCGTGAAATGACTGAGGTAAAGACAATCAGTAGCGAATCACGCGACGGGCTGTCGGTTATCACTGTCGAGCTGAAGGTGCAGGTAAGTAAAGATGAGCTTCAGCAGGTTTGGACTGATCTGCGCAACAAGGTGGAAGATCTTAAGCCGCAGCTTCCACAAGAGATATACGGGCCGGTGGTAAAAGATGAGGATATCGGCACGGTTTTCGGAATTATTCTGGGCGTCACAGGAGATGGCGTTCCCTACAACAAGCTGGAAGATTACGCCAAACAGGTTCGAAATGAGCTGTTGCTGCTTCCCGATGCCGCCAAAGTGAAATATGGCGGCGTGCAAGATGAACGCATTTTTATCGAATTCGACGACAAGCAACTGGCGCGCTATGGCCTGACTGCTGTTAAGCTGAAAAATATTATATCAGCCACGAATATCCTTTTTCCGGGAGGAGAAATCAATGTTGGACGTCAACGCATTGTGCTGGAGCCCACTGGAAAGTTCAATTCGCTTGACGATTTGAAAAAAATCCTGATCCCTACTTCAACGGGTGCGGTAGTGTTTTTGGAAGATATTACCTCACATATCTATCGCGACTACGTTTCGCCACGCGAGAAGATTGTGAAAGTCAATGGCCGGCCGGCTATTGCTTTGTTTGTCTCGCTGAAAGATGGTGCTAATATTGTTCGCCTGGGTAAAGACGTGGACAAAACCCTGTTAGCCGTCAACAATAACCTGCCGGTCGGTGTTGAAGTGGTTCGTTCAGCCTCTCAGGATCAAGTTGTAAATAGCCAGGTAAACGATTTTCTTAAAAGCCTGGTGCAGAGCGTTCTGATCGTGCTGGCCGTGATGTTTTTCTTTCTTGGATTTCGTACCGGGTCGCTGGTGGCAACGCTGCTTCCAATGGTTATTTTGTTTGCTTTTTTCTTCCTTGATCTGATAAATCTGGGACTAAATAAAGTATCGCTGGCAGCCCTTATCATCTCTCTGGGGCTTTTGGTTGATAATGGAATTGTGATGTCGGAATCCATATTGGTGGCCATGGGAAAAGGCATGAATAAGATGGAAGCAAGCATCTATTCCTGCAAGGTATTATTAATTCCATTGCTAATTTCAACGCTCACAACCTCTTCGGCTTTCTTACCTTTCGCATTGGCCGAAACGCCCATGGGCGAAATCTCGTCGCCTTTGTTTTGGGTAGTGAGTCTTACCCTACTCAGCTCCTGGTTTTTAACTTTTACTTTTATTCCGCTGCTGGCTTTGCTTATCGTGAAAAGTGACCTTGAAAAAATGAAGAAAAAGGAGAATGCGGTAGATCGAAATATGCGGCGCTTAAATCTGTGGTACAACGGACTGCTGTTTCGCGTACTGAAAAATCCTTATCCATTTTTGGGAATTATTACTGCACTTTTTGTGGTGTCGTTGCTGCTGATGCAGTTTCTACCCTTTAAACTGGTTCCCGACAGCGACCGAAACTTGGTAACCGTTGATATAAAATTTCCAGCCGGGACACAAATTGAATACACTGAAAAAGCTGTAGAAGCTATCGGCAATTATATCCTCGACTCGCTGCTTGTAAATCCCGAGAACAGCAAGAAAGCCGGCGTGCTGGATTTCTCTTCATTTATTGGCGAGGGGCCTGAACCTTACGACTTAGGTTATTTTAAAAATGAAGCGGCTTCTAACTATGCACATATGTTGTTGAACACTACCGGCGATCGCGACAATGATTATATTATTGCCAAAGTGGATAATTTCTGTCTGAGTTTTATTCCTGATGCAGATATCCGTGTGAACCGCCTAACCGGTGCCGGTGCTTCGGGTACACCGGTAGAAATACGTATCTCGGGCGACGACCCAGAAAAACTGGCAGCCATTGCCGAAACTGTAAAAGGAAAATTGTTGATCACTGATGGCGCGAAAAATATTACAGACGACTGGGGACCAAAGATCAAAAAATTGATTGTGGACATCGATCCCTTCAAAGCCAAACGTGCGGGGCTCACCAATTTGGAAATCGCGATGGCACTTAATGCAGGGCTTTCCGGGATGAAGATTGACGATTTTCGTGAAACAGATGAGCGCATTCCTATCTATATGAAAAGTGGAAGGGCGGATGCGTACGACATTGCATCAGTGGAAGCCTATACCATTTATTCGGCTGCCACCGGACAAAATGTTTCGCTCTCGCAGCTGGCTGATGTGCACGTAGAATGGCAGTTTGCCAAGTATATCCGGAAAGACCTGGCACGAACCATGACCGTGGGCGCCTACCTGCATAGCGGCTATAATGCGGCAACTATTTTTGACGACATCGGCCCCTGGATGAAGGAGCAAAAGGCAAGCTGGGATTATGGTTACGATTACGAATTCGGCGGTGAAGACGAAGATACCAACGAAAATCTAAGTGCCATTTTTACGCGTTTGCCTTTGGCGTTTTTCCTTATCGTGATTTTGCTGGTGCTTCAGTTTAACTCCATCCGCAAATCCACCATAATTATTATGGCTATACCGCTGGGAATGATTGGCGTGGTAGCCGGCTGGTTTATTGGTGGTTCTTTTGTTAGCTTTTTCGGCATATTAGGCGTTATTGCCCTCGCCGGGATAGTTGTGAATAACGCCATTATCCTCATTGATCGCATTGATGTGGAGTTTGCTGAAAATCCGGAGGTGGATCGGCGCGACGCCATTCTTTTGGCAGCGCATAACCGATTCAGACCCATTTTGTTGACAACGCTCACCACCTCGCTGGGTATGTTGCCATTGCTTTTTGGCGGCGGCCTGCTGTGGGAACCACTGACACTTGCGATAATCTTTGGATTATTTTTCGCCACTGTTATCACCCTGCTTTTTGTTCCGGTGCTTTATCGCCTGCTTTTCAAAGTACCCTTTAAGGATTATACCTATGATCGGAAAATGCTGGAAAAGTAGAGGTTGATGAAATAAAACCGTTATGATTTCTTCTTCAAAATCCTTCGCGAAAAGATTTTGAAGGAGAAATTTCCCAAAAGATTACACGCTTTATATCAATTATTTATATGGATTATTCTCGCTTTTATATTCGCCGTTTTGAAATCCTGTCGGAGCTTCAAAAGTTTGTTATCACGTTGGTTATAACTTTTCAACTTCCAAGGCACAATGGATATGGAATCTTTTATATAAAACTTTTCTGTTAGTAGTGTGTACCGAATGTACTGCTACGCCAGCCAACCATACAACCGCTCTACCTAAAAAAAAATGCCCGCAAAACGGGCATTTTCAATCTGCGGAGAGAGGGGGATTCGAACCCCCGGTCCGCCAATGACGGACAACGGTTTTCGAGACCGCCGCATTCAACCGCTCTGCCATCTCTCCAAGTCGGTTTGAAATCGGCTGCAAATGTAAAAATTATAATGGTTTCAACGGCTTTATAGTGTAGGAAGTTTATTTAGGTTTTGGACTGCGGTTTTGTGGACTCAGGTTGAAATTCTCAGGATATCTCGCTGTTTTTTGTTCATAAAAAGCTGTAATCTCAGCGAAATCTTTATCAAAGTCGCCACTGGGATTCAGGATAGGCCCAAAGCCTGCTTCTTTTTTTGCGTAGTCGAGGAAGCCCATCACGATCGGTACATTCGCACGGAGAGCGATATAATAAAAACCTTTTTTCCATGTTTTCTGCAACTTGCGTGTGCCTTCGGGCGCTATCACTACGTTTAGCTGTGAGGCTTTCTGAAAAAGCCGAGTAACTTGTTCTACAAGGTTGGTGCTTCGACTGCGGTCAACCGGAATGCCTCCCATATGTTTTAATAAAATACCAAACAGACCTTGAAAAGATTCCTTTTTGATGAGAAATTTCACAGAAACGTTCAATACGTAGTAGGCCAGTCTGCCAATAATAAAATCTCGGCTGCTGGTATGAGGTGCAGCCAGGATAACACATTTTTTGATGTGTTCCGGTATTTCACCAACAATCTTCCAGCCAGCTAACCTAAGCAGTAGGCGCGAAAAGCTTCTCATAGTTGTTTATTTACCGCAAAAGTAGTCGAATTTTTTCAAATTGAAAAAACCCTTGTAGTCATTGGGTTTAAAGGCTGTTTCCGCTTTGGTTTGCATAGAAGCAAGCCTATTAGACCCAACTTTTATAACTATCCAAAGACGTAAAAAAAGCTCCGAAATTCGATGTTTCACACAGCAAATAACGGAGCTTGAATCAGTTAATATGGAAGCGTTTCTATTTTCCGCTTTCGGCTATAGGCCTCATAGCTTCTGGTTTTTGCACCAGTCGCAGGTAATGATCGGTTTTCAAGAATTCACGGGCTGCTGTCTGGATCTGGTCAGCGGAAAGTCCATGAATTTTTTCTTTAAAGGCTTCAAAGCTGTGCATGGGCATATCATTTTGCACTGAGAAGCTTATTGCTGAGAGCCAATATTTGTTCTGCTTTTCGTTTGTTTCGCGTTCGCGTATGCTTGTCTCTTTCACTTTAGCCAGGTCTTCGGCTGTGGGGCCATGCTCAATCAGGCGGTTCATCTCCTGAAACACAGCTTTTGTGAGCGTGTCGGTCATTTCAGGATTGGTACCCCAATTGATGCTGATGGTATAGTCAGCTTCCGGAAATTGATTGTTGACCTGACGTGCTCCAACGCCATAAACGCCCCCCTGATCTTCACGCATATTTTCGCGCAACTTAATCGAAAGCACTTTCATCATCTGTTCCAGGTGTAGCCGGTTTTCTGCTGACCAGTCGAAAGGTGCTTTCATCATAAGGGCTACCATGCTTTTATGTTCGGCACCGGCATAGATGCTTACATCAGTGATGCCTTTTGGGAATTCAGGCTTTCTGTTTTTCCATTGCAGCGCTTCTTTTGCCGTTGGCAGGCTCCCGAGATATTTTACAAGTAAAGGCTTGAAATTTTCGTTGTTGATATTACCAACAAAAACAAAGGTGAAGCCTTTGGCCGTTGCGAAAAGGCGGTCATACATCGCATAAATTTTTTCTGCTTCAAGGCTGTGTATTTGTTTGTCGGTTGGAATTATTACCGTTCTCGGGTTGCTCGAAGTAGCGAGTTTATAAAGGGTGTCGTAAAAAATAACTTGTGGGTTAGCCCGCATAAATTTATACTGATTTATTTGCTGAGAAATGTATGCGTTAAAGGCTTCCTGATCACGCCGGGCCTTTTTAAACTGAAGTGTTACGAGCTGCATCAGGGTCTCGAAATCTTCTGGAGTAGCGCCGCCGTTGAGGCCTTGCTGTATGTCGTCGATATTTACCCGCAGACTGGCATTTATGCCGCTGAGTTTCTTTTCCAGCTCCGACTTGCTAAAGTTGCCCAAACCACTTGCTTCTATTACGCGGGAGATATTATCAGCAGCAAAGGCGTCTTTGTCTTCAAAGATTGAACTACCACCCCAAGCGAAAGCTGACATTAATATTTCATCATTCTTAAAGTCGGTGGGCTTTAGTATTACTTCGATTCCATTGCTGAGTTTTAGTTTGGTAATTCCAAGATTTTTGTCGATTTTCTCACTCACAATACTACCGCCTTTTAGTGTTTCTGATAGCAGAGGCTCATCTTTAAAACTGTCAACCCATGCAGTAATTTCTTTGTTTTTTGCTTCACGGACGGTTTCCAAAATCGCTCTTTTGTCAGGCACGGAAATACTTTCATTTTCAGGAGCAGTAACTACAATCACCCTATTTTCGTCGGTGATCCATTTTATGGCTTTACTGTTTATTTCTTGCAGTTTGATTTTTGGAAGCAATTGCTGGGCCATAATCAGCTCGTTTTCAATGCCCGGGATGGGATCATTCTCTAAGAAATGTCTGGTGTAGGCATTTACGTAAACAGACGAATTGGTTTTATCCTTCTCCTTGGCTTGCTGTTCAAGCCGATTCAACAATTCTTTTTTCGTGCGTTCAAGTTCAGAAGCCGTAAAGCCATAGCGTTTTACACGCTCATTTTCAATAACCAAAGCTTCCAGGGTTTCTTCTATCTGGTTTTCTTTAGCAGACGCGCTGGAGGCGTATGCATCCATTGCTCTTCCCAAAAATCCGCCATAATAGGTGTATGCATACATAAATGGTGATTCGGCTTTTTGGCTCAGCTCATTAAGTCTGCTGATAATCATGGCGCTATAAAGTTCCTGAATGAGTTGTTCCTTGTAGTCGTTTATGATAAGTGCTTCTTTTTTGGGATGTTTGTAAAACATCATCACATTGCTGCTGGTGGCTTCGGGGTCTGTGGCAATAGCAACAAGTGGTTCTTTGTTGCCGGGAATATCAAAACTAAGGCGTTCTTTTGCTTTTTTAGGGTTTTTAATAGGAGCAAAATGACTGATAATTTTTTCTTCTGCCATTTGAATGTCGATGTCACCTACCACAATAACAGCCTGCAAATTTGGTCTGTACCAATCTTTATAAAAAGTTGTCAGCCGCTCATAAGCAGCGGTATCGATAACATCAATTTTTCCGATAGGAAGGCGCTCGGCATAGCGCGAATCATTGAAGATAATCGGGAAATAGGCTTTTCGCATACGGTCGTTAGCGCCAAGCCCCATGCGCCATTCCTCGCGTATTACACCTCTTTCTTTGTCAATTTCTTCCGGATCAAAACTCACCTGATGTGCCCAATCTTCAAGCACCATAAAGGCAGAGTCAATCAAGCCTTGTCTGTCGGTAGGCAGTTGCAGCATATACACCGTTTCATCAAAGCTGGTGTATGCGTTGAGGTCGGCGCCAAAACGCACGCCTGATTTTTCAAGAAAATCAACGAGTGCACTTTTGTTAAAATTCTTGGTGCCGTTAAAGCACATGTGTTCAACAAAATGCGCCAGCCCTTGCTGATCGTCATCTTCCAGAATGGAGCCTGCGTTGGTAACAAGTCGCAACTCCACCCGATTTTCGGGCATGGTGTTGTGCCGGATGTAATAAACCAGGCCATTATCGAGCCGACCAATTTTTACGGTAGGATCAACCGGAATCAAATCACCGGCTTCTAATTGCTGCGCCAGCAGGAGGTTTGTGCTAAGCAGGAAACCTAAAAGGAGTAGAAACAATTTTTTCATTGCTGAAGTTTTTTGGATATTTTTTCTTGTTGAGACTGATTTTCAAAAAAAAGGGTCTTAATGAAAAGAAACTTTGAAAAGCTGATACAAATATATGGATTTTTGATTTGTAGCGATGGATTTTTTGGATTTTCGTTTCTCTTTAAAAGAATGTTCGGTGGCTTAATCCTTGTTGATAATGGTTTGCAAGGATGGCATTTAATCGCACAAGATGCTGTTTAATATTATTTTCAAATTCATAATTGAGCCTCTGCCGAAAAGGTAAGAAATAAAGAATGCCACAAAGGCTCGAAAGCTCTAACCATCACAAAGTATTGATTACTAACATTAAACTCTTTGTGCAATCGTACTGATTTGGTGTCTTGGTGGCGAAATAAAACTTTACAGACTGGGTCATAATTCTTTATCTCGAATACCTCTCTGAGCCTCAGTGCTTTGACATGCTGTTGTCAGGCTAAATTAATATTTCAAAAACGTATCTGCATAATACGTTCCTCTCTTGTCTTGAACTTTAATGGTACAAAGCCCAAACTTCAACCTTGAAACATCAACAGGTATAGAATATTTGAGACATTAGACCGCATTGAACATCGCGCTTTAGTATTTAGGGAAGACGAATAAAATCTATTTTAATATCTTTTCTGCTACATAATTAGACTCACGAAACAGACATTTTGTACCTTGCCTTGCTAATTCTGGAAATATATTTTGGGCTAAGGCGCAAGTTTTTGCACTAAAAATTGTCTTATACTTATTAATTGATAAAATGCAGAAAAACAGGCATATAAATGACGGAAGCTGAGCTTGTACGAAGGTTAAAGGAAAAAGATCCCGCTGCATGGCATCAACTGGTTGAGCAGCATCAGCTTCTGGTATATAATGTGTGCAAGGGTTTTTTGCATAATGCACATGATGCCGAAGACCTGAGCCAGGATATTTTTATTGAAGTGTTCAACAATGCCCACAAATTCAGGGGCGATGCCAAAATAAGCACCTGGTTATATCGTATCGCCGTAAACCGCTCTCTCAATTTTATGCGTAACAGCAACAAACGGCGTTTCTGGAAAGAGATAGACGCCCTGTTTGGAGTTTCGGCATCACAAAAAACAACTGCTTTTGTGCCCAGCGTAGAAACAGCTCCAATGGAGACTACTGAACAGCGCAGTCTGCTCGACAAAGCCATCTCCCAGTTGCCCGAAAACCAAAGAATAGCTTTTACCTTGAACAAAATAGAGGAGCTGTCCTATGCCGAAGTGGCCGAAATAATGGCGCTGAGCCTGTCGGCTATCGAATCGTTGATTCACCGGGCAAGGCAGAATCTGCGTAAAAAACTAAAAAATTATTATAAATGAGCGTCTCACCGCAAGAAAATGAACTTAAGCGTGTCAAACTTAAAAAGCACCCCATGAACTGCGAACACTATGAACTGATGATTTTCGATTTGCCCTTCTCCACAAGAGAGGCAGATGTTGATACAGCACTCCGTGAGCATGTGTCGCAATGCAGTTCATGCAGGCTGTTACTCAATCGCCATTTGGCTGAGATGCAACAAATAAGCGAAAAGCGCCGCATTCATCCTAATCCATTTTTATACCAGGATTTGCTTTCGCGGATAGAAAACAATGCTTCAACAGCAAAAGAAAGCGCTTTCTCCGCTAAGCGGATTTTACGTTTAAGTCCTACTTTGATGAGTGCTGCCGCAGCCATTGCTTTTGGCGTGTGGATTGGAGGCCGCCTTACAATGGATATTCAAACCAGCCCTGTGAACACTTCTGAATCAAGGGAGATAATGCTCAGTGCTGTAGCAGAAGACCTACACTTGATTGATATTTCGGAAAGTACACTCGAAATCTATTTGATGGATAACCAAAACCCAGAGCAGCCATGATTTCAACAAAACAAAAGAGAACAATTGCTTTGCTCGTTATCGTGATAACGCTGGTGAATCTGGGTGCTTTGGCTAGCGTACTTTATAAATTGCGGCAGGTGGAGAAGTTTCATGAAGCTGGGTTGGTTGAGCACATGGACGAAAATCCCTCAAACGATCCCGCATCGGTTTTTATGATGCGTGAAATTGGTTTTGATAAAACCCAGCAACGCTTAATGAATGCTTCAAAATTAAACCTGAGAAGGGAAGTGTCGCCAATGCTTGCTGAGTTACGCCAGTTGAATGCTGATCTGATCGATGAGGTGATGCAGCCGGTGCCGGATACCATACGTCTTGATGCAATTTGTGCGGAGATTGGTAGCCTTCATACTTTGATGAAGATTGAGACAACACATCATTTGCTTGATATTAAGCAAATTGCCTCGCCTGAACAAGATGAAAAGTTGAAAGACTTTTACCGCGAGATGCTTAACCGAGGCGATGAGCCACGACCCGATGGTATGGGCCGCCGTCACCGCAGAGGCTGGCGCAACAGACGTCGTCAATAATAGAAACGAAATAAAATGTTTAACCTTTATAAATACTTAAATCATGAAAAATTTAAAAATTAATCTAACTACTTTAGTCGCAGCTTTTGCAATGCTTGCCTTGATTTCTTTTGATGCAAGTGCACAGAATTTCAGCCGTGGAAATGCCCGTGCAAATGGACGAAATAATGTACAAGGTCCAGGAATGGGCTATGGCCGTGGAGATTGTACGGCTATCATCCCGGATTTGACGGAAGATCAGGAAGCCAATATTTTAAAGTTGCGTAACGAACATTTCCGCAATGCAGAAATTAAGCGTGCCGAAATCATTGAAAAGCAAGCCAAGCTGAACAGTTTGCGCGTGGCCAAAAATCAGGATGTCGCTGCCATCGATCAAAATATTGATGAATTGGCCAGCCTGCGTGCCAGTCTGTTGAAAGAACGCGAAGCCCATCGCCGTGAAGTGAAAAATTTACTCACCGACGACCAGAAAGTTTGGTTTGACGCTAATACAGGACAAGGCCGAGGAAGAGGCTTTGGCGCCGGAAACCGCGGCATGCGTGGAAACGGTCAAGGTATGCGTGGCAATGGACAGGGCAGGGGATGGAGAAATTGCCCATACAATTAATTCAAAGTCGAAGCTCAATTACTGGTTTGAAAGTAGAATGAATAAAAACCCGCACCTCTATTATAGGGATGCGGGTTTTGTTTTTGAATGGAGGGTAGAGAAAAAATGTAACGAATCAGTATGTTGAAGCCTGAGAATTATTAGGCTTATGATCAATCATTTTTATACTTTGTTTAATGGCTGTTTCACAAAGTGCCACAAGAAGCCACAGCGTTTCACAGAGTAATATTGAGGCTTATAATACATTGGCAAAATATTTCATGATGACTTTATTTATAGCGCTTTAATATAACGCTAACGTTTTATAAACTTAGACTGATAGCGCTTGTCAACTCCATCAATGGAAATAATATACATGCCGGCTTTGAGGCTTGAAATATTTACTTCCTGCCGACTATTAACAAAAGGAGTTTGTGAAATTACCCTTCCGGTAAAGTCCATAATCGAGAGCAGGCCTCCGGTGAACTCGCATTCCACATGCAGCTGATCTGTGGCAGGATTGGGATAAACCGAAATAAAGCGGTTTGTGCCTGTTGCAGCTTCGATACCCGTATTGTTGGCGTTTGTCCATACCCCATCGTCGAAAGTTGAGACGTAAAGATCCGTTTCGCTGGTTCCATCTATTGAAACAACATTCCAGGGAATCTGTCCCAGATTTACTGCCGGCGTCCAGCTTGTACTCCCATCATCAATATAATAATAGTAACCCGGATAAGGGCTCAGGTCGCCTGATTCCATATTGTTTAGCATATAAACTCTTCCGTTTACCATTCCTAATCCACCGGCATATTGTATTATGCCCGCAAAAATTGGAAATCCGTCGGTGGTTAATGTCCAGGTGGCACCATTATCAGTACTGTTAAGAATTTGATACGACCAGTCATCATATCTTATAAAATTATTGAGCCAACCCACCACTTTTCCGTCAGATGTAAGTTTCCTTGCCGTCCATGTCTCGCCGTCATCTGCTGAAAAGGCAAAGCCATACCCGATATCTGCAAAAATCATATCTCCATGTTTTTCAAATCCCTGAACTGTGGCATTATAGCTAAGTGGGTCACCTGCAACCGTGAGTGATGTTGGATTCCATGTTGCGCCATTGTCAGTGCTTTTGTAGATCACTATGTCAGCTCCCGTTCCTGTGGCAAAAAGCTGAGGGCCGTATGAGAAGAAGGCGGTTCCGCCACTACCGTTGGGTGTGGTTGATACTACAGACCAGCTTTGTCCATAATCGGTCGACTTAAAAAGGTTTAGATAAAAATCTTTAAAAGCTCCTGCATACCACGTATTTCCATCAACAGAAAAGTGAAGCACCTCGGTATTCCCTCCAAAGTTATTTGTCACATTGGTCCAGCTATTACCGTGATTTACTGATGCATAGAGCTTTCCATATTCCAGTCCAAGAATAACACCATTGGCGGCTTTCATACTTGTAAGCGAGCCATTTCGGATCATAGGCTCACTCACTTCACCGGTTGCTTCGTTGTAGGAGATTGGGCCTTTTTGTGTTGAAATCCATAGCTTTCCATTATAGCGGGTGATGTATCCGGCATCGGCACAAGGAAAGTCATAATCAGCATTCAGAAACTCTTCCCAGCTTGCGCCCTCATCTGTGCTTTTATAGGCACCTGACATATCGGTGAAATATAAAATACCATCATAGTTTCTAACGCATTTTCCGGTATTGAATGCATAAGCAGCACCCACATTCTCCCAAGTTGCACCATTGTCATTTGAGCGCTGCAAGCCATGTCCGTTAAGGGGAGCGCATGAAGAGTAGAGATATCCGTTGAGCTCAGCAAAAGCAGAAGTGCCTTGCTGCATGGCAATACCCGGTGAGGGTATGGAGGGAACAGAAGGCAGCTGCTCCCACGTAGTGCCATTGTCGAGCGATTTGTAAATAAAATGATGCGGGAAGGGACTCTGATTGTCTTGTGAACTCATATATAATCCTGACTCGAGCTGGTTTACACCATCTGTAATATCTTCGGGGATAGCTTCTATGCGCTGCCAGGAAAGCCCCATATCTGTGCTTATGGCAGTATAATTCATGCTTGACATAAGGAGATTTTCCCCACTCACTTCTATGCGGTTTGGCTTTAAAGAAGGATTAACCATGTTGGTGGATAATCCTGTGCTGATTGCGTCCCAGGTGTCGCCATTGTCACCACTGCGATAAACGCGATCGCCAAGCCAGGAAGATAAAAAGATGTAGTCGCCTTTGCGAATCATTGAGGTAGGCAAAATTTCATTATCAGCAAAGTTTGCCGTGACAACATACCAGTTTTCGCCGCCGTTGTCCGAACGTAAAAGATGGTAGCCGTATCCTGTAAACATTAGGTCGCTTTCAACAAATACAAATTTGCTGGTTTCCATTCCTGAAGTGGGACCGTTGGTAGGATTGAATTGTTGTGCGTTAGTTACAGAACAAACAAATAAGAATAAAATGAGGTAGAGGTTTTTCATACTATTTGATTTTTAAATTAAAATCAAAAATAGGAGCGTATTTGAATGAATCTTCAAAGTATATCAACGTAGTTTGATAGGTTGTTTACCCTATTTTGTCATGCACCGCACTAAATTCGTGCAACGACGCATAACGCTCCCCACATAATTCACTAAAATGAATTACCTTTGTTTTTCGGGACTTGTAGCCCTAAAACGATGAATTAGAACCTAAAATTTGAATAATGAATATAGATCTTAAAATTGCACTTGAGGCCAAAATCAGACCAATCGGTGAAATTGCTAAAAAGCTCGGTATTGCGGCAGATGACCTGGAGTTATATGGGAAATATAAAGCAAAACTACCCCTTCGTCTGATTAATAGTGAAAAGCTAAAAAATAATCCAGGGAAATTGATCCTGGTATCAGCTATTTCTCCTACGCCGGCGGGCGAAGGTAAAACCACGGTGTCCATTGGACTTACCGAAGGTCTTAATCGAATTGGAAGAGCTACGACAGTGGTGCTTCGCGAACCCAGCCTGGGACCTGTTTTTGGTATTAAAGGAGGAGCTGCCGGCGGTGGCTATTCACAAGTGATTCCAATGGAAGACATCAACCTGCATTTTACAGGTGATTTTTCGGCCATCGAGAAGGCCAATAACTTGCTTGCGGCACTTATTGATAACAATATCCAAAGCAATACCCGCTCATTAAATATTGACCCCCGCACGGTAAGCTGGAAACGCGTAATGGATATGAACGACCGCTCGCTGCGCTCCGTAATTGTTGGACTGGGAGGCACTGCTTCCGGTATCCCGCGCGAAACAAGCTTTAACATCACTGCCGCCTCCGAAATTATGGCCATCTTATGCCTGGCCGAAGATTTTCATGACCTGAAAGAACGGATGGGGAGAATTTTTGTGGGATTTACTTTCGACAAAAAGCCGATTTATGCCCGCGATCTGAATGCCGAAGGCGCTATGGCTTTGCTTTTGAAAGATGCGATAAAACCCAACCTGGTGCAAACGCTGGAAGGCAACCCGGCCATCATTCATGGCGGGCCTTTTGCCAATATTGCCCAAGGTACCAACTCGGTGCTGGCTACTAAAATGGGGCTGTCTTTATCTGATTACGTGGTGACGGAGGCCGGCTTTGGATTTGATCTGGGTGCCGAAAAGTTTCTCGACATTAAGTGCGTGTCAGCAGGCCTCGAGCCGCAAGCCGCCGTATTGGTAGCCACGGTAAGGGCGCTAAAATATCACGGTGAAATTCCTGTTGCCGACCTTAAAGAACCCAATCCACAGGCAGTAAAAGAGGGCTTGCCAAATCTGGAAAAACATATCGAAAATATGCTCAAATTTAATGTGTGTCCGGTGGTGGCTATCAACCGGTTCGCCACAGATAGCGAGGAGGAGCTAAACGTAATACTCGACAGATGCAAGGAGTTGGGTGTTAAAGCAGCAGTGGCTGATGTGTGGGGCAAAGGCGGTGAAGGCACCGAAGAACTGGCACAAGTAGTAGCCAAGGTAGCCGATGAGTGCGTCTCAAGCTTTAAGCCGATGTATGAACGCGCCTGGTCTATTGAACGAAAAGTTGAGACCATTGCTAAGGAGATCTATGGCGCAAGTGCTATTGATTATACCTCACAAGCCAAGAAAGACTTGAAAACAATTGATGCACTGGGTTTAAACCAGTTGGCTGTCTGTATCGCCAAGACGCAGCAATCGCTGTCTGATAACCCAAAATTACTTGGGCGTCCCAAAAACTTTATCGTGACCGTGCGTCAGATTGAAATAGCTGCCGGAGCAGGATTCGTCATCCCTATCACCGGGAACATTATGCGCATGCCCGGCTTGCCCCAAACGCCTGCAGCCGAATTTATGAATATTGATGATGATGGTAATATTTCCGGACTCTCCTAAGCAAAGAGAATAAGCGCAGAGAAGAGCAGGCAAAGACACCTAAAGTGTTGGTAGCCTGCTCTTTTCGTTTTTAGCACTATAGCAATTAAGCCACGCCTTGCTTTTTTAGCCTCAAAAGTTTTAAAAAACTCTTGGGGTTAAAAAATAATCCAATATTTCAGTGCCACAGTCTCGGGGGCAAAGAGAAATAGAATCTTTATTAGTCCTGATTTTGCGTCTACTGTAAACCTTTTTCAGGACTAACAATAGTATCTTTGTTCAATCAATAGTTATTTTTCTTAATTTGCAGTGCGAAAATATCACAAGATATTACTATCTTAAACAATAAGTAAAAGGTAGCCAGCTTTGAACTTTTACTCAAAATGTAAACGCTATGATCAGTCTTTCAGATTTGAATAAAAACATGAAATTAAGCAATCGGTCCTACGGTATTTGTATGGATTACGATTTAATGACCTTAACTGATTTGATTAACTTTTATGTGCAAAACAAAAGCTTTTTAAAACTCAGAAATTGTGGCCGGAAATCCAACGCAGAGTTGGTTGCAATCTGTAAAGCCTACGACACTAATGAAGTGCAAGAGCAAAGCGCTGAGGATGGATATTCCTATGTCGCAGCAGCTGACAAATTAACAGAAGAACAAGTCAAAGCGTTCGACGCCTATATCAACTTTAAAGCTCAAAGCCTTTCCGTAAGAAGCTATAATGGCCTTAACGATTTCGCGAAATCTCAAATTAATTTAAAACAATTAATCGTATTGCTTGACCCTGATTTTGATTTACGAAGCATAAAAAATATTGGTCAGTTGTCAGAGGCGGAGCTTCTTGCTTTTCTGTCTGATATCAGAAATAAACTCAAAAGGCCTGATAATTTAGATGCTGATATTCCTAAACAGCTATTTATTAATCAATTTTCAAAAAAAATTAGATGTCAACCTTCTATTCTAAATGACTTATACAGCAGGTGTGTAAAGGATGATAAGCTTTATTTATTTGCTTTTATTCAGCAACTATTTGATAAAAGGATTCTTTTTTCAGAGAATCAATGGACCGTTTTCAGGACTGCCTTTAACTTTTGGAATCATTACAGCTACCATCCTTTAGTCGAAATCAGTAAATTACTTGGGTTAACAGATGAAAGGGTTCGCCAAATCCGAAAAAACATCTATAAAAAATTGGACTTCACCTTTTCATTTGTTTACGATATCGATAACATCTATTACCATACACTTGATGTTAATAATGATTTCATCGATGTAAATGAGGAGCTTTTAGCGTCCATCCAGCAGGAAGAACACGTCAACTTCAACAAACTTTTTATCCTCAAAATGCTTTCTATCAAGCTGAGCAAATCACATAAACTTATAGGTGATCTGGAAAGCAATTTATACAAAACAAATACTACAGCCAATTATCAAAAATCTTTTAATAAGGTATTCTTGGTCTGCAATGAATACGTAAAAGACTACGACTTGAAGGCCCTTTTTAAGGATATGTACAAAAGAATCGCTGTGCCCAGCAGCAAAACCTATAGTTTGCCCTTGCACCAATACCTGCTCCCATTTATAAAAAAGAATGCCGATACAGATACACATAGGCTTTTAGACATAACAAAATTTGTTATTACTGAAGAATTTGGCCCTGATTTAATCAGTGGTGATCACATTTTTTTCTACCGTAATAAACGCGTGAAGCTTTATGAGCATATTTACGAAGCCCTGTGTCAAATAGACGCACCGGCTACTGTTGATGATATTTACTTAAAAATGTTAGAAATAAATCCGGACTTACCAAACAGCGGAAAAAGCGTTAGAACCACAATGATTAAAAACAGTGATGTCTTTATTTCTTTTGGCAAAACAAGTATCTATGGGCTGAAAGAATGGGAAGCCACAAAAAATATCCGTGGCGGCACCATCAAACAGCTTGCTATTGAATACCTCCAAACTCAATCAAAGCCCCAGCATATTAAGGAAATTCTCGCCTATGTTAACCAATTCAGGAATACAAATGTCAATAACTTGATTACAAATTTAAGGCTGGATAAGAAAAATACATTTGTCTTTTTCCCTAAACAGTATGTTGGACTTACCGCCAAAAAACATGTCTAGTAGTATTAGCCCCTCTCATAGTCATGCTGTTTCAATTCCAATAAGGTGCGATTGATAGACGTCTATGCTTTCATAAACTTTCACTAACAAAGTGTTTCAATTCCAATAAGGTGCGATTGATAGTTTTTAAAACGCCGATAATTCCGGATGAGTTTATGCGTTTCAATTCCAATAAGGTGCGATTGATAGTGATGCGAATAGAACCTTTATTGAAATGTAGAAACTGTTTCAATTCCAATAAGGTGCGATTGATAGTTGTTTATCTCCCCAAAGAAGACTTTAGGGGCGCACGTTTCAATTCCAATAAGGTGCGATTGATAGTCAAAAAGTCCGGGTAATAAAAATCCCGGTATTGAAGTTTCAATTCCAATAAGGTGCGATTGATAGGTTTGAGACATTAGACAATGATTTTCAAACGAAAGTGTTTCAATTCCAATAAGGTGCGATTGATAGGTACGCGGAAAATACGGAGGATACATTGACCTTGAGTTTCAATTCCAATAAGGTGCGATTGATAGACATTCGCCGCGTACATCAATAAATAAAGATAATGCGTTTCAATTCCAATAAGGTGCGATTGATAGATTGCAAATATCGCTTTCTGGATATGCGGCATAAGCGTTTCAATTCCAATAAGGTGCGATTGATAGCAAATTGTTGAGAAAAACTACATCACCGGCTGGCAGGTTTCAATTCCAATAAGGTGCGATTGATAGGCAAAATTCAATCAGGAATTAGGCCGGCTTAAAGAAGTTTCAATTCCAATAAGGTGCGATTGATAGTGGAATTATAATAAAGACCTGAACCCGGCGCAAATAGTTTCAATTCCAATAAGGTGCGATTGATAGCCGGATTGCGAAAATAATCGACAACGGTTTTGCCATGTTTCAATTCCAATAAGGTGCGATTGATAGTTTACCGACCTCAAAATTTAGAAGATTCATTTTGAAGTTTCAATTCCAATAAGGTGCGATTGATAGGGTTCTTGCTTCGTGTAAGCGTTCATCAGTTTTAAAGTTTCAATTCCAATAAGGTGCGATTGATAGTCCGAACCCTAACAACCTGCTCTCGTTGCACCGGAAGGTTTCAATTCCAATAAGGTGCGATTGATAGCCATAACACACCGTCGGCACGTGCTCAACATCACACGTTTCAATTCCAATAAGGTGCGATTGATAGCGGAAGCTTTATCAACTGGACAGGTTTAGATGTTTCGTTTCAATTCCAATAAGGTGCGATTGATAGTTTGTAATTTTTTCGTTAGCCATTTTATTTGTGATTTGTTTCAATTCCAATAAGGTGCGATTGATAGTTGATTTGAAGCCGTGGAAGAAAGATGAAATAAAACGTTTCAATTCCAATAAGGTGCGATTGATAGTGAATATCACTGAAATAGCAGTTTCACACATAGCGAGTTTCAATTCCAATAAGGTGCGATTGATAGTTGTACATTTTATTTTTCATTATCTTGATATTTAAGTTTCAATTCCAATAAGGTGCGATTGATAGTCTACATAGTGAAACCCGCTTCCGAGGTACATTCCAGGTTTCAATTCCAATAAGGTGCGATTGATAGGCTGCGATTTAAGGGGGATTATATGGCGGCTATCCATGTTTCAATTCCAATAAGGTGCGATTGATAGGTTTCGTTTGCCTTCAACGTGGGCGTTTCTGCATTAGTTTCAATTCCAATAAGGTGCGATTGATAGTATATCGGCGACAATCAGACCACAAGGATCTAAGTAGTTTCAATTCCAATAAGGTGCGATTGATAGGGAACAGCGAGAAGCTAAGAAACCAAAATATTATGTGTTTCAATTCCAATAAGGTGCGATTGATAGCTTGTTCAGTTACCAAGTTTGACCCCATCGTATATGTTTCAATTCCAATAAGGTGCGATTGATAGTCCTTAGCGGCTTTTTTTGTCCTTTTAGAAAATTGAGTTTCAATTCCAATAAGGTGCGATTGATAGTCAAGAATATAGTTTTGAAAATCGTTTTTTGCTTCCGTTTCAATTCCAATAAGGTGCGATTGATAGATAAATCAGCTTCATCTTTTCGCCTGTTTACCAACCCGTTTCAATTCCAATAAGGTGCGATTGATAGATTCAATGCTGCAATCACTCCCGCATCTGTTGAGGCGTTTCAATTCCAATAAGGTGCGATTGATAGTTCCACAACGGTATCAATAGCTTGGCCTAATAATTTGTTTCAATTCCAATAAGGTGCGATTGATAGAATTTGTCGTTCACCTAAAAAAACCGCTTATGCTGAGTTTCAATTCCAATAAGGTGCGATTGATAGTACTTTATTTCTAATCGTTATTTATGTGTTTTACAAGTTTCAATTCCAATAAGGTGCGATTGATAGTGCGTTCTTTTTCAGCTTGTGCTTTTCTTTCAGCTTGTTTCAATTCCAATAAGGTGCGATTGATAGTCGCAATCTCTTTTCTAATTGATGCTATCTTCTTTTGTTTCAATTCCAATAAGGTGCGATTGATAGTGAGCTTGACAGTGCTTTATCAGTAGCAGTTTTGAAGTTTCAATTCCAATAAGGTGCGATTGATAGCAATCACGCAAGGAACTACTGAAACAGCTAAGGTGTTTCAATTCCAATAAGGTGCGATTGATAGGCTGTTAGGCGGCCTGTTCCTCTGGATTCTGCCATTGTTTCAATTCCAATAAGGTGCGATTGATAGATTCAATCAACTGGACATATACAGGCGCACTACCAACGTTTCAATTCCAATAAGGTGCGATTGATAGGCTTGCGCACTGCTGCGACTTCGTCTGCTGTCGTCGTTTCAATTCCAATAAGGTGCGATTGATAGCCTTATTACGTGTTGCAATCTCCTTCTGTAAGTCTGTTTCAATTCCAATAAGGTGCGATTGATAGTTAGTTACTGGCGTATAGCTGTCTTTGCACATATTCGTTTCAATTCCAATAAGGTGCGATTGATAGGTTTGGACGTGGAAAACTACAAACAGCTGGAAGCCGGTTTCAATTCCAATAAGGTGCGATTGATAGAACAAATTTGCAGGTGTAACCAAAGAAACTAAAATAAGTTTCAATTCCAATAAGGTGCGATTGATAGCAAGTGAGCTGGGCTGGAAAGCTTTTGTCAGTTGTGAGTTTCAATTCCAATAAGGTGCGATTGATAGATCAATCCATTGCACAGCTGCAAAATGTAGCAACAGAGTTTCAATTCCAATAAGGTGCGATTGATAGAAGTGAGCTGGGCTGGAAAGCTTTTGTCAGTTGTGAGTTTCAATTCCAATAAGGTGCGATTGATAGCACCGCGCCGCCGACTGGTGGCATGCTTTTGTGAAGGTTTCAATTCCAATAAGGTGCGATTGATAGTGCGCTCAATAGAAATCATGTTCCAGGGTTTGCTTGGTTTCAATTCCAATAAGGTGCGATTGATAGTTTAGCGGCATTTTTAAGGCATTCGGCTTTCAGGTGGTTTCAATTCCAATAAGGTGCGATTGATAGGCCCCAGCTATGCCTTTGTGATTGATAGCATTGTGCGTTTCAATTCCAATAAGGTGCGATTGATAGAATACCAAAACAAAAAAAGTATATCCACTTTCGGGAGTTTCAATTCCAATAAGGTGCGATTGATAGGACTTCGCTCTATTTAAGCTATTTCCGCCTACCCATGTTTCAATTCCAATAAGGTGCGATTGATAGTGTTCCTCTGGATTCTGCCATTTTTTTACGTTTTATGTTTCAATTCCAATAAGGTGCGATTGATAGTCAGGCTTATTAGCTTCTGGATTTTCGCTTACACGGTGTTTCAATTCCAATAAGGTGCGATTGATAGAATAAACTACACCGAACGCCTGCAACCGGCAAAGCGGTTTCAATTCCAATAAGGTGCGATTGATAGAATGATAGTGAAATTGAGAGATCAACTAATACCACGTTTCAATTCCAATAAGGTGCGATTGATAGTTACAGATGAAGGCGAAGTTGTAATAGATCCATGTGCGTTTCAATTCCAATAAGGTGCGATTGATAGTGAACCGTTACAGCATCCCGACACTGATTACATCAGGTTTCAATTCCAATAAGGTGCGATTGATAGTAAGACAGCAATCGAGTACGCACATCGCGTCGCCCGTTTCAATTCCAATAAGGTGCGATTGATAGGGCTGTAATTATTAATAGATGAATAATTTATTAAATGTTTCAATTCCAATAAGGTGCGATTGATAGTCATCTTTGATTGCATCTGTATAGAGCGTACCAAGTGTTTCAATTCCAATAAGGTGCGATTGATAGCTTCTTCAATAAATTCAAGCAACGAAACGCTAACATGTTTCAATTCCAATAAGGTGCGATTGATAGGGGTTCGATTCCCGCCATCTCCACATCATTCGCCAAGTTTCAATTCCAATAAGGTGCGATTGATAGCTGCTCCCATCTGCCTTGCATTAGATTCACCACCTCGTTTCAATTCCAATAAGGTGCGATTGATAGTTTCATGGTATTTTTTGCCGATTTTTTATCCTGGTGTTTCAATTCCAATAAGGTGCGATTGATAGCTGATCAGGGTCGAGAAGCAAATAACGATCTACACCGTTTCAATTCCAATAAGGTGCGATTGATAGCTCCCAAGCCTCGTTCTTGTTTGTTGCAACATTTTTGTTTCAATTCCAATAAGGTGCGATTGATAGTTCGAGCGTGATACCTTAGCACTTGCACCGGCGTTGTTTCAATTCCAATAAGGTGCGATTGATAGGTTTATTGGAAAATTGATACAGTTTCGTGGAATGAAGTTTCAATTCCAATAAGGTGCGATTGATAGTCCTGATGTTTCAGCTAATGTTTTGATTGTACCACTGTTTCAATTCCAATAAGGTGCGATTGATAGTTAGCAGTTTAGCATTGTGCCGACAAGCGATTGAACGTTTCAATTCCAATAAGGTGCGATTGATAGGAGTATATCCTCCGGAGGTTTTAAAAGTTCCGTCTGGTTTCAATTCCAATAAGGTGCGATTGATAGCTGTTGGATTCCAGTTTTCTGCTACATAATTATGTACGTTTCAATTCCAATAAGGTGCGATTGATAGTAGCTCAGCTAATTGCCAGTGAACAGCTTAGTTTTGTTTCAATTCCAATAAGGTGCGATTGATAGCAAGCTGATCACGTCTCCGCAATTAAAGAAAAGTTGGTTTCAATTCCAATAAGGTGCGATTGATAGCAGCTTGTAAATCCGCTTGTTAATGCAAAACAGCTGTTTCAATTCCAATAAGGTGCGATTGATAGACGCAAGAACAGGTTTAACATAATCAGTATAGAAATGTTTCAATTCCAATAAGGTGCGATTGATAGTAAATCAGCTTCATCTTTTCGCCTGTTTACCAACCCGTTTCAATTCCAATAAGGTGCGATTGATAGAATGCCTGCGATAAATCGAACTCCCAAGCGCCGCCTGGTTTCAATTCCAATAAGGTGCGATTGATAGGAAAATATTTTCTATCTTGCGTACCGTGCCAACGAAGTTTCAATTCCAATAAGGTGCGATTGATAGCAGACAAGCCTTAGCATCTGCTGACAATTCCGTTTGTTTCAATTCCAATAAGGTGCGATTGATAGCAAATAGCTGATTCTGTGAAGTGCTGCTTTGGTTCGGTTTCAATTCCAATAAGGTGCGATTGATAGTACTTGGCGGTTGACATTCTCACCATCGGGCGAATCGGTTTCAATTCCAATAAGGTGCGATTGATAGTCTCATAAAGAGAGGCATTTTCCGGGTCTAACTCTCGTTTCAATTCCAATAAGGTGCGATTGATAGAGTAAATAACGCCTTTGCCGTTAACTTCATCAGCCCGTTTCAATTCCAATAAGGTGCGATTGATAGTTTTTCCGGTGCTGTCTGAATAATATATGTTTGCATGTTTCAATTCCAATAAGGTGCGATTGATAGCTCGCGTTTTTCGGGATTCTTGTAAAAACTTAGGGGGTTTCAATTCCAATAAGGTGCGATTGATAGTTTCCTCACCGACATTATCAAAATCCTGACTTGAGGGTTTCAATTCCAATAAGGTGCGATTGATAGTCAAGAATATAGTTTTGAAAATCGTTTTTTGCTTCCGTTTCAATTCCAATAAGGTGCGATTGATAGCCCTATACTTGTGTTGGTGTCTAAGGAACGACAGACGTTTCAATTCCAATAAGGTGCGATTGATAGTATTCACGAGATATTCAAGGAGTGGGCTTCTGATCAGTTTCAATTCCAATAAGGTGCGATTGATAGATAGAGAAGTCTATCACGGTGGAGAAGCTAAAAGCATGTTTCAATTCCAATAAGGTGCGATTGATAGCGTATCTATATTGACTACAATCCACGTGCGGAGTTTGTTTCAATTCCAATAAGGTGCGATTGATAGAATGATTTGTAAAAGCGATGTAAAAGGGATTTACAAGTTTCAATTCCAATAAGGTGCGATTGATAGAACATGCCGGAGGCGTATATCTTATAGCTCGCGACTGTTTCAATTCCAATAAGGTGCGATTGATAGGTTCGATTCCACCCTGCCGCTCAATTTATAACATTAGTTTCAATTCCAATAAGGTGCGATTGATAGAGCGATAGATGAGAACTACAAGAGAGTATACGTCGAGTTTCAATTCCAATAAGGTGCGATTGATAGGTAACGACTTCGGATTGCTTCAACACCTATCGCTGCGTTTCAATTCCAATAAGGTGCGATTGATAGCAAAAGGCCAAATTCAGGAAGGAAACCATTATCCTGTTTCAATTCCAATAAGGTGCGATTGATAGTAATGATTTGCATAAAGGTATCATATCTTTTGTTAAGTTTCAATTCCAATAAGGTGCGATTGATAGTTTATTTTTTTCTTCTCCAATCAACTCTTCATCAGAGTTTCAATTCCAATAAGGTGCGATTGATAGAAAAAACTACACCAAGCCGCCTGCAGATGAGAAGATGTTTCAATTCCAATAAGGTGCGATTGATAGTGCTGAATCAGCAGAACGCGCAGAACCAGCAGAAGGTTTCAATTCCAATAAGGTGCGATTGATAGGTTTAGTAGTTCGGTGTGTACCCAAAACTCCGCACGGTTTCAATTCCAATAAGGTGCGATTGATAGCCTAATCCATATCCTTCAATGTATCGTGATGAGTGCGTTTCAATTCCAATAAGGTGCGATTGATAGCAACAGCTCTGTTAAGCTGTTGTAGAATTGATGTTAGTTTCAATTCCAATAAGGTGCGATTGATAGAGACCTTGCAGGATAAGAATCTGCGTGATTATGACGTTTCAATTCCAATAAGGTGCGATTGATAGTTGTTCTGGACTTTCAAAAGTGATTTTCATTGTTGCGTTTCAATTCCAATAAGGTGCGATTGATAGCGCGACAGAGTTCGAGAAGCAAGGCCATAAACTAAGTTTCAATTCCAATAAGGTGCGATTGATAGGCGTGAACCTTTTTTGAGGTATTCGGTTATTTTTGGTTTCAATTCCAATAAGGTGCGATTGATAGTGCGCACGGCAAGGCAAAACAATCGGTTGAACACTCGTTTCAATTCCAATAAGGTGCGATTGATAGTCGAGGCAGTTGAGGAGTTTATCCAGTCGCCCGAAAGTTTCAATTCCAATAAGGTGCGATTGATAGCTTTGTTAGCAGGATGAATGACAATTTGTATATTAGTTTCAATTCCAATAAGGTGCGATTGATAGCATGACTTTAAGAATATAATGCAGGACATGAAGCTAGTTTCAATTCCAATAAGGTGCGATTGATAGACATTCAGTGATGGCCATTGCGGGTATGTAATTAACGTTTCAATTCCAATAAGGTGCGATTGATAGCCAATCTTCGTGTAAATTGTCCCAAATTTTGAAACCGTTTCAATTCCAATAAGGTGCGATTGATAGTAGTAATCTGTTCCGACCCTTATGTAAGGAATTTCATGTTTCAATTCCAATAAGGTGCGATTGATAGAATTAACAGCCATTTTGCCAAACCCGTGTTATCGGCGTTTCAATTCCAATAAGGTGCGATTGATAGTTACAATGGAAAGAGAAGAATTACCTTATGTGATGGTTTCAATTCCAATAAGGTGCGATTGATAGACACGAACAATAATTGAGTTTCTACGTGCTGAGGGAGTTTCAATTCCAATAAGGTGCGATTGATAGCAGCGGTCATACATTTACGACATCTACGAGAACGCGCGTTTCAATTCCAATAAGGTGCGATTGATAGACTGGCCGGAACGAACTTCAGGGAGGTGATTTACAAGTTTCAATTCCAATAAGGTGCGATTGATAGTTAAGCCTGATTTCTTTCGTTATCGTCCCCTCAGCTGTTTCAATTCCAATAAGGTGCGATTGATAGTATTCTTAAAGTCATGTATTGTCCCACGTTTCAAAAGTTTCAATTCCAATAAGGTGCGATTGATAGCTCACTGCAAGTCATTGAGGTGTTCGAAATGCTGATGTTTCAATTCCAATAAGGTGCGATTGATAGTATTGCCACATCGTTTCCATCGATCATTCCGAAGGTGTTTCAATTCCAATAAGGTGCGATTGATAGATTGATTTAGCTAAATTGAAATCATTTGCCGAAAGTGTTTCAATTCCAATAAGGTGCGATTGATAGGTTCCATCTTGCTGAGTCATATTAAGATTGCTTGCAGTTTCAATTCCAATAAGGTGCGATTGATAGCTCCGTTTTTTTAACACATTAAAACCACAATACAAGTTTCAATTCCAATAAGGTGCGATTGATAGTTAATTTTATGTGTTAATAATTTTTGCCCGTGTAGCGTTTCAATTCCAATAAGGTGCGATTGATAGCAAGAAAAACGAAAACGGATTAGCTCTTTATTCGCTGTTTCAATTCCAATAAGGTGCGATTGATAGACACGTCAGAGGTCAACAATGACATTAAACAGCATCGTTTCAATTCCAATAAGGTGCGATTGATAGGTGCCGTTTTCTTTTTTGGTATGGTCGTTTGCATCTGTTTCAATTCCAATAAGGTGCGATTGATAGCGCCGGAACACAATTAATAGGAACTATCGCATCGCTTGTTTCAATTCCAATAAGGTGCGATTGATAGTTACTGCGTGATGTTTATAAAACGTCTGTTGATGTTGTTTCAATTCCAATAAGGTGCGATTGATAGACGGATTAATATCAGATACGATGAGGATTTCATAAAGTTTCAATTCCAATAAGGTGCGATTGATAGATTATGAACCGTCGCTGTTCATCCGCTGTTAACTCGCGTTTCAATTCCAATAAGGTGCGATTGATAGCACCTCGCTACGACACGTAAGATAGTCGTAAGTGAGTTTCAATTCCAATAAGGTGCGATTGATAGTATCTTGGAGGCTTTAACATACATCCGGCAACAAAGTTTCAATTCCAATAAGGTGCGATTGATAGCATCAACAAACGCTACTTTTCAGAGATGCAAGCAATGTTTCAATTCCAATAAGGTGCGATTGATAGCGGATTAATTCAGAAAACAAGTTTCAAATATTCCGGGTTTCAATTCCAATAAGGTGCGATTGATAGCAGCAATTTACCAAACCCCAACCCCGGATATTCACCGTTTCAATTCCAATAAGGTGCGATTGATAGCAGCCTTCGTTGTGTTGCTTAATTTAACTGTTTTCAGTTTCAATTCCAATAAGGTGCGATTGATAGAACGGTTACGACCAGCAACCCGACCCGTCAAATTAGTTTCAATTCCAATAAGGTGCGATTGATAGTTCTATGAAGGATATTATGAAACTGGCAATAAATTTGTTTCAATTCCAATAAGGTGCGATTGATAGTCAGTTATAATGAAACGCGACAGAACAGCTACCATCGTTTCAATTCCAATAAGGTGCGATTGATAGTTTCAAAAACAGGGTTACCGGTTATTTTAGTAACATGTTTCAATTCCAATAAGGTGCGATTGATAGTGTTGTTGAGTCTATTCATGTTTCAAAAATATAAGTGTTTCAATTCCAATAAGGTGCGATTGATAGCCATATAAATGCGATAATCAGCCGGCGTGGTGGCATGTTTCAATTCCAATAAGGTGCGATTGATAGTTTTCTTCTTTGATTTCAGGAATGAGAACATAGGTAGTTTCAATTCCAATAAGGTGCGATTGATAGTACTATCAGGTTGAACAAGGCTTTGCATTGTTGCCCGTTTCAATTCCAATAAGGTGCGATTGATAGGCTAAGCAGTGCTTTGGAACCACCAATCGGAAAGCTATGTTTCAATTCCAATAAGGTGCGATTGATAGTCGCTTTTGGATAAACTGATCGTCATCCACCAGCACCGTTTCAATTCCAATAAGGTGCGATTGATAGGTCTGAGTTTCCTAACATAATATTAACAATGCTTACGTTTCAATTCCAATAAGGTGCGATTGATAGAAACCAGCTCTTTGAGGTAAGCCGCAAAATCAGCAGGTTTCAATTCCAATAAGGTGCGATTGATAGTCGTTTAATTGGCTATAACGTCCCTCGTGTATGCGTAGTTTCAATTCCAATAAGGTGCGATTGATAGATGTTCAGGATCATCAGCAATAAGCTTTTTAGTACGGTTTCAATTCCAATAAGGTGCGATTGATAGAGGTAGCTTTCAGCAGTGCGATCAGCAGCAGCCACTTGTTTCAATTCCAATAAGGTGCGATTGATAGCCAGCATCAGGATATTATCCGGATCGGTAAAGCTACGTTTCAATTCCAATAAGGTGCGATTGATAGAGGCGGTCGCTGATATAATCCTGAAAGATACCGTTGTTTCAATTCCAATAAGGTGCGATTGATAGAATGCTTATCGGTATAAGAGCTTATATAGGTGGTGCCGTTTCAATTCCAATAAGGTGCGATTGATAGCTAATCTTGATTTTTCTTCTTCACGTGCTTTTCTTTGTTTCAATTCCAATAAGGTGCGATTGATAGTTTCTCTATCAAAGTTTGGTATATCTTCTTCTGTTTCGTTTCAATTCCAATAAGGTGCGATTGATAGCCACATAAAAATTATATCCATCATCTAATTCCTTTGTTTCAATTCCAATAAGGTGCGATTGATAGCTTGTTTTGTAAACTTTAAAAAATATCATTATGGGTGTTTCAATTCCAATAAGGTGCGATTGATAGTGCGCCAGATAATCCAATCACGCCTGATGCGAATTTGTTTCAATTCCAATAAGGTGCGATTGATAGCCCATTAGCAAATCTGCCAGTTCCAATCTGGAAGTTGTTTCAATTCCAATAAGGTGCGATTGATAGGCATACAAGCAGAATGATTTTGCTGTATTTGTAAAGTTTCAATTCCAATAAGGTGCGATTGATAGCTGTCAGGATCATCAGCCTATATCGACTTCTAATTAGTTTCAATTCCAATAAGGTGCGATTGATAGAATTACGCACGCTTATCGCTAATCTTCAATCGACAAGTTTCAATTCCAATAAGGTGCGATTGATAGTTCTTTATGAATATTTGGAAAGCGGTCGGCATATTCGTTTCAATTCCAATAAGGTGCGATTGATAGACCTTCTGGAACAATCACCGCTTTAGCTGAATCCACGTTTCAATTCCAATAAGGTGCGATTGATAGAGAAGCACTCGATCCGATAATCTTAACAGTAACACGTTTCAATTCCAATAAGGTGCGATTGATAGCAGATTAGAATACAGCCCGAACTATTAGATGAAGTTGTTTCAATTCCAATAAGGTGCGATTGATAGCGATCAACTCGCTGAATGTACAGGCGTAGGTGTTCAGTTTCAATTCCAATAAGGTGCGATTGATAGACGCTAAGAATTAGCAACCCTAAAACACTTGAAAAAGTTTCAATTCCAATAAGGTGCGATTGATAGGAAAAATTATCTAAATACATTGAAGATGCACACGAAGTTTCAATTCCAATAAGGTGCGATTGATAGCGTATGACAAGGAAAAATCCCTCATCAATGACCTGAGTTTCAATTCCAATAAGGTGCGATTGATAGCTGTCAGGATCATCAGCCTATATCGACTTCTAATTAGTTTCAATTCCAATAAGGTGCGATTGATAGGATGTTAGAAGGTCAATCAAACGATCCAGCTTACTTGTTTCAATTCCAATAAGGTGCGATTGATAGCTCGCCCAACATCAAGCCTTAATCGCTTATATTCTTGTTTCAATTCCAATAAGGTGCGATTGATAGATCATTTTTGATTGATGTCTGACTTCGCTGATAGATGTTTCAATTCCAATAAGGTGCGATTGATAGTTGCACACAACGTTGAGTATAACCGCTCGTTTTAAGTTTCAATTCCAATAAGGTGCGATTGATAGAGAAGAAAAATCAAGATTAGAAGCTGAATTAAACAAGTTTCAATTCCAATAAGGTGCGATTGATAGAGTATATGAAAAGTAGGCGTTAATTATTATGGAACAAGTTTCAATTCCAATAAGGTGCGATTGATAGTGACAATCAAATACTTGACATTTACGTCAAACGTACGTTTCAATTCCAATAAGGTGCGATTGATAGACATAATCGAATCAACAAGCAGATAACGTTTAGACATGTTTCAATTCCAATAAGGTGCGATTGATAGAACCACAGCATTAAGCGCAGGTACAAGCGGACAGATGTTTCAATTCCAATAAGGTGCGATTGATAGCCATCAATTGGATTGATGGAGTGCCAGTCATCAGTCGTTTCAATTCCAATAAGGTGCGATTGATAGAGCGCAAGAATGAAAGTGATTGAAAGCGCAAAACTCGTTTCAATTCCAATAAGGTGCGATTGATAGTAACACGGGCAGGCATTGACTTAATCTGGTCGTATAGTTTCAATTCCAATAAGGTGCGATTGATAGGCCAGTTCGTCATAACCTGATCCCAAGTGATTTTCTGTTTCAATTCCAATAAGGTGCGATTGATAGGGCGATTACGATAACTGATAATTTCACTATTATCGAGTTTCAATTCCAATAAGGTGCGATTGATAGGATGTTAGAAGGTCAATCAAACGATCCAGCTTACTTGTTTCAATTCCAATAAGGTGCGATTGATAGAGCAAGCGGAACAGGGGTACAACGAATTCAGATCAAGTTTCAATTCCAATAAGGTGCGATTGATAGGATGTTAGAAGGTCAATCAAACGATCCAGCTTACTTGTTTCAATTCCAATAAGGTGCGATTGATAGTAATGAAAGGAAAAATAAAAAGCTCCTTAATCTTTGAGTTTCAATTCCAATAAGGTGCGATTGATAGCTTTGCCCTATGCAAACATATTTCCCAGCACACCCACGTTTCAATTCCAATAAGGTGCGATTGATAGTGATTGTAGCAGGGGCAAGGCCATTGAGCTTTGACGTTTCAATTCCAATAAGGTGCGATTGATAGTGTTTTTGTAATTGTTTCTGTTACGGTTGAAATTTCGTTTCAATTCCAATAAGGTGCGATTGATAGTTCCTTGCCCATTACATCAAGCACAAACCCATTTCCGTTTCAATTCCAATAAGGTGCGATTGATAGTAATCCTGAGTTTTTTGGAGAAGAAAATCCCGCTTTGTTTCAATTCCAATAAGGTGCGATTGATAGTCGGCTTTTGCTTGAGCTGTTTCCGAATCATCAGCAGTTTCAATTCCAATAAGGTGCGATTGATAGCAATCCATCTTTGTCAATGTCTAAAAAAGCTTTCCCGTTTCAATTCCAATAAGGTGCGATTGATAGCAATCCATGAAACTAAATTTGCATGGTCTAAAGCGCGTTTCAATTCCAATAAGGTGCGATTGATAGAGCTATACCAGCAATACCAAAAGTTGCTATACTTTCGTTTCAATTCCAATAAGGTGCGATTGATAGCAAACAAACAGTCTTTAACCTCTTTAATGTTTACTAGTTTCAATTCCAATAAGGTGCGATTGATAGTTGTAAAATATGATGTTTGGCTTAAAAACGACAAAGAGTTTCAATTCCAATAAGGTGCGATTGATAGGCGCGATAATAACCTTAACCATATAGCTCATGGCATGTTTCAATTCCAATAAGGTGCGATTGATAGCCGTTTCGAGCAGCTGTGTAAATCCTTTCACTTCGGTTTCAATTCCAATAAGGTGCGATTGATAGAATAATATCCCAGAAACGCTATGAGGTTTAGTGATTTGTTTCAATTCCAATAAGGTGCGATTGATAGATGTTAATGAAAGAAATACACCGCGTACTTGCCCCGTTTCAATTCCAATAAGGTGCGATTGATAGCCATACCTTCTGAACAATAAAACCTCTCTATGCAAACGTTTCAATTCCAATAAGGTGCGATTGATAGTATGCGTGGTGTGCTGCTTTTGTTAACTGGGTTTATTGTTTCAATTCCAATAAGGTGCGATTGATAGCTGATAACCCTGATCACCTTGGCTTCCAACTTCTCCGTTTCAATTCCAATAAGGTGCGATTGATAGAAAAGAAGATTAAAGAGCTTCAATCATGAGACACTCCGTTTCAATTCCAATAAGGTGCGATTGATAGTATAAAAAAGATCAGAGACTGTTCGCCTGAATCGAAAGTTTCAATTCCAATAAGGTGCGATTGATAGTATCCCGGATACAAACAAGTAAAAAAGCTTTATGCTGTTTCAATTCCAATAAGGTGCGATTGATAGAGACTTAATGCCGCGAGCCCAACAGTAGAATGTGGCGTTTCAATTCCAATAAGGTGCGATTGATAGTTGCTGGTTATGAAAAACTACTTGAACGCCATCCCAGTTTCAATTCCAATAAGGTGCGATTGATAGATTACTACAGCATCCAGTTCCGGTATGCGCCCTACCGTTTCAATTCCAATAAGGTGCGATTGATAGTTTTTATTCCTTGTCCGGAAACTACCTTGTATGTCAGTTTCAATTCCAATAAGGTGCGATTGATAGTTCTCCAGTCTGTTCATGCAGTTGTAATGTTTGATGTTTCAATTCCAATAAGGTGCGATTGATAGTACCTTGCATGCCTTCATACCGACAACAGGTGTTATGTTTCAATTCCAATAAGGTGCGATTGATAGTCCACAAAGGACCAGGAAGTTCTCATCACAAATAATGTTTCAATTCCAATAAGGTGCGATTGATAGCAGATACGTTCACAGGCATCCAATATCTGAATACCGTGTTTCAATTCCAATAAGGTGCGATTGATAGAGTTAAGCCGAATAATTATGAAGTAATAGATCATTTGTTTCAATTCCAATAAGGTGCGATTGATAGAATGAAAACAGTTTCTTCAACTGAAAGCCATACCGGGTTTCAATTCCAATAAGGTGCGATTGATAGCACTGTGGTGAATGACTTTGCCGATAAGGTGACATTGTTTCAATTCCAATAAGGTGCGATTGATAGCCGTTCCGAAATATAACTAAAAAAACTGTCTCTCAACAGCTTAATCCTGCAAATATAAACAAATTTTTGCCCTGGCGTCGTCAACCACTAATAATATGTTTTGCCCTGAGCAGCGACAACTTTGCTAATGATTTCATTTTCAAGATGTCAAAGAACTTTGTCAGCATTTTACGTGGATTTAAACCCAAATTTAACGTTATTTTAAGCTCACCGACAACTAAAGCAGCTGCTCCAAACTGCGCAATTCCTTCCCAACAATCTGCTTTTCAAGCCATTTCTCCTGCCGTGTCTTGAAAATGATGACGCTGTCGGTTTCCGTATCCATAATAATTTCAGCCTTGGCAATTAGCTCCTTCAACTTTACCTCACTAATCTCGCCCTCAAAAACCGAATTCTGAATCCAATTCAAATAACGACGGCACAATTTAAGCATTTTTCCTACACGCTTCTGCCCAATATCATATACAAGTATTACATACATTTTATAAAGTTTTTTGTTACTTACCACCACATCTTGAAGCCTTTATAATCCTCTATCTGCATTAAATGCTTCACCAGTTTATAGCATTCCAGCCTTATCAGGTAGCGGTAACTCACGCTTTTGTTTAAACTTCGGTGATGAATCGTTTCGTTCAATCGGTTTTCAAAACTGCTCACAAAAGCTTTTTTGCCTTTCTCTTTCAGCACAATGCTGTTTACTTTTGCCTCAAAATCGTCGGCTTTTAGCTCGCGCCGGTTCAGCATACTAAAAATCATACGGTCAACCAGCAGCGGCTTAAAAATCTCCGCCAAATCAAGCGCCAAACTATAACGCCTGTCGCCCGGCGAATGTAAATAGCTAATCGTGGGGTTGAGCTGGGTTTGCTGTATGGCGCGCAAACATTGCGAATAGCACAGCATATTGCCAAACGAAATCAATGCGTTCACCTCATTCAGCGGCGGCTGCTTGCTGCGCTTTTCCATTTCAAAGCTATTAATTATGGTGTCGAACTGCTCATAATAGCAAATGCGGATATTACCTTCAATGCCCATTAATGTAGGCACATCGGCAGCGCCTTCAATGCTCGAAACCAAATTTTTGATGCTTGCAATGCCTGCCTCCAAAGGCTTACCGCGATTGTTATAATAGGTCAGGTTTTTGAGGATGTTGTGCGCCGCGCCTTCAATAAATTGTCGCGCCAAAATCATACGCTTTTTATTGCTCAGGTAATGCTGCACCTGATTCACCAGCAGCTTACCCGAAAGTAATTGTTCGCGCGGCATAAATGAGCCGGTATAGTTTTCGTAATAGTCGAAAAAGTGCACGCTTATATCGTTCTTGCCCAGGAAGTTATACAAGCTGCTATTGGCGTCCAGCGCGCCAAAGCAGTAAAACTGATCTACGTTTTCTACCGGAAGATAGCGCGCTTGGCCTTCGTTGCCGTCCTCATCCACCGGCAAAAAACGTAGTGTATTATCTTTGCGCGAAAGCCGCCCGGGATTCATCAGGTAATAGGTTTTTTTCATGGCGTTGGGGGCGTTTCATTAGTCCAGCAAAAGTCGTGATAGGCACAGCTTTTACAAATTTTCATCTTCTGTTTTTCCGGACAATCTTCGCTTTGAATCAGCGTGTCGATCTGCTGGAGCATGCCCT
This sequence comes from Bacteroidales bacterium, assembly GCA_023229135.1. Taxonomy (GTDB): domain Bacteria; phylum Bacteroidota; class Bacteroidia; order Bacteroidales; family F082; genus UBA5536. Next base: position 100,106 of record JALNZT010000002.1, read on the forward strand.
GTATGGCTTCCTCGTCAAGGCTGCTCAACCATATTTCTTTGGTTTGCCGGCTCCGCGGATATTCCAGCACACCACTGGCACCTTCAATGCCGCGCTGTTGCAGCACATACAGGTAATATTTGAGCTGCCACTCGTGCGCCGCCTCAATGCTGGCCGATTTCTTGATCTCGTGGATGCGCTTTTTGGCCGTGTCGTAAAAGTCGATTTTAATACCGTCGATTTCCAGCTCTTCAAAACGCTGTGGCCGTTGTGCGTAGCTGGTTTCGTGAATCAACTTGCCTTCTTTAACCAAGTCAGAACTGTGCTCCATCGTGATGCCATGACTAAACAGCCACAGCTTGCGATGACAAACCTGAAAATAAGCGAAATGGGTGCCTGTGATACGCATTTTTTATCGGATTAGTTGTTATAAATCAGGGACTTGGTCAGAATGGCAAATCATTGTTGTCAGCATTGTCAGGCAGCTGATGAATATTGAAATATATAATTTGCTTAACATGATCTTCCAGCCACATCATTTTAAAATAGAACCAATTATCGCTTTGTCCACTTTTGCTAATTACGGCATTAAAATTTTCAAATGCTTTGACGTGGTTTAGCACAAATAAAAGGTGTTCCTGCAAAATTTCATCTTCCATACTTTTCGCGAAGGCTTTCATTATCTTTAAAGAATCGCTTTTTTCCAAAGGCTTGAAAACATAGCAGTTATCCCATTTTTCGTGTTTTAATGCTTGGTCTGCTAAATCAAATCCAGCGTTAACTGTAGATTCGTGTGGGGCATCGTCCAAAGTAATTTTTGGCACATATTCCATCTCCAGGGTGTCGGGCTCGAGGTAACAAATATTGCCGGATTCAAGAAGCTGGACGATGTGGGTGATGCTGTTTGTGAATTTCTCGGGGAGCTCGTACGCATCAAACGCTTCATCACAATCGCAATAATCGCCGTAAGGACAGCTCATCGGATCGCCGGTACACAATTCCAGATCCATACCCGACGATGGCAGATATTGAACCGGATGTTGCCAGTTGGTCGTCAGCACCTCGTACAAGACTTCGGGTGGAATACCGGCTGGAGCATCAACCAAATCAAGATGCAGTGACTCAAATACCTTGAAAATCGCATCGTTTAGCTTTTGCCACTGCTCGCCCTGCATTTGAATGACTTCGGGAAAAGCTTCCTGTTTTATTCCAGTCAGTTCTTCGATGGTTAGATAGGGGATTAATGCCAGTTCGGCCATCACATCATCATCTTCCAAAAATGGCGGAGGCTCTATGTAAGGCCGCTTTGGTGGATTTTTGGCTGCCGTTTCAAGGTCTTCGATAAGTTGTTGGAGGTACTTTTCCATATCATCCGGTTTTTTTGCGATAATATATTCTGTCGTTTCCGCGAGGCTGTTGCTTATTAATATTTCTGTTATTTCACCATACCATGTACACTGCAATGCTGCTTTCTGCTCCTACGCTGGTTTTTAGTTCCGTTAGGAATGGCAGTATGGCAGGCTTTTCTTTGCAGATTTTGGTATATATTTTTTCGTTCATGATGCTGGTGTTCTTAATTTAAGGTAATCTGTTGCTCACCCACGTCAGCTTTTTCTTCTTTTAACACCCGGGCAAAGGTATCGGCCACAGGCGAGATATGCTTTTCGTACAAAGCCCGAAAATGCTCGTAATTGGTAGTTTCCGTGAAAATAGCACAACTGTTGATGCCGCGGTTATAGATATGGTACATATTGCCGGCCTGAAGTTTTATTTTGTTGTTACCCATGGTGTTGTGGTTTTCGGGTGGATTTGCGTTTTGTGGGTTTTTGGGGTTTTGTTGGTTTTTTAAACCCCAAAGGTTTCAAAAAACCTTTGGGGTTTGGGGAGACAAAAACACTCCTAACACCGTAGAAATCAGCTACCATTTGAGTGGTAAATTTATATTCTCCTTCAAATAGCATTCCGGTTAAGCCAATGTATTCTTGGATCTTTTCGAGTGCAAACCGGTTATCTAGTATGTTTTGTCTGTCAATAGTTGAATGCGTTAAGGCCTTCATTGCTTATTCCTTTCACGAAAATTTATAATTAGTAAATGACTTCTTCCACAAGGATTGCCAACATGCTTGTAAATGGGACACCAATTGCCGGCCTGAAGTTTTATTTTGTTGATGGACATGGGGTTGGGGGTTTTTGGTGTTTTTGTGTTTCGTGGGTTTTGGGTTTTTATTAACCCCAAAAGTTTTTTTGAAACCTTTGGGGTTTGGGGATGTAATATTATGTTTTTTCATAGTGGATTGCTGATGTATTATAAAACAAACTCTGCACCTGTTAACTCAACTCCATTTTCAAATGAGTAAACCTTTGAATCAATTTTATAGAGATTAAAGTAAGACTTTTCACTGCCAAGTATTGGTTTAATATGTTTGCTTTGTAAACGAAGTTGAACAATTTGTCCAGACATTTTTTTTAATTGTATTTTAATTGATTTCTTTTTCGTTCTGATAATTCCTCTATCAGCATTTGCTTTTATCAAATCTATTAGCTCAGATTGCAGCCTTAAAAGAATTTCAAAGTTGTAATCTTTATAATTCCATGGTACATAAAACTGTATTTCTTTACCAAAAAGCTGTTTGTCAATCAGTCGAAATTGACCTATTTTACTGTACATACATTCCTGTATGTCTTTTAGGAAATCAAAATCTAGGTTAGGGCTATTTTGTGAATGTTTTGCAAAATTCAATTCCGATTGTATGCGATTGAAGAATTCTTTTTGCACATTTAACAGTTCCTTTTCTTGATACTTTTCATCAAGGAACGATTCTTTTGTGAACCTAATGATTTCTTCATCTTTTCCTCGATAAATTAATTTTGAGCGCTCCCTATCATTTTTTTCTAGCTTTATTAGTTTTACTTGCCCAAAAGAACCAAGGTTTCCATTGCGATTGCACCTACCGGCTGACTGAACAATACTTGCAACAGTTGCAAAATCTCTATACAAAACTGGAAAATCAATATCAACACCTGCCTCTATCAATTGTGTTGATACAACAATCACTCGCTTATTTTGCCGCAATCGTCGTTTGGCTAAATAGATTTTTATTTTTCGATGGCGAGGAGTTAAATGTGTGTTTAATAGGAGTAGTTCCTCTGTATTGAATTCATCCAGAAGTAGTTTATAAAGTTCTTTTGTATCGTCTATTGTATTCAGAATTACCAAGGTTGATTTTTGTTCTGAAATAATTGAATTCTTTAATTCTTCTATATCAATGGGTTGCTTCTTAAAGTCAATTTGATAACGATTAAATAACTCATTGTTGAAATAGCTTAGAGATAGCAATGGATATGGTTGCGAATAATTTTTAAAAAACTCTTTGGCTTCTGAATTATTCTTTGGCAGTTCAAAGTTTGGTTGAGTTGCTGTTGAAATTATGGCGTAGCTCCCAAATTTCTCACAAAACCTGCTTAAATAGGCAACAAAAAACCCATATAATCGAGGTGGTAACGCTTGGATTTCATCTAATAAGAATATGCAATTGGAAAAATTTGGAAGCTTAAGTAGTTCAGCGTTCCGATTACTCAATAAGGTTTCAAAAAAACGGACAAATGTTGTAATTACAAACGGATAAGCAAAAGTGTTCTCCTGAAATTCTAAAATATTTGCCTCCAATATCTTTTTTTCATCCGGATTGCTATCCAATTCTTCCTGAATTTTTTCAAAACGATGATTTTCTGATTTGGAGTCAATACGTTGAATAAAATCTTCATAACCTTTAGCAATTTTTAATACCTCAGCTTCAACTTGTTCTGTAATAGAGAGAAACGGAAGACTATAAATAATTCGCTTAGCACCATGTGTTTTGATGATTTCTGAAGCAAGTGAGAGTAGCATTAAGGTTTTTCCGGATCCTGTTGGAGCAGTTAATTCGAAAACTTGCTTATTCTCTTTTAATCCTTCACGAAGCTTTAGGACTGCATTTTTCCTGATTTCTGTTCTTAATTTATTTAGTGCTGTGTCTTGTTTAAGATTTTCCAAATAGGAATCCAGTTGCGGGCTGAAAGACAAAGAAAAGGTTTGAATAGCTTGTTTTTGCTCATCAATAATGTTTCCAATATCTCCGGCATCAGCTTTATCTGCCTGTAATACACTAGCAAAAGCATGTTGATAATCGATGAAGAAATCTAATGCAGATTTATTGTTGCCTCCACGAAAAGTGAAGTTTTCTGTGTAGCCTTGTCGTATTTTAGAATTCATTAAAAATTCTCGAAAATTGTCTAAAGGGATAAAATGAAAAGCATATTCAAATATAGGCAAATGTTGTTCTTTTTCAAGAAATTTAAATAAAGCGTAATTCTCATCTTTAGATAAGATACTTGCACCTGCTCCATTGTAATCAGATGGAGTGAAATCAGGTAAATTGCCATGATGTTTTGCTATTGCAGCTGTCAAAGCTATTAAATCGTTTTTGGTTAAGGCCTCAACTCCAAGGAATTTCTTTAAGGCATCCAAATTATTTCTGCTGGAGCTAAACGCACAAAAGAAAGCGTAAGCTGAAAAATAAGCATGGTTAGCATATCCACTCGTTGCTTTTTGCGAGTCAAGTTTGTTCTGAAAATTTGGATTTATTTTTCCTAAATCATGGAAAATAGCCACCAACTCAGCAAAACGTGAGTTGGTAAGCTTTTTCGTGTTTTCTATCACACCGAGAACATGATTTAATAACAATTTGTTAGGATGTGATTTTAGTGTTTTTATATCAGGCACCATGTTTCTGTTCCTTTAGACGCTTGATATTCATAATGTTCTCCTTCAACCGAGATTGAATGGGGGCAATCTGGATAGATTACATTCTTGTACTTTTCAGGCAAATTCCAAAAATCATCTGTTTGATAAGTTGGTAATTTATCAAAACCAATCCTAAATTCACCCGTAATATCCTTTAAAGTATGAATGTCTGCAAGTACAAATCCTTTTGTTTCAAAAGACCCTTTTTTTACGGTAGAAAAAATTCCATCCGATTCCCACTTTATATTAGCTGGGCAATTATGCCAGCCTAATACAGGCGGATAAACGGTCATTTCATCTTTTACGGCAAGTTGGAAATCGTCAAAGATTGAATTTGATCGATCATTATTCAGTGCTATTGAAACTAGAAAATTAGGGTCTTTCAGAAACTCAAAATACTTTGGATTGCCATTAGCAGTCGGGCTTATTGCTGTTCTGCTGGTGAATCCCCAAGAAACTTTTTTAACAGGATTAAGTAGCTGAACTCCATAAAGTAAATCCTCTGACAATTGCGGGAATTTACTTTTCATTTCTTCGCGTTCAATGCCTAATACAGCTCCGATTAAACCTATCAGAGCTGTTTTGGTAATCAAATCGTGAGACAATGGATTGTTATTTGTTTCCGGTTTTTTGAAATGACCCCAATTCCCTTCTATTATAAGTTGAAAGCCTTTCATAAAGCAATGGCTTCAAATTTCGGATTGTCTTTAAATTTGGATTTTATTGACTCAATTTCTGTGTAGAATTTTATTTTTTCTACTTTTTCATTTTCGGCAGCTAATATTAACTTTGTGAAATCAAGCTCGTAATCATCCATGCTCCGCAGTTGTTCTCCTTTTTTGTTGTCTTTGGGTTTTAGCTCTACCAAGCGATCAACACCATAGATTTTTTGATTACCGACTGCATATTCAATTTCGAGAAGAAGAACTGAATTTTGTCCAACTTTGCTACGTGAATGCGAACTTCCATCGCCGCTGGTTCCATACCAAAGACCTTCATACATCAGTTTCAAATCTTCTTTTGTCATTCCGGTTTTTTCAGCCACTTTTGGATTTACCCATCCATGGATCTGAACTAAAGAATAAGGAACGACTGTTGTTGTTCCAATTGAGCCTTGAGTATTAGTGTCTTTTGACATGAAATGTGTTGTGTTTTGATGCATCCTTAAATTCACTTCATTCAATGAAGGGTTCAGTAATGCAAATTGAACGGGACCTGTAAATTGAACATGTCCATTTGTACATGATTTTTTATCAACTTTTATTGCCTTAGTTTCATCATCTTTAAGTGTTGAAATCCCACCAAAAAGTCTAACATCTATTTGTTCTTTGAGGATTTCTCCAATATCTGTTAGATTCTTCGCATTTCTGTTTTCTGAAATCCATCTTAAAACTCCCTTTGAATCAGTTTTACCTGCACCTGTCTTTTCACTTACATAAATAGGTAATTCCTTTTCCTCAAAATAGGTGCGGATATACCTTTTTATGCGAACATCGCTTACTAATATCTTTTTCGTTTCCTCATCATAGCGCTGTTCGCCGGTAAATGGATCGCCATTAGGAATGTTGTACGAAGTTTCGTATAAAAAGAGAATTTCTGATTTTTTTAATTCTTTTGTCATTGTTAAAGTTTTTAAAGTTATTAATTTTCAGTTGTGTTTTCTATATCGGAAGCCACAGTCTCCTTTTTTGGGAGTGGTTTAAAGTAACTTTCCATAAAGCCAAAGGCGCATTCTTCTTTATCGTATCTTGATTTAAATTCCTTTACCTTTTGCGCAAGATCATACGATGTTTTAAAGGTGTACTTTGATTTATCGTGCATAATCAGTTTCTGCTCGATTTCATTCTTTAGCTTTATGAAATCAAACATATTGCCAATTCTTCGGGTGAGATTGCCCACGTAGTTTTTTTCAAATGAATTAATCTCAAGGCTTAGGTTTTTTGCTAATCCTCCTAGCATAAACCCAATGTGGTAACTTTCGGATGATGTAATTTCCATAAATTTATCGTTTTTAGTGTTTTGTATTTTTAAAAGAAACTTTAAATGATATTTTAAATCTGCATAATTATACCTGATGGATTTTTTTTCGATATTTCTGATAATAAACTCAGAGGCTTGAATAAATGAAGGAAGAAGATAATGATCATTGCAATAGTTAGATGTATAAATTAGGGGCAAAACGTGTAATAGGTGAGATTCATATTTTGGACTGGTTTTGAATACAATATATCCATTTTTATCCACAAGAATATTTCCAAGAATATTACGAAAAGAAATTTCAATTTGAAGTTTGTTGAACTCATTTACAGTGCCTAAATCGGTTTTTCTTTCTAAGTTTATTTCTTTTTCTACTTCATCAATTTTGCTTTTTATTGTTCGCAAGGTGCTTTTTTCTATCCCTGAGAGTTCAACTAAATCATTTGTCGTATTTCCACCACTGTCTGCAAAAATGAAATCATATCGATTAAATCGATCAGACTCTTCATTGTCTAAAACTGAAAAAATGGGGTCATATTCTAGTCGTGTCTCATCCTTTTTGTCAAAAAAGAAATCATCATAGTCTTTTGAACTAATTTCTTGTCCCTTATAGGCTACAGGGTAAACAAACATATCAATGTTAGTGTATTTTAATCTGCGAAATGATTTATTAAGGATACTCCCTGTATAAAGAAAATCTTCAAATTGTTCTTTATCCTTAAATGCAAAAGATTTAAAACTATTGTGTAGTCCAAATGACGGAAATTGAATATCGTTCTTGTCATTTCCAGAGCATAATGTTCGGTAGATACTTTTGCTTGGAATTAAGCCTTTTTCAGTTAAACTGGTGATCTCTGAATTAAGCTTGTCCTTTAGTATTTCAAAGACATTGTTGAACTGATACCAATTTAGTTTTTTGTCATCTTTAAAATATTCGAAATGGATAAAGACTGTAAAGTCAGCAAATTGTAAAAGCTTATTTCTTGTTTCACTGCTGTAACAATCAGGGGTTTCGTCCTTATCTAATAATTTTTTAAGTACACTTTTATTTTTGCCTTTAACAGCTTTTAAATAGAGTTCTTGTAAGGTGCTCAAATTGGATAATGTCTTTTCAATATTGTCATTATCGGGTATATGACTCTCAAATACTGGCGCATAAAGTAGTAATCTGTTAAACTTTTCTATTTCCTTTTCAAAGGCGTCATGAAATTGAACTAAATCATTTTCTTGTTCAATCTCTTTGATTCGTTCACTGGTTTCTTCTATTGTTAGTTTATAGAGGCTGATTTTTTTTGGTAGTTCAATCAGCTTATCATTTCTATAATTTTTTGAAATGAATTTTATTACAGAATCAACATCTTTAGGTTCAACTGTTTTTAATATTTCAGACCTAATCGTTTTTGAAATTAAATTATAAATAATTTCTTCGTACGCTTTTTGGCCGTTTAAAAATGCGTTTCCTTTTCCTTTTTCAAAAGTAAAATTTCCATAATCTTTTAATCCCTTAATTTTCCCCGATTTGTCTATTTCGCTTTTTCTTGTATAACAAATGTCCCCGAAAAGATACTTCTTAGCACTTGAATCATTGTCAGAAGTTGAATAACGTAGATAATACAAACTATCGCGCTGATTTTCAGGGGTAATGTGCATGCCTTCCCAATCAAAAGAAAAATCCTTTTTTACAGGAATTGTAATGCAAATTGGCCAATCGCCCTCTTTATTTTTGGGGCAAGGTTGTACATATTTGAAATATTTAAGTCTGCTTTCCGAACTGCGAAGTGCTTTACCGATTTGTAAGATTGTGTCTAAACTCATTGTTTTAAAATATATTTTAAAATTAATTACCTAATCGCTCCAAATCCAATTCCGGTTGAATTACCAATCCCCACGTTCCATGCAAATAATATTTGTTCTGGGCTGCCTTTAATTATTACCGGACAGATATTTGCCTTGTTTCCTATCTTATTGTAATAGATAACTTTAACTTTGGGGTAGTTGTATTCCTGATCAAACCGGACTGAGATGCCTTCGCTATCTATACCGGCTTTTTTTAACTTGTTTTTCAAAGTTTCAGTTAGCAGTACCGCGCTTTCAGCTTCATGGTATTCAAAATGCTTTTCGGTGTTATTTATTCTTCGCTTGATAAAAACTGGACTGGCAGCTGTGAATTTATGTTCCTCACCAAAATTTGGATCCTCTTCAATGATTATTTCATTTACTATCAGTCCGTAAGCTATTTCCGGCTCTTGCCTAATGCCCTCAATAATTTGGTTAAGCAGCAGTTTGTCGTGCGTGCTAATAAAAAAATGTGCGCCTTGGTCGAATCTTAATCCGTTTTTTGTTGCTTTCCCGCAACTAAGCCACGAAAAAGAGTAAAGAGATAAACCATCGTGAACACTATTCCGGCCAATCCATTTGTGCAATGCGCCAGTCAAAATATATTGATAATTAAAAGGAATTAATTCCAGTGTTTTTGTTGTTCTTAAATGTAGTCTCATAAGTCTTCCGTTTTTATTCCATAAGGGTTCAATTCAAATAAAATACAGCTAATTTTTTCAATTCCTCGAAAGGTTCGATTATGCTGTTAGTACAGAGCAAAGGACTCGAACCTTTATCTCGGGCTTCGTTTACCCGGCTTTATACAATTAAGCTAGCACTGTTATGAGCAGCAAAGATATTTAAAATATACACCAAATTAACTGTAATTTATAATCAAACCTAAATAATATTTTTAAAAATGCATAACTATCATATAATCAGATATTTTACGATTTTATTTCTTTTCACCTTTCGTTTCAAAACCGCTCTCACTTCTCACCCCTCACTACTCACCTCTCACCTCTCACCTCTCACCCCTCACTACTCACCTCTCACCTCTCACCTCTCACCTCTCACCTCTCACTTCTCACCTCTCACTTCTCACTTCTCACCTCTCCATCACCCCACCACCCCCATCTTACGCATCTCATCCCTCAAAGCCCGTAGAGTAGGTTTGTGATTATAGGTGTTTTTTATCAATGCGCTGGTTTCAGCCTCCAGGCCCGGAATCTGCCTGGCCAGCAGCAGCCATTTGGCAACATCCTGATAAACATACCTGTCACGTGCTGTTTTGAGGGTTTTTTCTATCATGGTTTTAATGTTGTTGAGTGCATAATCCGGATACACCTTTATTATAGGTGCGATAAGCTGGTCGAAGTTCCAGTGGTTTGCTTTTGTTTCTATCAGTGTTTTGATGTCGGCATAGCGTCCGTCGGCTGCCAACAGCTGCGCCGTAAATGGAACATCATCACTTGTTTTTTCCATCAAGAGGCTGTAGTTGGCCTTGTCTAAGTAGGGCTTCACTTTGATATAATAGTCAACTTGTCGTTTGAAATATATCAGTTGTAAATACACACTAACAAACAATTCTTTATCCTGCAGCGGGCTTACATATTCCTCCAGAAAAGCGGCCCAGCCTTTAGGGTTTTTTGGAAATATTTCAAGTGCAATTTTCACAAAAGCCGCAGTATCATTTTCGTGATAGTATGTCAACAATTGTTTGGCTGCCGATTCACTTTTGTGGTACAATTGCAGGGCAGCTTGCAGCCAATTGCTTTCGTTTTCTGAATTTTCGTGGAGCAGAAGCACCAGCTCGGGCAAAAACGCTTGATCAACAAGCGTGTTTTTTATTATGGCAAGCAGCTCATCGGTCTCGTTCGGCATTTCGGCTAGGCTTATCAGCAGCGGCTCAAAATAGTGCAGTGCTGCAAGTTTTTCGGCATGGGTATCGCGCCAATACCTGAAAAACAGCTCATAAGCTTTTTCAACGGCCTGATGTGAAAATGAAGCCGGCCAAAGTTTTTCAACAAGCATTTTGATGTAGTCCGGGAACTCAGAAAGCAGGTATTCATTCACATCATCAAATGAATTATGTTTGTCCGGCACGCGGGCTTCTATAATCGCTTCATACATCCCCGTCAACTGTGCCAGCAATATATCCGGTTGTTGCGCGATAATAGTTGCTGTTGCTTGGGAAATAAATTCTTCAAAAACATCCTGAATTTCCTGCTCACTTGCCATCTGATATATTTCCCATTCCTCCACATAACCGCTGTGAGGAGCTTCGTAGCAATGCCAGTCTGGCTCACCCGGGTCGGCCATTTCAAAGCTGGCCAGAAAATTACTTTTGATAGTTAAAACCGTGTCTTTAAACGCTGCTGTGTTGAGGCTTTCGGGTGGCGAATTCTCCTCTTCTACAAAGGCTAAAAACGCTGCTTTCAGTCGCTCGTCATCGCGGATTATTTCATCAAAAAAGCGCATCTTTAAATCAACAGATGTGTCGCCATAGATTTTGTTGAAAGCCATGTTTCAGGGGTTGTTTAGTGCTTATTATTTTCATTCTTTATGATGCTCACACAGCCCAGCCCCAAACTATTCTTCTCGCCAAAACCACCCAAAAACCCAATCTTATGAAGCAGGGGAGGAGCCGTCAATTCAAAACTATACATAAATCCCCTGATGCGCGTTTCGGCGGGAGTGTCTGCTTTAATAATCAGCAGATTACTTTTAGGCTTGCTGTCCGAAGGCTTAAAAGACAGCTTACCATCGCCGGGCGCAAAATTTTGAATCAGTCCGTGTCCAATAGCCGAAGCAGCTTTTTGCCTGAGATTGTTCAGGAAAATGCTGTTATATTCACTCTCGTGCGGGTCAAAATAGTGTGCATTACGCTGATCTTCTGTTTTATAGCTCACCAATAACGGACTCAGTGTGCGATACATCATCGTTGATTTAAAGAGAGGCAGGGGCAGGGCTTCGACCTTTTCTACGCGAAAGCTTACGGCAGATTTTTTATCGCCAATGCGAAAATGCTGCAAGCTAAACAGGCCACTCACAAAATGCTGCATGGCCTCCGGCGCCAAAAAGCTCACCACCAGTTCAGCCCTGTCAGTCAGTAGTTTCATCCTATCGCCCTGCATCACGAAGCCATGGTGCGGAAACAGCAAGCGCGAAAACGTAAAAAACTTATAAGCCGCACCACCAATTTTGAAGCCCGTTTCGTGCAGAAAGCGCGCAAAAGCATGATCACCTTCGTGGATTGTTTTGTAAATCCACGCCGACAATGGATACTGATAATTAACCGGAAGCAAACAGTTGGGTGCGTCAGCAACGTATAGCGATAGCTTGAATCTCATTGGCGGAAGTTTTGGTTAGCAACCTATTGATTAGGCCGAGAAAATGAAGGCATAAAATTACCGACTTCATTTTAATTAAACAAGGATAAAAATCAATTATTCTTTTTTTCTTTTTATCAGCCAAATAAATTTAAAGAAGACGCTCTTATCCCCTCAAAAATCCAACAACACAAAACCTCCACCACACTCACCACCTATTCAACACTGCCTCCTGCCAACTCAGATAATCGGTTTAATCCATGGACAAAAAAATGAAATCCGTTTTAGTTCCGAAAGGCTTACCGATTCGGCATGGATTAAAAAATCACCTCAGTTAGCGCCAGTTTATCAGAAAACCACTGGACTTTTAAAAAACTACGCCAATGGTTTTTACAAACGAAAAAGACGAACAAACCGAATGTCTGTTTATGGATCAGGATTTCTGAAAATAGCAATCCGCTACTAACTCAAACAAGGTTTAAACCCCTAAAAACCATCCCATTCTTGGAATATTCTCATGCCGAACACCCTAATTGCCTCTCACGAGTTAAAAACTACCGCTTTCGACCAAAAACGATCCTTTTATGCTCTCCTAAACAGCTCTTACGCACAAATCAGAGACGCTTTACACCCAAAAAACACCCATTAGGCCAGTTTGACTGCCCAATTGAAGCCAAAGATGCCTTTTTGTAGCTTGCTAAACGCTACTGGCATTTCACTTCATAATTTTAACTTTGCCTTAATATTTATAGCTTTTCTTATAACGCACGAGCCTTTTCTTCTAACGATCAAACCAACCTTGTAAAGTTGTACACCAATTTTCAGGCAACAAACCCAATTTATTAATTGATGCATGGTTAGAGAAGTACGGTCGTGCGTCTCTAACCTTGCCTATTTAATACAAAAACCGCGGGCTGATTATAAATCGGCCCACGGCAGGATTGATTAAACGGCTGTTTTACCTCATGGTAATCTTTCTGACGATATTAGCTTTTTCGGTAATAACGACTAACAAATATACACCATTTTTCAAATGGTCAACATTTAGCACAATATTTTTTGTGTCATAGGTTTTATGCATCAGCGTTTTACCACTTAGATCGGTAATCATAACAGTTTCAATTGTCTCTGCACACTCCAGGTTGATTTGGCTTTCAGCAGGTTGCGGGAATATCTTTAATGCCACTTGCTGTTGTTCCTCAATCCCTTGAGGATTAACCTGGATAAAAGCTGTTTTGGTTTCGGTGCTGCTGTTTCCGGTGTTATCAGTAACGCTAAGGCTCACGGTGTAGCTGCCATTGGTGTTGTACACATGTGTGGGATTTTGCACTGTGCTGGTGTTTCCATCGCCAAAATTCCATTGCCAGGATAGAATACTTTTGCTTTCGTGTTCCTTAGCCGGATAACTGGTTTTTGCATTGCTGCCCGGCTCATTTTGCTGTATGGTATTACGGATCGTAACCTGACCTGTGCTGCCATCTATATCACATACATACCAAATTAAGCCGCTGCCGTTCGTCGGCACTTGCAAGGTGTATAGCAGTCCGCTTTGTCCGTATATCTGCACCACCGCCTGTGAGGTAGTTATTGCCGGTGATTCGGAATAGTTGTGAATAAAGTACTTATAGGTGCCGGCATAAAAATCGTAGATGGTGGTAGTTTCAGGGCCATATCCATCTGTGTAATCGTAATCCAGCGCGGCAAACGGAGCACTGGTCTCACTGCCTTCATTGTACCAGGCAATATGGTGTTCCTGTCCTTCAATTACGGGAGTAAGCAGGTGCGAGTCAAGATCTGTTGGACTTGCTCCCCAGTTTAGCACAAAGCGCATCTGGCCTTCTGCCAAATTGGGCGAAAGTGAGATATTCAGCGTGAGATGTCCGTTGGCAGGAATTATCACCTGGTTGTTGGAGTAAGTGTTGTAGTCTGTTTTACTGCAAGTTACGGTATTGCTGTTTTCGGTGCTTTGATCGAAAAAGTTAACCGACAGTGGCGATTGTCCACTCGATGGATTTGCGTTAAAGTTGGCCGTGAGTTGGCCAATCGGCACATTCTCAATAAGGTAATTGCCTGCTGCATCGGTAATGTCAGAAAGCCCTGCCACACTCACCAGAGCGCCTGCGATGGGTTCACCATTTAAAGCATTGCTCACCATGCCGCTCAGTGATCCCGTTCCTGCGGCTCCACGCACATTAATATAAGCAGTTTTGGTTTCTGTAGCGGTAGTGGCGCCATTGCCAATCGTCAAAGAAACAGTATAAGTGCCGGTGGTCGTATAAACATGACTTGGGTTTTGCTGGCTGCTAGTTGCGCCATCGCCAAAGTTCCAGTTCCAGGAAGTAACATTCTTGGCGTCATCTTTGATTTTTGGTGGGTAAACGCTCTCTTTGCCCGAACCTGGTTCGTTTCCCTGTATCACGTTTTTAATGGTTAGCTGTCCGGTGCTTCCATTGACATCGCAGACATACCAGTAGTCTCCAGTCCCGCTTGTCGGTGCCTGCAGTGTTTGCATCAATCCTGCATCATTATAAATTTGCACAACGGCCTGTGATGTAGTTATTTCACCATTGCCGGCATATTTATAAATATAATATTGATAAGTGCCGCTGAAGAAATTATAAATTGTCATAGTTTCGGGGCCATAACCTTGGGTGTAGTCGTAGTCCAGTGCGGCATAAGGTGCAGAGGTAGCATTTCCTTGATTACCATAAAAAACATGATGCGTGCTTCCTTCAATCTCTGGAGTATTCAAGTGCGAGTCGAGGTCTCGCGGATCAGCACCCCAGTTTATCACAAAACGCATCTGCCCTGCGGCCAAATTAGTTGTGAGTGAGATATTTAGCGTTAGGCTACCATTCGGCGGGATGTTTACGTTATTGTTGATATAGGTAGAGTAACCGGTTTTGGAACAGGAAACCACATGCGAGCCGTCACTTGAATAGTCAAAGAAATTCACGTTTAAAGGGGCTTCTCCACTGGTAATATTAGCCGCAAAATCTGCCGTCAACATCCCTTCGGGGATATTATTGATGGTGTAATTTCCATAGGTATCAGTAATAGCCGATAATCCGGCCACCGAAACGGTTGCGTCTGCGATCGGAGTTCCGTCGAAAGCATCGGATACTGTTCCGGTAAGTGACGAGCCCTGAGTAGTTTCTGTGTTGATTTCAAAGTCGTCAAGCATAAAAATAAAGGCGTCATTGGAAACGCAATTGATGCCTACGCGGATTGTTTGACCGTCAAACTGACTAAGGTCGAAGGTTTTTTGTTGCCAGGCCGTTGCAGGAGCTTCGAGATAAGTGCCGGCTGAAATAATGGTGAAGTCGCCGGGAGCCGTGCCACCAGTAGAGACGCCAACACGATAGCGCTCTAAACCGTAGTCGGCGGTATAAGATTTTACCCAGAAAGACAGGCTTGAATTACTGCCCAGATCTGCTTCCGGACTGATGATCCAGTCGTTGTTTGGAGCTGCTTCACTGGCAAAACTGGCTGCGAATTTGTTGCCGCTATGGGGTTGAATACCTGTGCCGGTCATGACAGGAACGGTTTGAGCCGGATTGAAAATAATGAAGGCCATTGGTGCGTATTCGTTGGTGAAGTCGATGCCTTCGAAACCATAAGTCGGGCCTCCGTCAACGTCAACCAAAGTCCAGGGCGCAAAATTAAGCGCGAAATCTGTGTAGCCTTCAAAGTTGTCTGAAAAACTTTCTACAATTTTGGCTTTTACAGGTTCGATATTTAATACTTCAAAATTCTCTGGATTGCCTTTGTGGCGCGTCGTTTGAGCTTGAATGCTATAACATCCGAAAAGCAACACGACTAAAAGTAGTACAATTTTTTTCATAGCCTTGATTTTTGGTGGTTTTGATGGCTTAAAATTAAGATAAACAACTGGTTCAGCCCACTACGAATAATAAATAGAAGGCTACGAATAATAAATGGGAAAACTTGAAAAATGGATCTTTAATGCGTGTCAAATAATAGCAACGATTTTGCCTAAAAAGGCCAAATCACTCCGTCAACCAACAAACTATTTTGAAAAGGCAATAACCGCTTCCGTCGGGCTAATTATACGGTAGGCAACAGGCTGTAATTTACTTTCAAAACTGGCCGCTATCTGCTTGCGGGCATACTCATCAGGCTGATCACCAATTTTCAGGATAATTGTTTTCACTAACTTGCCGGGAGCTGTTGAGTTTGAAATTGTTTGCGCGACTAAATCTTTCTCCATGATTAGCCTTCCGCTTCCGTAATAGTCAGCCTGCCAGCTTATTATTGTAAATCCTAATTTCATGCGCAGGCATATACTGGCGGCATTTTCGGGCCTCACGCTAAGCAGTGCGCGTGTTTTTCCATTTGATACGGCTACTCTCTCCTGCGCCATTGCCAAGGCTTCACCGATATGCTGTCCGCGAAATTCAGGCAGCACCGCTGTGCCATAAAATAAAGCTGTAGTACTGTTTTCGATTTTTTGTCCTGTGGCAGACGTAATGAGTACTTGGCTTTCGCCAACTATTTGATTATTGATTTTGTAAACCAAGATGCCGCCCTGTTCAAAAATGGCTTGTAAAAGTGCGTCTGAAATACCCTGATGTGCGCTGAAGACAAGCGCATCCAGCTTTTTGATTACTGCAAGTTCTTTTTTGTTATGGCATACTTTAATCAAAAATGATTTTCCGGAAATGTCTATCTTAATTGTGTTCATCGTATAATAAAAGCCGGTAGTCAGGAGTTCACCGCATAATTTGTCTTGAAAAACACAAAGTTATATCCGGTTTTTCTTGCAAAGACAACTCAAAAACTGGCTTCCAGGTTCAACTCCTGCTTCAACTGACGCAAATGTGGTCTGAGTTCTGCTATTTTTTCAAACTTTTCCTTGTCGGTATAGGCTTCCACTTTGCGGGGTTTGTCAGAGATAACCGGCGTGAGCTTGAGCTGATTGTTGTTGAACGACTTTTTCAGGTGATCGAACAGTGCGCTCATATTGAGTTTGTCGCTGGCTACCAAGCTGTTTTCAATGGTGAACTTTATTTCAAAGTTTTCAGCCAATTGAGGCTCGAACTGGCCGATGGCATTGGCAAAGCTTGGCGAAACAGCTTTGTAGCTGTTCACAAACTCCGCCCAGGAAGCCGAAAGCATTTCCTGGTTGAAGTCGCCACGCGTTTCCGGCTCAGGTTCTTCCGTTTTTTCTTCTACTTTTTTCTCCGTATCGTTGATTGAAATGGTGCGTGTCCCTCTCATCTGGCTCGGACTTGCTTCTCTCACCTGATGTTTTGGCTCGGTAGAGGCGTTGGTCGCGGCTTGCTGCTGCCCGTAGTTTGGCGCAGCAGGTGCAGTAGCTTGTGGCGTTTGAGGTGCTGGAGTTGTGGTTTGCGGCCTGGCTGGCTTTGCTGTTGTACTGGTATTTACTTGTGCCACAGGATTCTGAGTGGCAGAAGTAGCAGGTTTATTAGCCGCCAAACTTGGTACTACTTGTTGCTTGGGAGCTGTTTGTCCTGAGAGTGCACACATCTGCAAAAGTGCAATTTCAAGATGAAGTCGCTTATTATTGCTGTTTCGGTAGTTGATGTCGCAGCGGTTATTGATGTCGAGCGCTTCCAGCAAAAGCTCCATGCTGCAAGTCTTTGCCTGGTCAGCATAGCGATCCTGTAGGCTTTTGCTAAGCTCCATCAGGCGCACCGTTTCCGGGTTTTTACTCACGAGCAGGCTGCGCAAATGGCTTCCCATGCCATGAATAAAATGTTGTGGATCAAAGCCGTTCTCAATAATCTCATTCAGCGTGAGCAAAACAGCGCTGGTATTAGCTTGCAGTATGTTTTCAGTGATCGAGAAATAATATTCATAATCCAGCACGTTCAGGTTGGCAATCACATCTTTGTAGGTGATGTTTTTGCCTGCAAAACTGACCATCTGATCGAAGATGGAGAGGGCGTCGCGCAAGGCGCCATCGGCTTTTTGAGAAATAATGGCCAGCGCTTCTGCTTCAGCATTCACGCCTTCCTTGCTGGCTACATATTCTAAATGTGTGCTGATATCTTCGAGGGTGATGCGTTTAAAATCAAATATCTGGCAGCGTGATAAGATAGTTGGGATGATCTTATGCTTTTCGGTGGTTGCCAAAATAAATTTGGCATAGGCCGGTGGCTCTTCGAGGGTTTTCAGAAAGGCGTTGAAAGCCGCTGGTGAAAGCATGTGCACCTCATCAATGATGTATATTTTATAGGCACCTACCTGCGGCGGAATGCGCACCTGATCTACCAGGTTTCGGATGTCGTCAACCGAGTTGTTGGAGGCGGCATCCAGCTCGTGTATATTAAAGGAGTTGGATTGGTTAAACGAAACACAGGATTCGCAACGGTCGCAGGCCTCCATCTCGGGTGTCGGGTTGAAGCAGTTGATGGTTTTTGCCATGATACGTGCGCAGGTGGTTTTGCCCACGCCGCGCGGACCGGTAAACAAAAATGCCTGTGCCAGGGTGTTGCTGCGTATGGCATTTTTCAAGGTGGAGGTTATAGATTGCTGGCCAACCACCATATCAAAAGTGACGGGCCTGTATTTGCGTGCGGAGACGATGAAATTTTCCATGAGGGCAATGAATTTTGCCTCAAAAGTACATGAAATTTTGTAAAGTCAGGACGCTGATACAAAGTCAGGGCGCGACTAAAATAGCGTTGCTGGAAAAGTCGCACCCTGACTAAAGTTTTGCAGTCAGTGCGCGAGATTTTAGCGTTGCTTCACCGTCGCACCCTGACTTGCAGCTACCCTGTTTTGGTGTCGATTTTTCCTTTAATTTTGCCTTTTGCCGTTAAAAACGACATCTACTATGGACAAACTACTAATCGGAGTATCTAAAGTTACCAATCGTTTGCGCTATATCTTTGATTTGGTGCTTGTTGAACAGCTTGGCCTCCCTTATGAATTTACTACCGATCAGCAGCTATTGTCAGCCTTTGAAGGGCCGCGTTTTTTTTACGGCGATCAGCCTATTGAAGGTGTTCCATACCTGCAAGCTGTAAAGCTTTTATTTGAGCGTGAAATCGTAAGCCAGGAGCTGAAAATATTTCAATTTGAGGACATTAAAGCTATTTTTCCTGTCTTTCACAAGCAGTCGATAATGACTTTTGATGTGTTTGCCGCCTGTTTTTTTCTAGTCAGCCGCTACGAGGAGTATTTGCCTTACGTTAGCGATAGGCATGGTCGGTTTGAAGCTGATAGTTCTGTTTTCAGAAAAACAGGAATATTTCAAAAGCCTGTTGTAAACCATTGGATTAAGGCATTTGGCAGACGCTTGCAATACTTTTTTCCTGCCTTGAAAATTCGTGAAAAAACCTATAGGTTTCAGCTCACTTATGATGTTGATGCCACCTGGGCCTACTTGCATAAAGGTTTGGTGCGAAGTGCCGGATCTTACGTAAAAGACTTTTTCAAGGCGGATTTTGGCGAGATAAGACAGCGCACAAAAGTGCTTAGACGCAAGCAAAATGATCCTTTCGATACCTTTGCCTATCAGCTTGATATTCAAAAAAAATACAACCTAAGGCCGCTTTATTTTATTCTTTTTGCAAATTATGGCCAATTTGATAAAAATATTTCAGTCCGAAACCGGCATTTTCAAAATTTCATCAAATACCTGGGCGATTATGCCGAGATAGGTATTCACCCGTCATATGCCTCTTTTGAGGATAAGTCGCTGCTTAAACAAGAAATCAAGAGCCTGAGTCGTGTGCTAAATAAGGAAGTGACCAAAAGCCGGCAGCATTTTCTGCGGATGAACCTGCCAGTAACTTATCACAACCTCATCGATATGGATATTGAAGACGACTACACGATGGGTTATGCCAGCCAGCCGGGATTTAGAGCGGGCATTGCTGATGATTTTTATTTCTATGATCTTGATCATGATGTGATTACAAATTTACGTATCCATCCTTTTACCTTGATGGATGGCACCTTGCGCGATTATATGAAAGTGGGTGCAACAGAAGCTGTTATGCAGGCCGAAGAACTCATTAAGTCGGTGAAAGCGGTGGGAGGTACTTTTATTTTGCTGTGGCATAACGAAAGTCTGAGCGAACAAAAACGCTGGGTTGGTTGGCGTACCGCTTTTGAGTCGATTATAAAAGCTGCTATGCCTTAATAAGTTAACACTATGATCAAGTTTTTGAGGCATTCGGAAATCGACAAAATCAAATGGGATACCTGCATAAAAAATGCCTTTAACGGCAATCTGTATGCCTGGTCGTGGTACTTAGATATCGTTCATCCAGACTGGAATGCCTTAGTAGAAAATGATTATGAACGGGTTTTTCCGCTTACCGGAAAGCGTAAATATGGCTTAAGCTATTTGTTTCAGCCATTTTTCGCCCAACAGCTTGGCGTTTTTTCGCGCACTATCCTCAACCAGAAGATCGTATTAGAATTTCTGGACGCTATCCCAAAAAATTATCGCTTCGCAGAAATCAGATTGAATACCCATAACAAGCTCGAAAAAAGCACTTTGGGAGTTAGCCTGCATAAAAACCACGAGCTGGATCTAATCAATGACTACGAAAAGATTTACAAAAACTACAGCACTAATACCAAAAGAAACCTGAAGAAGGTGGCTCAGCATAATTTGCAGCTGGCTAAAAATGTGAGACCAGAGGATGTGATTCAGCTCTTTCGTGAAAACAGGGGACGTACTATCAGTCATTGGAATGACTTGGAATACAATAGATTAAAGCATTTGGCCTATACAGGGATTTACCGCGGGCAAGCATTTATTTACGGTGTTTACAGCAAGCCAAATGAGTTATGTGCTGGCGCTATTTTTATGAGAAGTCACGGAAAACTGGTGTTTTTGTTTTCGGGAGCAAACCAGGAAGCCAAAGAAAACCACGCCCTTAGTTTTTTGATTGATGAAGTAATCCGGTCACACAGCCAAAAACAACTTGTTTTTGATTTCGAGGGTTCAGATCAGGATGGTTTAGCGCGTTATTACAGAGGTTTTGGCAGTAAAAAAACCTATTATCCAGGTGTAAAAATCAACCGATTGCCCTTTTTAGGTCGTCTTGCCCTGCGTTTAGTAAAAAGAAAATGAAATATTTGACTTTGGCTTAGACTTTCTGCTTCTAATTGGTTATTTTTGCTCCATAACTTATCAACTATGGCCATCATTCATAATCTTGGAGAAACCAATTCCGTTTTCAATCAATTTGTTGCAGAGCTTCGCAGCGTTGAAATACAAACAGATCGCATGCGTTTTAGGCGCAACCTGGAGCGGATTGGTGAAATATTTGCTTATGAGATTAGTAAAACTCTTGAATATCAACCTGTTGAAGTAACAACCCCACTCGGTGCCGTTCAAATGATGCAAGTGGTTGAACAGCCATTGTTGGCAACCATTTTGCGTGCCGGACTACCCTTACATCAGGGCTTGCTCAACTATTTTGATCGGGCCGACAATGCCTTTATCACGGCTTATCGCAAATACCATAAAAATCAAGACTTTACGATTCGTGTTGAGTATATTTCAAGTCCGTCAGTAGAAGGCAAAGTGCTGATATTGAACGATCCAATGCTTGCTACTGGCGCTTCTATCGTTAAAACGGTAAAAGGGATGCTTGCTCATGGAATGCCCAAACATATTCATATCGCTGCCGTGTTGGCCAGCAACGAAGGCCTGGAGTATATAAAACGAAATTTGTCGCTGCACAATATCACCTTGTGGCTGGGCGGTGTTGACGATGAGCTAACGGCACAGGCTTATATTGTGCCGGGCTTAGGCGATGCAGGTGATCTGGCCTACGGTCAAAAAGACTAATCAACGAATACTTTTCAAGCGGGTCAACCTATGAACAAATTGATAGCCGAAAACATACGCATCTCGCTTAATTCCATCAGGAGTCATGCGCTGCGTACCGCCTTAACCATTGCTATTATTGCGTTTGGTATTATGGCTTTGGTAGGAATCCTTACCGCAATCGACAGCATGAAATATTTCCTCGCGGAGAATTTCTCGATGATGGGTTCTAATACTTTCAATATCCAAAACAGGGGCATGGTGGTGCATATGGGAGGCAATCGCTCGCGGCCTAAAGCCAATAAATTCATCAGCTATCAGGAAGCAATTTCTTTTAAAGAACGCTTTGATTTGCCTGTTTCAACCAGTATTTCGGTGCGGGGGACGGGGATTGCAACCCTGAAGTTTGAAAATGAAAAAACCAATCCAAATATCGCAGTAGTCGGTATTGACGAAAACTATATCTATAACTCGGGTTTTGAAATTGAATTCGGGCGCAATATTACGGCTCGCGAAACCATCGAAGGGGCGCATGTGGTTATTGTAGGTTCAGCCATCGTGGAAAGTTTGTTTAAGAATAATCAAAATCCTGTAGGTCAGATTATTACTGTTGGTCCAGGGCGCTACCGTATTATTGGAGTACTCAAGGAAAAAGGCTCCAGCATGGGCTTTAGCGGCGACCGCGACTGCCTGATTCCACTAAGTAATGTGCGACAGTATTTTTCTCGCCCAAACATGAATTATGGTATAAGTGTGCGGGTTTCGGAGCCGAAGCAGATGGATGCTGCTGTGGGTCAGGCTACCGGAATTTTTAGAATAATCCGTGATGATGCTCTCGGGAATCCAGAGAGTTTTAACATTGAAAAAAGTGATAACGTCGCTAATATGTTGCTTAGCCTGACCGGTCAAATCAGACTGGGCGCCACCTTTATTGGACTGATTACCTTATTTGGAGCTGCTATCGGCCTGATGAATATCATGTTGGTTTCTGTAACAGAACGTACACGCGAAATCGGTATCCGTAAGGCAGTTGGTGCAACAAAAAGAACAATCAGAAATCAGTTTTTGATGGAAGCCGTTGTGATTGCTCAGATTGGTGGCCTGGTGGGGATTTTATTTGGTATTGGAATCGGAAACCTACTTTCCATCGCAATCGGAAGTGTTTTTATCATTCCCTGGATATGGATTTTTATGGCTGTTGTGCTTTGTTTTTTCGTGGCACTACTCAGCGGAATTATCCCGGCCCAAAAAGCAGCAGAACTCGATCCAATAGATGCTTTGCGCTACGAATAAGCTTTGCTGGCGCGTGGCCAAGTGAGGCCGCGACTTATCCTGCGACATCAAACAGTTGCGCCCTAAATTCCAAGTTAACAGACTGTATCCTGCATAAAAGAATCATTCTTTTATCACCAAAAGTTGTATTTAATTAAAAATTCCCACTTTTCTTTTGTAGGCTGCGCCTGAAATGCTTTGTTGTTTGCGCTTGTTTTCATATTATTGCAGGTCTTTTTGCTTAAAAACAGATTTTATGGCACTCCAAACAAATAATCAGCGTGATAGTTTTACTTCAAAGGCGGGTGTAATAGCAGCCGCAGCCGGATCAGCTATTGGACTCGGTAATATTTGGCGTTTCCCTTATGTGGCCGGTGAAAATGGCGGAGGAGCTTTCTTGCTGATTTATATTGGGTTTATCGTACTCATTGGCGCGCCTGTGATGCTCTCGGAATTTTTAATTGGGCGCAGCACCCAAAGCAATCCGGTGGGTGCTTTCAAAAGACTTGCGCCACGGAGTTATTGGCACTTAACCGGGTTTTTGGGTATTAGTGCCGCCTTTTTTATCCTGGCTTTTTATACTACAGTATCCGGCTGGACGCTCGAATATTTGTTTCTGGCTTTTAGCGATGGCTTTGCCGGGAAAGACGCAGCAACCCTGAACACCAATTTTGAACTATTCCGAACAAGTGGTTTGCGCCCTTTGCTTTGGCAGAATATTTTTATGGTGTTTACTGCTTTTATCGTTTTCAAAGGAATAAAAAATGGCATTGAGAAATACACCAAGATATTGATGCCGCTGCTGCTGTTGATTATTATAATTCTTAGCGTACGAAGCGTAACCTTGCCGGGCGCTTCCGAAGGTTTACTGTTTTTATTCAAACCCGACTTCTCAAAAATCACCGGAAAAGTTGTTCTCGAAGCTCTGGGGCAGTCTTTCTTTTCGCTCTCTATTGGCATGGGAACGCTGATAACTTATGGCTCTTACATTGGTAAAAAAGAAAATCTCGGCCATACCGCCCTTTCAGTATCGGCAGCGGATACTGCTATTGCCATTTTGGCCGGTGTAGCTATTTTTCCCGCGGTATTTGCCTTCGGTATCGCCCCAGAGTCAGGAGCAGGGCTGGTTTTTATCACACTACCTTTGATTTTTGATCAGATGGCCGGTGGCTATTTCTTTGCGCTGATATTTTTTGTATTGCTTTCAATTGCAGCACTTACTTCAACAATTTCAGTGCTTGAAGTGGTGGTAGCTTACCTTTCGGAAGA
Source organism: Bacteroidales bacterium (assembly GCA_023229135.1). GTDB lineage: Bacteria > Bacteroidota > Bacteroidia > Bacteroidales > F082 > UBA5536. The sequence continues at coordinate 124,317 of JALNZT010000002.1, forward strand.
GTTAAAATTAGGCCGAAAAAAGGCTACAATTCTCGCCGCTTCTTCCGTTGCATTGCTTGGCGTGGCCTGCACTATGAGTCAAGGACCCTGGTCAGTATTGGGTATTGGAGACCGTGACTTATTTGATTTGCTTGAGCTGGTATCGGCCAATGTTATGTTGCCGGTAGGCGGCTTGCTAATTGTGTTGTTTGTTGGCTGGTTTATGCCTAAACCATTGCTATTTGCTGAACTTTCAAACGAAGGAAAGCTCCGCGCTCGTTTTAAGTATACCTATTTGTTTATTATTCGATTTATAGCTCCCGTTGCTATTGCCTTTGTTTTTTTGCACGGCCTGGGATTTTTTAGTCTTTTCGGTGGAGGCGATTTGTAAATATTTAAAAACGCTAAAACCTTATCGCAATGGGATTTAAAGAACAGTTTGATTTTAGCAGAGGAGAGCAATTGGCTGTTACTGCGCTATTAATCATGCTGCTCTTGTTTATTGGAATCAGCTTTTTTCCTTTGTCAATTCCTGTCAATCCGGTTTTTAGCGATCACCAACTGGATTCTGTTTTGAGCCTCCACAAAAGTGCACAAGCGCATCAGGAACAGCATAGGAAAGAACACTTTGATGCTGTAAATCCTGACTATTCAGCTGCTGCTGACAGGCTGAATCCTTTTATATTTAACCCCAATAAACTCCCTGAATCGGACTGGAAAAAGCTTGGACTGCAGGATAACCAGATTCGCAATATCAAAAACTACGAGCAAAAAGGCGGCCGGTTTTTTAGGAAAGAAGACCTGAAAAAGATTTATTCCATCACAGCAACAGAGTACGAGATTCTTGAGCCTTTTATAGTGATTCCGATTCACGGCAATGTGCAGCTTGCTAAAGCTGTGATGAAATCGGAAAATAAGGTGCGTAAAGCTGTTTCGGCAGAGAAGCGGCAAGCTGTTCGAGATGTAGAACTGAATAGTGCCGATTCGCTGGACTTAATCCAACTGCCGCAAGTGGGGCCCTGGTTCGCGCATCGCATCCTTAGGTATAGGGAAATTTTGGGAGGCTATATTCATCAAGACCAACTGCTTGAAGTCTATGGCATGGATAAAGAAAGGCTCGATAAATTCGTCGATTACCTAACAATAGACACTGCTAATATTGATCCTCTGCGCATTAACTTTGTTGATTTTAAGCAAGTTGTAAGACATCCTTATTTTTCTTATGGTCTCACAAAAGCAGTTTTTAACTACCGCGAACGCACAGGAATGATTGCCAATTGGGAAATTTTGCAGCAATTGGTGCCAAAAGCTGACTCGCTCTCCGTATATTTACCAAAATATTTACAATACAATTAAATTTATGAAAATACAAAATCTGTCCATAATCAGTTTATTCGCTGCCATACTGTTGTCATTTACAGCCTGTAGCTCAACCAAAAATACACCTCAAAAAGTCGTGAGCAAAGTAATTGAAGACCACGAAACTGAAGCCTACAACTTTCCCGAAGGTGTGTATTACACCTATCAATTTGAAGGAGACAGGCCGGCATACGATTTTGATGTAGAGGCACTTATAAAACAGCTTGCCTCTTCCGAAATTCCGGTAAAAAATATGTGGTACAAAGGCGCATCCTCCTCCTGCACTCCTCCCGGAAGCAGCATGAGCATGAGTGTGGTGGTTGACGCTGTTTTGATTATACAAACCACAGAAACCATTGAAAAAGTGCGCGAACTGGGCTTTCAAAGAACCACCGCACCCGCCATGGGGCAATGTTCCTATAGGGTTAGCAGGTATGTTTTCTCAAAATAGTCTTTGTAAGTCTTGCCTTTGAGCTCTTCTTTTCAAGAAGTTAAAAAAAATATATCTAAAATGCTGATTTAAAATGTAATAGTTATGACAATAAAGCTGTTTTCACGTTTCCCAAAGACCTTTTGGACAGCCAACACCTTAGAGCTTTTTGAGCGCTGGGCTTGGTATGGGATGTTCAATGTACTGGCGATTTATCTAACAGCTTCAACGGATACCGGCGCCCTTGGTTTTACGCAGGAACAAAAGGGAAGCATGATGGGAATTGTATCGGCTATGCTTTATTTCTTACCCGTGATTACTGGCTCTATTGCTGATAAGCTGGGCTACAAAAAGGTTTTGTTGCTTTCATTTGGGATTTTATCAACGGGCTACCTGATAATGGGTCATCTCACCAATTACAGCCTGGTTTTTGCAGCATTTTTCTTTATTGCAATCGGGGGTGCACTTTTCAAACCTGTTATTTCTGCTACCATTGCTAAAACTACCAACGAGAAAAACTCCTCCATCGGCTTTGGGATCTTTTATATGATGGTGAATTTGGGCGCGATGATAGGCCCTTTTGTTGCCAGCAAATTGCGTGAAACCTCCTGGGATTATGTGTTTTACGTAAGTGCCGGTATTATCGCGCTTAACTTTGTGCTGGTCTTGTTTTTTTACAAAGAACCCGATCGTGTTCCCAATGAGCTTAGCCTGAGAAAGTCGGTCGCACAGGCGCTAAAAAATATTTTTATCGCACTCAAAGATTTTAGGTTTTTCCTGTTTCTGCTCATTATCGTAGGTTTTTGGAGCATGTATTTTCAGTTGTTCTATACACTGCCGGTCTTTATAGATCAATGGGTAAATACGCGTGGGCTCTACGACTGGCTTTTTGAACTTTCTCCATGGCTGGCCGGTATTTTTGGCACGGCGCAGGGAACGGTAAACCCTGAAATGATTTTAAACCTCGACGCGCTTTATATTGTGCTGTTTCAAGTTGTGGTTTCGGGAATCGTAATGCGCTTGCGGCCTATCAGCGCCATGATTGTTGGGATCGTCATCGCCTCTATTGGTATTGGGTTAACTTTTATGTTTAACAGCCCGTTTTTTCTGTTTTTCTCTATCCTGATTTTCGCGTTTGGAGAGATGGCCAGCTCACCGAAAATCACAGAATATATCGGCCGTATAGCGCCAAAAGATAAGCTGGGTTTATATATGGGTTGCTCGTTTTTGCCCATGTCGGGTGGAAACTTTTTGGCAGGAATTTTATCCGGACCTGTCTATGCTGATTGGGCTGATAAATTGCAACTGCTGCGCCGTGATCTGGCAATAAAAGGCATCGAAATGCCGGCACTTTCGGATCAATTTACGCAAAACGACCTGTTTCTGGAAGCAGCGCGCAATTATAATATGACCATCAATGAGCTTACAAATTATTTGTGGCAAACTTATCAGCCCGGAAATATCTGGTATTTGTTTACTGGAATTGGCCTGGGAACAGCCTTGCTACTATGGGTTTTCGATCGCTTGCTGATGCGCAAAAAAGCAGCCTAAGGATTTGAGAACAGCTCCTAAGTACTGCCTTTCTTTTTGAAGCGATAAACCACCGTCAAGTCATTTTTATCGGGTTGTGGTATGTCCCAATAAGGGCGTTCTTCCGATGTTTGATTTTCTGGAACATCAAGCGGAGCTGTGGTTTCGGCAGTTTCGGAGGTTTCTTCCTCTTTCTCTATGTCCCAAGAATAAAGTCTTTTTTGAGGGCCTTGTTTGCGATAAAACCAAGCCAAAATTACACCGGCCAACAAACCACTTAAATGGCCCTCCCAGGAAATATTTTTCTCTGGAAATAATTCGGGGAAAATACCCCAGATCAAACTGCCATATAAAAACACCACAACAAAAGATAAGGCCATCAGCCGGTTGTCGCGCCTCAGGAATCCGCTCAACATCAAAAAAGCAGCGAGTGCATAAATCAAACCGCTGGCGCCAATATGTACGCCATCGCGCGCGCCAAGCCAAACCCACGAACCGGATAAAACTACACTCAGTGTTAAAATCTCGGTAGCTAAAGTGCGGTAGAAATAATATAAACCGGCTATCAATACAAAAACAGGTGCTGAATTGGCCATCAAATGGTTCCAGTCACCATGCAGAAATGGTGAGAGAATAATACCTGGTAACCCACTGATCTTGAGTGGCTCAATGCCTAAAAATGATAAGCTGACATCAAACACGTATTCGGAAATTTTGACCAGCCACATCAGAAGTAAAAACAGGGCTGGGACAAAAAAACTGGTAGTAATACGGTGTTTCTCTGTTGGGTCTTGCATGGAGCAGATTTATCAAAAACTATTCCGTAAGTAAAAGTACCCGTCTTATTGACATTTCGTCAGTCGAAAAAGGCCTTTCGGGCCAGGCTGTTTTAAAAGGTTTTGACGTACCTTTGTTCGTTCAAATTATTTTATGAGTCAGGGTCTAAAGCTTATACTTTTGATAATTATTAGTCAGTTGATTGTGTCTTGCACGGCACGAAGGCTTATCCCTGATGGAAGTTATCTCGTTCATAAAAATACCGTTGAGCTCAAAGAAAAAAATGAAGGTTTTAGTCGTTCCGATTTAGCCGCGTTTGTTGGTCAGCGACCCAATAAAAGTTTCTTAGGTGTTCGTTTTCCGTTGTGGGTTTATTATCAAACAAAAGATAAAACGGACAAAAAATTCTGGAAATGGATCAATGAAAAAGTTGGTTCGCCTCCGGTGTATTTTGAAGAAGGTGCTGCCGAAGCTGCTGCCAATCAAATGACCAGATACCTTAATAATGTTGGCTATTTCAACTCAACGGTAGTTTCTAAAACGAAGATTATAAAGTATAAAGCCGAGGTAATTTATAAAGTAGAAACCGCAACACCATACCGCATCAATGCGTTTGAGTATGCCGTTGCTGATAGCGCTCTCGCAGAATGGATTGAAGTCCCAAAAGCCAGTACACCTTTCAAGTCAGGTAATATTTATAATGTTTACCAACTGGATGAAGAACGCGGCAGGATCACTGACTATTTGAAAAATAATGGCTTTTACAATTTTTCAAGAGACTTTATTTTTTATGAGGTTGATAGCATTTTCGGCAACTATACCCTGAATGTGAAAATGCGGATTGACAGCATCAATACCGATCAGGGACAAAAGGCCCATCAGCGGTATTTTATTAATAAAGTTACAGTCTTTCCGAATTTTAAACCCGCTCTGGTTAATGATCCCATAACCGATAGTAGCAGGCTTGATGTGTTTGCGGGTAGAAATAGGGAGCAACACGAACTCTATTTTTATTCTGTGGGCGATATGCGCATGCGGCCTCAGACTTTTGGGCAGATTATCCAACTGCACAATGGAGAGCCTTTCAGCATGCGAAAGCTTAAACAAACCTATCGTGGATTGGGTAATTTTAGGATTTTTTCTACTACAACAATTGATTTTACAGATTTTGTAAGGCAGGATACCAACTTCCTGGACGTGCGAATTGAGCTACAACGCAATAAAGTACACGCTTACGACCTGGAGGTTGAAGGCACAAACTCTGCGGGAGATTTGGGCTTAAGAGGCAGCCTGGTCTACTCTAATAAAAACCTGTTCAGGGGTGCTGAGTTATTCCGGTTTAGCATCAAAGGAGGTGTTGAAGCACAGCGTGTTGTACCGCTTGCCGGAGAAAATCAAACGACAACTGCAGCGCTTTTTAATACCAACGAGCTGGGTGTTAATGCAAACCTCGTTGTGCCACGCTTCTTGAGTCCTGTAAAGTTTAGGAATTTCGTGTTGGAATATCAGCCTAAAACAAGTTTTAACCTGGGCTACAGCAGCCAGCACAGGGCTAATTATGACCGGCAAATCGTTCAAACTAATTTTGGTTACGACTGGATGACTAGCAATACTATACAGCATATTTTCACACCGGTCAACCTCAATAGTGTGAAAGTGAATCCTTCTGCTGCTTTTCAGAAAATACTCGACCAGGAAACCAACCAAAGGATTAAAGATCAATACTCTAACCACCTTATACTGGGGCTGAAATATAGTTTTGTATTTAATAACCAGAACATCAATAAGATTAAGAACTTTAGTTATTTCAGAGCAAATTTTGAATCATCTGGCAATCTCCTGTCACTTTTTAACCATACGCCGCTGATTAGTAGTGATGGAGATCATCGTGAGCTGCTCGGTATTCGTTATGCACAGTTTGCCAGATTCGATTTTGACTTCCGACAGTACTTCCTTCTGTCAAAAAACAATCAGTTGGTACTCAGAGCTATAATTGGGTTTGGATTGCCTTATGGAAACTCAATCGATATACCTTTTGAACGTAGTTTTTATGGTGGTGGCGCTAATGGCATGCGTGGATGGGTGTTTCGAGAGTTGGGGCCGGGCGGTTTTAATGGTGAAGGCAATGTGGAGCGTATTGGTGACATTCAGTTGGAGACAAGCTTCGAATACCGTTTTCCGATTTCCGGCTTCCTGAAAGGCGCAATTTTTACTGACATTGGCAATATCTGGACCATCAATGAAAATACTTATCTGCCCGATGGAGCCTTTGATTTTCACGATTTTTATAAGCAATTGGCGGTAGATGCCGGTTTTGGTTTTCGCTTCGACTTCTCTTTCTTTATTTTTAGGCTTGATGCCGCCCTGCCGCTTAGAAACCCCGCCAAGGAACCTGGGGCGCGTTGGGTTGTAGGTCAATCACAAATGAAAGATATCATCTGGAATTTTGGTATCGGATATCCGTTTTAAGATGGATAGGGGCATGTTGTTTCGGCTCTTATTGAAACGCTTTGCTTTGATGCCTACGAGCGGACAAAGCACGGTGATGCAGCATTTGGCAGCTTTTATTTTATCGACCAAACAACAACCTGTCTATCTGCTTAAAGGTTATGCAGGAACCGGAAAAACAACGCTGGTAACAACACTCGTAAAGGTTTTGCCGGAAATTGGTCAGCAGTATGTTTTGCTTGCGCCAACTGGTCGGGCAGCCAAGGTACTCAATCAATATACCGGCAAACCGGCCTCTACCATTCACCGCAAGCTTTATCAGCGCTCAGCTATGGCCGATGGCAGCGTAAAAGTGGCACGCAAAACCAATAAGCAAAAGCATACCGTTTTTATTGTGGATGAGGCCTCCATGATAAGTGATAGCATCCAAACGAGTGGTTTTGGTACTCAAAATAGTCTGCTCGACGATTTGATGGAGTTTGTGTTTGAAGGCGAATCCTGCCGGCTTTTACTTATTGGCGATCAGGCGCAGCTGCCTCCCGTTGGCCTGGAAAATAGCCCGGCACTTGATTTTGCCATGTTGAAAGCCGCTTATGCCATCACTTCAGCGCAGTTTGAACTCACAGAAGTAATGCGGCAATCACTTGAATCGGGCATATTATTGAATGCCACTCTTTTACGTGAACGTATGCACCGGCAGTTTTATGATTTTCCGCTTTTCCACTTGCAGGCTTTTAACGATATTATGGTGGTTGAACCCGATCGTTTTGAAGAATTGCTCCAGGATGCTTTTGGCGGTCGCGACCATACCGAAGCGGCCATTATTTGTCGGTCAAACAAACGTGCCAATAACTTCAACAGCGAGATTCGTTACCGTATTTTGGGCATGGAAGACGAGCTGTCTGCAGGTGATTTGTTGATGGTCGTGAAAAATAATTATTTCTGGTTGCAGGATCAGGAGCAAGGCGGCTTTATTGCCAATGGCGATATAGCTGAAGTACATCGCATCCATCATACCGAAGAAATGTATGGGCTTCATTTTGCCGATGCTGAAATTAGTTTGGTTGATTATCCAGATAATCCCGCATTAACCGTAAAGCTGATGCTTGATACGCTGATGGCGGATAGCCCCGCTCTTGCAGAAGCTGATTACCAGAAGTTTGTGGCTGCCGTGGAAGAAGATTACCTACACATCCCATCGCGCCGGCAACGTTACGCCGAGATGAAAACAAATCCCTACTTTAACGCCCTTCAGGTGAAATTTGCCTACGCACTAACCTGTCACAAAACACAAGGTGGACAATGGCCCACAATTTTTGTGGACGCCGGTTTCCTGCATGTTAAAGAAGAAGCTGATCACAACGATTTCAGATGGCTTTATACGGCATTTACACGGGCAACATCTAAGCTTTACCTGGTAAACTTTCCTGAGAAAACAGTGGAAGAATAGAAAGATTTTGGTTTTTATTTTAAACCTCAAAGGTTTCCAAAACCTTTGAGGTTTAGTAAATAACCAACAAAAAAACCCGCTCAATTTGTGAACGGGTTTTTGAATTTTTATTATTTCAAATAGTTACTTATTTTTTGCCGTCATACTTCCTAAGTCGAAGGTGAGTGCGAAGCGCAGCGTGTTTTGCAGCGGGTTATTTCTCGAATCAATAGGAATCAAATAAGAGAAATCAAGTCCAAATACGTTGTAACGCAAGCCTGCTCCCAGTGTGAAAAATTTACGGTTGCCTTTTGATTTATCTTCATAAAAGAAACCACCACGCAAAGCAAAAACTTTGTTATACCAGTATTCGGTGCCAACGGCAAGGCTCAATTCGCGCATTTCTTCGCCAAAACCATCGGGTGCATCGTAAAAAGACTGAATCATTCCGCCTACAACAGAAACGTCATCATCCATGCCTTTGTAAATTTCAAATTTGTCTGTTCCGGGTATAGGAATGTTATTTCCGGCGCTGTCTCTTTTATAGATAGGGGGCGTAGGCACTAACAGTTTGTTGATGTCAATTGAGAAAGCCAATGTGTTATAATCATCAAGTTCGAGCGTAAGGGTAGGGCCGAAACGCAGGTTTGTGGGGATAAAATCTTTTTTGATACTGGCTTCGCTATAACCCAGCTTTGTTCCAATATTTGAAATATTTACGCCCCAGGCAAATTTGGCGGCGATATCCTTAAACCAGGTAACATCGTCTTCCCAATACACAGCAACGTCAGCTGCTACAGAGGTTCCGGCAGATGTTGCAGCGCCTTGAACATACTGTCCTTGTGTGAGGTTTGAATAGATAAACCGTCCGGCAACAGCACCCGATAACCTGTCGGTAAGCTTGCGTGAGTAGGTCGCGTCAATGGCCCATTCGTTGGGGCTGTAGGTGCCTTGTTCAATACCTTGATCATTGGTAAACTGAATATCACCCAGACTGAAATAGCGTAAAGTAGCCGCCACCGCCGACATATTGTCAATGCGTTTATGAAAAGCCAGGTAAGCCAGATTCATATCAGGTACCAGATTACGCAACCAAGGGCTATATGCTAAACCTATACTCATATCTTTTTCAAATACCGCATATTTAGCTGGATTCCAGTGCATAGAATAAACGTCGGGGCTGGTAGAAACACCGGCATCGCCCATTGCGCCGGCACGAGCATCAGGAGCGATCTGTAAAAAAGGAACGGCTGTTGTAATAACATTTAAATTTCCACCGGCAAGATTGCTGTAATTATAGTCTTGTCCCTGCGATTGCAGTCCCACAATGATTAGCGCGGCAAGAAACAGAATTTTGATCTTCATAAATTTTTGAGTGAGGTTATCAATTTGATGTGCAAAACTAACGATTAATTATATTTAATATTGTTGTATCGAAGTGTACTAATTTCCCAATCGCACCATCACCTGGTTAACGTTGTGCTGAATGCCCTGTTCATCAGTGAGTAAAATACGGTAAACGTATGTTCCTGTTGGAATAATTTGTCCGGAAGCATCTTTACCATCCCACAAAATCGGTTCAGAGCGATTACCTGCAGTCCCGGTCTTTCCCGTGAGGATCACTACCGGCCGCCCATCAAGTGCATAAACAGTAATTTCATAGTCGAAAACAGTTTGTGGTTTATTGTGGTCAAAAATAAAAGCTGTTGAAGTGCTAAACGGATTCGGATAGTTGAGTACCCGATACAGGTCGAGCTTGGCTTTGCTGTCGATTACAAAAGTAATTTCGGCTGTGGATGAATTGTTGTGCAAGTCCCAGGCTTTAAGGGAAAGATGATAGAGACCGTCGTCCAGCTTATTCAAAGGATAATGAATTGTGCCGGCGCCAAACTTATCAACTTCCGGTTCGAAGTGTGAATTTAAAATAACAGCGCCTTTGTCGGGCGAAATATATTCCAAAACAATGTCACGTCCAATGCTATTTCCCAGGTAATGAATGCCTTGCGGATCGCTCATTTCTGCTATCAACAGGCTATTGGAAGGTACTATATCTCCGTTAATGAAGCTTTTGTTGTTTAAGTATAGTGTTATTTCGGGGCCTTGCTTATCTGGTGTTATTTCGGGGTTTGTGCCGCCAATTTCAAGCTGGTCGAAATAGCCACTGGCATCATTAAAATTCACGGTATCAACGGCGTAATAGCTCAATTTAGCTTTTCCATATTGATAGGCAATATCGCGTGGCAGCTGAAACCGGAAACTAAACTTGCCATTTACTACACTAACTTTTCCGGAATATAGCAGTTTTTCGTAATAGGTAAAAGATGCTTGCTGGCTGTCAGAGGAATTTCCTAATGTGGAAAATTTGGTTTTCTTATCGAACAATTTGGGATAAAGGAAGCCATTAAAATCGCTTGCCAAATTGCCATTGGGATCATAAATTTCGCCTTCTATACTCACTTCTGCCATAGCGTGAAGCACTATTTCTCTCTCGCCAGCAGGGGTGTTATTTATTTTATTGGTGACTACCTTAGCCTCTGGATAAACCAACTTGAGTGCCGGATCGCCAAGCAGCACAAAATTATACACGCTGCTACTGGTCGGGTTTTTGCTCAGTCTAAGAATATCACCAAGGCGTTTGAAAGTGGGATCACTGCGGTCGAACATCGCCTTGTAAACCTTTTTGTTGAGTGCAAAATTGGTGTGTGCAAAAGCCAGTCGGGTGGTCGTCATCAGGGCAATGCCGCCTCCTTTTGAAGTGAGCAACAGCTGTTCGCCGGCTGATACAAAAGCGGGATTATCGAAACGGCTAAATTCGCAGGTGGCGGTAATGAAAAACGGCATATTGCTGATGTTTTCCAGCCCGTTGATATCAGAAATCGTGAAGACACGTTCGTCCGTAAGGCCATTAATTCCACCGTGACCGGTGTAGTTGATAATCAATGCGCCATCTTCTATTTGTTTCACAAAAGCTTTGTTGGCATCCGGGAAACGAAAACCACCCGGTACTGCTGTTCGTGGGTAAGCATCTATAAAAATTTTGCTCACATTCAAATTTGCGCTGGCAGTATCCACCATGCGCGACAGGGTTTCGGCCTGATTGAAATGCATGTTGTCGTTACCGTCATCGGCCACAAAAGCGATATTGTTACGCCATTGGCCGCTGACTTCGTCCTGTTTCGACAAATAATGTCGCACCTTGTCAACCATAATTTGCGCATCATTTACCGTATTTACCGGAAAACGTCCGATGCCCAAATCAAGGATACCCGTCATATTGGCTCCTTCCGAATTGTCCATTAGGCCGAAATAATCATCAGACACAAAGCTTTGTGTTTCAATAGTTGAGCCACTGGCCTGATAGGTAGGGATATAGTTTGTGTTGGCTGGAATTCTGTCTTTATAGTCATAAGAAGCATCGCCAAAAAGCAACACATATTTCAGCTGTTGGTTGCTGCGGGTGTACACCATACGAATAAAATCGCGTAGCGCAGTAATATCAGCTGTTCCGCCACCAAACTCGTTGTATATCTGCTTCACGTCAACTACTTCAACATCCATCTGATCAACTACTTGGTGTAGCTCAGCAATTTCGTTGGCCTGCGCCAGAAATTTCGGATGTGTAATAACCAGCATTTCCGTTTGCTGCAGCTGATGCAGGTTTTGATTGCTAACCGGAAAAATAGAGGCAGGCGTCCTGGCAGATTGAGGTACGAAAGTGTAAAACTCACGCCGTGCGGTTGCCGGCACTTTAAACCGTGCTGTGTTGTTGTTGTGTGTAAATTCCTGTGACTTGATATTGGAAAAATCTGTAATATCCCAGATGACCGCTCCTGCACTAACACCAGCAACTTCAAGGTTTACAACCGTCGGAAGGGTGTCGGTAGCCAAAAAACGAAATAGCAGCTTATTATCAACAGTTTTAAGCTGTCGCCAGGCGTTTACACGCACATAATCGAGCCAGACGCGTGAGTCGGTTTCATGGGCGATGAACTCGAGTTTTACTTCAAGCTGATCGTTATTGGCCACGAAATTTGTTGAAAATATTTTTTCACGGGCATACATCGGGTTGTCAGTGGAAAGCTTGTAAATTTTTGTAGAGTCTTCAACGATTTGGCCGTTAACCAAAATTTTTGTGTAGGTAATTTCCGTAATCGATCTGCCGGCGTATTTGGTATAAATACCGACGGGTTTTTCGGTTATTAAATTTGGGAAATTGAAACTTGCTGTGGCAGTATGATTTGCAGTGGAAAGTGTTTCTCCATACCATTCTTTTCCTGACAGGATAAGGTTTACCTCCTCTTTTTCGTGAAGTTGAAAATCAAGAAAAGAATCAACCGTAGAAACTGGTTCACCAAGGGCTTGCGATTTTGGCTGAATACGTTTGCCAGGCACGGTAAGATCGGGTGTGAAAAAGTAGAAAGTAGTGTCGCTGTAGTAATTTTGCTCGTGGACAAATTGATTGGAAAACGGACTAAATTTCCATTTTACAGCGCTCTGTCCGTAAAAAAGTATGTGGTCGCCGGGGTCAAAACTTCCATCTTCTCCACCATAAACCGTTATAGCATTTTCAATCAGGTCGTCTGGTCTGCTATAGTGATTGGCTTCGGGAAGCATGCCGTTACCATTGCCAAATAATGCAAAATTTGTAGGATCAAAATCTTCTGGATTTATTCCCATTTGTTGTAACTGGTTGTAATCCAGTTTGTAAATCCCATTTTCTGTTACGCCGATTTTAAACCATGTTCCCGTGGTCAATACCGAGCTGTTTTTCCAGGACGGACTGCCATCCGAATCTTCTTTCAGCTTTTCAGTAATTGTATAGCTCAATTGGTAGGCTTTGATACGTATCAGTTTTCCTTCAATCAATTTTAGCGGTAGGACGGCGGCATAATACTTACTCCCAAGCAGTTGAGTGGTAAACTGGAAATCGGTTGTTGCAAATTGCAGGTCTGCGGGTTCGTTTTCGGTGGAGTAGGAGAGCGTGTCGGCTGCAATTACTGTTAGTTGCAGGTTCTGTGGTATTTCATTATTCAACAGTGGTAGTTCTGTTATTTGCCAGGGGAGGCTGGCGGTTTCGTACCGGGTGATGGCGTCTTCAAAATAGAGCAGCCTCGCCAAGCCGCCATCTCTGAGTTGCATCTCCTGTAGGGTCGTCCAGTTTATGCTTAAGGTATCAGTTTCGGCAATAGTAGCTATTGCCGTATTATATTGAAAACCAAGCAGTATTGAAAATAATATACTTAAATGTATGTGTATTTTTGCTGTCATTAGCGGTAAAAAATCAATTTAGCATTTTTCTGAGCTTGTTGTCCTTTTTCGTTGGTAACATTCAGGCGGTAAATATACAATCCTTTTGGGAGTTTTTGACCGCTATCCGAAGTGCCGTCCCATCTGATTGGTTCGCTACGGAATGCCGTCCCTTTAATAGCTCCTTTCATTTGCTTGACGAGTCTTCCGCTGAGGTCAAAAATCTGAAGGTCAATCGCCATTTCCATGCCAGCCTGGTTGTGGTCGAACACAAAAAATGTTTCGTCAATAAAAGGATTAGGATAGTTAAACAAGCTTTCTATATGCATGTCGGTACTGTTTACTACCACAAAACTTATGGTTGCCTCGCTTGATTTATTGAAAACATTCCAGACTTTTAGCGTTAAGGTATGCGTTCCGGGGTTTAATCCGCTCAACGGGAATTTGATCATTCCGGAAGCACTACGACCGATTTCGGCTTCATAATAATCGTTTAAAATTGCTGATTTAAGCGTTGATCCGCTTACTTGCGCCGTGATGTCGTGTCCAATTCCTGCTCCGGTGGTATTGATGCCGTTTTCGTCGGTCACGAAAGCTAACAGCGTTGGACTTTCATTTGTTGTTCCGCCATCCACAAAGGTGGTATCGTTCATAAAAAGCCTGATTTTTGGCCCCTGATCTTCAATTACGGTTTCATCATTAAAGCCGCCAACCAAAATGTTTTCATAATAACCGTTGGCATCGGTGTGGTAATCTGTTGCGTAATAGCTGATGCGTCCTTCACCATAATTATAAGCGATATCTTTGGGCAGCATGAAGCTGAAATCAAATTTGCCCTGGATAACAGCTGCTTTTCCTTTGTATATCACTGAGTTGCGTAGCTCAAAAGTTGTTGGGTAGCCATTTTCATCGCCAGCAGTGGTGATGGTGCTGGCTTTGTCGTAAATAGTTACGTACAACACCCCGTTGTACGTGCTGATAAGTTGTCCGCTTTCATCGGTTACCTGACCTGCAATCTGCACCTGGTCCAGTGCCTTCAGCGTGTCGGGTCGGCTGCCAATAGGTTCGCCGTTGATGTGTGTGGTTTCTACATTAAGACTCGGATAGGCTAGCTGAAGCGCAGGATCGCCCAGCAATACAAATTTTCGGTCGTTGGAGCCGCCATTGAGTTTTGACTTCCTGATAATATCGCCAAAACGTGGATATTCTCCATTGGTTTTCAGGAACATATTGTCTTTGTATATCGCACGGTTTAGTGCCAAATTTGCAGAAGCATATGTGGCCCTGGCTGTAGTGAACATGGCGATTGCGCCTCCAACAGGGTTCAGGATGACTAGCTCACCGGCTGAGGTGCGGGTGTGGTCGTCGTAGCGACTAAATTCGCAGGTGGCGGTGATAAATACGGGTAGCTTATCTTGGTTTCTCCAACTTTGGATATCGGCGATGGAAAGTATGCGTTCCTCTGCCCAGCCCACTTCGCCACCATGCCCTGAGTAATTCATAATTAGTGTTCCCTTGTCCATCCGCCTGTTGATGGCTTCGTTTACTTCAGGTGCTTTTTGTCCGCCCGGTGTCGGGATTTGCGGATAAGCATCCAGGTAAATCTTATCAAAATTTATAGCTTTTTGGGTTTGATCTAATAAGGTATATAATTTTTCAGCATCTGATAAGTGCAGGTTTTGATCAGCGTCATCCGCTATTAAAGTGATGAAATTACGCCAAGGCCTCATGGTGGCTTCATCTTTTCTGAGATATGAAACAACCTTGTCCACCATTTGTGTGGCTTGTTCTACTGTACTTACCGGAAACCGACCTATGCCGATATCCAACAGGTTGATACTGGGGTTGTTACTGGTGCTGTCGTCACTTCCTTCGTCGAGGTCGAGATAGCCATAGTAATCGTCGCTGGCAATAGAGTTGACAAGGTTTAACGAGCTGATAGATTCCGTTGTGGGAACGTAATTTATTGCTGTACCCGAACGGTTTTTGTAATCGAAACTGGCATCGCCGAAGAGCAATAGATACCGCAGCTCACGACCCGGGCTGCTTTGGCTGTAGAGCATCCTGTTGAAGTCACGAATGGCTGTAACATCAACTGATCCGGCAGAAAACTCATTGAAGATTTTGTCGGGAGTGGTAATATATACCACCATATTATTGTTGTTGCGATGAATATTTGCCAGTAGGTTGGCCTGATCTAAGAAATCAGGATGACTAATAATAAGGTAGTCAATATCGCGCACAGCGTGTAGGTTTTGATTTTCAACCAGTTCCACAAATTCGGCCTTCAAAAAGCTACTGCCATCAAAGGCGATAAATTTTTTATGTTCGCCGCCGCCAGCTTTATAGCTGAAAGTGCTGCCGTTATTATTTCCGGCTATCCGACCCACGTGCACTGGATTGGTAACTTCCCACACCTGCAAATTGGCGTTGCTATTGGCAACACGGTATTCCACCACGCTCAAAGGATTTAGCACTTCGGGATTTCTGAAATGCAGCTGACTGCCATTAAAACGCAACGAACGCCATGCGTTAATTGCGATATAATCGATCCATCCACGGGCTGAATTCACGCTACGGTTAAACTTGAGCTGTACATCAATTTGATCTCCCAAGGCATTGAAATTAAAGCTGGCTTGGTTTTGACGTGCGAAGTCATAGCCTGTAGGCGAGGTAGAGGCGATTGGTAAGCTACGCTCCAGGTTTCCATTAACATAGAGCTGGAAATAGGCGCTTCCCTGCAGCACCCTTCCAGCCAATTCGATGGCGAGGTGTGCGGGTTTGTTGCGCACAATTCCGGGAAAGTTGAAATCGAAATTTTTGGTGAGACTCACGTCAAAAAGGTCACCATACCAGGTTCTGCCGGTATTGGTGAGGTTATAAATATCTTCTTCGTGCAGCAAAAAATCCGGAAAATCTGTGATAATCTTTGCTGGAGTCCCTGTGGCTTGCTGCTGTGTTTGAATACGTTTTCCCGGGCCGCGATCTACATTGACAAAGACATGACTATAGTTGTCATAAGCATTATTTTGATGTTCATATAAAGAGGTACGTTCGTTGTATTCCCAAAGCATCGGCCCTTGCGCATAAAACAAAACGTAGTCGTTATCGTTGAACACACCGTCTTCTTCCCCAACTACTACAATCGGATTTTCTACTAAATCGTCGTGCCTGAAAGCCTTGTTGTTTTCTGGAAGCAGGCCGCCACCATTACCGTAAATCCTAATATTTCTTGGGTCGAGTGAGCCAGTAGCTATCCCCATTGCCTGAAGATCGGCAGCACTAAGTCGGTAAACACCAGTTTCCGGGATGCGTAATTTATACCAGTTTCCGCTGGCTAAAACGGACTCATTGGCGAAAGAGTTTCCGCTTTTAAGGTTGTTTTCAGCTTCTGTTTTGAAATTTATTTCAAGTTTCAGATTGGCCGAAACAAGCCGCTCATAAGTTTCGTCTTTTACACGTATCGATGTAACTGAAATCCGCAGATAAGGCGTGCCTCTTGAAACAAGCACGGCATGCTGTAACTGAAAATCTTCGCTAATCTTTAACCCTTGAAGGTGAAGGAGTTGATTTGCAGGAATATGTTCGGTAATTATTTCTTCAAGTGTTAATTTCACCTCCACATTGGCGTCAAAAATGGGTTGCGTTGTCACAAAAACAGGCAGAACAGACAACATATTTCTATAAGATGCTTCTTCAAAATGAAGCCTGACCAAAGGATCATAGCCTGGTATCACTAAGGTATCGGGCTGATTCCATTGCAGCTTTATTGGCAATTGATCGCTCAACTGCGCAGAGGCATTAAAAACTATAAAAAATAATAAAAACAGACTTAACAAGCTGTAAGTGAAGCAATTATTATGTTTTCTCCGAAAGAAGTCCTTATCACTTTTCATCTCTTTAAAACGATTTGAAATAGATTTTGTTTTTGAAAACCTCATGCTTTTTTATTTGAATAACTTGATGGTTGCTGCTAAAAGCTTTTGCCGGGGATCAGGATTCGTGATACCCTTATTATTTGTAAAAGTAACGCCTATTCAGTTTAATTATTGTTGGTTTCGCTTTTCTGTCTTTGAGTGTTTGCCATTTCAGAAAAACGTTGTAACATTGCGCTTCGGAATTGACTATGAAAAAAGATCGCTGTAATTTTTTAAGGAAATTTTGGGTCGTGCTTGTAATCATCGCTTTTACACTTCAAATGGAGGTCAAGGCGCAGGATCCTGCTTTTTCTCAATTTTATGCTAACCCGCTCTTCCTCAATCCTGCGTATGCCGGAAACACGGAGTGCGGGCGACTTAATTTGAATTATCGCAATCAGTGGCCATCCCTGTCGAATGCTTACCTAACTTATAATGTGGCCTACGATCAAAGTTTGGCTGCAATTAATAGCGGTTATGGCCTGATGGTGATGAACGATCAGCAGGGCGATGGTGCATACAACCGTACTTCTATCAATGCCTATTATTCTTATAAGTTGCAGTTGGCCAGCAATATGGACATAAGCTTTGGTGTGAAAGCTGCTTTTTTACAGGAAAAACTTTCTTGGGAAAAATTAATTTTCGCCGATCAGATCAATCCTGTTACTGGTGGTATCAATGCCTCATCGCTGGAAACATCGCCCGATAACAACCAGGTAAGTAATGTTGATTTTGGTGCCGGACTGCTTTTTGGATACGACAATTTCTTTTTTGCCGGGATTGCTGCTGATCACCTTAGCCAACCCGAAATGAATTTCTACAGCAACGATAAATACGCGCTTCCGATGAAGCTAACTTTTCATACCGGATTGGTTGTCAATGCTTCGAGAGGTGGTTTGGGTGCTCAGCGCCCTGATGATATTACGGTCGAACCTAATATAATGTTTGTGCAACAAGGCGATTTCAAACAACTTAATGCCGGAATGTACGTTAATATGTATCCTTTTGTTTTGGGTGGTTGGTTTCGTCATGCCTTTGAAAACATAGATGCCGTCATGGTTTTGGCCGGTATCAATTACCAAAATTTCAGGATAGGATACAGCTATGATTTCACGCTGTCGAAAATTGGTGGAAGTAGCGGTGGCGCGCACGAAATTTCATTTGCATGGAATTTTTGTATCATTAAAGATTCAAAAAGGGTGATTAGGACAATAAAGTCACCCGGTTTTTAGTTAGTAACACGTTTATATGTAATAAATAAAGTTTCACATGTTCAGAACTGCAAAAATCAGTACAATTTTTACCTTAGCGGTTGCCGGATTATTTTTCGTTTCCTGCCATAAGGAAACTTCCCGCACAACCGGCTGGAACTACAACGACCCCCAGATGGGGGGCTTTGAAGTTGCTGAATCTAAGGAACAAATCACAGGCCCGGGCCTAATTGCCATTGAAGGCGGTACATTTATGATGGGAGCTACCCAAGAAGATATTATGTACGAATGGAACAATCTGCCACGTCAGGTTACCGTTTCCAGCTTTTATATGGACCAAACAGAGGTGAGCAACCTCGATTACCTGGAATACATTTATTGGTTAAACCGTGTTTACGGTCAGGATTTTCCGTTGGTAGTGCAACGTGCTCTGCCGGATACTTTGGTTTGGCGTAATCGCATGTCGTATAATGAGCCTATGGTAGAGATTTATTTCCGCCATCCTTCTTATCACGATTATCCGGTGGTTGGTGTAACCTGGCTGCAAGCCAATGACTACGCCAACTGGCGTACCGATAGGGTAAACGAAATGCTGCTGATAAAAGCCGGCATCCTCGACTTTGATCCTGCCCAGCAAAATGAAAATAATTTTAATACCGAAGCTTATCTTGCCGGACAATATGAAGGCATTGTAAAAGATGGTATGCCTGATTTAGACCCTACCGGAACCGGCGTACGTAAAGTGCGTTTCGAGGATGGCTTACTATTGCCCAAATATCGCCTCCCAACAGAAGCCGAATGGGAATATGCAGCCTTAGGTTTGGTTGGGAACACCATGCAAGAACGTATTGTTGAAAGACGCCAATATCCTTGGAATGGCAGTGGTTTGCGTACTGACGACAATAAGTTTTATGGCAGTTTTGTAGCCAACTTCAAGCGAGGACGTGGTGACTATATGGGTGTTGCCGGAAGCCTGAATGATGGTGCTGCTTTGCCTGCTCAGGTTGGTTCCTATTGGCCAAATGATTACGGCTTGTATAATATGGGTGGCAACGTCTCTGAATGGGTGCTGGATGTATATCGCCCGCTTACCTTCGAAGATATGGCTGATTACAACCCTTTCCGTGGTAATGTCTTTGAAAACAAAAAGCGCGATGCGGATGGTTTTCTGGCAGAGAAAGACTCCTTGGGCCGCATGGTTTATGTGGAAGTTACACCTGAAGAAGCCGCCAATAGAAAAAATTACCGCAGAGGCTATAACGTCAACTACGGTGATGGCGATTTTATGTCGTCAATTCAAGATAACTGGAATGAACAGCCGGATAATCAGAAAGAGATGACTAATCAGATGTATGAATACGGTCAAACTTCTTTGATCTCTGATAAAGCTCGGGTTTACAAAGGAGGCTCCTGGGCTGATGGTCCTTATTATCTGAGTCCTGGAACGCGCAGATTCCTCAACGAAGACGAATCATCAAGTTCTATTGGTTTCCGCTGTGCGATGAATAAAGTAGGAAGCTCATTGGTGAACAAATAGTCTCTCTTAAAAATAGTTTTAAAAAGTCTCAGCAGTAATTATGCTGGGACTTTTTTTGCTTTAGAAAAAGTGGCTGACAACCGAGAAAGCCTATTTTTGTAAAAAAATCTCAGTAACTGGATTTATGGATAAAATGGAAACATTGTATGCTGCCTTTCTAAAATCAGGAAGCGTGAGCATCGACAGCCGAAAGATAGCACAAGGAAGCCTGTTTTTTGCGCTGAAAGGCGAAAATACCGACGGCAATAAATTTGTGCACAAAGCACTCGAAGCTGGCGCAGCTATTGCCGTGGCAGATGATCCTGAAATACCTCAACAGAAAGCTGTTGTAAAGGTTGAAAACAGCCTTAAAGCCTTGCAGGAGCTGGCCAAACTACACCGCAAAAATCTGAAAGCGAAAGTAATCGGGATTACGGGTTCCAATGGGAAAACTACAAGTAAAGAATTGATATCACGCGTTTTAGGTCAAAAATACAAAGTCGCTTTTACACAAGGAAACCTCAATAACCATATTGGTGTGCCGCTCTCCATCCTACAAATAGCAGAGGATACGGAGATTGCTATAATTGAAATGGGGGCTAATCACCAGGGCGAAATTGCTGCACTTTCGCGCATTGCCCAGCCACATTTTGGCTTAATAACCAATATCGGGAAAGCACATCTCGAAGGTTTTGGCAGCTTAACCGGTGTTATCAATGCCAAGAGCGAGTTGTATTCCTTTATCGACGACCATGATGGGATGTTATTTGTGAACACTTCCAATCCGCTGCTCGAGAAATTATCTGCCAATATAAAGCGCTATACTTATGGCGAAGGGCAAGATTCTCAGGTATACGGTGAGCTGATTGCCGCCGATCCTTACCTCACTTTTGTATATGAATATCAGAACCGACAAGCCCTTGTTGAAACGAAATTGATGGGGAATTATAACTTTGAAAACTTGCTTGCGGCTGCTGCCATCGGTAGTTATTTTGAAGTCGAACAGGGTGATATTGTTGACGCACTGGCCTCTTATAAGTCGTCGAACAGTCGCTCACAGCAAATTGACACCGTCCACAACAAGCTTGTGATGGATGCCTACAACGCCAATCCGGTGAGTATGCAGGCCGCAATAAAAAACTTTGATCTGATTTGCGGACAACGCTCGGCGTTTATCCTGGCCGATATGCTGGAGCTTGGTACAGAAAGCGATTACGAGCATGCCGAAATTTTGAAACTGCTCACCGATCTCGATTGCAAAAAAGTATTTCTGGTCGGGCCGCTGTTTGGACGGGTGTATGCCGGCGATGACTGGCTGCATTTTACCCATGTTGATGAATTGGTAAAACATTTGGAGGAAGAACCGCTGCGTGGCTACGATGTGTTGTTGAAAGGCTCGCGCGGTATGCAGCTTGAGAAACTTTTACCACGCTTATAATTATGGAGCGCGCAAAAGCGATAATTTCTGCTGTCGGGCTGATGTCGGGAAGCTCATTAGATGGTTTAGACCTTGCTGCCGTGGATTTCTGGCAGGAAAATGGTCGATGGTATTATGATATTAAAAAGACAGCTTTTTATCCTTATGCTGAAAATTGGCAGCAGAAATTACAAGAGGCTTTCTACCTTGATTCGCCGAAATTGGCTGCTTTGGATTTGGAATATGGTAGTTACTTAGGAGCGCTAACACTTGATTTTATCCAACAAAATCAACTGAAACCCACCTTGGTTGCCTCGCATGGCCATACCGTTTTTCATCAGCCCGAAAAGGGCTTGACGCTGCAAATTGGACAGGGCCAAGCAATAGCTGATGCGTGTAAATGCCTCGTGATCAATGATTTCAGAAGTGAAGATGTGAGCAAAGGCGGGCAAGGTGCGCCTTTAGTGCCAATCGGCGACCGGCTGCTTTTTGCGGATTATGAAATATGTCTGAATATCGGTGGCATTGCCAACATTTCCTTCGAAGAAAACGGAAACCGCCTGGCTTTCGACTGTTGTATGGCCAACCAGGGCTTGAATTTTATCGCCGGATTTGTCGGACTTCCTTATGATGAAAATGGCAAGCTGGCAGCGGATGGAAAAATTATTCCTGAGTTGTTTGAGGCACTCAACGCGGAAGATTATTTCAAAAAGCCGCCACCAAAATCGCTTGGCCGTGAGTTTTTTGAAAGCAATCAACGGGAATTATTGCTTCGATGGCGTAACAATCCCGCCGATGCCGCGCGTACCTATGCCGGTCATAGTGCCTTTCAAATAGCGCGATCTGTAGCTCATCTGCCGCGAGGCAAAGTATTGGTAACGGGTGGTGGTGCATTTCATAAGTTAATGATTACTAAGCTAAAGCATTTTAGTATACATCAGATAGAAGTTGGCTCAGAGCAATTGATAAACTATAAAGAAGCTATGATTTTTGCTTTTTTAGGTGTTTTGAAACAGCAGGGAAAAATAAATATATTTGCCACCTACACGGGTGCTTTATCCGATAGCAGCAGCGGTGTTTGCTGGTATCCGGAATGATTGATATACTTAAAACCAAAAATACTAAAGTGCCGAATTGTGAGTTATGTAAACAGTGCGATTTGATAAGATGCGCTAGTTATTGATTGTAAAACACGAATAAGCCTTACTTTTAACAAAAATAATTATTTATGCTTATTGGATTTCTTCTTCAGGCTCAAACAGTAGTTAACGATTTGAGTAACAGTGTTTCAGAGCTTCCCGGACAGGTAGATGAGTTGCGCTTTTCAGTTTTTGAACTGGCGCTAAAAGGTGGATGGATTATGGCCGTTTTAGCGGTTTTTTCGATCATTGCGGTTTATATTTTCATCGAACGCTACCTGGTAATCTCGAGGGCCTCAAGCAAAGACAAGCACTTTATGAACAATATCCGCGAATTTATTCATGCCGGAAAACTTGATGCTGCGGTCGGGTTGTGCCGTAACAATCAATCGCCCATTGCCCGAATGATAGAAAAGGGACTTTCGCGCATCGGAAAACCACTCAATGATATCAATGCTGCCATCGAAAATGTGGGCAAACTTGAAGTAAGTAAGCTCGAAAAAGGTGTGGCGGGTTTGGCAACTATTGCCGGAGCTGCTCCAATGCTTGGCTTCTTAGGGACGGTAATAGGCATGGTAAGAGCGTTTTATGATATGTCGATGGCCGGAAATAATATCGATATTGCATTGCTTTCGTCCGGAATTTATCAGGCGATGATTACCACCATCGGTGGGCTGATCGTGGGAATTTTAGCTTATATCTTTTATAATATTTTGGTGAGTCGCATTGAGAAGGTGGTCTATTTGCTGGAAGCACGTGCCACCGAATTTATGGATGTATTGCACGAACCGGCACGATAAGAGGAGGGAAAATGGCTATTCAAACAAGAAATAAAAGGAGTGTAGAATTCAGCACAGCGTCCATGTCGGACCTGGTTTTTCTGTTGCTGATTTTTTTTATGCTCACCTCCACCTTGGTGGCGCCAAACGCTATAAAATTGCTTTTGCCTTCGAGCAATAGCAAGACGATGGCAAAGCAAACCATCACGGTGTATATCAACGAAAATTTTCAGTATTTTGTGGGCGAGACCAGGGTAACACCTGATCAGCTCGAAAGTCGGCTTAGTGCCGGTCTTGCCGGACAAGTTGAAGCCAGCGTTGTGCTGCGGGCGGACAAAACCGTTCCGGTTCAATACGTGGTAACCGTGATTGACGTGGTGAATGATATCAATCAGAAGACAAATCAAAAGCATAAAGTTATTTTGGCAACTTCAGCAAAAAAATGAGTTTTTTAAAAGATAAAGATAAACGCAGGGCTTTTATAGTAACAGTGGTTTTTCATTCGCTCTTGCTGGTGAGTTTGCTATTTATGGCACTTGTTACGCCGCTTCCGCTTCCCGGTGAGGAAGGCGTGGAGGTGGATTTGGGTTATTCCGATCAGGGAGTTGGTTGGGAGCAACCCGATGTGAGCGTCCCTGAATCGGCGCCACCACCACTACCAAAAATGCAGCCTGAACAGCCGGAAGCCATTGAAGAAGAAGTGGTTACTATAAATGAGCCGGAAGCACCAAAAATTGAAGAAGTCAAAAAGGAAAAACCGAAAGACAAACCGGAAATAAAACAGGAAAAGGAAATTGAACAGCCCGAAGAGGTACAGGAAAAGGTGAAAGAAATCCCGGAAGTGATACCCGAAGAACCAAAGCCTGTGGTTGATCAGCGTGCACTGTTTAAAGGTGCAAACTCATCGAATGCACAAAGTTCGGAAGGTAATACCGGCAAGCCCGGAGACCAAGGACGGCCTGATGGTTTAAAAGACGTGAAACGTTATGACGGACAAGGCGGCAAGGGAAACGGCCCTTCGTATAGTCTGGGAGGTCGTGGTGCGAAATACCTTGAAGTGCCTTCGCGTGAATTCAGCGAGCAAGGCGATGTGGTTGTCGAAATTTGGGTAGATGAAAACGGTATCGTAAAAAAGGCTTCCGTAAGTGCCAAAGGCACCACGGTTATCGATCCCGATATGCGGAATATCGCGGTGAGAGCTGCTTTAAAATCTACCTTTAGCGAAGACCCTAAAGCCACCGAGCTCCAAAAAGGAACGATAACTTATACGTTTATTATTAGGAGGTAGGGTGGGATTATTTTAGGGCTGGTTTGAGGAATAGATAAAATCGCCCTAAGTAGATTTTGGTTGACTATCTAATCATAACAATTTGATTAAAACAGTGTTAACACGACACTAGGTGTCCAGTTTTAATAGGAACTGACGTTTCGCACCTACTCTCAAATAACGTAATAACCTGAGCTCTTTAATTTTAATTGAGCTCAGGTTAATAATCTATAAAACAACATTTTGCAAAAGAAATAATTCTTTGTGCTACTTTACGGCTTCTTTGAGGCTCTTTGTGAAATAGCTATAACAAAGATTTACACGGAGAAAGCATAGAGTTTCCCAAAGAATATCCGTATGAAAATGGATGATTTTAATCATTGACATGCAGTAATATAAGAAGTTTCATACTCTCTATGCAATAGATTATATAGTTCTGCGAAACGTCAGTAGGAAGATACTCGTAGGTTGTATTTTATATCAGTTATTTCCAAATCTAACCAAGTCCAATCGCCTTCGTCCAGCTTCCAGGTAGCAGTCATTTTTACAGGGATTTTCACCTCATTCACAACTGCGTGTTCACTTACGTCAATAATCCATTCGTAGCGTTTTGCATCTGCTTCATTGCCTTTAAAACGGAGGGCACTGTAACGAACGAAATCGCCTTTTTCATTAAAATAAAAAGTGCCGGAACCTTTCGTTCCTTTGTATTCCATAGTTGCTTTTGCAGTATTTGAATCTATTGATTCCCAACTAATAAACGGACTCAATGCAGCCGATGGAAACCATACAATTTCACCCAAAAAGCGTTGCAAGCTGCCTTCATTCATTTTGATGCCTTTTTCGTTCACAATATTCAAAAGCGAAAACAATTTTATCTGCATTTCTCCTTTACCGTCAACGAATTTATCCCGTCCGGCAATGTTGATAAAGGGCGTCATATTCAGGTTCACTTTCCATACAAAAGCCGGATTTTGGATGGAAAAAACCTGTTCAGCAATGGCATCGTTCCAGTTTTCTTGTTCAGGTTTCATTTTCATTTTGGCTTTTTGCTTCAGCCAAACCGAGTGGATTTTTTCCTTGCCTACAAGCCCTGAAACTTTCAGCCATTTAGCAACGGGAACAGGCAGTTCAGCAAGTTGTTCTGGGGTAACTTTTGATGTTTCAACACCAGCTGATGGCGCATAAATTTGCGTTATTTCATCTGCAATTTTCTTTTCAAATATCAGCTGTGACAAGGCAATTCCTGCGACAAACAGTATGATAAGATTAGGAATTATTGCAAATTTTGCGTCGTTCCATACCGCAATGGTTAAAACCAAAGAGAGCGTAACCGCCAGCATAGCTAAAATGCTCCACCAGGGCCATTTGATGAGATAAGCAATACCGGAAAGGATAAAAAGGATGGAAGCAAGTAACCAAAACGAGCCGGATATTTTAGAAACTGGCATGGTAAGTTGCTGAATAGGAGCCAAATTAAATGCTTTAACAAATCCCAAGATGTGAATAGCTCCGTGAAAGAAAATAATTAACGCGAATATATATTTCATGGTCTGAGTTTTTGCTTTCTGGTAAATTCCTATCATTATTAGACTTAAATTATCGAGGAATAAAAACCTAAATTTGTTGAAGCAATAAAATTAAGAAGTTTTTTAGGAATAGGAAAACACAGTTGTAAAAACCAGCAATTCTGCAAAAAGCCATTAGCCTAATAAACCCAGTCCGTATTTTAGTTCATTGGCATAAAAAGTCTGAACAAGTTTTGGTGGTTTGCGTAAATGGGTAGGCATTAGAATATTAACACCTATTATTCGACCAGTTTGCTTATGCTCCTCTCTGAAATACACATTGTAAGAGCAAAGTCTATCTCACCTCAATTGGTTTAGAGCAATTATTTTTAAAATGTTATGTTTTCCAGGAATTCGATAAGTAAATCTGTTGCGTATTCAATTTTCTTTATTTCTTCTTTTTGCTACTCAGGCTTTTTTGTTCTTTGGTTTTTTCAAGTTTCTTTACGCTGTCAGCCGCTGGTAAATCCTCAGGCATTGTACCTCCAATATCTTCAATAGTTTTGCGGACTTTTTTGCCTATTTCGAAGTGTGTTTTGTTGGCTTTTTCTTTGCCTTTGATTTTGTCTTTTCTCAGTTTTTCTTCGGTTTGTGTGGCACGGAAAAGATTGGCTGCCAATTCGGTACTTCCCATGTGATCGAGAATTTGCTGACTCTTTTTTAAGCCTTTAACTGCATGAATTTGCTTTGCACCCAATCCTCCGTACAAACCCATGTATCCATGATTTTGAAAAATCGCATATTCAAAAGCTTGAATAACGCCTGCCCCTTTTGCCGCATCGGCCAACTGAAGATTGTGTTTTTTCATCTCGTTACGCAAAAACAGGCGACGTTCGTCTTCTGTACTAAGTTGGTTGTACTCCTCCATTTGCTGAATTTCCTGCAAACGGGTTTGTACAGCAAAATAGGTTTGCCCAAGGGCAACAACTTCCTTATTTGGGTCGGCGTTTTGCACAATCAGGTAGCAAGCATAGCGAGAGAGTTTGACGCTTGGATGTTTTTGAATCGCCCCTTTTCCGTGACTTATCACCTCGAGGTAATCCTCGAAGTGATCCTGGATATCTTGTCCGCTATTTGAACAGGCCTCTTTGGCGCGATTGATTACAGGGAGAAAATGTCTAAACTCAGAGTATTCAAGAATTTTTGAAAGCTTTCGTACTCCCCAAAATTCATTTCCCCGATTATCGATTTCCTTGATCTCTTCAAAAACTACCTTGTTTGGTTTTTTTAATTCTTGATTCATAGCTGGCGTGGTTTTAATTCATTAATTCTTTCAAGTATATTTCTATTTAGGCCTGAACACCATTTGATTAACGCTCCTAATTTTTGATGTTCCGCGAGCTGTTTTAATTAGCTTATCCTGACATTGAAATGCTTCATTATAGCGATCCAAAGTGCGGAATATTTTTTTGCCAAGAACTCCCTTAAATTACGTTTTAATTGTGTAAGTCAATGACAGTTATACTTTAAGCCAAAGATAAAAATATTTTGATAGACAAAGATTCCCAATCAAAACACAATTTTTAAAAACTTACAAAACCAATTAATACGCCATTTTCACAATCTCTTCAACATCCTTGGGTTTAAGGTTTTGATGTTCGCCCAGACCAAGCCAGCCACGCTCGGTAAATCTTTTAGAGATCAGCTCTGCGGTGCCTTCATATTCGTTGGTGTATTGCGAAAGTTTGGTGTCAATTCCCAACTCGTTGAAGAAAGCTTCTGTTCTTTCAATCGCAGCAATTGCCTTTTCTCTGGTCGTTCCTTCGGTGATATTCCAAACGCGTCCGGCATATTGCGCCAGTTTTTCCTTTTTAGATTCCAGGTTGAATCTGTAATGGCCTGGCGCTATCACCGCGAGCGTTCGGGCGTGATCAATACCAAATAATGCTGTGAGTTCGTGCCCCATAGCATGTACAGCCCAGTCGGTTGGAACTCCTTGACTTATGAGGCCATTGAGTGCCAAAGTGCAACTCCACATAAAATTCGAGGCTGCCGTATAATCTGATGGGTCTTCCATAATTTTCGGAGCAACTTCTATCAGCGTTTGTAAAATACTTTCCGCAAACCTGTCCTGAAGATAAGCACCGACAGGGTAGGTGAGGTATTGCTCCAAAACATGTGTAAAGGCATCGGCGATGCCATTGGCCAATTGTCTCGGTGGAATGGAGTGGATAACCAGCGGATCCAGAACTGAAAACACGGGAAATAGTCCTGTGCCACCCATAGTCCGTTTCTCCCTGGTCTCTGCCCTTGTAATTACCGCGCCTGAATTCATTTCAGAACCTGTGGCCGGCAAGGTCAATACCGTTCCAAAAGGCATGCCTTTGCGTGTGGGAATGTTTTTGGAGAGGATTTCCCAGGGATCGTTTCCTTCAAACACAGCAGCAGCCGACAGAAATTTTGTGCCATCAATAACAGATCCGCCGCCGACAGCTAATAAATAGGTGATGTTTTCTTTTTTTATTACTTCTAAGGCTTTCAATAAAACAGCATATTCCGGGTTGGCCGGAATCCCGCCAAACTCAATGACATCATGGTCTTTGAGGGCATTATTTACCTGTTCATAAATTCCATTCTTTTTAATGCTTCCGCCGCCATACAGCATCAGCACTTTGGCATCTTTCTGGATTTCCTTTTTGATATTTTCTATTTGATTTTTACCAAATAAAATTTTGGTGGGGTTTTTAAACTTAAAGTTCTTCATAGCTGTTTGTTAGCTTATACTTTCACGACCATTTTTCCTGTATTTTTTCCTTCGAACAAATCCAAAAAGGCTTGTGGAATAGCGTCAAATCCTTCTTTGATAGTTTCCGTATTGTGCAGTTTGCCCTGCTGCAACCAGGCTGCCAATTGTTTGATTCCTTCGGGATGTTTGTCGGCATAATCAAATACTATAAAACCCTGCATTGAAGCACTCTTCCTTACCAGAAAGGGCTGAACGCTAATGCTTTTTGGCAGTTCGGTATTGTTGTAAATCGAAATAGATCCGCAGTTTATAGTTCTTGAAAACTTATTGATATTGAAAAGTACCGCTTCTGAAATCTCACCACCGACATTATCAAAATAAACGTCAATGCCATTGGGACAGGCTTTGGCAAGGGCTTCGGTCATATTTTTAGTGGTTTTATAATTGATGCCTTCATCAAAGCCAAATTCTGATTTTAACATCTCCACCTTTTCATCGGTTCCGGCAATGCCAACTACGCGTAAGCCCAGAATTTTACCGATTTGTCCTGCGATACTTCCTACCGCTCCGGCCGCTCCGGAAACGACAAGTGTTTCACCTGCTTTAGGTTTTCCGATCTCCATTAACCCCATGTAGGCGGTAAGTCCCGTCATGCCCAAAACGCCGAGATAGGCTGAAAGTGGTGCTGCGGCAGGATCAACTTTAACCAGTCCATCGGCTTTTGCTACTTGTTTTTCTTTCCATTGTAGCATCCCTGAGACGAAATCGCCTTTGTTAAAATTTTTGGCTTTAGTCTCCAAAACTTCAGCAATGACGCCTGAAACAAGGGGTTTGCCAAGCTCAAATGGCGGAATATAAGAAGGTGTATCGCTCATTCTACCTCTTAAGTAAGGATCGACAGAAACGTATTTTGAGCTTAATAAAACTTCACCTTCCTGTAATTCAGTTATTTCTGAAGTGCTAAAGTCGAAGTCTGCCAACTCAGGTTTTCCTTTTGGTCTGCTTTTTAGATTTATCGTTCTTGTAGTAATCATGTTTTTTTTATTTATATTTAAAAATTATTATTCAGTAATGCAATAGTTGGAGTTGCTTTTAGGATTGAAACGAACTGCATTTATGTTGCATTTCACTATTTTCCGTCAAACTAAAATGCTCCATCTGTGTTTTCGTCTTTTTCAGATATCTTGATCCACTAATTTAGCATCCCCTCAAACTACAACAATTCAGATAGCTTAATGTTTTTCATTTAGGTATCCAAGTTGCATCAAATCGCTTCTGTCTTTTGTCAGGTATGTTTTCCCATTGGCTATTACATAAATTTCATCGCAAATATCAATTATATGTTCGTATAAATGATCGGTGATAATGATCCCTTTGTTGCTTTTCTCTTTATTTATCAGACGCTTAATAGTATTGATGTGTTTCGGCATCACTTGTGAGAATGGCTCATCCAGCATGCAGAATTTCGCTTGTGAAGCGAGAATGACATAGATTTCTATAATTCTTATTTCACCTCCTGAGAGATCTTTCAACTTGAAATTGCTATACTTTTCAAAATCAGGAAAGTAAGTGGTAAAGTTAGAAAATTTTAAGTTAAAATCTTTGAAAACCCGTTTTATTTTCAGGCTTTTCGGAATAAAATTGAACTGTGGCAGGTACCTAAGATTTTCAGGCTTTCGAGAGGTATCAAGAATTATTTTCCCATCAATTCGGATGGATTTATTATTTGTTTTAAGCTCTCCGTAAATAATATTCATTAAACATGTTTTTCCTGCGCCATTTCGGCCAAGTATTCCGGTAGTTTTTCCGGATTCACTTTTGAGATAGACATCCTGAAGCACTCTTTTATTGCCAAACTCAAGAATGATACTGTCAACTTCAAGGATGTGTTTCATGGAGTTTTATAGCTAAGGTTATAATTGCAATCAAAAAGAATGTGAAATCAAAAATTAATGTAGAAACCCAAAGCAAAAGCCTTGATATGCCTAGATTTTTATAATAATAAAATTGATTTCTCTTGAACTTACTTATTGAATAAATAATTATTGCGAGTGTGATAATCTTAAACCAAATCAGCACCTGAATAATAGGAATTGCTTTTTCGCCGTAGCCATAGACAAGTCCTATGCAAATAAAAGTTATCATCAAACTTGTAAATGCAAACGATTTGTAGAACGTCAATATTAAGCGTAGTGTCTTCATTTTTTCAGAGAATAAAGGTAAAAATTTTTACCATAAACCTACAATCTATGTTATAAATCAAGTCTTCTATTAAATTCCTGATTGGCGTGTGTTTTCATGCCATGATGTAAAACATATAAATACAGGAAATTACATTAAATTATTCCTGCTTCAATTGAAGGCTTGTATACTAATGCCAGCCTTTTTAGGCTTGATTTTAGGCATCTCTTCTTCAGGCAGCTAATACCAATACTTCTCCACTTCTACCCTGCTTTAGCTTGGGGTTTTAAGGAAAATAATCCAACGACTCTCCAAGAACGAAAAAAGAAACCATTCAAAGCCAAACGAAAGTGATTAAGTGCTATATCAGCAAAGGCTTACAAACCCGCAAACCCACAAAATCTAATCTACACTTTTTTTACGCTTCTCTTTCGAGATATTCCTGAATTCTGTAGGCGACATGCCATAATAATCACGGAAAAGTCGGTAATAAGTAGAGCGGGAACTAAAACCGGCATCCTCGCCTACAATATCTACCGGAAGTTTAACAGAATCCATAAGTAAATTGCCTGCATAAAGTAAGCGAACCTTATTGATATATTCATTCACCGTCATGCCTTTAGCGCATTCCTTAATGGCATTGGCCAAATAAGTAGTATTCGTTCCCAACAATTGAGCAATCTCTTTGCGGTCTATTTTAGGATCTGTAAATAAAAGCTTTACGCGAAATAAATTATTGAGCTCACGAAACAGTATTTGTTCTTTGCTAAGCGTATCTTTAGGAGCAGTTTCGAGTACTTTGTCGGCATCAGTTTCGGCTTGCTGTGCTCTTTTTATATTTTCGTAAAGAATTCTATTCTTGCGCTTTAATCGGAAATTGTAAATGCCATAACCCAGCAGCAGCACAACTAAACTTACAATAATCAGCACCATTATAATTGCCCGCGATTTTGCGACCTCATTTTCCAATAGTAATTGATCCACTTCGTATATAGTGCGCAGCTCGTCAAGTTGAGCGGCCATGTCAAGATTGCGAAGTGAATCTTTGGTAAGCATCACCTGTTCGTAGGTCAGGGCAGCATCTATTCCTCTGCCGGCTTTACGCAATAGACGTGCTTTGTTTTCGAGTACTGTTAGTGCACTTATACTATCGCCAAAGCCAATCATCTTCTCGAAGTTTTCCTCTGCATAGGCAATGGCTTTGTCGTATTGGCCTAAATGTTCATATAGTCGGGTTTGAATATGCAGCAGCTTGAATTGCGAAACCAAACCCCGCCCTTCGGCAAATTCTTCAGCAATTTTTACATACTGCTCGGCTTTTGCGGTATTCCCTGTTTGAAAATGAGCCACGGTGAGCGCCAAATAGCAGTACATATAGCGTCCGTTTAGTTGGGGAGTGTGTCCGCGCGCCTCAGCACCGGTTTTATAATCGTCTATCGTTATTTTCCAATGCTCAGCCACCGTAAGCATACGATCAAATTGGTGGTCGGCGTCAAGTGTCTCACTCAGTGCATTGTAGGTGCTCAGCAACAGACTAATATTCTCCTCTTTCTTGAGCCGCTCCACAGCTTCATCAAACGATTGTATGGCCAATTCGTAGCGTTGCAGTGTTTGATAAATTACGCCGAGCGAATGTGCCGAAACGCCCAAGCCGTAGTTGTTGTTGCGCGCGTTAGCATCCTCATACATGAGCTGTGTTTCTTTGAGTGCAGTTTGCGTTTTTCCTGCATGCAAATACCTTTCAATTTTAGCCTCCCAGCTGTTGTAGTAATTATCCCATTGCTCG
Organism: Bacteroidales bacterium; assembly: GCA_023229135.1. Taxonomy (GTDB): domain Bacteria; phylum Bacteroidota; class Bacteroidia; order Bacteroidales; family F082; genus UBA5536. Next base: position 156,983 of record JALNZT010000002.1, read on the forward strand.
TGTAGCGCCATGAACTCAAGATGCTCTGGCAAATACTTTTCGAGGCTATCAAGTTTGTTGTAATTGTAATAACAAAAAATTTCCTTTACGCGTGAAAGCCCATTAATATCAACATTTTTTTGTCGAGCAGCCTCAGCGCGTAGTTGCTTCAGCGCTTCCAACTCTGCCGGTAAATCATCGCCCATCGCCACAAGGCTAACAATATCCAGAAGCGCTTGCAAACGGTCTTCGCCATTGAGAGAAGGAAGATTTTCTCGAATAGAGTCTTGGGGGGAGTGTATTGCAGCCTTTGAGCCGGTTGAACTAAACAATTGTATTAGGACAAATAAGAAAACGAGCCTTGTTAAGAATTTTGAGATCATAACTTTATTTGGTGAAATTAAATTTCACGTTAATCAGGCAAAGATAGACAAACAAGTCCGAAGAAAAATCATCATTAAGTTAAAGGTTTAGTACTTGTTGTATTGAATGTTTAGTTGGTTGGTTTTGAATTTTTCATAATACGTACTTATTTCGGGTTTGCTACTTCCAATACTTATCTTGTTTTTAAAAGCCGGCTAAATCCTGCTCGTTGTTGAATTTGAAGATCTAATACGTTTTGCTTCACGCGATCATCTTTAGCTTCGTAAGGCATTTCTTCAACAGCTTGAGGCTTGACTATTTTCACATCAAACTAAATAAACTACACCTCAAAGTCAAATCTTTCACGTGCTCTGGCAGTTACGAGAATCCCGACTTTCAAAACTCAGCTGAGGTCTATTGTTACCTATCGGGCATAAATACTGCATCTCGATCAAATAATCCCAAACAAAAAAAGGCGGAAGCCTAAACTTCCGCCTTAACAAAAACCCAAAAACACCACTAACCATTCTGTTAGCAGTATTGTTGGTTTATGCGTTTATTTGCGATTCAGCATCTTGATGGCAATCATCTCCGCTGCTTTGATAAGCGGATAAGCTGCCGGTGATGCGGTAAGGCAGGGATGTGTGCCAATTTGCATGCTAAGCATATCGTTCACGGTCATCCGGTTTTGAATGGCCAGGCCAATCACATTGGTGAGTTCGCCGGCCTCTAATCCGCCAAGCACTTCACCGCCAATGATTACGCCGGAATGTTTGGCTGTAATTAGTTTCACGATTTGTTTGTGCGCTCCCGGCAGGTTTCCCGGATGACGGTTAACGCCTTCAAACACTGCGGTTAGGCATGCGATACCTTCTTCGTTAGCGCGTTGTTCTGTTACGCCGGCAGTGCCAAAACCGGTATTGTCAATTATGGTGCTGTAAATGGCAATAGTACCAGTGAAAGTCTTGACTACGTGTAGGTTAAATAGGTTCATGCCTGCAACGCGGGCTTCGGCACATGCCGTAGAGGCCAACATGGTGGGCACGCGACGGCGGGTAACGAAATCGCGTTTTTGGGCGCAGTCACCTACTGCAAATACACCATCTGCATGGGTACGCATATATTCGTCAACCGAAATAAACCCGTCTTCGTCAACATGAATACCGGATTTTTTGGCCAGCTCACTATTGGGTTTGTAGCCCATCGAAAGCACCACGGCGTCTTTGTCAAGAATCCGACCGTCTTCGAGTTCAACTTGTTCGACTTTACCATTGCCCAAAACTTTTTTGATACCCGCACCTGTGATAACTTTTACGCCGCGTGCTTCAAGCATCTCATGAATTACTTTCGAGACCTCAACGTCAAAAGCCAGGTTAAGCACTTGTGGAAGTCTCTCAATCAAAGTTACTTGAAAGCCTTGTTTGTTCAGCTCGTCAGCAAGCTCAACACCAATGAAACCCGCGCCGATTACAGCAATTTTTTTGGCTGACCCGATCTTTTCTTTCATTTGATCAAGATAATTCTTGTCTTTGGGGATAGCGAAAACACCATTTTTGTCGATGCCTTCAAGCCATTTAGGGTTGTGCGGTTTTGAGCCTGTTGCAATAACTAATCTTTCATAAGCAATGATTTCACCATTTTCAAAATGTACTTGCTTGTTTTTGTGATCAATGTCAACCGCTTCTCCAACAATAGATTCGATGCCATTCTTCTCCATCATCATATCTACAGGCATGATGTTTTTCTCACTGCTTTCGAGTGTCCCAAAGATGTATGGAATGCCGCAAGGAACCATAACATCTTTGGTCTTTTTGACCAAAATAAAGGTTTTTTCCGGCCAATGGGCTTTTCCTATAACAGCGGTTACCATACCGCCTGCGCTTCCGCCAATAATTAATACATCTGTTTTTTTCATTTTAAATCTGTTTTTGGATTAAATTTAATTTGTTTGTGTTTAATATTCGATACCCTTCCGGGCTTGTGTTCCGCTATTGTACGGGTGTTTTATTTCATGCATTTTTGTAACCAAATCTGCTGTTTCAATCAGTTCATCTGCTGCATACCTGCCGGTGATAATAATTTCTGTTTTCTCAATATTTCTCAATACTTCTAACACTTCATCCAAATCTATAAGCTTGTAGTATAATGCAATACATAATTCATCAAGTATGACCATATCATACTTATTCTGTTTTAGTATTTTCTTTACTTTATCCCAGCCCTTTTGAGCTGCCTCGATATCTGCCTGGGTGGGTTCTTTTTCTATAAAGCAGTCTCTGCCGTATTGCTCCAAAGTAATGTTTGAAATGGTTTTAAGCACTTCAAGTTCGCTGTAGTGCATGCCTTTAACAAATTGTGCCATAAAGATATTCATGCCGGCACCTGATGCCCTGATGGCAGCTCCAATGGCAGCAGTGGTCTTGCCTTTTCCGTTTCCTGTATAGATTTGTATCATTTTATTATTTGATTTTAAAAGCATTTTCCGGACAAGCCATAAGGCAGGGTATGCATTTGCGATAATTATTTAGCATCACCCAGGCTCTTCTATTCATATATTAGTATATCCTGGCGGAAAACTATTCTGCTTAAGCTTCCGGTGTGCGCTCATTATCATGGTGTTAGAAGAGTTAATTTATTCTCTTTAAACTTCGCGTAGGCTTCCTTAAGGCTTAAGTTATGCGCATCTACATAGATGCTCATTTGCATGTTTTTCAATGCTTTAGCGGCTGTTCCACCGGGGCCGTTTCCGGTAATCAGCACATCAGGATGTAAGTCGTAGATACGCTGAGCCATAGCAGTTCCGGCGCCGTGTGCCTCTGCTTGAACAGCGCTGTTGTCAACAACTTCAAGCTGATCTGTTTCTTCATTATAGACGACTAAAAAAGCTGTGCGACCAAAACGCGGATCAATCTGCGCTTCCCAATTGCCACCGCTTGCTGTAAATGCAATTTTCATAATTAAATAGATTTAAGATTAATATTGTTCCAAATTTCTTCCAATACTATGCGAATTGATTTGTTGGTTTCTATTATAGTTTTTCCCTCGATCATCGCTTCTGTAAATGCTTTGTCGTAAGGAAGTTTGCCTAATATATCAATCTCATAAGCTTTGCAAAAGTCTTCAATTTCTACTGCTTTCTCCGGATGCAAATCTGCTTTATTGATAATGCATCCGGCCTTTAGCCGAAACTTTTTAAGCACTTCAACCAGGCGCATCAAGTCGTGCAGGCCGGAAGCGGAAGGTTCAGTCACCAAAATCACATAGTCAGCACCCGAAAGCGACGAAATTACCGGGCATCCAATGCCGGGGGCGCCGTCAACAATAATGAGTTCGCGGTTATATTTTTCAGCTAATTTCTTGGCTTCCATTTTTACCCGCGCCACAAGTTTCCCAGAATTATCCGCACCCGGAAACAAACGGGCATGGGCCATTATGTCGCCTGATTTTATTTCGGAGACAAATAAATTACCTGATCGCGCAGGATTCATATCAATAGCTTGCGTCGGACAAATCACGGCGCAATAGCCACAGCCTTCGCAGTTTAGTGAGTTGATTCTATAGGTTTTTGCCTGGTGGCTGATGGCGTCAAAACGGCAAACTTCTTCGCATTTACCACAGCCGATGCAGCTTTCGGGATTGATGTGTGCCAGCTCACCACTGAAAAACGCTTCGGCACTCATCACTTCTGGTTTCATCAAGAGATGTAGGTTTGAGGCGTCAACATCGCAGTCGGCTAATACCACTGTTCCAGCTGCTAATAAGCCAAAGCTGGCTGTTAAGGAAGTCTTTCCTGTTCCGCCTTTGCCCGATAAAATAACCAACTCACGCATAAACTTCCTTTCTTTCGTGTAAATATTCAACTAAGGATTTCAAAGCCTTTTCGAGATTGGAATTACTTCTCCAGGCCAATTCGCCGGTAGCATAAGTGGTGGCAATATCCCGATCAAAAGGAATACGTGCAGCAATTGGAATTTGCTCTTGCTGACACCAGTTTTCAAGCTCATTTGTTCCCAGATCGGCGCGATTAATCACAACAGCATAGGCTTTGCCAAGGAGTTGCATGGTTTCCACAGCAAGCTTTAAATCGTGTAAGCCAAATGGCGTAGGCTCGCTTACCAATAGTACGAAATCGGCGTCAGCTACCGCCGCAATCACCGGACAGGAAGTGCCCGGCGGACAGTCAAAAAGCTGAATGGCGATAGGTGAAAAATGATCCTGAATATATTTTTGCGTGTCATGGATAAGTGGAACAGCTTGCTCCTGGCCTATATCTAAACGACTTTCAACGAGCTGTATACGACCTGATTTTATGGCATTCGTAATGCCAATACGATTGGGTTTCATGGGTAAGGCTTGTGCTGGACAAAGCTCGGAACAGGCGTAGCAGCTGTGGCATAATTCATTGAAAACAGTGATGTATTCACCTATTTTTATTATTGCATTAAACTTGCAATACTTAACGCAATCGCCGCATAAAGTGCATGTCTCTGCCTGCCAATCCGGAATCATTTTATATTGGATTTCAGATTGCTGTATTTCTGCTTTAAAAAAGAGCGCATCATTGGGTTCTTCCACGTCGAGATCAGCCAAAACCACCGCTTTTTCTTGCGCCAAATAATCGGCCAGATTAGTTGAAAGCAGGGTTTTTCCTGTTCCGCCTTTTCCGCTGGCAATCGCTATTCTATATGGTTTTTCGTTAGTCATAAGTAATTTTTATGTTTTCTTTTGTAGCCTCCGCCGAAATGGGATGCTTAATTTTAAAACTGATTTATAATGCGTTATACTTTCTGCTTTCTATTGGTTTTTTTTCAAGGTGATTATATACAATAAGATCGCCTTTATTTACGTGTAATAGATTAGCAATCACATCGCATTTTGCCATCAGTAAGAAAAATATACGCGAGTCTTCTTGCGGCAGAAGCCCTTCCAGATTTCCCTGTCCTTTGGAAATGATCAGATCAGCCTCGTTATAGACTTTGATGAATTCGGCGCTACAATCGTTTAAAATAGTAGAGGGCGCATCGGAACCATTGTCGATAAGCTTTGCAACTTCCAGTATTCCAGCTTGATGTGCATCTTCAAGTGTGGCGTCATTGATAACTGGAAAACCGCGCACAGCTGCTGTTATATTTTCATGATTTAGGGTTTCGATAAATAGTCTGTCCATAAAAATTTCACCAGCATTATCACAGAGGTACAGTACTTTAGCTGCTTTGTCAACGGCTTCAAAAAGCCTTTCTGAATGATCAATCGCTAATTTCGCGTCAATAACTTCCGAAATAGTCTGTTCCAGATCAAACTCCTGATGTGCGCCATAATCCATGATGTTTCCGGCAATTGCCAAGCGCAAAGCCAGTTGCAACGCATTATCGGCTTGTTGCACTTTAGGTTTCCAGTGGTCATACAGTTTTTTAGCAATAGCATTGCTGGTCCTTTTTTCTCGCGAATAAGGATCAGCAATGCCGGAAACATTCCTAAAATGGCGGTTAAGTTTTTGCTGCAATTCCGGGCTGCTCAGGCCATCTTCCTGAATCAACTGCTCCAGGTGGTCTGTGATTGCCAATCTTTCAGTTTCGGCAATGGCTGTATGCTTGTCGAGCAGGCAGTTGTATCCAAAGCGAAAACAATCGCCACAGCGGGAATCGCGCAAACCGCTATTTTTAGTGGTGATGACCATGTCGGTGTTCGTGTCCTTCGCCATCGTGATCGCAGTAGTTTGCTGATAAACTGAGGCGGTCGTTTAAGAAATCTTCTACCAATTCTTCAGCGGTTTTTATGGGTGCGCCCACAAAAACATTTACGCCGGCTTCGTTAAACAGCGTTACGGCTTGCGGGCCCATGCCACCAGCCAGCACATCAGTTGCGCCTTGAGCTGCAACCCAGCGTGGATAGGTTCCGGGTTGATGTTCGGGAGGGTCAAAGCTAGTGACTTTAACAATCTTTTTGTCTTGAACATCAACAAAAGCAAAGGCTTCACAATGTCCGAAATGGGCCGACAATTTGCCGGCGGCCATGGGGATAGCAATACGTTTATTCATTTGTGTTAATTTAAGTTATTGGGTTTTTGATAGTTATTTGTGTTAAAATATTAATTTTGTCTTCCGCGAAAACGCCGACGTCGTCCGCCGCCATAGCCCATACCGCGGCCAAAACCTGTGTTTGGATTCCAGTCTTCGTTGGTATTTTGCTGGTTTTCGCTGCTATTTCTCATCCGTCTGCCAATTCCTCTTTGACGGTTTAGTGCATTATTTTCTGTTGCACACGGGCCTCTGCGGCCTCCTGTTTGAGGGCCTTTTCCTTCAGGTCCTGTTTGATTAAATCCTGGCATAATAAGCTCCTTACTTTTTTGGTTTGTTATAATTCGTGCGTTTTCCTTGCCCGGGTTCGTCGGCACATTCGCTATGTCGGCGTTTGCCCATTCCTTGCCCTAATTTTTTTAACAGCTCCTCTTTATTTAGATTGCTGCCTTTGCCAAGCCCTCTTCCGGTTTTTGGGCCTTTTCCTTCGGGGCCTGTTTTGTCTAAGTTTGGCATTTTATTGTTGATTTAAAAGATTAATAATGTCCTGAATGCGGGTGTCAGGCTTTTTTAGCACAATAAGCTGGATGCTTAGCTGATCCAGCAATGGCTGAACTTTTGGTCCGAAATCGCCTGCAATCAGGGTTTTTATATTTTGAGAGGCTAACCATTTAACAGCTTGAAGGCCAGCTTTCTTGGGTGAATCTCTAAAAGGATTTACACTAATTTCCATGCCGCCGCTGTCTTTGTCGTAAATCACGAAAAAGGCACAATGACCAAACTGCAAATCAATGTTGTGATTGAGCGTATTCCCTTGTGATGCAATGGCGATTTTCATAATTAATTGATTTGCATGTTAGTTAACTCAGCTTCTTCCATCTGTTGAAAATGTTTTTTGCCACAAAGCGGACAGGCTTCTACCGGCTGCGCAGGATCAAGCTGATTGAAGTAGCAACCGCAAAAATTACATTGAAACCAATTGCTGTCAAAATATACGGTGCCGCCTTCTACCTCTATGGCAAGCCCTTGGGCGAATGCCTGAGCGATTTTATTGCGTGCCGAAGCATAAATCCGGGTGAAAGTTGGTCGCGAAACCTGCATCAACCTGGCCGCCGCACTGTGATTGAGTCCTTCGTAATCGCACAGTTTAAAGGCTTCATATTCTTCAAAATGGAGCACAATTGCCGTAGCCTGCTTGTCAATATCAGGGCCATAAGGCCTGAAACCTTTGATGGCTGGCAGGCCGGAGAGCTTTCGCGGTGTCTTAATTCGTGGCATCTAAATGAGCTTATGTTCGTTTGCAAAGATAATGAACATATGTTCATAAAAAAGTTTTTTTGAAAAATATTTTCAAAAAAAAAGACCAAGTCATTCTTTGGCTTAGTCTTTTTGGAGTAAATTGCTTTGAAACAAGTCGTTACATCTGACTTCTTGGCATCACAAGTATTTCGCTCACCATCACCTCATCGGGTTGGCTAATGGCATATTGTATTGAGCGGGCGATGTCATCCGCTTCCAAGGGTTTTAAACTATTGGAGGGTTTATTAAAGGAGTCCAAAATATCTTTATCAGTTATAGTTTGCGTGAGTTCGGTGGCTACTGCGCCGGGTTCAATTACGGTAACTTTAATATTCATGGTGGGCGTAAGCTCCATTCGCATGGCTTCGGAGAGGGCCGTAACACCGAATTTAGTCGCATTATAAACCGCAAAGCCTGGGCCAACGCGTCTTCCGGCCACAGACGAAATATTGACGATATGGCCGCTTTGCTGGGCTTTCATCACTGGCAAAACACCGGCAATGCAATAAAGCAAGCCTTTTAGGTTTACGTCGATCATCCTATCCCATTCGTCAATTTTCAGCTTGTCGAGGAAGGAGACAGGCATCAATCCGGCATTGTTAATCAATCCGTCGATGCGTCCGTATGTTTTCTTCACCGCTTCAAAAGCTTCCAGCACAGCGGCACGATCGGTTACGTCAAGTTTTACCACCATCGAATCCGTTTGGTGTTCGTCCATAAGTTTTTGGGCCAGGTACTGCAAGCGTTCTTCACGACGTGCCATCAAAACGAGTTTTGCACCATCTGCTGCAAGGCGCATGGCCGTTGCTTCTCCAATACCGCTGGAGGCTCCTGTAATTACTACTACTTTGTCTTTTAATTTCATCAATATTCTTTTTTTAGGTTTCTAAATTAACAAAAAAAGGGTCTAAAAGTTGCAAAAGTCGCTGCTTTCAAGCTGTTAATAACCGTATTTTCCTTTCCATTTTTCGTGCAGACTTTTCCGCATTTCCTGCTCGCGCGGGTTGCTGCCAGGCTCAAAGAAACAGTTATTTGCTATTTCTTCCGGCAGAAACTCTTGTGCTGCAAAATTGCCAGGATAATCGTGCGAATATTTATAACTTTCGCCATATCCCAGCTCTTTCATCAGCTTTGTTGGCGCATTGCGTAAGGGGAGAGGCACCGGCAAATCGCCGGTCTTGCGTACAGTTTCCAAGGCCTTATTGATGGCAAGGTAAGCAGCATTACTTTTGGCCGATGCTGCCAGGTAAATAGCGGTTTGTGAGAGTATAATCCGACTTTCGGGCCAGCCGATTTTGCCCACGGCTTCAAAACAGCTGTTGGCAAGCAAAAGCGCGTTGGGATTGGCATTACCGATATCCTCTGCTGCCAGGATGAGCATGCGCCGGGCGATAAAAAGCGGGTCTTCGCCGGCTTCGACCATGCGGGCCAAATAATATACCGCCGCATTCGGATCGCTGCCACGCATCGACTTGATAAAAGCGGAAACCACATCGTAGTGCATTTCGCCTTTTTTGTCGTATTTCACCAGGTTATTCTGGATGCAGCGTTTGGCGTCTTGGTCAGTAATTTCCAGTGCCTTGTTTTTGTCACTGCTTTCGCTGTCGAGCACATCAGTTACCAACTCAATGGCATTGAGTAGTTTGCGGGCGTCGCCTCCGCTGATCTGCATCAGGGCACTGTTTTCTTTCAGGATTATTTCCCGCTTATACCTGATTTGTAAGGCAGTTACAGCGTTTTTGAGCAGGGAGACAAGATGCTTTTTCTCGAGCGATTTTAGTACATAAATCTGTGAACGCGAGAGCAATGGCGCAATCACTTCAAAAGAAGGATTTTCGGTTGTGGCACCAATCAGGGTAACCAATCCTTTTTCCACGGCGGCCAATAGCGAATCCTGTTGCGACTTACTAAAACGGTGAATTTCATCAATAAACAGTATAGGAGCTTTGGGCAACATCCGGGCGCGGTCAATCACTTCACGCACATCTTTAACGCCTGAACTAACGGCACTTAGCACAAAAAACTGTCTGTCGGTTTGCTTCGATATGATATAAGCTAAAGTGGTTTTGCCAACACCGGGTGGTCCCCAGAAAATCATAGAAGGTATTCTGCCGCTATCCAAGGCCCGGTGCAGGATTGCTCCTTCGCCTACCAGGTGTTCCTGCCCGATATATTCGTCCAAGCTTTGCGGCCTGAGTTGTTCTGCTAAAGGTTGGGCAAGGTTTGTCATAAGTTTAAAATTTTGCACAAATTTAGTGGAGTTTCTGCTTTAATCATAATCCTGATCAAAGCAAAAAGCACTGCCAATGTACATTTTTATAGCTTTGTAGTCTGATAAAAAATGTTTGCTATAATGAAGATTTTGATGATGTTTTGCGATGAATTTGGCTACGAGCCAGCGGTGAAAAATCTGGAAGAAGCTCCGGATGTTAGTCAGGGCGCCTCTTTTGAAAAAGTGCTGGTGGCTTTTATTCAGGCCGAAGAGAAGGATGAGGTCGATCCCAAAGGCACGGAGGACAAGCTTTTGAATGTTGTGAAATGGGGCGCACGTAAAAATGAATCGCGGCATGTGATTTTGCATTCTTTTGCGCATCTTGCTGAGAGCAAAGCGAGCGCGGAATTTACGCATGAAATTTTTAACCGGGCACAGCATCGCATGATTAAAGCCGACTGGCAATGCGATCAAACGCCTTTTGGCTATTTTCTTGATCTTAAAATTGTTGCACCCGGTGTTTCGCAGGCACGAATTTTTAAGTCGTTTTAGTAGATTTTCTTTGTAATTAGATCTATTTGCTGCTTGCCAGCAATGCTTTTTGAGCCAGTAATTGTGTTATAATCAGTGGAAATTTATCCAAGTTGAAGGGCTTACTGATGTATTCGTTCATGCCGGCTTCTAAGCATTTTTGACGGTCGTCTTTGATAGAGTTGGCGGTAATAGCAATGATTAGCACCGGATTTTCGACGCTTTGTTCGCGTTCTATTTCACGGATTTCTTTTGTTGCTGTAATGCCATCCATTTCTGGCATTTGAATATCCATCAATATCAGGTCGTAATCGTTTTTCAGAAATTTCTCGACAGCTATTTTTCCATTTGCTGCCAAATCTACACTATAGCCCAATCCGCGGAGGCTTTGTAATGAAACTTTTTGGTTGATGAGGTTATCTTCAGCCAAAAGAATATGTTTTACGGTATTTCCTTCGATCAAATCGGGTGCTATTCCTTTCGCCAATTTTAGTGTGAACCAGAACACAGATCCTTGTTTCTCAATGCTTTCAAGGCCTATTTCGCCTTCCATCAGTTCAACGAGCTTGGTTGATATGGTAAGGCCAAGTCCGGAACCGCCCTGATTGCGGGTATAGCTGCCATCGCCAAGCTGAAAAATCTCCCAAATTTTGTCCTGATCTTCCGTTTTGATACCATCGCCGCTATCTGCTACTGCAATTTTGATGCGTACTGTATCCCGCTCCTCTGCTATTAGCTCAGTTTTCAGGTTGACGTAGCCACTGCTGGTGAACTTAAAAGCATTACTCAATAGATTATTGACGATTTGTTTCAGGCGCGATGCGTCTCCTTTTAAATAAACTGGGATTTCTTCGTCAATATGGCTTCTGAACTCCAGATTTTTTTCTTTAGCCAAAGGCCTATAGCTCGTAATAATTTCTTGTAATTCGTTGTGAAAATGAAAGTTAAGCTGATCAAGTTGCAGCATATTACATTCCAATTTGGCATAGTCAAGCATATCATTGGTCATGGCTATAAGCTTGGTATTGAGCATGTAAATCTCCTTGTGGATAAGCTGCATTTCCATTGGGGTATTGATTTTTTTTGCCATAGTGAGCAAGCCGACGATACCATTGAGCGGGGTGCGGATTTCGTGACTGATATTGGCCAAGAACTTGGTCTTAACACTGTTAGCAATCTCAGCTTTTTCCTTTAGTTCAGTCATTGTTTTGAGGTTTTTCTCCAGGTCGGTTTTATGGTTGTCGATAAGCTTGTGGCGGTCTTCGAGCAAATGTAGTAAGCGCCTATTTTGCTTGCCTTGCTGGCGAACATTTTTTATGATAAAAGTAAAAAGTACGGCTATAACCAGTAGTAATATTATAAATATTAGCGGCGAAAAAAATCCATTTGTGCTTGGTTGGAGCAGGTCAATAAATAGTACATTTAGCCAGCCCGCATTCGTTTGCAGAAAGGCTAACACTACAGAAAGCAAATAATTGACCATTATGTTTTAAGTTTTCAGACAAATTAGTTTACTAATTTGTCAGGAAAGGGATTTGTTGGCTAAACCGCAGTTAAAAACCAAATTGTATGCCAAGGAAAATCAGTACTTAACCTACATATAATCAGTGTGTTATAATAAACATTTTATTATATATTTCCCATTTTGGGAAAGTTATTCCTATGTATAGAAATCAGGTATTGGGCTGCTCCATTAATTTTGAAGCAGATTGCGTAAGCTAATTGTATTTACCTGTATCAACTTTGTAAATCAGAAAACGTGATGAAAATGTGAATTCAGGAGATTTTATATAGCTATTGTTACCTAAGTCGATAAAAAAACGAAAGCGGTTGAGTTTAATTTCTTCTTTTCTGATGATGTCCAGCAGAGATTTCTTTTCGATAAGGAGCTGAATCATTTTGTTGTCGTCGGCCAATTTGAGGCCGGTGCGCATTTCAGGATGATCGGCGAAAAATATTTTATATAGTTCGCGTTTTTTTCTGATGATTTCGATGCCAAAGCCACTTCTGTTCAGTTTGCCATCTATTGGAGCGGTGCATTTTAATTCGAGTGTAGCTCCTTCGGCCCGTGGGTTATGGTCGAGAACCGTGAGGGTGTAGCCATTGGCGACACTGTCGGAAATTCTATAAGAACGCGCCTGCTTTTTATACCAGCTCCTGAAAGCATAACCTACGACAAAAAGCAGTACTAAAATAATTATCCCAATCTGATCAGCCGTCATTGTCTAAATTTTGGACAAAAATAGAACTAAAAAGCGAAAAATAGCAAATTGGCAATTTTAGGATTGCATATTGACGACCTAAGGTAGCTTTGATGTGCTGTTTCTCAAAAAAATATATCCAAATTAAAAGCAGCAAGCCCGATTTTTTTTATATTTACATTCTAATATCCTACTATGCAACAGTTCCTCGACACGGTTAACGAAGTAAAAGATTTTTTAAGTATTGAATTATTTAAACTCAATAATGTAAAAATTAATTTGTATAATGTTCTGATAGGATTACTTGTTATTGTAATAACGAGCTTGCTGATGCGCTTATACAAAAGGATTTACAAAAGGTTGATAGCCCGCCATGCGATAGATGCAGGAACGGCACACGCGTTTTATTCTATCATTAAGTATGTGATTTGGGTTGTTGTAGTAGTTTTGCTACTTGATACACTTGGCGTAAAAGTAAGTATTCTAATTGCCAGTGCCGCTGCACTTTTGGTAGGTGTTGGGTTGGGTTTGCAGCAGCTGTTTAATGATGTAGCCAGCGGCATTATTTTATTAATTGAACGTTCCTTAAAAGTAGATGATGTGGTAGAAATGGAGAATGAGATGATTGGGCGCGTTGTTAGTATTGGAATTCGTACGTCAAAAATAAAAACACGTGAAAATGTTTTGGTGATTGTACCCAATTCTCAACTGGTAAATGATCGGGTGATTAATTGGAGTCATGTAGAAAAACTCACCCGTTTTCATGTGGATGTTGGTGTGGCTTATGGTAGTGATATTAAGTTGGTTACTGAGCTGTTAAAAGATTGCGCCAACGCTCATGAGCATATTTTAATGCAGCCTGCAGCTTTTGTACGTTTTGTTAATTTCGGTGAGTCAAGCCTTGATTTTCAACTTTATTTTTGGACGAATGAGGCTTTTATTGTCGAGAACACAAAAAGTGATCTGCGTTATAAGATTGATAACGCATTTCGTGAGAATAATATTGATATACCTTTTCCTCAGCGGGATGTGTATATCAAATCGCACAAAACTTCTTAACTCCTTTCTTTTACTATATTTGCTGTTCTGTTTTTTCGATGATTCACTAAAATCTGATGATGTATGTTTTCTAACAAAATTTACTTTAGTTTGAGTTTGCTACTATTTTTAGCCACTGGAAACCAACTGTTTGCCTGCACAAATTATTTAGTTACCAAAGGAGCCTCAACAGATGGCAGCACCATGATAACTTATGCCGCTGATTCGCACATCCGCTATGGCGAGTTGTATTTTAGCCAGCGCGCCGACTGGCCGGCCGGTAGCACCCTTACCATTTATGACCGTGGAACAGCCGAACCGCTTGGCGTAATTCCACAGGTAGCGCATACTTATCAAACCATCGGTTTTATGAACGAGTTTCAGGTGGCTATTGGTGAATCAACTTTTGGCGGAAGGTCTGAATTACAGGACACCACCGGACTGATGGATTACGGAGCGCTGATGTTTATTGCTTTACAGCGTTCAAAGTCTGCCCGCGAAGCCATCCGTGTTATTGCCGAATTGGTGGAGGAACATGGCTACGCAAGCAGTGGCGAGTCGTTTTCTATTGGCGATGCTAACGAGGTGTGGATTATGGAAATTATTGGCAAAGGAACCGAGATGAAATACGACCGCAAAACTAAAACCGATCATAACATGCGCAAAGGCGCGGTATGGGTAGCTGTGCGCATTCCTGATGGCTATATTTCAGCACATGCCAACCATGCGCGTATCACTACTTTTCCCTACGCCGACGGTAAAACTTCCATTACCGAAAAGGCGTGGGACAAGATTAGCAGCCCTGATTTACGGGTGATATACGCCTCAGACGTGGTTGATTTTGCGCGCGAAAAAGCTTATTTTGAAGGCGATGACAAGGATTTTAGCTTTAGCGATGTGTATGCACCGCTGGATTTTGGTGCTGCCCGCTTCTGCGAACTCAGGGTGTGGAGCATGTTTAACGAGGTAAATAGCGATATGCAAAAATATTGGGATTATGCTACGGGCGAAGACCTTCAGCTGGAACGTATGCCGCTGTTTATTAAGCCAGATCGTAAGATCAGTCCTGCCGACCTGATGCAGTTTAAGCGTAATTATTTGCAGGGAACTGCTTTGGATATGTCGAAAGATGCCGGTGCTGGCCCGTTCGGGCTTCCTTATCGCTGGCGTCCGCTCACCTGGGATTATAAGGATTCTACCTATTTTCATGAACGAGTAACAGCTACGCAGCAAACCGGATTTTCTTTTATTGCCCAGATGCGCAGCTGGTTGCCCGATGCCATTGGCGGTATAAACTGGTTTGGCGTGGACGATGCCGGAACAACGGTTTATATTCCGTTTTATGCTTCGATGGAGCGCGTTCCCCATGCTTTTCAGGAAGGCCATGGTGATATGTTGAGCTATGCTGATGATGCTGCTTTTTGGGTGTTTAACAGGGTAGCGCATTTCGCTTATTTGTTCTATAACAGAGTGATGCCCGATATAAAAGCCGTTCAATCGGCGCTGGAGAATAAGTTTATAAATTATGTGGACGCTACGGATGCAGCTGCCCTCAAATTGTACGAAAAAGATCAACAGTTGGCGGTAGATTATCTTACAGATTATTCCTGTAATATGGCTGAAATGACGGTGAAACGCTGGAAACTCTTGGGTGAGTTCTTATTGGTAAAATATCTTGACGGCAATATGAAACAGGAAAAAGAGGGTGAGTTTTTGCGCAATCCCTGGGGATATCCGCAGCCCCCGAAATTTCCCGGCTACCCGGATGCCTACAAAAAGCAAGTGATTGAGGATAGTGATGGGAGGTTTTTGTATAAGTAGAGTTGTGAGTAGTGAGTTGTGAGTAGTGAGTAGTGAGTTGTGAGTAGTGAGTTGTGAGTAGTGAGTTGTGAGAGGTGAGTAGTGAGTTGTGAGAGGTGAGTTGTGAGAGGTGAGTAGTGAGAGGTGAGTTGTGAGTTGTGAGAGGTGAGTAGTGAGAGGTGAGTAGTGAGTAGTGAGTAGTGAGTAGTGAGTAGTGAGTAGTGAGTAGTGAGTAGTGAGTAGTGAGTAGTGAGTAGTGAGTAGTGAGTAGTGAGTAGTGAGTTGTGAGAGGTGAGTTGTGAGTGGTGAGTTGTGAGAGGTGAGTAGTGAATAGCGAGAGAGGCGGTAGGTGGGTTTGGCTATGGATAGGTGTCAAACTCAGAAACTATTCTTTTATCATCAATTCTGTATTCGTTGTCCATAAGCCAAAATAGGGGTTTGTTGCATCTGTTCGTTTCAGTAAGATTAAAAATGGCTTGTCAAAAATCATTTTTTTAGGTTTCGGTTTTTCAACTTCCTCAGCCTTTGGTTCGAATGCAATTTCAATTTCAATTTCTGCTTCACTTTCAATTTCAGCGCCGCTTTCGTCCAAAACAAACGCTGTTCTTTGCCAGGCTCTTTCAATTTGAAAAATTTGTGTGTCAGCGCTAAATTTATTCCCTTCTATTGTTGGGTAGTTTGTTTCTATGTTGAAGTTAAACTTAGGGATGACTACTTCATCATCTAGATTAAAGTAGTATTTCCAACTCATTTCTTCGTGCTGCTTTTCAGTCCTTCCAATTCCGGTCAGTTTCTCGATTTCCGTCGTCATTTCTGCTATCAAATTGAAGTTTTGGGCAGCCTTGAACAAAATGATTTCGTGTTCTTTGTCTTTTGGCAATAGTTTAATTATGAAGTTGTTGTCGTTTTCATAGTAAATTATTTTGACAATTTCTTGTTGTTTGTAACTGTCATTTCCTTTCATGCCAAAAGAAGCAACTTCTTCTCCGTCAAAAATCAGTTTGTTAGTAAAACTTTGCAGTTCAATCTCAAAAGGCAACGATTTATTAAACGCTGCCCTTACTTTGATTTTATCTCCTTCAACTTCTCCACTAACTTCATATTCATTGCTTTTTAGAACATTTGTAAATGAGGTTGATTGATTAAGCAGCTTAAGGTCATAATTGTTGTCTGTTATGTTCAATGGCGAATCAATCTGTTTTCTTATTTCGTCCCAGGCAAAAAGGATTGTTGCACAGTAAACCGAATTTTCATTATTTGAGATTTCATGTTCCATTGTTGGAATAAACCGGGTATTTTCAAATTCAGAAAGGTTTTTCGGTTCTGAAAAATTTCCATCATTTTTGCAACTGAGTATTGTTGTCAAAAAAGGCATCAATAGGAGTGCTGTCAGTCTTTTCATAATTTCTGTCAAAGTTTTTGGGCTTTGTTCATTTTCCTTTTAATTGCGTTGTCAGCCCTCAACATGATTAGCCAATAAATTGGCCATAGAATTGGAGATAGCATTATAATTAAAAAAGTATAGCCATGATAGTTACCTGCTTCTTTGCCAATGGCTCTGTCAATAATTCCAAATGAAAGCATATAACTGATTATAATTAGAGACGGAATAACAATGCTGCCAACAATAACAACCCATGAATGCTTTTTAGATGGATTATTTTTTCTGTATCTTTTAATTTGAATCAAGTGGAATAAGGTTATTAGTATAGCAATTATAAGCGTTAAACCTATTGGACCTATAGCAATCATTGCCTTTGCCAGACTGCTAACCTGAGGCTTATAAGTGATTTTGATAAAATCTACGGGTAGTTTATTGAAGTTCCAAAAAGCAATACTGTCGAGCTTGCCGTGCGTGGGTTGTCCAAGATTGGTTTCCAATAAATAATTAGATGCGGTAGCATCCAGTACTATTTCTAACGAACCAAAAGATCTCCAATATTGTGCTGGCGAAAGGGAGTAGCGAAAACTATATTCCTTTACCCAACCTGTAATATCAGTCCAAACATTCGCTGCATATTCTATCCTGATTATATGTTCGCCAGCCGTCAGATCTGCTTCAAAATATTTTAAATCGTTTAGCTCATAAACAAAAGCTGAATTTTTCTCCCAGGAAATTTCAACCGTTTCAGATTCACCTTCCCGAAATGGTTTTTTAAATGAATTTGCAAATCTTTCAAAAGGAGTATTAATGGTTGAGATGTATTCATGCGGTATTTCCAGCAGTTTAACCTCTTGATCATCAACCCATAATTTGAAATCACTGGTATAATCCCGGGCGTAAAATAGCAGTGGAGTTTGTTTCCCTTCCAGGTCAGTTTTGATAAAATATTCTATTACATAATTGCCGGTATTGAAGTCTTTGTCAATGCTGAAATGTATTTTTTCTTTGATGATGTCAATATCACGACTTGAAAAGGCAGAACTTGAAAATGTTCCTCTTAAAATGGGCGATGCCATGTTTGCGAAACATAGTTGACCAATTAGAAGTATTAGTATTGTCAGTATTTTTCTCATTACAGTTTGGTTTTAGGGTTAAAAGTATCGTTTGATAACGCTACGAATTCTTCTATTGGCAAGCTTTCCAGGCACATTCAATATTACCGTTCTTTCGGCTTTAACATTTAAGTTGCTGCTATTGTCTTTTAATTGTTATATCACTTAGTTTGACTGGTGTGATCTTTCCTTTATTTGTTCCATCGCCTAACGCTCCATAACCATTCCAGCCACAGGCCCATACGCTGCCATCGCTTTTCAAAAAGAGGGAATGAGAGCTTCCTGCAGCTATTTCGGTGACGCCAAGTAGCTCGTTTAACAAAGTAGGGGTGTGTCTATCCATTGTGGTTCCATCACTCAATTGTCCAAATGTATTTTTCCCGCAAGCCCAGGCAGTACCATTCCTTTTCAGCAAAAGGGAATGCTGAGCTCCTGCTGCTATTGCGGTGATATCTGATAGTCCGCTTATTTGTACTGGGATGTTCTTATCAGTCGTTGTTCCATCGCCAAGCTGTCCCCATTTATTGTTCCCACAAGCCCAAACGCTACCATCCTTTTTCAGAAAGAGGGAATGCTGTTCTCCTGCTGCTATCGCGATGATTCCTGATAGTCCGCTTATTTGCACAGGTAAGTTCCTGTCAGTGGTTGTTCCATCGCCCAATTGTCCTGTTTTATTACTTCCGCAAGCCCAAACGCTACCATCCTTTTTCAGAAACAGGGAATGCAGCCCTCCTGCTGCTATTGCTGTGATACCTGCAAGCTCGCTCACCTGAACTGGTTTAAGCTTTTTTGTATTTGTTCCATCTCCCAATTCTCCTTCTTCATTACCTCCACAAGCCCAAACGCTGCCATCATTTTTCAGAAAGAGCGCATGACCAGCACCTGCTGCTATTGCTGAAATGCCTGATAATTTTTCCACCAAGAACGGTGTGTACCAGTCTTTCGTTGTTCCATTGCCCAGTGCTCCGTATGTATTTGAGCCGCAAGATTTTGGAGAACCAGAGGCGTTATCTATGAAATAGGAAGAATTTGATGTGCTGCCAGAAGCAATGTTCTGTGCATCTGTACCCAGGCTAATCCCAAGCATAGCAACGATGATTAGTAGTTTTTTCATTGTATTTCAATTGTTTAGTAGGGAGTATCACTGATAAGGCTTTTCAGATTTACTCCGTTTTTAAATTGGTGTAACAAAGGAAACTATTTTTTTTAAAAATTCTGATAAGAATAGAAAAAAACTAATTAAGACTTGCAAAAAAAACGCTTAGCCAATGAATAGCTGAGCTGGTCTAGTCGCAATGCTTGACGAGACCATGCTATAAAACCTTAACATAAGAATGTAACAACCAATAAAGTTGCCAGCTTTCTGATTTTGGTTTTAGCAACTGCCTGTTTTAAAATACTTTACAGGTTTTGATCTGAATATTGGTTGTTTTCAACTTGTCCTTCAAAAAATCAGGTCTTTTTGGGTATCCAGTTGGCAGTTCGGCTCTATTGAATAAAGTTGGAGCTTTATCAAACCCAGAGTTTGCCAACCGATACACTCATGCGGTGACTTAAAATATTATTTTGTGTTAAATTACGCAATTGATAACCAGTAATATAGATAAATATTAAAGCTATTTTTAAGTTTTATTAACTTTTTTAGTTTTATTGTTTTGGGTTGCATTTTATTTTATATTTGTAGCCGTATGTTTTCTTAAAGAGAAAAGATCACTAATTTCAACCTTAAATTAATTTTATTATGAAAAGAATTGTCTTAAAAAGCGGATCGGTATTGATACTGATTCTAATGATTGCACTATTTGCAACCAGCTGTTCATCGTCAAAAAAGATAGCTGAAACTCCTGCACCAAAAGCATCTTATGAGGATGAAACCGAAATCAAACAGTTTTGCTCCAGTGAAGATTATCCTTCAAGTGCTGAATTCATTCGTGCCGGTTCATTGGGAGAAAGTACGGATATGGTCATGGCAAAAAAAATTGCTAAATCTAATACACTTGAGGAGTTGAGTTCAAAGATTGAGGTGACCGTTAAAGCTGTAATTGATAATTACAACAGCCGTCGCCAGAAAGATATGAACGAAAGTGTTGAAAAACGCTATGAAGAACTGATCAGAACCGTTGTGAATCAAAAGATTAACGGATATAACTCAGTTTGTGACAAAGTAACGAAAACAAAAGAGGGTAAATATAGGGCATACCTGGTTTATGAGCTTCCAGTAGATAATGTGCTGAATCCTGTTTACAATAGTATTTCCAAAGATGATGAATTAAAAGTAGATTACGACTACCAAAAATTCAAAAATACTTTTGAAGAAGAGATGAAAAAATCCGAGAAATAGTTAGAACGCTATTTTTCTTCGTGCCTATTGCTATATAACTATCGGGAGCTAACTTCCGATAGTTGTATTGTATGCTAAGTTTTACTTTTTATTTTTATATTAAAATCAAGATGAAAGATGCTGGCCATAGATTTCGATTAGCAATATCTGCTTGTCTTCTTCTTGCTTTTTACTTAACCAGCGCACAGACTAATCAGTATGAAAATAGAAAAATTGATGTTGATTATTCCAAGTTTCAGTCAGATTTTGAGAAAAGATTTGGCAAACAGGAAGTTGTTGACTTAGGGGATGTTCCTTCGAATATTGATCATGTGTTTCTTAAAACTGATTTGCCTGACTGGATAACGAATCTGCCACAGGCTACTGAAAAACAGGTTTATGCACTTGGCATATCCGACCCGGCAATGGACAGAGATGCTGCAATGAGCCTAGCCATACACAGGGCTAAAGCTGTTTGTATGCTGCAGCTTAATACTGAGATGAGTGGATTATTCGACTATTATATCAGCGAGAAAGATTTAAACAGCGGTAATATTATATCTTCTGTTTACAATGATTTTAATCGAATTTCAAGCGATTATAGATTTAATACTATTGATTTTAATATCATTAACGATACATTCACCAATAACAACGAGGCTATAGTCCTTGCCTCAATGATAATTAGAAAGAATAATTTTCCAATAGCTGACCCTTCCTCAATGAATTGTTCAATCGAAGTTTCTACTTCCACCATTAGGAAAAACAGTAAGAAAACCAATACTTCCCGGGCTGATTTTATCGCATTCGAGAAAAACCATCAAAATGAAAACGATACGCTCTTTCATTATATCGCGAAGCAATTGGATAAGAAAGCTGCTCAACAATCCTTTTTCGAAGGAAAGCTTTTGCCAACCTATTCTGGGGTTTTAACTTATCAACCTAAAAATGAATTGTCAGTTAAAGACACGCTTTACTTACCAGAGTTTACGCTTGAAAAGGGTGTTTGGCATGCTTACTTTTTAGGTATAGTGCAGTCGTTGATTTTAGACTTTAATGAGTCAGATGTAAGTCATTCTGCGATGACAGATGAACATACTAAAACCACCCAGAACCTGAACAGGGTGTTAAGCCACAAGAGCACCTCCTTCAGAATCAAACGCTTGCTAATAAAAAATAATAAGTTGCAAATTGAAACGGATTTTTTTAATCAGAACTAAAATTTGTGTCATGCGCGTATCTAAATATTTCCTTCTCTTTTTATTCCTCTGTTTTGTTCAAACAGCCTTCACGCAAACGTATGAAGCGTATAAAAAAATGGAGACAGACAAGCTGCAACAATTTAAGCTGCAGCAAGACCAAGAACTAAAAAAACTAGCTGCTGAGTTTGATGATTTTGTAAATCAGGCAGATAAGGAATTTTCTCAGTTTTTAAAAAATGAATGGGATTCCTACCAGGTTTTTAAAGGCATAGCAATACCTGAAAAACCAAAACCCACCGAAACACCTGAAGCTCCTAAAGAAGTTATTTTAGCAAAGATGAAATCAAAAGAGATAACTGTAATTCCTGTGTCAGAGCAGGAACCAACACTTTATGAAAGGCCAATCCTGCCTGTTGTTCAAAAAACCGAGCCGGCAGACTTTCTGAAAACAACCACCAGTATTGACTTTTACGGCACCAGCCTGAATATCCAATTTGATGATCGCTTAGCGATGGGTTCAATTGATAAGCTTAGCGAACAAGCTATTGGTGATTGGTGGACGATGTGTAGTCAAACCTATTATAATCAATTGGTTAATGAGCTTTTTAGATTGAATGAAAAACTCAGCCTAAACGATTGGGCTTATTTTAAACTGGTGGAAGCCACAGCAAATAAAATTGCAGCTTCCGACAAAAACAAGACCCGTTTGCTTAGCTGGTTTTTAATGATACGATCGGGCTACGATGTGAAGATGGCCTACAGCGGAAACCAGCTATTTTTGTTGATACCCACTGTTAACCAACTTTATGGGAAAAGTTATCTCACGATACATGGCGTTCGGTATTATTTTGTTGAAGACGTCAATGCAGATTCATTTCAAACCTACGACTTTAGCTTTCCTGGCGCCAACAGGATGATTGATCTAAATATCTACCAGCCATTAAATATTGGTGACGACTTTCTGACAAAGCAAATTGCTTTCAAAAACGATGAAGCGGAGGTCTCTTTCCCGGTTTTGCTAAGCGTTAATACGCTGTATTTATTAAAAGATTACCCGCTTACCGATTTAAGCGTGTTTTTTAATGCTCCCATGTCCAGGGTTACTAAAGAATCTCTTGCCGAAGGGCTTATTCCTTATCTTGCGCCGATGGAAACCAGCCAGGCTCTAAATTTTTTGTTAAGATTTGTTCAAAATTCGTTCAAATACATGACGGATCAGGAACAGTTTAATGCTGAAAAGTTTTTCTTTCCGGAAGAGCTGTTTTTTTATGCCGGCTCTGATTGCGAAGACAGATCTGCACTATTTGCTTATCTGGTAAGGCAACTGCTTCATCTTGATGTGATTGGTTTAGAATATCCGGGACATGTGGCGACAGCAGTAAATCTCAATTCAACTTTTCCGGGCGAATATCTAACCTATCAAAACAGTCGGTACACCATTGCAGACCCTACCTATGTCAACGCACCTTTAGGGCTTTCGATGCCGACCTATAAGAATTTGCAGGCTACTATTATTCCAACGAACAGCAGCAATGCCACAACAAATCTGAGCAGGCAGTTCTGGCAGTTAACCAATAGCTGGGGAGGATACCGGGCTGGCAATCAGGCGGATGCTCAAAGAGATTCCTATGGGAATATATACCTTACAGGTTATTACAGTCAGGAGGCACAACCAGGCAACCAACTTTGGAAATCGGAGGCGGGAAGTCGGCAGGCTTTTGTGGCCAAATACAAGGCAGATAATACCTTGGAATGGGCCAGAAATATTGAAGCCAGTAAGCTCGCCACGGGAATAACGCTTGCCCTGGATAAAAATGAAAATCCACTAATAGCAGGCAGCTTCTCTGGCGAAATTGCCGCTGACGCTATCAGGATAAGTGCAGAGCATGGAAGAGAAGATGTATTTATCGCTTCTTATACTAAAAACGGGCAGCTTTTCTGGCTGAAAAAAGCCGGACTTGACACTGTTAATTATACCCCCTACCTGAACTATGTCGTGAAATTAGATGACGAGGGAGAAAATCTGAAAACGCGCTTGTATTTTGAAAACGGCGAACAGCTAACGCAAGGCCTGTATTGCAGTGGTCGTCAATTTACGTTTGTAGGTTCCATCAACCAAACTGTGGGTATGGGGATGAAACCGTTATCGTTCAATGCAGAAAACGATTTCAATGTAATTGATTACCTGAAAGAGGAAAATGATGCATTAACGGCCGCTGAGGCTGATAAAAGTATCGCGGGATTATTTGCCGTTATTAACCTGATAAAATCCAGTGGAATGGTTATTCCGGGAAAGGAAGCACAACAGGCATTGGATAAATATAATCCCTCTTTTAAAACAAAATCGCCTTCCATTTATCAAAATATTGGCAATGTTGTCTTTATGAAAAATGAGGAGGGCATCATTCAGGTTCAAACCAATAATGGCAAGTCGGTTTCCTTTGATAAAATTAAAATCAACAACAATGCCCGGCTTAGGATTACTTCGCTACAAGACGGAAACGAACAAATCGATATGCTGTCGGGTATGCAGGTTGGGAAAGCGTTTATTTGGTATAACCTGAACTTTGTAAGATTGATGCGCCATAATGGCGATATGATTTTTGATTATGATACGGATCATACCCGTAAGACGGTAAATATGAAATCAGATATTTTAGACTAAAACAATTAACTATGAAAACGAAATCGTATTTTTTAACCTTGTTAATGGCTTTTAGCTTCCAATTAGCTACAGCTCAGATAGATAAGATGCGTGAAAAACTTGATGACGCGACCATTGAGGCAGAAAGCGGACTTCTCTCACTCCGTTTTAATGATGCCGAAACCGGAGAGCCTGTGGGTGATGCTAAAGCTACCATAGCTGATAGGGGTACTTTCACCTCGGACGGACTGGGAATTATCCGGTTTCCCATTCCTGAAAAGGATGGAACCTATGCCGTTCATGTAGAGCGGGATAACTATATCACCGTTGATTTTCCTATCGAGATAGTGGCTCAAACCATTTTCTATAACCGGTTCTCTCTTTCAAAAAAGATGCCGATAGGGCAGTTGAGGATAGTGCTGGAATGGGATAAAAAACCCGACGACCTGGATGCGCATCTGGAAAAGGATGGCGACTATCATATTTCTTATCGCAATAGGCTGGTTAGTGCTGACAAAGTAGCTAGTCTTGACCGCGACGACCTCAAAGGCTTTGGCCCTGAAACCATAACGGTAAAGCATATTGACGACAGAAGTAGCTATCGCTATTATGTTCATAACTACAGCAATAGAGAAAAAGCCAGTTCCCATAAACTTTCTAACTCCAAAGCCAGCGTGAAGGTTTATGGTGATAATAAACTGTTAGAAATCTTTCAAATCCCTGTGGATACAGAAGGTACTTATTGGCAGGTGTTTAGTGTTACGAACGGGCAGATAAACAGGATAAATGTGGTAAGCAGGACATTGGAGCTTTGAAGGAAGGGGGCTTAATAAGTTACCGCAAAGCATATCGGGTTTTCCAAATGGTATTGTGAGGTAGGAAATAAAAAAATGACGTAATATACAGACTATTAATAGCTATGAAAAAATACCTGCTTTATTTAATTCTACTCAGTAGCAGCTGTATGCTGTCTGCTCAAACTCCCGACTGGGTTGATTTTGGTCAACGCCAACAGCTTTATCCTGACAGCGAATATTTCATTGGGTTTGGCATGAACGAGCTCAAAAAAGGAGAATCCGAAAATGTGCTGCTTGAGAAACTGAAAATGGTAGCCATCGAAGAGCTGGTAAGCACGGTGCAGGTTACGGTAGAGAGTGTTACCACACAGCTTCAAAGTCAGGTAAACGAGCAGGTTTCCAATGAGCTTAAATCTGCTAGTACAGCCTTTTCTAAAATCGATCTCACCGGATTGAAAACAGAGACTTATTTTGATAAACGAAAAAAAATGGGCTATGCGCTGGCCTGGGTCAATAAACAAAAGCTGATTGATTATTATCAGGCAAAGCTCGATAACTACAATTACACCATTGCCGGCCATATTGCTGTCGCTGAACAATTTGTAGAGAAGGACGACAAGGAAAACGCGCTAAAGGCTTTTTATAGTTGCATGCCTTTGTTTCGGGAGGCAGAATCGGCTTATGCTATCGTGTGGCTATTGAAAGCTTCCACAGCACAAATTGCCCAAATTAACGCCTATGAAGTGCAGGTGAAATATGGTATCGAGCAGCTTTACCGCAGCGATCATGTCAGCTTGAAGGAGTTGTGCAGCTTTTTAAGTTATGGCTTAAAACTTCAAACAGGTGATTTTTCAAAAAACATCAGGATTGGCAGCTTTACTTATGAGGACAGTCGCATGTCGAGCCCTTTTTCACGCAGGTTTATCAGTGCTTTTGAAACCGAACTGATTGAAGGGGGAGGCTTTTTGGTCAGTTCGTCAGCAGGAAAGGCGGGAGCCAGAGCTCCTGAATATATTCTCAGCGGCACCTATTGGAAAGATGGAGAAAATTTAAAAGTTATCACCACGCTGCGCGATGTTTCAAACGGAAAACCACTTGCTTCGGCAGAAGGGACAATGCCCGTCGGTTGGCTCACAGAGCGGGATATTTCTTATACGCCTGAAAACTTTGGCCAGGCCGCCGAAAGTATGATGCAGTTTAAAAGTAATGAGATTACAAATGGAGGCATGACCCTGGAGCTGTGGACTAACAAAGGAAACGACAGCCCCATTTTTGAAGAAAATGACACCTTAAAAATATACATCAGGGTGAATAATGTGTGTTATCTAAGAATTGTTGATTATATGGCGGATGGTTCAAAGGTGTTGTTGGTAGACAATGAGTATATCGGCAGCGACAAGGTGAATAAAATTGTGGAAATTCCTGCGGTGTTTCAATGTGCACCTCCTTTCGGAGCCGAGTTTTTGCAGGCCAATGCGCAAACCAAAGCTTTTGAGCCACTCTATACAAAAAATGAATATGGATACGATTTTATTCAGGAGGATCTTAATGTTGTGCTAAGCAAGACCAGAGGGTTTAAAAAAATGAGTAATGAAGATTTAAAGGCGGAGAAAAGGGTGGTGGTAACGACGATGAAAAGGATTAACCACAAAGAAAATTAACCTCAAAGAAAAATTAACCACAAAGAAAAATTAACCACAAAGGACACGAAGTACACACGAAGTATCACAAAGAAAAATTAACCACGAAGGAACACGAAGGACACACGAAGTATCACAAAGAAAAATTAACCACAAAGGACACGAAGTACACACGAAGGAACACAAAGAAAAATTAACCACGAAGGAACACGAAGGATACACAAAGTATCACAAAGAAAAATTAACCACAAAGGACACAAAGTACTCACAAAGTCTCACAAAGGAAGGAGTTGTTCATGAAGTATAGTAAAAAAACCTTAGTGTACCTTAGTGCCATCCTTAGTGCTCTTAGTGGTAAAAAGATTAACCACGAAGGAACACGAAGTACACACGAAGGAACACAAAGAAAAATTAACCACAAAGGACACGAAGTACACACGAAGGAACACAAAGAAAAATTAACCACGAAGGACACGAAGTACACACGAAGGAACACAAAGAAAAATTAACCACAAAGGACACGAAGTACACACGAAGGAACACAAAGAAAAATTAACCACGAAGGAACACAAAGGACACACGAAGGAACACAAAGAAAAAAACCTTAGTGTACCTTAGTGCCATCCTTAGTGCTCTTAGTGGTAAAAAGATTAACCACAAAGGACACGAAGTACACACGAAGGAACACAAAGAAAAATTAACCACAAAGGACACGAAGTACACACGAAGGAACACAAAGAAAAATTAACCACAAAGGACACGAAGTACACACGAAGGAACACAAAGAAAAATTAACCACAAAGGACACGAAGTACACACGAAGGAACACAAAGAAAAAAACCTTAGTGTACCTTAGTGCCATCCTTAGTGTTCTTAGTGGTAAAAGTGACCTTAGTGGTAAAAACATCTAACCTAAAACACAAATGAAATGAAGACATTATTAAAACTTTCCATGCTTTTAGCAGCTGCATTCCTGATTTCAAGCACTGTTAATGCCCAGGTAACTGAGGAACAATCTTTTGAGGAGTTTCAAAGACAGGAAAACCAAAACTTTCAGAACTACCTTGAAGCTGAGAGTATAGCTTATGAGCAATACGTGAAAGAAGAACAGGAAGGCCTTGAAAAACTCCGCAAAGAGGTAGAAGACTTTTGGGGAACTGGCGAGTTCATCAGTTCTACCAAAAAAGACTGGGTGGAATACAGCGAAGATAAAAAAAGCCGCTCAGATGTTGATTTTGAAGAAGGTGTGGCTACGGTTGAAGTATTGCTTACACCCGAAGAAGCCAACAATGATGCGCTGGTGAATAAAAAGCTGGAAGAAACGGTGGCGAAATTGGTAACCACCGAAGGCAGCACGAAGGATTATTCTACTACCACAGAGAAACCACAGCCGCTTGAGGAAACCCCTGTGCTGAAAGGGCAATTTAAAACCAAAGAAGGCACTGAGGTAGATGAGTCAAACGCAGATAATTTTGCAAAAGAAATAGTTAAAGAAAAGGACATCAAGAAAGAATCTGTCCAAGGTGCTGATGGACAACAGCGTACCAAGGTAACGGTGACGATGGCGCTGGCTCCCGATCATATAAAAATCCGTGCCGCCAAATATGAAAATGAAGTCAATACCTATGCATCAAAATATGATTTACCGATAGAACTCGTTTATGCCGTGATACATACCGAATCGTATTTTAATCCTAAGGCCAAATCCAATGCTCCGGCTTATGGGCTGATGCAGCTGGTGCCTGCTTCTGGCGCCCGCGATGCCTACCAGTATGTCTATAAACAGGATAAAGTGCTGCCAGCCAATTACCTTTACGAAGCCGATAAAAACATAGAACTTGGCACAGCCTATCTTCAGATATTGATGACACGCTATTTTAAAAAAGTTACAGACCCAAATTCCAGGATGTTGTGTGCCATTGCTGCTTATAATACCGGAGCAGGTAATGTGGCCAGGGCTTTCACTGGAACAACCAATCCATCAAAGGCAGTACCTAAAATCAATGCCATGACTTATGAAGAATGCTATGGTTTTTTGCGTCAGTACCTACCGCATGATGAAACGAAAGACTATGTCAAAAAAGTAAGCCAAAGAATGGGGATGTATCATGAATGGAGGAAATAACCACGAAGAAATGTTAACCTCGAAGGAAAGAGTTAACCACGAAGAAAAGACTAACCACGAAGGACACGAAGTGCACACGAAGTATCACGAAGGAAAAAAAAGCTTTGTGTTCCTTAGTGCCATCCTTAGTGCTCTTTGTGGTAAAAGAGTTAACCACGAAGGAAAAACTAACCACGAAGGACACAAAGTACTCACAAAGTATCACAAAGGAAAAATATAGCTTAGTGCACCTTTGTGCCATCCTTAGTGCGACTTTGTGGTAAAAAAACTAACCACGAAGGACACAAAGTACTCACAAAGTATCACAAAGGAAAAATATAGCTTAGTGTACCTTTGTGCCATCCTTAGTGCTCTTTGTGGTAAAAGCTAACCACGAAGTAACACAAAGTACACACAAAGTACCACTAAGAAAAAAATCAACCTTAGTGTGCCTTAGTGCCATCCTTAGTGCGACTTTGTGGTAAAAAAACTAACCACGAAGGACACAAAGTACTCACAAAGTATCACAAAGGAAAAATATAGCTTAGTGCACCTTTGTGCCATCCTTAGTGACCTTTGTGGTAAAAGTACTCTTAGTGGTAAAAAAGACTTTTACGCTCACCAAATCCTAAAATCGTTCTCCAGATTCTCCCTTCTCGAAGTTGGGTTTTGCTTGCCCGCGGTGAGCTCAACTACTCTTTTGCTAACATAATCGCGTAGTTCTGATACTGAAAATGTGTTATCCTTGTTGGCATCTGCATTGCCCGATTTTATGCCTTCTAACAGTGAATAGGTGAACACCCCATTTTGCCATGCAGCGGATTCGAAAGCGAATTCCGCGCCTGATGCAGATGAAATAATCATAGCACCGGTTCCTTTTCGGAGGTCATTGAAAAATTTGCTCATGAGGTCAATCGATTTTTCCAAACCAATTTTCTTGTCAGCTTTTGTTTTCGATATTTTTCTAAAACCTCTGGTTGAAACAGCCGGATTCTGGCCTTGCGTATTTTCTAAGTCTGCAAGTTCATCTTCATCTATCTCACCGGAATGGCAGGCATCAATAAGGAGCAGTTTCTTGCGCGCCGGGATGCCGTCCAGCAGATCCTCCAAATCTTCATAAGCCAGTCCTTTGTTGGCTGGATTGTAAAAGTCGATATCTGATGTTCCGAAGAAGTAATTGTAGTTATCATCCAGCAGGCCGTGACCGGCAGCAAATAGAATCACCTCATCGTTCACGGAAGTTTCCAACAAACGATTCTTGACAGCCTTTATATTTTCGCGGGTTGCTTCCGAATCTGTGATTAAGATTTTGGTGAAGCCATCGTACATTTCCTCTCTGGATTCCAACAAGTTGACCAAATCAGTGGCATCTTTGGCAGCAAAATTCAAATCAAAATCGTCATCCAAATAATCTGACACACCAATGGCTACTACGTAAAGGTTTCCTTTTATTTCTGGGGCATTGAGCGTTATATAGCGTGTTTCGGTCAAGCTGGAAACACCGTTGGAATTAAGAACGGAGAACTGGATTTTATTGATACCGGGAGTTAATTCTAATGGAATCTGATCTTTATAAGTTAAGCCCGAAATTGATTTTCCCTTTTGGCCAAAAACGGAAACGTCGTTGATATGCACAAACAGCCGTTTTACACCTGTTTTGTCGCTGGCCGAAATCTGAACTGATAGTTTTGAATTGGAAACTTCTTTATTGATTAAATCAGTCGAGATGGTGGGCAATTCAAGAGAGGCGTGTAAATCTTCCTCTTTAATATCCATTTTCCTCAACCTTTTCAAATACGCTTTGTTTAAGGCGTTTATAAATTCCGGGGCTACGCCGCCCAGCTTTTCGAGTACCAAATCCGGGCGGTTCAAAATCAAATCAAATTGTTCAAATGGATAATAACCCGGTGTTTTGGTTGCGCCCAAATTAGTTTGCCAGGCCACCGATTGAGCCCCTTTCAGCGAGGCCGTGTAATATCCCTCGGGAGTCCAAAGCACCCAATCATCATTTTCTGAAACATAAAGCCCGGCTTCCTGCTTCCCGTTTTCAGTGGTATAGATTCTGATTAGGCCATTTTCCAAACCTGTCATAAATCGACTTTTATCAGAACTCATGGCCAGGCCATAAATCGAAAGCCCATCTAAACTGATTGGCATAGTGAAATTATCAATATAAGAACCGTAGTTTGTACCAATCAGTGTATGCCCGTTTCCCAGAGGTAAATAAGTCCTTAGTTTTTCCTGCATTGGAAAACTAACCGATGGAGCAGTTGTTCCTCGAGATAATTCACGCGCTCCACTATAAGAATAGGGGCTTTTTACTGTTGTTATTTCTAATTTTGCGAAATCGAAAGCCTTGGTTACCCGACCGAAATTATTGATGTGAGGGTTGGAGACCAGGCCTCTTCCAAAGCCAATTTCTGTTGGCGATTTAGGGTTTGTGCCAATGGCGCTTAGCAATTCAAAAGTGGCGTTCTCTCCCAATTGAAATTCTTTCTTCCCGGAGCTGATATTCCATACTAAGCACTCAGCCGGATTCATTCCGGTAGAAACCAGGTGCCTTCCATCTGGACTAAAAGCCAGGCCCATGACGTCTTCTTTGTGCTCGAAACTCAAAAAGGGGGAGGACAGATTCTTGGGCGTTCCGTCCAAATTAATTTCATAGACCTGAACTTTATTATCTGCCGCCAAGGCAATTTTGTCTCCTTTTGGGGAGATAGCCATTGCCATCAAAAGCTGGCCAAAAGAGGGAATATGAATTAAGGCTTTTTCGTAAGATTTCCCTTTCACCAATTCTTTTACAACGGTGTTGTTCAATTCAAAAAGTGTTACCAATCCACTGTAATCACCTGCCGCTACATATTTACCCAAAGGATCTACTTCGAGGAGTCGAAACATGGCATTGTCTGAAATCTTTCCCAGGCTACCTGCCGATTTTCGATTGAGCGATTCCCCTATTAATTTGAAACTGGAAAGATTGGTAGGCTGTTTCATCAACATGCCTAATATGTCGATGGAAAGCACTTCGTTGGTTCCGGGGACAAAGCCAACGCTCATTATCTGATCACTACAAAGCCCTGCTATAAAGTTTCGTTCTGCGCAAGAAGGATAAAAATTTGCAGAAGCGTCTGCCATATCCCGTTCAGCGAATTTTATCAATTTCTTTTTAAGATGGTCCAGTTTGAATACAATGACCCGGCTGTCTAATTCGCCTCCGCCCGAAACCACATAACTGCCATCTGATGAAAACGCAATTCGCTGGATGGTTTGTTTGTGTGCCGCTTGTGCATCCAATACTTCTCCAGTTGTGTAATCCAACAAAAGTACATAATCGCCAATATAATCTTCCGTTTGGGTCTGATTACGAATTCCCAGCGAATATCCAGCTGCAATAATAAACTTCTTATCGGGCGAAACTTCCATGGTAAAGATTTGACCTTCTGCGCCTTTCCATGCCGGGACGCGGATTGTCCGCTTCAATCTGCCATTTTCAGCATTCCAGATTCGGATGGTTTTGTCCCAGGAAGCCGTAACGATTTCTTTTCCGTCTTTTGTATAGCCCACTGCCGGCACCCTGGCTTGATGAATCCCGCGTTCAAATACGATCATCGGTTCTGTGTCAAGGACATCAAAAGCATACTGTCCAGCAGTCTTTTGTGTAGCTTGAATTAACTCCGCTGTTTCCTGCTTAAACAAATCATCATAAATGATTATTCGGCCATCCCCCAAGGCCACCGCTAACAAATCCCCGTTGGCATCAAAATCATTGATGTTGGCGGTCATTTTGAAAGCGTTTAATTTTGCCCCTGAATTTTTATCCCAAACAACGAGGTCAAATTGACTTCCACTGACAATAAAACGGTCATCATCACTAAAAACGACATTCTTGATTTTAGAAAACCCAATTTGTTGTTCAAAAATCTTTTGGCCGGAAGCCACATCAAACAGCGTGATTTTTCCATCCTTGCCTCCAGAAACCAGATATTTACTATCGTGAGATACGGCAACATACTGATCGTCCAAAGCTGTAGCTAAGATTTTCTTTTCTTTTGTTTCCAGATTTACAATCCCCAACCAGGATTTTCCCTCAAAATTGGCTGCAGACGCTACCACTGATTTTTTGTCTGGAAATAAATCCATTGAAATGAAAAACTCATCAGAACGAATGGTTGTAATTTTAGCTCCGTATTGAACGTTGAATCTGTTAATTTGATAATATCCAGACAAAACATAATTGCCCAGCGCCACCAATTCATCATTGGATTTGAAATTTAATCCGGTGTAGGTCAGCTCTTTTGACATAAAACCACCGTTTGGGTTTTTGCCAAAAGAATTAAGCAAAACTCCGGTGGAAGCGTCCCAGGTTTTTATCCACCGATCTTCGGCTGCAGTTGCAATAATCTTTCCGTTGGGAGAAAATGCCCCAGCAACCACATTCTCAGTATGTCCTGCCAAAGTTCGGATTGCTTGTCCGCTGGAAACATCCCAAATTTTGGCAACTCCGTTCGTTGCTCCCATTAAAAGCGTCTTACCATCAGGGCTAAAACCCACATGATAAATGGCGCCATCATGGGCTTGGATTGTTTTTTGGGCAAAAGAAGCTGAGGTCCACAAGAAAAATAAACCTATAACAAGCGCTTTGTTGAGCCAGGTTTTCATTTCTATTGACTTAAAAGTTGATCTATAAACGGATAATCATTTCTGAGTTGTGGATTTAATTTAACCGCGTTTCTAAGTGATGTTTTAGCATTGCTGGTCTCGCCATTGGCATAGTATGAAAACCCTAAGTATAAATAAGTATCAGCATAGCTGTCAAAATAGGAAATAGATTTATTGAAATGTGGAATGGCCGCACCATAGCTTTTGTTTTGGTACTCAATTATGCCTAACTGCAAGAAATAATCAGCAAAAGTTTTTTTCAAATCTGTTGCATTGGGAAATTTGCTCCAACCATTATCTAAAACAGATTTGGCGTTGCTTAACGAATTTTCATTTAAATAAATCAAAGCCAGATTATTGTAGCTTGATGAGCTTTGTGCGCCATTTTCAATGCTTTTTTCATAATGTCCTTTTGCCACACTGGTATTGCCAGCTCTGTGATAAGCTACGCCAATTCCACTATGTGTAATGGCTTGTCCCAAATCAAAATCGATTTGGTCGAAATAATTTGCAGCTTCCTCCATAAGTTTTAAACCTTCCGCTCCTTGCATATCCACTCCATTCTCATACTTGGCAAACATGGCTTCAATTTCCCCTCCTTTGTCTTTTGCGATAGGGGCTGTTCCTGCAGGGTTTTTGGCAAAGGCCAACAAATCGTTGAAATTTGGGTAAAATGCGTGAATGGTATTGGCGTTTTCTTTGTCTTTCAGCTTTTCCAGGTATTCAACCGCTTTGTGATATTTTTTTTCATGGAAATAACACAATCCCAAATACCCATTAACCGATACGATTGGATCTGAGGCAGCGTTTATGTAGCTCTCAAAATAATGCGCGGCTTTGGTATAAGACTTTGCCAGGTACAAATCTTTACCCTTGTGGAAATACAATTCGGATCCCAGGCCTTCGAGGTCTTTATCATTAGGATACAACTTCCTGCCCTCCTCGATGATACGAAGTGCTTCTTCATTCTTTTTTAGCTGATTCAAATTAATACTTGCCCATTGGTAATAGGTTTTTGGGTCATTCACCCCGCCTTGTACCGCCTTTGCAAACATCGCATCTGCCTTTAAATAGCTGTTGAATTCATTGTTTTTACTTTTGGCAATTGAGGTCAAATCAAAGCCGAGGGTATTGGCCATATCGGCTGCGAGGTATTTGTTTCCTGTATTTTCTATCGGGATAACAAGACCGCTAATTGCATTCACCCGATCTTCAGTATTTTCAAAGCCATTTGCCTGATTATATCGAGCATACAAATCCTTATCGGCTATATACAACTGACAAACGCCTTTGAACCTCTTCGCGTGTGCCATGATTGCTGGATTAAAATCTGCTGGTGCCGCAGCTAAAAACCGGTTCGCATTTTCAATAATCGATTTGGCCAAATTGTCATTCAGGCTGTTTTGCCCTGTTTGCGTGGGTATAAAACTGGCTGTCAAGATGCCAAACAATGCCAATGAGTAATCTGGTTTCAAGGCAAGTGCCTTGTTATAGGATGCTATCGCTTTGTCAAATTGATTGGCAGAAGTATATGCATTTCCAATCAACTGCTGATAAAGGGGATCATTTGGTTCTTTTTCAGCTGCTACTTCATAATATTTTATACTCAATAAGCTGGCAGTTGGCCCCAAGGTAGCACCAGCCGTAAAGGCCTTATTGCCATTTTCGATGAGTTCATCTACCGTCATATAATACAAATCAGCGCTTGCTGTTTGAACTTTGTTTATGGCTGAATTTACCTCAGATTCATCCGCAGCATATGCTGAAAATGGTCCAGCTCTTAAATCTGTTGCGACAACTTTATAAAACTCAATAAATTTTAGTAATGCTTTATTATCATCCCTACTAGCTGTTGTCAATTCAATCAACGAAGTAGAATTAACCCATTGTACGATAGGTTTTCCGAAATACTCTAAAGGGACAGGGGCTGCGTAACCATCTAACTTGGAAAATTCTCGAAAGAATTCGGTACTGTATGGCTCAGCAGATTCCAGTATGGTATATTGTTGTTGCCGGTTTGCATATCCGCCGCCGATTTTGGCTAAATTTTTACAAAATGAAACAAGCTGATTGTCTTTTAATTCATCCGAAATAATGGGAATCAAGTTCGGTTGGCTTTCTACTCCATCTGTCTGATCATTAAATTTCACATTAATTTTTATGTCTTGCTCTGAGGATTCTGAAACCGTAAAATAATCGGCATTCTGATTAAAAACGACGAAAGAACTGCCTTGTCTGATTACCCCAACTCCTGGCTCCTGAAATGTTTTTCCTGAAATGTTGAATTGGCTATCACCATTTGAAGGAGTGAAAAACGAGAGATCGCCTTCAGAAACAGAATATTTAAATAATTGTTTTTTGTTGACGACATCATATAAAATCTTTTCCTTGGTATCAGAATCAGACACAAGTAAATATTTTGAGTCGGGATAAGCATACATAAATATACGATTCCCTTTTAACTCATCTAGTTGAAATAGATCAAATCCACCCGTTTGAAAATTCAATTGAATGTATCCGTATTTCGATTTGGTTTTAACAAACGCATATTTCCCATCGCCTGAGGAACTAACAAATGCAAATGAATTAATATCTTTTTCGATTTTAAAGGATTTCTCTATTACTGAACCCGTTTGGACGTTGTAGAGATAGGCATT
Source organism: Bacteroidales bacterium (assembly GCA_023229135.1). Classification (GTDB taxonomy): domain Bacteria; phylum Bacteroidota; class Bacteroidia; order Bacteroidales; family F082; genus UBA5536. The sequence goes on from JALNZT010000002.1 coordinate 192,942, forward strand.
AACAATAAACTTTTTAGTGTCGTACCCGATGGCAACCAAAAACTCACCATTTAGTGAAAAGTTTACATTTCGAAAAGCAAAATGGTCGGTCCCTTTAATCTTGATTTTTTTAATTTCTGAGTTCTTGATTAAATCTGTGATTCTTAAAACGCCCTTGCTATCAGTTTTTGCTTCGAGGTTTTTCTGGATTTTACCATCACTATCATAAGTGTTTAATTCACTATTGTACCCAGTATGTTGTATAACCTTAACCTTTGGGTTCCCCTGAATTTCTGAAATAACATCAGTAAGAAGACTATATTTTTCATAGTTTTCACGTATGGTGTACTGATCCAAGATGGATTGCATATCGCTGGGAAATTCTCCAATTTCAACTTTCAATGATTGACCGTAAACAGAAGTGTTGAAAACCAAGAGGAATAATGCGAAGATAACCAGTGTATTTTTCATATCAGTTTGATTTACATATGACTTAATAACAACTGTTTCATGAAAAATCAGTTGTTGATAATTTGCCTACTCTTTTTGCTTTTCGGCTTCTGCAGGTGATGATGTGGTGCCAAAACAAGAAAAACAAAAGCATGAAGCTGAATTGGTAATTGTGCTACACACTTTTGTGATGACTGTGAAAATTTTATGGTTTTTCATTGTTAAAGGCTTTGAGAATACAAAGCTAATAGAAGAATGCGTTTGTTTCAACTAAGGGAATGTTCGTAAAATAACAGGTAAAAAAACTTAACCACGAAGTAAAGATTTAACCACAAAGTATCACAAAGTACGCACGAAGAAGATTAACCACGAAGGAAAAGCTAACCACGAAGGAACACAAAGTACACACGAAGTATCACAAAGGAAAAAGTCGTTCACAAAGTACTTCAAAAAAACCTTAGTGTTCCTTAGTGCCATCCTTAGTGCTCTTTGTGGTAAAATAGTTGACCACGAAGGACACAAAGTACACACGAAGTATCACAAAGGAAAAAGTTTATAGCAGAGAAAAAACCTTAGTGTTCCTTAGTGCCATCCTTAGTGCTCTTAGTGGTAAAAAAAACTTAACCACGAAGGAAAAGCTAACCACGAAGGAACACAAAGTACACACGAAGTATCACAAAGGAAAAATCCTTAGTGCGCCTTAGTGATGTCCTTAGTGCTCTTTGTGGTAAAAAAAACTTAACCACGAAGTATCACAAAGTACACACGAAGTATCACAAAGGAAAAATAAACCTTAGTGTGCCTTAGTGCCATCCTTAGTGCTCTTAGTGGTAAAAAAAACTTAACCACGAAGGAAAAGCTAACCACGAAGGAACACAAAGTACACACGAAGTATCACAAAGGAAAAATCGTTAGTGCGCCTTAGTGATGTCCTTAGTGCTCTTTGTGGTAAAAAAAACTTAACCACGAAGTATCACAAAGTACGCACAAAGTATCACAAAGGAAAAATAAACCTTAGTGTTCCTTAGTGCCATCCTTAGTGCTCTTAGTGGTAAAAAAAACTTAACCACGAAGGAAAAGCTAACCACGAAGGAACACAAAGTACACACGAAGTATCACAAAGGAAAAATCCTTAGTGCGCCTTAGTGATGTCCTTGGTGCTCTTTGTGGTAAAAAAAACTTAACCACGAAGTATCACAAAGTACGCACAAAGTATCACAAAGGAAAAATAAACCTTAGTGTTCCTTAGTGCCATCCTTAGTGCGACTTTGTGGTAAAAAAAAACCACGAAGGACAAAAAATATCGCAAAGGGAAAATAAAATTTAGTGTACTTTAGTTGCATCTTTGATGCTCTTTCAGGAAAAAATAAAAAATGAATTATGGATGTTGAACAGATTTTTAAAATGGTATTAGACAGCTCTTTCAAAGTCCATTCGGCACTTGGTCCCGGATTATTAGAGAATGCTTATGAGGAATGTCTGCTCTATGAGCTTATTGAATCAGGATTGCGTGTGAAAAGGCAGGTCGGACTGCCACTGGTTTACAGAGAAGTGAGGTTAGATGCAGGCTATAGAGTGGACTTATTGGTTGAGGATAAAGTAATTATTGAGCTTAAAGCTGTAGAGGCTTTGTCAGATGTTCATTTGGCTCAGCTAATCACTTATTTGAAGCTGTCCGGCTGCAAGCTAGGTTTATTGGTGAATTTTAATGTGAAACATTTAAAGCATGGAATTAAACGCGTGATATATTGAAAAATTAATCATAAAGAAAAAAGATTAACCACGAAGGACACGAAGAAGATTAACCACGAAGTATCACAAAGAAGATTAACCACGAAGTAACACAAAGTACGCACAAAGTATCACAAAGGAGATTAACCACGAAGTAACACAAAGTACGCACAAAGTATCACAAAGGAAAGAGTTATAGTAAAGAAAAAACCTTAGTGTTCCTTAGTGCCATCCTTAGCCCAACTTGTTTTCGTCCAAGGTATAACTATCACATCTTCAATTTTATAGGAGTTTAATATTTTTTATTCGGGGACTACGGATTTTTTCATAAAATAGGGATTGTGTTTGTAATTTAGCGCATCATA
>JALNZT010000067.1 GCA_023229135.1 Bacteroidales bacterium
CTACTATTGCATTCAGGCCTTCCAAAACCAGATTTGAGCCTGCAAAGATGTTAACTTTAAACCTTTTATCAAAATATTTATTGTCTCCACCACCTATTAATACTGTTAAATCTTTGTAATTGGCTTCATAGCGGCTTATAATGCCATCTATTTCGGCCTGTACACCATTTATCACGCCAGATTGCAGCGAGGCTTCAGTATTGCGTCCAATTAATTCGGTTTCGGCCAAGGGCTCTACCAGTGGCAATTTAGCCGTGAAGCTATTCATCGCTTTAAAGCGCATCAGCACACCGGGACTGATGGCACCACCTCGATAAACGCCCTGAGCATCTAAAAAATCGTAGGTGATGCAGCTGCCCATATCTATAACCAGTACATTTTTATTTGGAAAACGCTTAAAAGCTGCTGCAGCCAGTGCAATGCGGTCGGGACCCAGCGTCTGCGGGCTTTCGTAGGTACTGCTGAAAGGCAATGGGGTGTTATAGTCCAGCACAAGCACTTGGGGATGTATCCTTACCCAGCGGGCAATTTCGTCGGGCAAAGGTTTCACAGCACAGATAATGGCACGCTTAAAGTGCGGACGAACTTCGAGCCAGCATATCAGCCCGGCGTCATCAGCAAAGCTTTCCACACTTGTAAACTGGCCGTCTTCTAGAGCAACCGCTTTGTTTAAGGTGTTTCCAATATCCAGCAGGAGTACTTGGGACATATCAATTTAATCTTAGAAAGATTTGAAGCTGCAAAAATAGTTGTTTTTGATGCGGTATAGCGCAGTGAGCTATAAATGTTGTGAGAATAAATAAGTTTTGATGGTGCCAAGTGTAGTTCCCGGCCTATATACAAGGCATAGTCAAGATTGTTCTACTTCCAGTTTCCGTGCCATATTTATATCAGTTTATTACGCTATTTTTGTACTAGCCGTTTTGAAGTCCTGAGGGACGTTCAAAAGTCTGCAATCACGATCTGTTAAATATTTCATCGCCCGAGGTACGAGGCAGACTTGATATATGCTGACGATCACGTAAGTAGCGAATGCTACCTGATAATTCCACGAAGTAAATACTTCGCGGAACGGGAAACATAATTTCCTTTCCATTATCCGACGTTTTGAAGTCCTGAGGGACGTTCAAAAGTCTATATTCACGTAATCTTTAACTTTTCATCGTCCGAGGTATGAGGCAGACTTCATATATGCTGACGATCACGTAAGTAGCGAATGCTACCTGATAATTCCACGAAGTAAATACTTCGCGGAACGGGTCTATATTCACGTAAACTTTTCATCGTCCGAGGTACGAGGACATGAAAACGTTAAAATAAAAAACATAATTTCCTTTCCATTATCCGACGTTTTGAAGTCCTGAGGGACGTTCAAAAGTCTGCAATCACGATCTGTTAAATATTTCATCGTCCTAGGTACGAGACAGACTTGATATATGCTGACGATCACGTAAGTAGCGAATGCTACCTTATAATTCCACGAAGTAAATACTTCGCGGAACGGGACGTTCAAAAGTCTATATTCACATAATCTTTAACTTTTCATCGTCCATAGGGTACGAGGCAGACTTGATATATGCTGACGATCACGTAAGTAGCGAATGCTACCTGATAATTCCACGAAGTAAATACTTCGCGGAACGGGAAACATAATTTCCTTTCCATTATCCGACGTTTTGAAGTCCTGAGGGACGTTCAAAAGTCTATATTCACGTAATCTTTAACTTTTCATCGTCCGAGGTATGAGGCAGACTTCATATATGCTGACGATCACGTAAGTAGCGAATGCTACCTGATAATTCCACGAAGTAAATACTTCGCGGAACGGGTCTATATTCACGTAAACTTTTCATCGTCCGAGGTACGAGGACATGAAAACGTTAAAATAAAAAACATAATTTCCTTTCCATTATCCGACGTTTTGAAGTCCTGAGGGACGTTCAAAAGTCTGCAATCACGATCTGTTAAATATTTCATCGTCCTAGGTACGAGACAGACTTGATATATGCTGACGATCACATAAGTAGCGAATGCTACCTTATAATTCCACGAAGTAAATACTTCGCGGAACGGGACGTTCAAAAGTCTATATTCACGTAATCTTTAACTTTTCATCGTCCATAGGGTACGAGGCAGACTTGATATATGCTGACGATCACGTAAGTAGCGAATGCTACCTGATAATTCCACGAAGTAAATACTTCGCGGAACGGGCCAGAATTCCCTTGCCATTCACCTCTTCGTGCAGCAGCTCGCCAGTAGAAATAATCTGCAAGTTAAAATCACGGGCTAGTCTTGCAGCCGGTGTCGCCCTGCCAGCGCCGGGATATCCGAACAAAATAATATTGGCCGGACGCGGTTCAGTTCTTCAGTAATCTGTTTATTAATGCGCTCAAAAACTTGTTCAGAATTGCCCATGCCATCAATGCGGCTGAGGATACCAGCACTTTCATAACTCCAGCAAAGGCAAGGTCTTTTGGTGATATTCCTGCAAACATGTCTTGATTACCTCCTTATTATCGTCGCTCCGATTTTGCTCCTTGGCGCGCTGCAGCAGCCTTTTAGTGCATTCCTCATCTGGTACGTCCAAAATAAATATTCGGTTTAGGCTCGTTTGCAAGCGAGTAAACAAGCCATCGAGGATGTAAGCTTACACATAAGTGCGCGGAAAGCCGTCAAAAAGGAAGCCATCACTGCGCCGCTCGGCGTGTAGCGCATTACCGATAATTTGTACAATAATTTCGTCATCTACCAGTCCACCAGCTTCAATGATGGTTTTGGCCTTTAGTCCCAACGCACTGCCTGCCTTGATTTCACTCCGAAGTGTTTCTCCTGTTGAAATATAGTTGAGGTTGTAGCGCGACATGAACATTTCGGCTTGCGTGCCTTTTCCTGCTCCGGGCGGTCTAAATAAAATCAGGTTGAGCATGATGATTTGTGTTTGAGGTGATTGATGTTACAATGATAACGATAATTCTAGCCATAGCCGATTTCCAAAAACCTACAAATAACCTACAACGATAAACTACATGATGGCTTTTACCCTACAAGTACCCAACAAGCGGGTGAAATGCGGTGGTTTGGAAATAATCTCCCGATTTAAATTGTTTTCAATCAATCCAATTGCACTTCAATGTAGTGCATTTCATCGCCACCAATTCTCCACTACTTAAATAAAGTTGTGTAATCTACTTCAGCCATAATGATTATACAAACAAATAACAGTTTTATCTAGTCCTTTAAACAGCGAACCGAATTACCTGCACCTTTAAAATATTGAAAAGTGCGAACTTCGCCGCTATAGGACTTCATATTTAGCTTCAGTGCATCGTATTCATTATACTCATTAGAAGCCCACAAATATCCAAATTCACCCACATTAAGGTAAACCCCACTAACATCGCGAAGGCCGCCAGGTAAAAACGAAAAGCCATACTCATCGAAACCATGATTTATTACATCAAAACTCCAACGGGGGTGTTCAAAGACATTGCAATCACCTCCAAGCGGTGAATTTTCTTGCAAACATGATTTCAAAGCATTTCCAGCACCATCTGGTTCATTGTGATTAGGAAAACCATTTGATTCAACAAAATAGACTATCAATTCATTCCATTCTTCCTCGTTAGGCACATGCCAACCTTCGGGGCAAAGGCCATTATTGTTGTTTACCGCGTACCAATTATAAAGTCCACCATACATTTCTTTCGCTGTAATGTCATTATTGTACCAAGCGTATGCACCACTCTCGTTTATTTGCCAGGTGCTATTGTTGTTTCCAGGATAGTCAATTGGAACACCGTTTTGGTATTTAGTAGTGCTTAGGTTTTCCTTCAGCCAGCACTGGTCACCAATAAGGACAGTATTGTAAATATTGCCATCAACATCAGAAACAGTTGGCGTTCCCGGGCAAGGCAAGCCTTGTCCGGCTGACCCATCAAGATTGAATGTGATACTATCAATGGAGTTTATTGCAATATTTAGTATTGAACCATCAGATTTATGCACAAGCATTTCCTGAGCATGTAATGTAGTGCCTAAAAAAAACACTACTAATATTGTTAAGTTAATCCGGATCATAATTTTAGTATTTATTTTTTCACAATTATTTTTTGAGTTACAAATTCGTTGTTTTGCCTCACGCGGCACAAATAGGTTCCTGTTTTAAGGTTTTGGATATCAATGCGACGTTGGTTCTCACCAGGCGATATATAGCCTTCGCTGATGCTGCTTACCAGAACGCCCTGTAAGCTGAATATCTCGATCAGCACTTCTCCTGCTTCCTTAACGGAATAATCCAGCATGAAATAATTCGTGCTGGGATTAGGGGAAGTTTTGATTTTGATAAGCTTTTGTGCAATTTCAGGATACTGCTGAATTGCCACAGTAAGATCAAAAGTAAGCTTCTGAATATCAGCGATGGCAATTTCTATGACTGTGCCGTCCTTTTTGTTGATATGCATATATTGTTGTGACGAAGCTTTATTTAAAAATAATATATTCACTAATAACAGGATTAAGGCTGTTTTGAGAAGCGTTTTTTTCATGATTTAATTAATTGTCATTAACATTATTTTCAAAGTTTTACACGCGAAAAGTTTTCTGCTGATTTTTATTAAGCTGGTTATTCCAGAAATTCAAAGGATTAATTGTTTTTGATACAACGAACAGAACTTCCATCATTTCTATAACTACCACCTAAGCCGATCACTCCATAATCATTATGTATATAGAAGTCTCGAGCATTGGAGCTGCCATAGGTGGTGGAGCTCCAATAATATCCGGATAACCCAATTCTGTTGTAAAAACCATTATTTGCACGATAACCTCCCGGGAGAGCCGAAAATCCAACTATATCTAAGCCAAAATGTATAGAACTCTCTTCCCAGCGAGGATGTGTTGATGTGCTGCAATCGCCCCCTAAATAGGAGTTTACTTGTCTACACGATTTAATTGCGTTTCCTGCGCCATTTGAATTGTCTTCCTGCGGATATCCTTGATCTTCTATGTAATTTATTAAATATTCCCATTCTCCTTGCTTAGGCACGCGCCAGCCGGTAGGGCAAAGTAAATTTGCACTGTTTACGGCTTGCCAGTTATAAAGCGCACCATATAAATCTTTCCAACTAATGTCGTTTTCATACCACGCGTATGCCCCCGAAGTGTTATTTCTCCATAAGTCGTCGTCATTGCCGGGATAAGCAATGGGATTCCCGTTTCGGAATCGGGTTGTTTTTAAATTTTCTTTCATCCAGCATTGGTTACCAATAAGTACGGTGTTATAAGTATTTCCATCAATGTCGGAAATGCTTGAAGTTCCGCATTCAAAAAGTGTGCTGTTTTCAACAAAAGTAACGCTATCAATGGCATCCATAGCAATATTAATGATGGTTCCGTCATGTTTATGGATGAGTAAATCCTGTCCTTGAACACCTGAAAATATCATGAATAGTAATACCAAATTTATTGTTTGTTTTCTCATATTTTGGTTTTAGCTTTTTGATTTGAACAGAATTATTAAAAAAGCTGTTCAAATTTTGGGTTTGCAAAATCAAGTAATTAACCTAGTCAATATTGACATCTTATTAAGGGGTCAGCCCTGTAATCATATGACTGTTTAATAAATGTTACTATTAAACTTAATTATATGGCATAAAAATACAATCTTAAACAGTAACCCTAAAATTTATTATGAAAATAAGTGTAATTTAAAACGGTTCTTGACAAGATGGCTAGGAAAGCGTATTTTTTATAGCTTTGCTAGAAAATATAAGCTGGGTGCGCATAAATCTTTTACTGAACAGCAAGACTGCTTTGCTATAGAGATTATAGGCATAGAGTAAATCGACCAAACTTTTTTTGTATCCACGGATTACTCGGATTAAAAGAATTTGTTGAGACTGTGGTAAAATGCGGTGCTGAATTGGTAATAAAAAAAGTGTGGTTTGATTTCTTTGTTGGATTTGAAAAAACGGTTCGCTATGCGAACCAATCCTTTAAAATCCTGCAGCTTCAAAAAGCTTAACTTATCCTTCACCAATTATCCATTGCCCCTTAGCTGATAGCACGATAAATCAGTGAAAATCTGCGTAATCCGTGTACATAAAAATGCGCAATACACTAAAGTTTCATGAGGAAAATAAAAATTCAGGCTTTAAAACCTTGGCTTACGGCTGGTATGCAAAACAGCAACAACCAGTACTGTTTTATTGGTCTCATCAACAGTGAAGTGAATCATAAAAGGAAAAAGATTCAAAACTACCGTTCTAACTTTATCATAGCGAACAATTGAAGCTTTAGGATTTCGACTTATAAAATGAACTTTATGCTCAACTTCTGCCAGAAACCAATCCCAAGTCCGGATTGTTGTTTATTATACCACAAGGCTGCTTCTATGATATCCACTTTTGCAGCTGGCAGGATAATCAATTTATACATTTAAAGGGACTTTTTAATTTCATCCATTGATGCATCAAAATCCAAAGCTGAACCTGGTTTTTTATTGTATTCATCAAGCCGTTCTCTTACAAGATTTTTGTGCCAGTCGGGAATACTAATTTCTTCCTTTTCAATTTCTTTATATTTGGATTTTAGATAATTCCATTCGTCGATAGGAATAAAAACCCCGGTTGTTTGACCCTCGCTATCTGAAATATATTGTAAATTCATAGGTCTCATTTTAGATTTCACTACAAAACTAAGCATTTAAAGTAATTTATAAGAAAGTTCGCAACCTATAGATTTTGCTCCTTTCATATATATCCATCAAGATTCTTCAACCCATTTTAATCCTTGAATCCCTTTTGAATTTCTTGAATCCTTGAATTTTTTCTTTTTTCTTTTAGCCTTTCAAATTTTGTTATATCTTTGCCGCTCCAAAAATGCTGGTACCATAGCTCAGTTGGTAGAGCAACGGACTGAAAATCCGTGTGTCGCTGGTTCAACCCCGGCTGGTACCACAACTAAAAGCCCTCACACCGAGGGCTTTAGTTTTTTTATAGCAGTTTCACCAGCGATTTTCAGCCTTCGTAATATTTCAACCGATTGCGGCCACACTTTTACACAACATTCGCACGAAACTTTAATCAACAAATCCATCTGATTATCTTTGCATCAGTTTAAGCACTTTAAATCATCAAATGATTTGAAGCAAAATAAGAAGACAAGTGGTGATATAACCGAAAAAATAGCGCTATGAAGAGAGTAATGATAGTAACAGGCGGTGGCGATTGCCCCGGTCTCAACGCGGTAATACGGGCGATAGTAAAACGCGCCTCACAAGAAAAAGACTGGGAAGTAATAGGAAGTATCCAGGCCTTTAATGGCGTGTTGTGGGAGCCTTCCGAACTTAAAGTACTTACCACGGAAGTTGTAAAAGGTATTCATTTTCAGGGTGGAACAATCCTTGAAACTACCAACAAAGGCGGCCCATTCGCTTGGCCTGTAAAAAATAAAGACGGCACTTGGACTACCATTGACCGCTCCGACGAGATGATCCGCAAAATTCAATACCTCGGCATCGATGCTGTGATTAATATTGGTGGCGACGGTTCACAACGCATCTCACAGGCACTTTACGAAAAGGGCCTCAACATCATTGGCGTACCAAAAACCATCGACAACGATCTTTCTTCTACCGACTCAACTTTCGGATTTCAAACCGCGGTAGAAATTTCTACAGAAGCCGTTGATAAGCTCGTAACTACTGCCGCCAGTCACAACCGCGTTTTTGTGATGGAGGTGATGGGTCGCTATGCCGGCTGGATTGCCCTAAATGCAGCTGTGGCAGGTGGTGCCGAGGTGTGTCTGGTTCCCGAATTTCCTTACGACATCGACATCGTAAAGCAAAAGCTGGAAGCACGTTTTAAGCGTGGACGAGGCTTTGCGGTAGTGATAGCTTCAGAGGGTGCAAAACCCAAAGATGGAGAAATGGTCTATGAAGAAAACACCGAGGTAGGCTACGAAAACCTGAAACTTGGCGGCATTGCCAGTGCACTTATCAAACAGCTTAAAAAAGCTGGTTTTGAACCTGATATGCGCGAAACTGTGCTCGGACATCTACAGCGTGGCGGCGTTCCAATAGCCTATGACCGCGTGCTTGCTGCCCAGCTGGGCGTGAAAGCTTTTGAAATGGTGCTGAACGAAGACTTTGGTAAAATGGTGGCTTACAGGCATCCTTATTTCGTGGCAGTACCACTGCTTGAAGCTGTAGCTAAACCTAACCTGCTAACGCTAGATAACGCGCTGGTGAAAACCGCACGTGGATTAGGCATTTCGCTGGGTATTGATAGGGAAGTCGAACTTAAAAAGTAAGCTATGCGCATCGAAGTTATTGGCACGGCACAACAATGTGATACCGTTGATTTCAAAGGGAAAACAGCTGTTGTTATTGATGTTTTGCGCGCCACTTCTGTTATTGTAACTGCGCTGTTTCATGGTGCAAAGGCAATAATCCCGGCTATCTCTATCGAGGAAGCACAAGCAATCTATAAAAGCCTTGAACCCGGATCTGCTTATTTATGCGGTGAACGGAATGCAAACATTATTCCCGGATTTCACTACGGAAACTCACCACTGGCTTTTAGTCCGGATGCGGTGATTGGTAAAACACTCGTACTCACCACCACCAATGGCACATTAGCGCTGCGAAACACCTTAGAAGCCGCACAAACACTCACTGCCAGCTTTTTAAATATCTCAGCCGTGGCTGAATTGGTGGGTAGTCAGGAAAGCGATTTGGTGATTGTTTGCGCTGGAACTGGAGGTAGATTTTCACTCGACGACGCTTTATGCACCGGCATGCTCATCAGCCTGATCAACGAACACAAAAAAACAGAAACAGACGATTTAGGTCGGCTGGTGCTTCAGTTTTTTGGTGCAGATATCGGAAGCATCAGCGATAAACTGGCGGAGTGCAGCCATGTGAAAATCCTGCAAGAAAAAGGGTTTCAGCACGATATCGACTTTTGCCTGCAAACGAGCCGATTTCCAATCGTACCAATCCTAAAAGAAAACTATCTTGTAAAAAGCTGAGTCTCCTCCGAAAAGTCAAGAAATGAAGATGCTACAAAGGCATAGAAGGCTCTATACATCACAAAGTATTGATTTCTAACAATAAATTCTTCGTGCCATCTTCGTGATTTGATATCACTTCGACAAGCTCAGTGCATCACTTCGTGGCAGAATAACACTTTTCAGAGTGGGCTCAAAGCTAATTTACCTGAAATTTATCCTGGCTTATCAAGCTAATGTGCTGCTAACCAGTTGCCACCGGTATTCATCTCTACAATCACCGGTACACTGAGCGGAAGTGCTTCGACCATCGCCTTTTCTATCAATGGTTTAAGCTGTTCCACCTCATCTATGCGGGCATCAAAAACCAACTCATCATGCACTTGAAGAATCATTTTTGTAGCCCGCTTTTGTTCCGTCAGCAAACGGTGAATCTTTATCATGGCCAGCTTTATCATATCAGCCGAACTGCCCTGGATTGGCGCGTTGATGGCGTTGCGTTCTGCGAAACCACGCACCACGCTGTTGGACACATTGATATCGCGCAAATAACGTCGCCTGCCCAGCATGGTTTCTACATAACCAGTTTTACGGGCAAAAGCGATTTGGTCGTTCATATAGGTTTTGACACCCGGATATTGTTCAAAATAATTGTTGATGATATCAGCAGCTTCTCCGCGCGGAATGCCCAGTCTTTCAGATAATCCAAAAGCAGAAATACCATAAATAATCCCGAAGTTGACAGTCTTGGCATTGCGGCGCATCTCTTTCGTAACATCTTCCAGCCCTATGCCATAAACTTTTGCTGCTGTGGCAGTATGGATATCCAGGCCTTCGTTGAAGGCGGCAATCATCGCCTTGTCCTTACTCAGATGGGCGATAATCCGCAGCTCAATCTGCGAATAATCGGCAGCAAGCAGGGTGTAATCCTTGTTTCGTGGCACAAAAGCCTTTCGGATCTCGCGGCCTCGCGCAGTGCGGATGGGAATATTTTGCAGGTTAGGATTGTTGGAGCTAAGGCGCCCGGTAGCTGCCACAGCCTGATTATAGCTGGTGTGTATGCGACCATCGCGGGGATTAATCAAGTTAGGCAGGCTGTCGATATAGGTGGATTTTAGTTTGCTAAGCGATCGATAATCTAAAATAAGTGGGATGATTGGATGCAGGTGCTGAAGCTTTAAAAGCACATCCTCCGAGGTGGAATATTGGCCTGTTTTAGTTTTTTTCGCTTTACTCACCAGTTCGAGGTGGTCAAAAAGTATTTCTCCTAACTGCTTGGGTGATGCTATGTTAAAGCTGATTCCAGCGTGTTCATAAATCTGTTCTTCCAGCTCATCAATTTCTGCTGCCATGGTTTTGCTGATTTCCTGCAAGTTTTCGCCATCCAGCTTTACGCCTTGAGCCTCCATATCAGCAAGCACCCTCACCAGCGGCATTTCCACCTTATCGAATATTTTGCGCACACCCTGGCTGCTCAGCTCGGGTTCGAGTTTTTGTCGTAACTGGAGCGTGATGTCTGCATCCTCGGTAGCGTATTCTTTTACTTTTTCCACCTCTATATCACGCATGGAACCTTGGTTTTTTCCCTTCTTACCAATAAGGGTTTCTATCGAAACAGGCTGGTAATTGAGGTAAGTTTCTGCCAAAAAATCCATATTGTGCCGCTGATCAGGTTGCAGCAGATAGTGTGCAATCATGGTATCGAACAAAGGTCCTTTTACGTCAATATCATACCATTTTAAGACGGCGATGTCATATTTAAGGTTTTGTCCGGTTTTTTCGATCGCTTCATTTTCAAAAAGCACTTTAAAGTGACTAAGCTTTTTCTGGCAGTCGTGGTAGTTTTCGGGCATGGGCACGTACCAGCCGTGATGGGCCTTGATGGCGAAAGAAATACCTACCAGCTCGGCAGTGTGGGCATCAATGGCTGTGGTTTCCGTATCGAAACAAAAGCTTTTTTCATTGCTAAGTTGCGCCACAAGTGTTTTGATAGCCTCGTCATCCACTAACTGATAATCATGTTTGGTGGTGAGGATAGTTTTTTTATCCACTTCTTGAAAACTTTCCAACTCTTCGCTGCTCAAATCACTGAATAAATCCTGCTGATCAGCTGCCTGCGATTGCTTTTGAGCATCCTGAAACATTCGTTTGGCAAAGGTTTTAAATTCCAGTTTATCGAACAGCTCCTGAAGTTTTCCCATATCAGGGCTTTGTAGCTTCAACTTTTCAGGCTCAAAATCAATCGGCACATCAGTGATAATAGTGGCCAGTTGCTTCGACTGCAGAGCTTGTTCAGCAAAATTTTCAAGATTTTCTTTTTGTTTGCCTTTGAGTTCGTGTGTGTTTTCGAGTAGCTTTTCTATAGAGCCATACTCACTGATGAGTTTGGCAGCAGTTTTTTCGCCAATGCCCGGCACTCCTGGAATATTATCCGAGGCATCGCCCCACAATCCAAGAATGTCGATCAATTGCTCAGGCGTGGCAATACTGTAGCGTTCGCAGATTTCGGCAACACCGACGATTTCCGCTTTTTCACCCTCTTTGGCAGGCTTATACATTTTAATATTTTCTGAAATCAGCTGTCCAAAATCCTTATCAGGCGTCATCATATAAGTAAATAAGCCGTGTTTTTCTGCTCTTTTGGCTAAGGTGCCGATAATATCATCGGCTTCATAGCCATCCATTATTAGTATAGGAATACCAAAAGCGGTAATTAGTTCTTTGATATAAGGCAGAGAAGCAGCTAAATCATCGGGCATCTTTTCGCGGTTGGCTTTATATTCCGGAAAGTCAACATGTCGCTGTGTAGGCGCAAAGCTGTCGAAGGCTACGCCAATAAAATCGGGCTTTTCATTTTTGAGTACCTCATATAAGGTGTTCGTAAAACCCAGAATGGCTGAGGTATTTAATCCTTTAGAATTGATACGTGGATTTTTATTAAGCGCAAAGAAAGCCCTGTATATCAAAGCCATAGCATCGAGGAGAAATAGTTTCTGACGTGGTTCTGCCATCTGTTTTATCGTTTTTAAGCTTATTTTAAAATATTTTGCTGTCTGATAGGCAGCAGGTAAAAGTACAATAATTTAGAAACAGGTTGATCAAAATCTTATTTTTTTAGCTTTTTATAACTGATATTCAGCGATATATAAATAGTTTCAATTTTTTTAAGGCATTTCAAAATCAATTAAAAAAAGCTGTCATAAAAATCTTTAATTACTGTAAATCAATTTTTTAAAGAATTTTGTTGTTTTTTTTTCATTTTATCACTTACCTTTGCACCCTGTTTAACTAAAAACATTTAGAGTTATGTCAGAAATTAAAGACAAAATCGTATCAATTATCGTTGATAAGCTGGGCGTTGAAGCAGCTG
>JALNZT010000030.1 GCA_023229135.1 Bacteroidales bacterium
TGAATGCTTCCACGCATTTCTTTTCTTGCAAGCTTTGCGAAGAACACCCTAATGTAATAACACTTACCAAAATAAATACTGAAACTATTCTTTTCATATTACTTCTTTCTTCTTAGTGTAACTGATACTGACATTGATTTACCTAACTGCTTTTCAAATCTTCTGTATTGCCGTCCATCAATAACCAAACATCCTTTTGAGGCATACTTTGCACTACCACTCCAATCTGTCCTGTGAATGAAAGCACCTGACATATACGTTTTTCCAGTCGCTTTGTTAACATCGGCTACTACAGGCAAATTAGTACTGCCATCTTGTGAAAGTGAATATGTGAGAGCACCTGGAATACCACGTTCTTTTGTTCGTTCATTATCGCCATAAATACTTGTTGCCATTGGACTGTAGTTTGCTTCGTATTGTCCTTCTTGCAACATCGAATATTTACTTGGGTCTGAAGACACCGTCAATCCATTGTATTGCTGTACATCATCTTTACCTCTTGGTCCAAAAACGGTAACAGTTGCTGCATTAGCTCCTTCACCAGTTAGCTCTCCATCAATAGACAAAGACTCATCCTCACTCCCTTCAAATAATATAGCAGATTTTGTTCCTTGCAATTCAATACTTTCGTTTTGCTCATTCCCATCTGAATCAATATAAGTGAAAGTGTGTTCGTGAGCACTTCCATCATGCCAATGATACGTCGCATCATTCTCATGTTTACTTTTATAATAGAACCAATCCATGCCAGTTGGGTCGATATTAATAATTGGGTTGTTCCCCATAAAGCTGTATGGGGATTCGCTATAGTAATTTTCAGCATGTGGGTCTTGGGTTGTGGTTCTTACGATTGCCGGGTCGTAGAAACGAGCATGGAAATCCAACCACCCGCCCGGCACTTCCTGTTCTTCCTTGCCGTTATATTTGTATTTATTTTCCCAGTTGCTGTCCTGCATACCGGTTTGCCGGGGCGTGTACGACATTCCAAAAGGATAATAGTCGTTGGTTTGGTGAATGGTGAGGCCGTTGAGGCTGCTGTTGGTGAGGGTGGCGCGTACGTTGCCGAGATGATCTTTGAGGTAGTAGAAATACTCCACCGGTGTGCCATTCTGCGAAAGATTAATGAAGCCATCAGCATGTTGCAGCCTGCGTACTTTGCCGTTTTGCATCAGCAGCTCATCGAAGTAGCGTTCGTTTAGGGTGAGGTTGCCACGTGAGTCATAAACTTTCTTGCCCAACTTTTGTCTGTATAACACTCTTTATAGGTTATTTAGGATGGTTTATATCAATTGTTTGGTTTATTTTTTGCGTCATATCTTCGATATGTTTATCACGAAAACCAAAGAAGTGTTTTAATATGTCCTGAGACTTAATAATAAACAAGAAACTCATATTATTCTTAAATACAGCAATATATAAAAAATCAACAAATAACACCTTCCTTATCTCTTTAAAGTCTGTGGCACATACTTTTTTCTTTTTAAACAAATTGCTAATATAGAAGTAATCTGAGTCGTATTTAATGCCATAAACTTTTGTGTACAAAAAGGAAATAACAGAAAATAAAGCAATTATTATAAAGGGGAAATAGTAATAATTTGGATTATTATTATTTAATGATATACATGTAAAAAATAATAATGATATAGCACCAATTACAAAAATAATCTTTTGATAGTAAGCGATCTTACTGTCTCCGAGCTCAAATAAATTCTTATTCATTATCCTTTTTATGATATGTGATTTTATATCCAAAACTAGCTTTTCCTGAGGCTTTCTAAACTACTCCCTCTTCTTTAGACCACTTTTTTCTTTTCTTAATTGATTTATTTAAATGTTTATTGTTGTTGCGAAGATAGTGTTAATAACCGGAAATAACTTGCAAAGTTATTCTGGTTATTAACACTTTTTCTTTTTTGCCGACTTTTTCTTTTGTTAATAACCTCATTTATTTGTTAATAACTCAAGCTGCACCACGGTATAAGAACGCTGGAGTTTTTCTTCCAATACCTTGATGTGCCAGTTCAAAGTTGTAATACTGAAAATATTCTTTCAGTCCTAGGTAGAGTTCCCGCCCATCATTGGCAGGCCATAGATACACGTGATCGTATTTTACTGAACGCCACAAACGTTCGATAAAAATATTGTCTAAAGCACGGCCTTTACCATCCATGCTGATCTGTACATTTTCCTTTGCCATTAGCTCTGTCCACTCTTTGCAAGTAAACTGGCTTCCTTGATCTGAATTGATTATCTCAGGCTTTCCATGCTTCAAAATAGCCCTCTTAAACACATCATGAACGCTTGCAGCATCAAGCGAGTTGCTTATGCCCCAGCTAACAACAAAACGGCTATAGAGGTCTATTATAGCTGTTAAATATAAGAAACCTTTTGCCATTGGAATATAGGTTATATCAATGGCCCACACCTGATTTGGCCTGTCTATTTTAAGCTCTCTTATCAAATATGGACAGATGTATTTGACTAAACCTAACTTGCTCAGGTTCTTCTTTGGGTAAATGGCCATTAGCCCCATCAGGCGCAATAAACGTCTGACACGTTTCTCGTTAGGCGCATAACCCAAACTACGTAAATGATCTTGCATCCGCAGCACACCATGGGTGGGATGCTTTAAATAGTGTTCGTCCATTAGTCGCATGAGCTTCAGGTTCTCTTGGCTTTCAACAACCGGTTGATAATAAAACCCACTTCTGGAAATGCCCAAAAGCTTACACTGTTGGCGCACGCTGAGTTTGTGATCGATACTCACAATCATCTTGCGTTCTTTCCTAGACCGGACATTAAGTAGGTTTTCTCTAAAAAATCCCGCTCTACCTCAAGCTTACCTATCTTGGTATAGAGCTTGTCTACATCTACAGATGGACTTTTATCACCTGGTTTTTCGAAAACTTTTGCCGAGTTTTTAACAAACTCCTGTTTCCATTTACTGATGATGTTAGGGTGAATCTCGAAACGCTCCGATAGTTCCGCCAATGTATCTCTTTCTTGAAGAGCTGCAATGGCAACCTGTGCTTTAAATGCTGCACTAAATGTTCTTCTACTTCTTTTCATAACACTGGTAAATTTAATGATTTATTTCAACTTAACCAGTGGTCTAGTTTTTGGGGAGTATTATATTCCACCCAGTCCCAATTGCAAAGCTCGAAAAAAGGCCGCTTTTTATCGTATATGAACTATTTTCGCCTATTTTAGCTGTTTTACTTCCTTCAATACCTGCACCTAATCCTGGCAAACCAGCTGTTATGACTCCAGAAGTTTTTTTTGAAACAATACCTTCCCCAGCTTTAAAGGTATTAGTTTTAGATGTACTAACATCAAGTCCTTTTATACCACCTGATGCAATAGCTTCGAAAGCTCCCTCTTTGTTTTTTCCTATTACGTTATAGGCACCATCTAGTCCGGTATTATCTAATGTAAAACTCACAGAACCGATTTCAGCAGTATAACCTATATCACCCCCAGCTCCTTGAACCTTAGCGGACTTATTAACACCAGCAGAAATTTTTAACTCACCTTCTGCATAAGCAGAAGCCTCTATATTTTTTGATGTCTCTCGAACCTGATCTCCAATCTCACTTGCAACTGTATGGGTTATTTCATGTAATGTGACAGCAATAAGCGCATTAGCTTTGTCAATCAGGTATCTGAAAACAGTATTTAGTGGATTTCCATCAGGCCACATCCCATCAGGGTCAATAAACCTTATTGGATTATCAAAGACATAGGTATAGGGACTCCATCTCCGGCCTTGTTCAGCCATCGGATCCACCACATGCCAACGAGCTAAAGCCGGATCATACATACGAAACCCGTAATCCAACCACCCGCCCGGCACTTCCTGTTCTTCCTTGCCGTTATATTTGTATTTATTTTCCCAGTTGCTGTCCTGCATACCAGTTTGCCGGGGCGTGTACGACATTCCGAAAGGGTAATAGTCGTTGGTTTGGTGAATGGTGAGACCGTTGAGGCTGCTGTTGGTGAGGGTGGCGCGAACGTTGCCGAGATGGTCTTTGAGGTAGTAGAAATACTCCACCGGCGTGCCATTCTGCGAAAGATTAATGAAGCCATCGGCATGTTGCAGCCTGCGAACCTTGCCGTTTTGCATCAGTAGCTCGTCAAAATAGCGTTCGTTTAGGGCGAGGTTGCCCCGGTAGTCATATACTATTTTTCCAAGCTTTTGGCCATCGTAGGTATAATGGTTTTCTATATAACCGTTGCGCCAGCCAATGATTAGTGACAAGTTACTTAATTTTCCATATTTTAGTTTCATCTCGCGGTGGATATCGAAAATCATATTGCCGAAGTAGTTGCAGACTATGCCGAACGGGGGCTTACGTCTCTGCAAGGTGTAGTAGTTCATCATGGTGCACTCTTATCAATAAGGAAAATCAATTTCTATTGAGTCAATCTTCTCAATATTATTTAATATTGGAGGCTCTCCTTTCAGTAATAGATTCAAAGAATCAATCAATTTTAGAGTTATTCTATAATCTTCAATATTTACCACTCCTTTTTTATCAAATTTCTTTACTTCTAAAATTTTATATTCAGTGTTTCTTTCATGGCTTTTATAATAAACCAATCCTTTATGCTTTAAAAAAAAAATATAGGCTGATATATTCAGTAAATTATGATTTAATAAATATTTTACCACTGTATCATTTATTGCCTTATCCTTTGATAAATTATAAGTTTCAAATTTTATAGTATCAGAATCAGAATTTAACAACAAACTATCAAGGTGGTAAATAAGCCTTATTGTACCACTCTTCTTATTAATACTATATAAGGTATCAACTAATAAACTATCATCTTGTCCTACAATATCAATCATAGTTATACTTGTAGGCTGCTGTAGATTACAAGAAAACAGGAATAACAAGGGTAATAAGATAAGCTTGTTAATGGCTAATATATTTATACCAAATCTTTTCATCTGTTGTTCCAAGGTTTAAAATTTTATTAAATGTTGACAAGGCAGGGTAAGCCTTTCCTTTATATGGCGTTTTATCAATGTTGTTATGTTCATATCCACCGTTTGGTGAGACTTTTCCCGTAATTCCATTATACTTACCTTCTTTGTAATTTTTCTCTTTGAAATAACCATGGATAAATACTTCATGGAAAACCGTATTTATGGAATTTAGCATAACGTATTCATTTTGCGGATCTTTAAGCGGAGACTTTATATCTCCAAGATTTTTGTCTAATTGATACGTGATATTTAATTTACCTTCTCCTGTAATTTCTGTTTTTGTATTTCCATCAGCTCCAATTCCTCCTGCTTTATCTGACAAATCAGTAACTTCAAAATTAGCATTAATATCACCACTTAGTGAGCCAGCTTTATCTACCTCGAAACTAGCCTCTTTAATAAATACAGCTTCAAACTTAAACCCTTCTTGCGCTCTATCTTTCAAAAAAGTCTGTCCATCCTTTGTTAAAGCAAAAAGTTCTAATGCTAATATCTGCGTCATATAAAGATAATTATCCTTGTCATCTTTATCATACAGGTTACCTAAACCTACATCACGACCATCAGGGTCTATAAATAATATAGGATTGTTTAAAGCATAATTATGGGGACTTAATGAGAAATACTTTTCGGACATAGGATCAGGAACATGCCAACGAGCTAAGGCCGGATCATACATACGAAATCCATAATCCAACCACCCACCTGGCACTTCCTGCTCTTCCTTGCCGTTGTATTTGTATTTGTTATTAAATGCACTTGTTTGTGGGCCTGTTTGCCGAGGCGTATAAGACATTCCAAAAGGATAATAATCGTTGGCCTGCATAACAGTGAGACCACTAAGGCTATTGTTTCTAAGGGTGGCGCGAACGTTGCCTAAATGATCTTTGAGGTAGTAGAAATACTCTACCGGTGTGCTATCTTGCGAAAGATTAATGAAGCCATCAGCATGTTGCAGCCTGCGTACTTTGCCGTTTTGCATCAGCAGTTCGTCGAAGTAGCGTTCGTTTAGGGTGAGGTTAGCTTTCGTAGTTTTCATCTTTGCGAAAGTAATGTTTTTCCTGTTTACACCAAATCCGCTATCTTTACGCCCCAAAACTGTTTGCCCTTGAAAAAATATTTCTGGCTATTGTTGATCTTTTGGTTTGCCTTTGCTGGAGAAGCAGCAGCTGTGGAAAATGTAGCTACTTTTTCACCGACTGATTTCAAAGTAAGTGTGCCACAAGTGCTGGTTTCGGATGTGTCGCAAAATATTGAAGTGAAGGCTGTTGGAGAGCTTTTTGGTCAGCTGGAAGGACAAACAATTTTAGCCGATTTTAATGGAGAAGCCTACGAACTTATTTTTGAGAAAAACCTGGCGGTTATATCTTATAATTTCCCTGAAGACGAGCAGTTAACGCTTTCCATCGCCGATTTTTACTGGGAAAAACATATCACACCCATCCCGCTCTGGATGTCAATTCTTCCGCCTTTGATAGCCATTCTGATAGCCTTGTTGCTCAAGGAAGTTTACGTGGCCTTGTTTCTCGGTGTTTTAAGTGGCACCACCATCATGTTTTATTACCAGGGTGTCGGTTTCTTTGTCGCGATTTTCAAGGGTTCACTGGCGGTTATCGACACTTATGTGTTGCAATCCTTAATGAATTCAGGCCACATGTCCATCATTATCTTCTCGATGCTCATTGGCGGAGTGGTCCATCTGATTACGCGCAACGGCGGGATGCTTGGCGTTGTAAATCGTCTTTCGCGTTATGCCAAAGACGCCCGTTCGGGCCAATTTGTAACCTGGATGCTCGGTATCGCCATCTTTTTTGATGATTACGCCAATACGCTCGTGGTCGGCAACACCATGCGGCCTGTTACTGATCGCTTACGTGTGTCGCGTGAAAAGCTGGCTTATATCGTCGATTCCACTGCTGCTCCTGTCGCGGCAATTGCTTTTGTAACTACCTGGATTGGCGCTGAGCTAAGTTATATCCAGCAAGGAATAGATACTATAGGTTTGGAAGAATCAGCGTATAATATATTTTTTAACTCGCTGGCATTCAGCTATTACCCCTTTTTGACATTGGCGTTTGTCCTGATGCTAATTTGGCAGCAGCGCGATTTCGGGCCGATGTACAAAGCGGAAAAACATGCCCGCACACATCCTGACTTCCACCGGGATTTGGAATCCTCAGCTTCAACTTCTAGCCTGAGCATTGGAACCAGCCGGAAACCACGTGCTTTCAATGCAATAATTCCTGTTTTAGTTATTGTTTTCGGAACAATTACCGGGCTGCTATACACCGGCTGGGATCAGGCGGTTTGGGCTGATGAGCGCATAACTGTCATGCGAAAAATTTCTGCTATAATTGGTGGTGCCGATTCCTATGCAGCTTTATTGTGGTCGTCAACTATGGCAATGCTTGTGGCTATCGCGCTAACACTAGGTCAAAAATTGTTAAGCCTAAAAGATACCATCGAAAGCCTTGTTGAAGGTTTCAAAATGATGCTCACCGCGATACTTATCCTCACGCTGGCCTGGTCGGTGGCTTTGGTAACCGAGCACATGCATACCGCTGATTTTATTTCAAACGGGCTGCTGGAACTATCGTTTTCGCCTTACTTATTGCCCGCCCTCACATTTATTCTGGCGGCTTTGGTCTCTTTTTCCACGGGCTCATCATGGGGAACGATGGCCATTCTCTATCCACTGATTTTACCTACTTCCTGGCTACTGACCAACGAATATGGCATGGATCACAACGGTAATTTGCTGATCTTTTACAATGTGGTTTCCTCGGTGTTGGCAGGTTCTGTATTGGGTGATCATTGTTCACCCATTTCTGACACAACTATTTTAAGCTCCTTGGCCAGCTCCTGCAACCACATTGACCATGTGCGTACACAGCTTCCATACGCCATGGTTGTTGGACTTACGTCAATTGTGATAGGTACAATTCCGGCAGCACTCGGTGTTTCTGCATATCTCTTGTTTCCGCTGGCGCTTGTGCTTTTATACCTGCAAATCAGGTTGTTCGGAAAGAAATTGCCTGCGCCGATAAAGGTCTGATTAAGAGGTCTGAACTGGTTCAAAAGACCTTCTCTTTGGGCTTGGCGTTAAGGCTTTATGAATATTTTAACGACTCTGATGGCCAGAAATAAATAGAAGCACTAACTTTACCCACAAAACCGGTGTATGACCTCCTTTGAGAATTATTATTTGCAATGTCCCTGCTGCAAGTCGTGGCTGACCGGAAAGCAGGCAAAATCAGATTCTATAAATCAATCTCTATTGTATTCTGATGGCATGATTATCAGTGATCTACAGCCCATAAGTCAGCAGAAAATTGTGCTTTGTCCTGCTTGTGCAGCTTTTTTTTGGCGACACGAGCAAACTATAGAAAAGGATGAGGCAGTGCTGCAGGGATTTCATGCCTATCCCTGGTCAAGTTGGCATTTGTTTGGGTGTAATTTGTTAAGTAACGCCGGTCGTAAAGCACTTATAAAACATTATTGGTATGTGCTTGAGAAAATCAGGCCGTTGGAGGAAAAACAGGAAATTGTAATTAGAAAATCGCTTTTATGGGCATACAATGATCTTTATCGCGATGCACTAAGTTTTAGCATAAAAGACGTTTATAACGATAAGTTTAGTCTTCAATCCTGGCTAAACCTTAGGCTGTTTCATAAAAAAAACCGTCTTTTTTTTGAAGCCGAACAAGCTGAATTCCAGAAAAATCTTTTGCAACTTATCGCACTTACAGAAAAAACGCCCGAGCCTGATGCTGCTGAACTTGCCGAGTTATACAGAGAGGCAGGTGATTTTAAAAAAGCAGCAGAACTTATTGAGACAATTGATAGAAGAACACATTTTATCAATAGCCTCATCAAGCATATTCAAAAAGGTGAACGCCTTGTATTTAAAGTGGCTGGATAGTTTTTTATTGACAAACCTTATTTATAACAAATATAAATTACCTTCTTTTATTGGTTTTGTGTCAAAATATAAAAAATATCTCTCACAAGGTTTTGAATAGCTGCGCCGATAGTTTAATTTTGAGGTGAAATTTTAGATCAACTGCCAGAAGATTGACCAAACCCAACCGAAATGAAAAAGATGCTGTTGTGCTTTTCCGAAGAGCAAGCTATTGAGTTGGAATTAAAGATAATTCATGCTCATATTGGGTGCCTTGCTGTCTTCGGAAGTGAAAAGTCAATAGCC
This sequence comes from Bacteroidales bacterium, assembly GCA_023229135.1. Classification (GTDB taxonomy): domain Bacteria; phylum Bacteroidota; class Bacteroidia; order Bacteroidales; family F082; genus UBA5536. The sequence continues at coordinate 9,204 of JALNZT010000030.1, forward strand.
TCTAAAGTGATTGCTGAAGGGTTTTTCTTGCAGCGTATTCCCTTGATTATTTTTGACCCACGATTTGATATTATTTCCTATTTGATTGATAGCCAAATATCCAAACAAGATCTTTCTAAGTTTGAAACCAGAATTAAATTGATGCCAACACTGACAGCTGACGAGTTGATGCAAATTGTGCCAGATCATGCCGGCAGCGATCCATATGATTTCCTGAATAAAGCTAATCAGTTGTCGAATGAGAATTATTTATACGAATCAATAAATAATAAGGAGTTGCGGATGGCTTATTTCCAAATACTTAGTGCATCGGTTTTTAGAAAAGCGAATGATCTGAAAAGTCGTTTATATTTCGCCATAGCGACGTATAATACGGACGCAGGAAACCTAAGTCGGGCCTTTATCGCTAAGACAAAACTGAACCAGACCTTCCCTAAAATTTATGAAGCGACAGCCGATCAGGCTTATCAATATTTTGAAGTATGTCTGCCTGAAGAGCAGACGCAGCGTTATACTAAGTGGGTTTCTTCGCCCACTAAGGTTTTTGCAGCTTGACTTTTTGTGTAAAATTGTTTAATTAAATAACACAACCATGAAAACAAAAAATTTTGGATTATTCTTTATAGCGTGGTTCATGCTATTGCAGTACAGCGTTTTAGCTCAAAAGATTGATTGCTTCGTTTTGGAAGCGCCCACAAAACAGTACAATAACATCAAGAAAATTGGTGTGATGGAGTTTACGGGCGAAAAAGAAGCGGGGCAAATACTTTCAGATCAGATGATTGCGCGGCTCTTGCAAGAAGATCGTGGTATTGTTGCGCATGAGACAGGATTTTTAGGTCTTGGGAAAACAGCAGAAGGTGTTTCGCATATCAAAGGCTTTAAAACCAATGTTTATACCGTAATTGAACGCAATCAAATAAATGAAATTCTCAAAGAACAGAAGTTGGGGCTTTCAGGAACTATTGATGAGTCAACGGCGGCAAAAGTAGGTGCTATTTTGGGCTTAGATGCCATCATTTTGGGTGCTATAACTTATGAAAAGAAAGAGGAAAACACCTCGAAAAGCTATAAAAATAAGGATGGGAAGAGCTATACCAAATATTGTAAAATCAGAAAAATAAGCTCAACGGCCAGCATGAAAATTGTAGAGGTTTCAACAGCAGAAATCATTGGTGTTGAGACGGCTGCCTTTTCTGATGAAGATACTAAATGCGATGACCAACGTGCGAATATCGCTAACTATAATCAATTGCTGAATAACATTTTGTCCGCCACAGCTAATAAGTTTGTGAATTATTTTACGCCTAGGTATACCAGGATGCGTTTTGAGATGGAAAAGATCAAGCTTAAAGAGCTGAAAAAGCAAGCTGATCAAGCGGGTGTTTATCTTAAAAATGGTAACCTAAAGCAGGCCTACCCACTTTTATTGGCTATTTACGAAGCCGATAGCTACAATCCAAAAGCAGCTTACAATGCTGGTATCATCCACGAAATGACGGGTTTATATCAGGATGCAATTAATTATTATACCATTGCTAACCAACTGGAACCCAGCAATCAGCTTTATGACAAAGCCCTTAAACGGGCTGAAGGTGGCCTTCAAACCCTGGCTTTTCTTGAAAGCATTGATAAGCCAATCGAAACTTATACCTTTTCGACAAATAGCGATGCCTTGGCCGAAAAAATCCTACTGAAGGGAAAAAGCTCTGAAAGAGTAGATGTTTATGAGTTTCCAGATGTAAAGAGTGAGGTGCAGGCGAAAATTCCAGGAGGTCTTGAATTTGTTGTCATTGAAAAGCAGGGTGATTGGTACCGTATCAAACTCATTAATAACAAAGAAGGTTTCGTGCATAAAAAGGATGTGAATTGATTCCTGAAAATACTGTTTTATGAAAAAATATATCGTGATATTTTGGCTGTTGTTACCGTTTTTGGGGCTAGCACAACAACCTCAGTGGACTGACTACAGCTGGCGTACTTCAAATTACCCGGATCAGGATTTTTTTATGGCTTTTGAATCGGGCGCAGTCCCCAAAGGTAAAAACACCAAAGATTTGCTGGACGAATATGAAGCGCAAGCAAAGGCAGCACTTATCCAGCAAATTCAAGTGAATGTTCAGGCTACTACGGATTATCACTTGACAAATGTCGATGATGCCACAACGGAAGCATTTAAAATGAGCATCCAAACCTTGTCCAAAGCACAAATTACGGGATTGCGCAGCGAAAGCTATCACGACAGCAAGAAAGACCTGGTTTACGCTATTGCATTTGCTAAAAAATCGGAGCTAAAGTATTTTTACAAAAATGTAGTGAGCCGGCTGATGGAGCAAATCCAAAACCAAAAACAGGCCGCCGATAATTACCGTAGTAAAAACAGCCAGCAGCAGGCACTCAAAACATATTACGAAATAATGCCTTTGTTTACCGAGCTTGAAGATGCACAATTTGTTTTGATAGCTTTAGAGCTTGTTAATGAGTTAGATACGCGATTAAAGGAGAGCCTTAGCTTATCATTGGACGTAAAAAATGCCATCACTGACTTACAGCAAAGCGATAAGTCAAGTATCGACGATTTGGGGTATTTTATGGCTTACGGTTTGTTTTTGCAATTGGGAGAACTGTCCGTTCCGATTTTTTTGGATGAATTTGCTTTTGAAAATAGTGGCCTAACCGCCGAATTTTCCACGCGCTTCCGCGAAGCCGTTTCCAGTGGTTTGGTGCGTTCGGGCAATTACCGGGTGTTAGAAAACGCAAGTAAGACAGCGGATATGCAACTTAGCGGTTCTTACTGGAAAGAAGGTGAGCAGCTGAAAGTGAGTGCTGTTGCCCGTCAAAACGGACAAGCCAAAGCCGCCGCCGAAATCAGTCTGCCAATACAATGGCTGCGCGATAAAAGCATCAATTGGGTGCCTGAAAATTACCAACGCATCGCTAAACTCGCCGAGATTAGCCTCGAAGCTATGAATCCGCAACAAGAAGCACGCGCCGGAAGACCACTGGAGCCGCTAAAGGTGAAAGTGTTTGCAGGAGCTGAAGCATTGATAGAGGTTCCGTTGCTGTTTAGCATGCAGGACGAAAATCTTGGAAAAGCTAATACCAACCAGGCCGGAATTGCCATTTTGCCCTACACACCTAAGCAGGCCGACCGCCAGATGCAGATCGTGCTGGCCAATATTGACTTAATAGAATTTATCGGTGGTAATCCTGCGCCGGCCTTTTTAAAACAACTTGAAAAACAATATCCGGTAGCACCGGCGCGCTTTATGATAAAAGTGGCTCCGCTCACTATTTACGTGCAAAGCATTGAAAAAGAGCATTATGGTAATCAGCTGGAAATCAATTTGCTTGAGCCGGCACTCAAAGAAGCTTTGGCAAGCCGTGGCTATGTGTTTACCGATCAGATAAATGAGGCGGATTTGTTGGTAGAAATTGATGCAAAATCGCGCAACGGCTCAAATACGCAGGGTATTTATTTTGCTTTTGTTGATGCCAATGTTTCTGTGATGGATTTAAGCGATGGCCGCGAAATTTGGAAGCAAAACCTAAGCAGCATCAAAGGTGGCGGCGCCGATTTCCGACGCGCAACGGTAAAAGCCTTTGAAACAGTAGCTGAACAATTGAAGAAAACTATGCCCGACAAAATGGAATAAATGGAATGTTCCAACTTATTTCAAGGCGTGCCTTATATTACTTTTTTCTTGCCTGAAAACACCTTTTTAAAAACAGCATTTACCTCCGCGGCATCAAAATACTTTGGGTCAAAATCCTCTCCCAGCCATTCAAGAATATCTTCATGTTCTTCATGCTTTGGGTCTTGAATCGCCTGAAGCATACTTTCGTAACCCCAAACTCCACCGCAATCCTCTGGCGGACAAGCCATTTTGCCACCTAAGCAAAAAGGATACGCTTGCTTGCTGTCTACTGGCAGGATTTTTTCTAAAACGATGTCGTGTTCCCAGCTATCACCGAAGTCATACTCATAAATGATTTTGTCCTTCTCCTTTTCCAGTAGATCTGAAAGCTTAATTTTTGTGTAATCAACGCTGTCCATATCATCCCAAAAACCGTCATCTGCCATTTTTGGCATATAAAAAACCCTGTCCTTGATAAATTGATGCAGGTGGCCGTCTTCCCAACCCATAGCAATTTGAATGATGTCGTGGAAAACGGGAAGTAACAAGTCCGAAGGAACTAAAAGCTTCCGCCAAATAGCTGGTTGCGATCCTCTTAATGAAATCTTAAGCTGATAAATTTGTGTTGTCATTTTTTCTTTCAAAATTAAGAAAAATTTGTTTTGTGCGTAAATTTTTTATTTCAAATTCCTAAGCACTACCGAGGCACAATAGCAACCAAAAATGGCTGGCATATAGGAGATTGTGCCGACAGTTGTGCGTTTTCCTTCTTCTGTTTTCAACTTAACAATAGTTGATTTTTCAACCGGCTCAGTTGAGTAAATTGCCGTGAAACCTTCGTCAATACCTAATTTACGCAACTTTTTACGGATATAAAAAGCGAGGCGGCAATGCTGGGTTTTGCTGATGTCGGCAATGGCAATTTGTGTCGGATCAAGCTTGCCTCCAGCACCCATCGAGCTGACAATTTTATGGCCTTTTTTTAACGCGTGAGAAAGTAAACAAACTTTTGGTGTGAGCGAGTCGATGGCATCAATAATATAATCGAAGGGCTCTTCCAAGAGGCTTTTTATTTTTTCATCTTTAATAAAATCCTGAACCAGTCGGAGTTCGAGTTCAGGATTAATAGCACGCAAACGCTCTGCCATAAGCAGTGTCTTGTCTTGTCCTTCATTACTGGTAAGTGCCAAAAGCTGCCGATTTCTATTTGATGGCTGGATGGTGTCGCCATCTACCAGCGTGAGTTTGCCTATGCCCGCACGGGCAAGCTGCTCAGCGGCATAAGCTCCCACACCGCCGAGCCCTGCGACCAAAACATGACTTTCAGCAAATCTTTTCAGGCTTGCCTCACCCAATAAAAGTTCAGTGCGAATTTGCCAATCTGGAACCATCAAACTTGATTTAAAAAATGAGCGGCAAAGTTATGAAACAACTGTCTTTTCAGGCTATCCAAATCCATTTCTAAAATTTTTGCCGCCTGGCGATAAATTTCTTCAATAGAAAAATCCGTTTGCTCATCAGTCTCCAAAAACAATTGCGTTAATGGAATAGCGGTCAAAGCCTGGCTGATATTGCGGTTGGGTTTCGTCAAAGCTGAACCTATTGAGAGTTTTATGTCTTTGTCAATCAGCTGACTGGCTAATTCAGTTTTGCCATTGAAGCCATGAATAATCCATATGCCCGAAGGATATTTTTTGCGCATCGCCAACAATTCGGAGTAGGCCTTTACACCATGTATGATCAACGGTTTACTATATTCTGCGGCAATTTCGATGTGTATTTCAAAAATGGCTTCTTGCTCTTTTATCGGAGTTTCTATCAGTTTGTCGAGTCCGGTTTCACCAATGGCAATTACCTGCTGCTTAGACGCTTCCTGCTTGAGCTTTTCGATGAGATAAGTGAGGTTTCCAGCCTTGATTTGCCAGGGATGGATGCCGTAGCTGCAGAGTATTGACGGGTCATCAGGCAAAGGATTTCCGGCCAAAACGTTTAAAATAGAACGACTTTTGGCCTTGGAAGGCTTCGGCTGATGTGTATGCAAGTCGATAAATGGAAATTCACGCATTGTGCAAAGTTAGCGAAGCTTGGCTAATAAGACCATTTTTTAAGCTATTCTAAATAAGCATTTGAGGTGTTTTTTTGTTAAAATATTAACACTTTCAGCTTTCTTTCCCTTAACTTTGAAGCTCGAACTACAAGTTCCACGAGATATTTCAACGTGGAATAATTTGAACCAAATTTTAATAGCATGGATGTAGAAATTCTCTCTCGCTTGCAGTTTGCTTTTACAATCAGTTTCCATTATATCTATCCGCCGCTTAGCATCGGTATAGGTTTGATGATGGTGTTGATGGAAGGGATGTACATGCGTACCAAAGACAAGCAGTATGAGCAGTTGGCGCGTTTTTGGACAAAGATTTTCGCAATAACTTTCGGCCTCGGTGTTGCCACTGGGATTGTGATGGAATTTGAATTTGGCACCAACTGGGCCGCCTATTCGCGCTATGTTGGCGATGTTTTTGGCTCTGCTTTGGCTGCCGAAGGAATCTTTGCTTTTGCCTTGGAAAGCGGCTTTCTGGGTGTTTTGCTCTTCGGCTGGAATCGTGTGAAGCCGATAGTGCATTTTATTGCCACGATAGGAGTTTGGCTGGGTTCTATGTTTTCGGCGGTTTGGATTGTCGTAGCAAACAGCTGGCAACAGACACCCGCTGGCTTCACCATAGTCGGCGAAGGACTGAGTGCCCGTGCTGAAATTACTGATTTCTGGGCCATGGTTTTCAATCCTTCCAGTGTTGACCGCGTTTTACATGTCTGGATTGGCGCATTGATAGCCGGTGCATTTCTTGTGATGAGCGTGCATGCCTGGTATTTGCTCAAAGGCCGTTATACCGTTATTTCAAAAAAAGCTTTCAAAATAGCCTTGTCGGTGGCTGCGATTATGTCGATTTTGCAATTGGTTACCGGACATAGCTCGGCTTCTGGCGTTGCCGAAAATCAACCGGCAAAATTGGCTACGTTTGAAGGGCATTACAACAGCTCTGACCAGGCCGATCTCTACTTGTTTGGTTGGGTAGATCACGAAAACCAAAAAGTTTACGGCCCTTATGTACCCGGTGGCCTCAGCTTTTTGATTCATAACGATTTTAATACCGAAGTAAAAGGCTTAAATGATTTCCCTGAGGATGAAATTCCGGATGCCATCAATGCCGTTTTCCAGTTTTATCACCTGATGGTAGCTTTCGGCGTCTATTTTATCGGCCTCACTTTGCTGGGCGTGTTCCTGTGGTGGCGTGGTAAGTTGTTCGACCATCGTTGGCTTTTGTGGGTATTTGTGTTTTCGGTAATCCTGCCGCAGCTGGCCAATCAATTTGGTTGGTTTTCTGCCGAAATGGGCCGCCAGCCCTGGGTCGTTTACGGGCTATTGCGCACTGCTGATGCTTTGTCGGTGGTGGTTACGGCTAACCAGGTGGTGTTTTCGCTGATTATGTTCACGCTGATTTACGCCCTGCTTTTCGTGCTTTTCCTTTATATGCTGAACAAAAAAATCCAGGCCGGACCTTATGACGAAAGTAAAATAGACAATAGTCCCATTCAGGAAGGAATGGTAGATTTCTACAAGTAAAAAACTAAAGCTCAAACTATTATGGCAACATTTTTAGGAATAGATTATCCAACATTATGGTTTTTGGTGGTAGGCGCGCTTTTCTCGGGTTATGCCATTTTGGACGGCTTTGACATGGGTGCTGGTGCCTTGCATTTGTTTTTCAAGAAAGAAGAAAGCCGCCGCATAGCGCTTAATGCCATTGGCCCTGTGTGGGGCGGCAACGAGGTATGGCTGGTGATAGGTGGGGGTGCTTTGTTTGCCGGCTTCCCGGTTTTGTATGGCGCGATGTTTTCGGGCATGTACATCCCTTTCATGCTGTTCCTGGCTTCCCTGATTTTCCGGGCTATCTCTATTGAATTCAGGAGTAAAGAGAAGATGAAATGGTGGCGCAATGCCTGGGATATCAGCTATAATATATCGAGTATTCTGATGGCTTTGCTGCTTGGCGTGGTGGTGGGAAATGTTCTCTGGGGCGTGGAGCTGGGGCCGAACCACGAGTTTCAGGGACACTGGCTCGATTTTTTGAATCCTTATGCCTTGCTCGTTGGGCTTACGACCGTGGCACTTTTCATGATGCATGGCGCCATTTATCTCGCCATGAAAACCGAAGGAAAACTCTTTATCAAAGTAAACAAACTACTCAACAGATCTATCATTTTCTTTGTTGTAACATACAGCATAGTAACAATTGTAACGCTAATTTACTTGCCACATCTCACGGATCGCATGGTTGAAAACATCGCGCTGCTCGGGGTGCCTTTGCTGGCTTTTTTAAGCATCGCTAATGTGCCGCGTTTGGTGAGCAAAGGTAAATATGTGTTGGCCTTCATTTTCTCGGCTCTCACGATGAGTTTTTTGTTGATTTTAGTGGCCCTGGAGTTGTATCCGGTGATGGTAATGTCAACCGTGGATCCGATATATGATATCACGGTTTACAATGCTGCTTCCTCGGAAAACGCATTGCGCATCATGCTGATTATCACAGCTATTGGTGGCCCCTTGGTTTTAATGTACACGGTATTTGTTTACAGAACTTTTTGGGGGAAAGTTGAAATAGACGAAACCAGTTATTAGCTTACTGCAACTTTCACCGCTGACATAGCTTTCAGCCTTGACATAAAATGTAGATAATTAAGATGTTAATCTTTGAATTTTGAGCCCACTCCGAAAAGTCAAGAAAAGAAGAAATGCCACCAAGGTTCTATATTAATTTGAAAATTTGACGATTTGAAAATTAAAACCCTTCGGGGAATGTAAGCCGATAGATTAAAAACATCAACATCGTTAACATGTTAGCGTTAGTTGCTTTTTAAGCGTCTAAGTACCGTAAAGTGTTGATTATTAACATTAAACTATTAGTGAAATCTTCGTGACTTGGTGTCCTCGTGGCAGAATATTACTTTTCGGAGTGGGGTCAATCTTTGAATTTTTGAATCGTTGAATCTTGAATCGTTGAATCTTTTTTAAAATTATAATATATGTGCCTGATTTCTTTTGCGTACAACATGCATCCTCGCTATTCACTCGTGCTGCTGGCTAATCGCGACGAGTTCTACAAACGTCCTGCCCGTAAAGCACAATTTTGGACAGAGGAGGGCTTCCCGGATATTTTGGCGGGTAAAGATTTGAGCGCCGGCGGAACCTGGATGGGTATAAATAAAAACGGGAAGTGGGCGGCACTCACCAATTACCGGGATATGAGTAAATTGAAACCGAATCCGCCCTCGCGCGGCCATTTGGTGCTGAATTATTTAAAATCCGGCTTGACAGCCGTGGAATACCTCGAAAGCATCAAAGAAAAGGCGTCATTGTATGACGGTTTCAACCTGCTGGCCGGCGACAATAACGGTATTTTCCATTTCTCGAACGAAACGAACAAAATCACACGCATTAAACCCGGTGTTCACGGACTCAGTAATGCGCTCTTAAACACGCCTTGGCCAAAATTAGAAACCGCTAATTCGAAGCTGGCTTATAGTATTCAGGAAGACAATCTAAACCGCGACACGCTCTTTAATATCCTAACTGATCAACAGAAAGCGGATGAAAGTCAGCTTCCTGAAACTGGTCTTACTAAAGAAATGGAAAAAGCTGTTTCTTCCATCTTCATATCAACGGATGATTACGGAACCCGCTGCTCCAGCCTGCTTTTCATTGATATGGAAGGAAATATTGACTTTACTGAAAGAAGCTATATCCCCGGCCCGAATGATATGGAAGAAGTGCGGTTTGCGTTTTAGAAGTCCCGGACGTTTTATAGCTACAAAGTCGAATTCCAAATTCCATCGTTCGAGCCACGAGAACAGGGAAATCTTGATGTAGAAAATAATATTTCTGTTCCTTAAATCGACGTTTTGAAGTCCTATCGGACATTCAAAGTCGCTGGCGCGGATTTGTATGTCAGGCGCGGGCGCGGATTTGCCTGCATTGAGCCTGCCTGACTGGCACGGCAGACAGGCCTGTCGAAATGCAATCCGTGCCATGTTAAAACCTAATCAATCAAATGCTTATACAAGCAATATTATGGAAACCGTCAAACCTGATAAAATTCTTGTTTAATTGGTAAATGGTTGTTTTATAAAGTTTTGACGGCACGGATTTGCCTGCATTGAGCCTGCCTGACTGGCACGGCAGACAGGCCTGTCGAAATGCAATCCGTGCCATGTTAAAGTTGATGTAGAAAAGATTGTAATTTCCGTTTTCATATTCGACGTTTTGAAGTCCAAAGAGACGTTCAAAAGTCTATGTTCACGCAATCTAACTTTTCATCGCCCGAAGGTGTGATGCAGACTCGTCATGTGCTGGTGATCACGTAAGTAGCATAAGCTACAGGATAATTCCACGGAGCGGATGCTCCGCGGAACGCGGAACGGGTTTTAGAAGTTTCATCAAACATTCAAAACCGCGCCAGCGGTTAAGTTCAAAAGTCAGCGCTTGTAATCAAAACTTTACTTAATCACTTTATACTTCGGTGCAGGCGGGAAAACTTTTTTTACCCAGCCCGGAATTAGAAAGACACCTATAAATAGATATGGATAATAAGTGATGAGCCGCCACAGCAAGGCCAGCGGAACAGCCCAAACGATATTTGGAATAAGATCACCCAGAAAATCCGAGAAAATAAACTCCGCCACACCACTACCACCAGGTGTTGGGCTTACCAACAGAATAATCCACATAGTAAGTTGGCGGGCGTAAATCAAGAGGTGATCGAATAGGTTTAGCTCACTAAAAAAGAAAGCCATAAACATGAAATTCACCACCCAATAGCGCCCCGTCCAGGATATTACGGTGGCCATAAAAGCCTTGCCCCAGTACTTAAAAGTCTTTCCCTTCAAGGCATACGAAGTAATGATGAGCTGATTAGAGAGTTTCCGGGCGCGCATTCTAAAGCGCCTTAGAAACGGGAGCAGGAAAATAAACGAAAGCAGCCACTTGAAAAAATAAGGATTGAAAAACAGGGTGTAAGCGAGTGCTAAGGTGTAAAGCAGGATGACGCCGTAACCGATAAATAAGGCGACCCGCAGGCTTTGCGCGTAATTAACGCCTTCGGGAGGGAAAATATGATTGCCAAAAACCAAGTACAACAACGGTATCGTGACTATGAAAAACACCTCGTCCAGAAAGATGGCGGTAAGGATCACCGCGGTGCTTTTGCCGGAGTTTATACCTTCTTTGTAAAGCATGAAAATTGCCGGCCCCGTGCCGCCCACCACTGAAGGCGAAATGGCCGAGCTGAACTCCCACAGCATGATAACATCGAAAGCCTGACGCCAGCTCAACTCACCGTCAGTAAGCACCTTGACGCGATACATATAAGCCAGATCGCGTACGCCCATCATCAGCAGGGCAATACCGAGCCAGAAAAAAGATGCCGCCGTCCAGTTGAAAAAAGAAAAAGCCTCCGGATCGAAATTCCGGTAAAGCATCCACGATGCAGCCCCCAAACCGATGAGAATGGGGTAAATTATGCGTCCGGGACTTAAACTTTTGCGGATATCAGCCATGAGGTTTCTTTGCTACAAAATTACTAAATACTAAGATTAGAAGTTGGCTTACTTCCAAATTGTTGAAACTTATCGGGTTTTAGCACTTAAACTCACGCGAACACGCCATAAAGGCAGTCCGAAAAACTCAAAGCTGTCAGTATGGCGCAAAGCGAGGCTCGCGAGCCCGTTTTAGGCCAATGGCATATCATTTGAGCTTTGATAGTTGCATTTAAAAAATTAAAACACTAAAAAGTTAACTTAATTAAAAGGAGAATTTATTATGAACTTAATCAGATTTAATCACCACCCTGTTAGCATGTTAAGCGAAATGATGGAAGATTTTGACCGCAATTGGTTGCGTTCATCCGAGGCACGGCCAATGATGCCGGCTGTAAACATCAGCGAAAATGAAGATGGTTTTGTACTGGAACTTGCCGCTCCGGGTATGCAAAAAGCAGATTTCCAAATTAATCTGGACAATCAGGTGCTAACTATTTCATCAGAGAAACAGGATGAAAGCGAAGAAAAGAACGAAAAGTATTCACGCAGAGAATTTTGTTACAGCAGCTTCAACCGCTCATTTACCCTGCCAAAAAGTATCAACTTTGATAAAATTAAAGCAGACTATAAAGACGGTGTTTTGAAAGTGAATCTTCCAAAGCGGGAAGATGCTAAAGTGGCATTAAACAGACAGATTGAGATTGCTTAACAGCAGTAAACAAGTGAAAAAAGCGCGGTAAGAATACCGCGCTTTTTTTTGTGCAAAAATTCAATCTGCCAGTTATAAATGCCAGATCGAACAGCTTGCGAGCCTGCCAGGGCGCGGAGCTAATTAGTGTCAGAAAAAAACGCTTAATTTTTACGGTGCCTAATCAGAAAATGTCAAGTTTGAGGCATGTTATGCGCTGAACAAAGTTGAAGTATTTGTTTTCAGCACACGTATAACAAAGAAATTGACATTTTCCGGCAAGCACTAATAAAAATTTTTGCCAAATCAATAAGCATTTTACTTAAATTAGCTGAAAATATTTAGCTATTATGCCTTATTTCGTCAGCCTACTATTTTTTATGTTGATTTCACCTATTTATAGCTTTGGTGAGGCTGATGAAAATGATTATCAACAGGCTGTAAATGAAGCAAAAGCAAAGCAAGATACGCTCGGCTTATCACGTGCTTACTACAAACTCGGACGCTTTTATGATCAAAATCAACAAATAGAAAACAGCAATCAAGCTATGCAACAAGCTTTGTTTTGGGCTGAATTGTCGCAAAAAAACAACGCCATAGCTGCCGTTTCAAATTATTTAGCGGCCAATTACAGCATTCTTGGAAAAGTAGATTCTGCCTATATTTTCTATAAAAAGGCTTTAGAGGCTACCCAAAATGATGGCGACAGTTTGAAAATGGCGGTTATTTTAATGAATATGGCCGATGATTTTGCAACGCAAGGCCGTTTTGCGCAGGCCGTAGAATTTGCTATTGATGCGATACGAATCAAAGAAACCCGGAAAGATTCGGCCAGATTAGCCTTTTTTTATCAAAAAGTAGGCGAAATTTATAAGCAAGCTGATGAAGTTGATAATTGGGAACGCTATCTGCTAAAAGCTTATGAACTAAGAAATTGCGATACCTGTGCAAGCGTTCCGGCTTTGGCTGCAATCTATAACGATTTAGGCGGTATTGCCGAAAAACGGCAACAGTACGAAAGTGCTCTTCGTTATTATGACACCCTTACTTCAATTGGTCGCCAATACAACTATCCAAATGCAATAGGAACCGCACTTACAAATACAGCACATATTTACAAGCTACAAGGTGATGTTCAAAAAGCCTTGAAAACAGCTCTTGAAGCAGCTCAATTTAAAACCCAAACACCTTATCAAGCGATAATTAAAAATAACCTGCTGGCCGACTTATACTTAGTAACTGGTTCGCCAAAGAATGCCTTAAAATTTGCGCAGCAAAGTATGGCTATACCTGAACTTGATTTTTATCCCGAAGAAAAAATGCGCACCCAAAAAGTGCTCTATCAAATTTATAAGGCACAAAAAAACTACCCTCAAGCACTGGCCTGGCACGAAGCCGCAGTAAAGTTTTCTGACTCATTGCGCAGCACCGAAATACGTGCGCAAATTTTGGAAATGGAACTGGCTTACGAAACAGAGAAAAAAGAACAACGCATCGCTTTGCTAACAGCCGAAAACCTGATCAAAAGTCAGCGTATAAACCTGGGAATAGCCCTATTAGCTATTTTAGCAGTTTTTGTTTTACTTATCACCTATATTTTAATTAGCCGAAAAAAACAAGCCGAACTCAAAGAAAACAACTTAAAACAGCAGGTTTTGCGTGCACAAATGAATCCGCATTTTATTTTTAATGTTTTGGGTTCTATCCAGAATTTTATGATGAATAATGAAAAACAAGATGCTGCTAATTACCTGGCGCAATTTGCTGGTTTAACGCGGGCTACATTAAATAATTCAACCGCCGAAGCCATTTCCTTGTCAGATGAAATAGAGATGTTGTGCAATTATATTGAACTGGAAAAAATGCGCAGCGGGTATAAGTTTGATTTCAGTTTGCAAATGGATAATGATTTAGAAACCGACCTCATTCAAGTGCCGCCAATGTTGGTGCAACCTTTTGTGGAAAATGCCATAAAACATGGATTTGCCGACTTGAACAAGCGCGGGCTTCTCCTGCTTAAAATAACCGATAAAGGCGATGCAATTGAGTTTATTATCGAAGATAATGGGGTGGGCCTAAAACCAAAAGTGGCCAAAGCTAAAGCTTATCCTTCCAAAGCAACAGAAATTTTTAACAAACGCCGCAAGCTGATTCAACAGAAATATCAAAAAGAGTTTAAATTTGAAACTATTAATTTGAAAGATCAACATCCGGAACTTTCAGGATTAAGAGTTGTAATACATATCCCCATAATCAATGATTATTAAAGCGGTAATAATAGATGATGAGCCTGGAATGCAGGTGGTTAACAGTCGTTTGCTTACTGAATACTTCCCCGAAATCACTATTGTGGGAAAAGCCGAATCCATTGAAAGTGCTTATGGCCTGATAAAAGCTCAAACACCCGATTTGGTGTTATTAGATATTGAACTGGCCGATGGATCTGGATTTGAGCTGCTGCAAAAATTACAGCCCTATACCTTCAATGTCGTTTTTATTACCGGCTTTGATGCCTTTGCTATTCAAGCGTTTAAATACAGCGCCTTGGATTATTTGCTCAAACCGCTAAACCCTATCGATTTTCAGGAAGCCATCAGCCGAGCTGTAAACTTGATAAAGAACAAAGCAAGCACCAACCCACAACTTGAAGTACTGATGCAGGCCATAAACAAGCAAATGCATCACAAAAAATTGGTGTTAAAAACCACTGAATCAATGCATATCGTGGAAATAGATTCCATTTATTTTTGCAAAAGCGATAACAGCTATACCACCTTTTATTTTGAAAATGACCCAAAAATTTTAGTTTCTAAAAGTCTTAAAGAATATGAAAGCCTGCTGGCACATCACGGTTTTTTTAGGGCTCACCAATCCTATTTGGTAAACCTGAACCACGTAAGTAAAGTAGATAAAAGTGATGGCGGCTTTATTATTATGAACAATGAACGCGAAATTCCAATCTCCTCGCGGCAGATGAAAAAATTGGTCAGCTTACTCGAACAGCTGTAATTCAGTGTCAAGATTTTTTATCGCAATTTCAAGACCAAAAGTAGCGAATTCAAATCCGCACTGTTCTTTTTGAAGTGGCATTTTACCTTTACAAAAAAATAAAATGTCAGCCGATCAACGTATTTCCCTCAATACCCTTGATACCATTCATCTGGTAAACCTTGATGATATTTTATACTGCAAATGCGATAACAGCTCCACAACTTTTTGTCTTGTAAACGGGAAATCTATTCAGGTTTCGCGCAGCATAAAAGAGATAGAATCGCAACTGGCAGGAGCCGATTTTATCCGGTCGCACCAGTCTTACTTAGTCAATATGAGGCATATAGTAGCAATTAGAAAAGCCAAAAGCTATTCCATTGTGTTGTCAGACAACACCCAAATTCCTACTTCCACACGCAAACGCAAAGAAATACTACAAATTCTAACAGAAAAATAGCGAATTCAAGATGAAGTATAACACATACAAATTTGAATGCTAATACATTGAAAAGCAGTTTACTTTTGCCTCGGAAACTGCAAATAAACAATTTTTTGAAATATATAACCCTAATCAAATAACAAAACTATTTCTCTATGAAAAAATTAAACTTTAAAATGGCCCTTATTTTGAGTGCAATCGTACTTATTTTGGGATCTTGTAGCAAAAAAAGTGACGACAATCCAACACTACCAGGCCAACTTGGCGGTAGCTTTGAACTGGTGATTAATGATATAGAAATCGCTAATGAAACCACAGAAGACGTTGGCATGCTTGACGATTTAATTAGTATAGGAAACGATGCAGGCTTAGGTATATTGGTTGCAAAAGTGCCGCGAACTGTTGGCGGTGTTACCAATATTGGCGATGGTGATGAGGAGGGTTCAGTTACTATTTCGGGTGTGAATCTTTTGAATACTGATGGCTCCGCAGAAGTGTATATTTCGGTTAGTGGCACTATAACCCGTGTTTCGGCTACCAAAGTGAGCTTTCAGGGTACTTGCAATAGTTTTGGAACGACAGGAGTTTATAGTTTTAGTGGCTATGCAGAATCTGAAGCTTTTAAAATTATTTAGTGTCGGAAAGAAAACGCTTATTTTTTCAGGCTTTGATAAGAAAAGGCCAAAGACAAGGCTTTTGTCCCGCTGTGGCGGGATGAAATCAAGGAGTCTCGTCTTTGCTTGCTTTGAAAAAGCAATGACGAGATGACTGTTTCAAAAACGAGAATAACGCAGTATTTGGCCTTTTCTTGCAAAGACTATTTAGTATATTTATTGCTTCACCAATTAAACAATTATTATAAAACCTCAAAGTTTGTATCATGAAAAATTTACTTAGATCAGTTGTAATTGCTGTAATAGTTTTTGCAGCAAGCCATGCTAACGCGCAAATAAGCGCAGGAGCAGGTGTTGTTTTCGGGAGCGATATCAATAATATCGGCTTCAGCATCAACGGCAAATATGCCTTTAACGAAACATGGGCAGCAGCACCTTCATTCACGTTCTTCCTTAAAAAAGACAATGTTTCCTGGTCAGTTTTAGACCTGGATGCCAATTATCAAATTACCACTATCGATAATGTGGGCGGGCTATATGCCATTGGTGGACTAAACATGACCTTTTGGAAAGTTGACTTTGGTAAAGCGTTTGAAGACTTCTTTGGCAGTGATGCAACTTCCACAGGCTCTGATGTTGGCGTAAACCTCGGCATAGGCCTTGATGTGCCGCTAACCGAACAACTGGTGCTGGCACCCGAAGCCAAGTACACATTTGGCGGAGCGAACTTTTTCCGCATAGGTGTAAAGCTTCTATACGCTTTTTAGCCAACCATATTTTTTTCTCATATTCAATGCCATCAATCTTAGGATTGGTGGTGTTTTTTTTGATTGGTGCTTTCAAAAGCAATTCAATCAATGGTTGATGCAATGGATTTTCTATCTTTGTGCACTGATTTTTACATGGTTTTTTAATGATTGATTTGTAACTATCACAAAGCTTGAAAAGCGATTTGGACAAATTGGAACGGCTATGGGAAAGCTCGATTTTTCATTGCTAAGTATTTTTCTGGTTGTAACTTTTGTTGCCATTTATTCAGTTGATCTATCGCATTAGAAGCTTTCGAAAACATAAAGAGGACTGTTAAAAACCTACTTATCTATTAAGTTTGTTAAAAACTAATGGCTAATTTAGAATAAATCTAAATAAAAACTTCAATTTTTTGATTTATATTTGAAGCGAACCAAAAAATTAATAAAATGAAACCACTTAATTCCCTTCCTAAAGTTATCAGTTGTTTTTTTGCGATTTTTTTAATCTCGATATCTCTATACGGTCAAGGTGCTAATGATAGAGTACTCGTTGGAAATATCGATCGTGATTTTAACGATGAAGTGATTTTTTTTAATCGCTCATACTCAGGTGCAAGTATTCGAGCGATAGATCTTGTTTCTGGAGCTAGTGATACCTGGATTGGTTATGATAGCCGATTTGCAAGCTTTATACAGGAGGAAGATTTTGTTGGCATTGGTGATGTAAACGGAAACGGTCAGGATGAATTGATACTTGTAGATTATACCGATAATAATGGGGTTGCTGTGCTAGTAGTTGATTTGATTGACGGAAGTACGATAAAGCAAATCTCTAACACTTATTTTAATGGTTGGAAAGATGATGGGGACAGCTGTTTTGTAGCAGATGTTAATAAAGATGGTCGTGCAGATTTAGTGTTAATAAATATGTCAGGAACTGATGGGTTTCTACGAGTCATGGATTTGACAACAGGCATGCCTTTAAAAACAATATACTATTCTCAGGTAAGTCCAAGTTTGAACGGTTGGCTTGATGTTAGAGATAAGATGTACATGGGTAATGTTGGTGGCAGTTCATCAATGGATTTGGTTTTAGTAAACACAGCCTATTCATCCGGAGCGATTCGAGCAATAGACATCATGACAGGCACCTCTGTAAGTTGGGTCAGCCATGGAGCATTTGGAGGCTTGATGGATGAGAGTGATAGGATTTTATTTGGTGATGTAGATGGTGATGGATTTGATGATCTAGTGTTTATCAATACTAATTATACTGGCCTGGCAATTAAGTCAATAAGTATTAATGATAACAGAACAATTTCAGAATTATATCATGGTGATTTTAATGGGTGGATAGATGCATGTGATAGAGTGTTTCTGAATGATGTAAATGGAGATAATAAAAAAGATTTGGTTTTTGTTAACACTTCGTATAATAGTGGAGCCATTAGAGCAATAGATTTAATTGAAGGCAGTAACCTTTCATGGATTTTACATTCAGATTTTAATGGTTGGATGGATGAAGGTGATAAAATGTTCATGACAAAAGTCAGCTATCTTAATCCTTATAAGGAATCATTATGTTTTATAAATACTACTATTAGTAGTGGGGCTATTCGTGTTATTGACCTTATCTCGAACTCAAATGTTTTGTGGTTATCACACAGTGATGTTTTTCCTAGTTTACATGGCTGGTTAGATGGTTCTGACAGTCATTCGAATTTATGTATAGATGGATCATCCCCAAATAGCTGGGTTGACCCTTTCGTTAAGCTTGACGAAAACGGAAAGTTTAGGTTATTTGGATCTAGTTTCTATCCCAAAGTATTGAACTATACTGTTAACGTTACAACGGATAGTTCTGGTGTTTTTTGGCTTAATCCCAATAGAAGTTATTATCCAAATAAGCCAGACGGAGTGCCTTCTAACAAGGAAGATGGATTGTTTGCTATTAATGAAGATTTGTCAATAATAGCAAGCATGGGGTTTAATACTGTGAGAGTTTGCATGGGTACCCTTGCATCAGGAGACTCCGTCATCTCTGACACTAATGTTTATATGCATTATAGAATGCTGAGTGATGGTGCTCATGCGAAAATAAGTCATGATGATTTAGACTTTCGTATCCCTTTTGGTTTTGTAGATGAGATTCTTGACTTAGCAAAACAAAACGGAATGCGAGTGATTTTGCTTGCTGGTGGTGGCTTTTGTAGTGGTCCTTTGGAAAGTGAAAACTATGCTATCTATTTAGCGCAATTAGCTGATCATGTAAAAAATAATCCAACACTTCTTGCATTTGATTTGGTAAATGAACCATCACGCAGTGATGCAAATAAATATCTTACTCAAAGTAAATGTCAGAATGCATCAACTGTAAATATGTGGTGTAACACTATTCGTCAGAGTAATCCGAACCATCTAATAACAATTGGATTATTTAATCACAGAGATGTTATATTTAAGTATGATCATAGTTTAATGGACGTAGATTTTATATCCATACATGATTATGCTTATGATACTAACTTTGAATATAATGAAGAGCTACAGCGTAACTTTTATTGGTTACACAACAACCTTGATAAACCTTGGATTATTGGTGAAACAGGAGCAGAAGCTTTTGACTTTGATCCTGATTGCACTACATCAAATGACTCTATATGGAATCATGATGGGGGTACTATTGGTGAGATAGGGCATAGAGAAGAAGCTCAGCAACGATTTGCTCATAGTGTTTTCAGGAGTAGTACTAATTGCGGTTCGGTTGGATTCTCTTGGTGGGCCTACCATGACAGTCAAGAAGGATATTATTTTGGATTGGTCTCAAATTGTATGGAGAAAATCAAAGTTGCTGCTCAGGAATTTAGCATAGATGGTTTAGATTTAGAGTGTACAGATTGCAATTATCCAGGCGATCAAGTATATTTTAATCAACGTCCTATTAGCGAAAGAGAAACTTATGTTTATGGTAAAGTGTTGAATGAAAAGGGTGAAGCTGTTAAAGATGCAGTAATTAGGCTTTATTGCTGTATCCCTTATATAGATTCAGTAACCAATGAGACTAAATGTGATGATTATTCATATTATACTTTTGCAGACAGTAATGGTTTTTATACAGGAATTTTACCAATTCATGACTCGGTTGATTCGTATTTGTATCAAGTTAGCTTTCCAAGGATGAAAAATGAATCAAATTGGAAATTTATTTCATCCGATACAATTGAAATTGTTTTGCCAATGGAAAATATGAATTGTAAGGCATATAAGCCTTCTAAGATAAAAACGAAAGATTTTATTCAAGTAGAAGCACCAATAAACAATCATAATAGATTTATTGTAGACTATATTAATGGAAATATAGTTGTGAAATTGAGTGATCCCCAAGATGTTGATGTGGTTGAAATTTATAACGTTAATGGGGCTATTGTTGACCGTGTTACAAATGTTTCTGGCTTTAATAAAATATCTATTAATAGTGGCGGCATCTATGTAGTTAGTCTTATTTATAACAATGGAAATCGACAATACAAGAAAATTGCTTGCTATTAAATTTCTAAGGGATTTATAATTCTAATTGCATAGGATTACTGAGTTAGTGATATAACCAAAAAATTAATAAAATGAAACCACTTAATTCCCTTCCTAAAGTTATCAGTTGTTTTTTTGCGATTTTTTTAATCTCGATATCTCTATACGGTCAAGGTGCTAATGATAGAGTGCTCGTAGGAAATATCGATAGTGATTTTAACGATGAAGTGATTTTTTTTAATCGCTCTTCCTCAGGTGCAAGTATTCGAGCCATAGATCTTGTTTCTGGAGCTAGTGATACCTGGATTGGTTATGATAACCGATTTGCTAACTTTATACAGGAGGAAGATTTTGTTGGCATTGGTGATGTAAACGGAAATGGCCAGGATGATTTGATACTTGTCGATTATACCGATAATAATGGGATTGCTGTGCTAGTAGTTGATTTGATTGACGGAAGTACGATAAAGCAAATCTCTAACACTTATTTTAATGGTTGGAAAGATGATGGGGACAGCTGTTTTGTAGCAGATGTTAATAAAGATGGTCGTGCAGATTTAGTGTTAATAAATATGTCAGGAACTGATGGGTTTCTACGAGTCATGGATTTGACAACAGGCATGCCATTAAAAACAATATACTATTCTCAGGTAAGTCCAAGTTTGAACGGTTGGCTTGATGCTGGAGATAAGATGTTCATAGGTAATGTTGGTGGCAGTTCATCAATGGATTTGGTTTTAGTAAACACAGCCTATTCATCCGGAGCGATTCGAGCAATAGACATCATGACAGGCACTTCTATAAGGTGGATCAGCCATGGAGCATTTGGAGGCTTGATGGATGAGAGTGATAGGATTTTATTTGGTGATGTAGATGGTGATGGATTTGATGATCTTGTTTTTGTGAATAGTGATTACAATGATACAGTTAACCCCATGATAATGGTCTATAATATTAATAAAGTTGAGTTTGAAACTGATTTCAATATGGATTCAGAGATGAACTCATTTTATCGCAATGGTTTTTTTCGTGCTTGGGTTGATCCTTGTGATAAAGCTTTTTTGCTGGATGTTGACTTAAGTGGCACGTTGGAATTAGTTTTAGTAAACATTGCCAAGAGTTCAGAAGCAATTCGAGTGATCGATTTAAATAATAAAGGGAGTAATATCGTAAATTCTGCATTAAATGGAAATGGATGGTTTGATTATGCAGATTTGTGCTTTACGGCTAAATATAATAGCAGTAGTGGACTATCAATGATTAATACTAACATGAAGGATGGGTTTTTAAGATCAATTAATCTCCATGATGGATCAAACGTTCTTTGGTGTGATTATGGAAGTGTGTATCCTTCAATGAATGGCTGGCTTGATGGCATTAATCAGTATTCTTTAAACTGTGATGGAATATGTGTCTTCAATGAAAATATTGTTTATGATTCTATTCACGTGGCAAATGGGAATTATCTTAGAAAGAATAAGCCCTTTTCACGCCAACTATTTCCAAGAGACGAAAAAAATATGTGCTTTGTTCCTATTTCTGGTTATTTTACAGGTAATAGCAGCAGGGTGAAGTTTAAAATAGACATTACTAGTTATAATGAAGTCAAGATGATTGATCATGGTACAGAATTTTATTATGCAAGTATAGACATGGATGGGCATTTTAAAATTGATATACCTATTGAGGCAGGATTGTTTGAATATGATTTCTACTATTATCTTGAGGAAGGTGGTAAAGAAATCCCTATTGCAGATGATGTTGTTTGTGGTGATGTTTTCTTGGTTACAGGTCAATCTAATGCTGTTGCAGAACCAAGTGATGAGAGTGCGACGCATACAATAGATATTCTATATGGAGATGCTGGAATTGAAAATAATTTTTATGGCAGGTTTCTTAGATCGTATAGGGAATTTGGAATAATAGAAAACTCTGACTGGTTTTATTCTAAAGTTTCACTTGTAGGTGTTTGGGGGTTAAAAATGCAATATGAAATTACGAAGTCAAATAAGGTTCCAACATGTGTAATAAATGGTGCAGTTGGAGGTACGTCTATTGACAAACACATACCTAACATAAGCGATCCGTATTATTCCAGTGATACTAGTTTTCTATTGGGTAGTTTAATTCTAAGGAATACTTATGCAGGTTATGCCGGATGTAATACTGCGATTTTATTATATAACGGTGAATCGGAAGTTAAGATGGGCGCATCATTTATCGATGAATTTGAGCCATTGTATAATAGTTTAAATAATCACTTTCCTAATACACCAATTTATTTAACTCAAATATCTTCCTATGATTATGCGGATGAAGTGGATATATTGAAAGTTAGTGAAGGTCAAAGAGTTGCGCGGGACATTTTTAATTTAGGCGTAATGACATCTAACGGTATAGGAAATAAAGATACTGCAACCGGACAGCATATACATTTTACTGCTGAGTCCTATGTTGAGCTGGGTAGGAGATATTCCAATTTGCTGAATTTCGAGTTATATAGATCAAATATTTATACAAGATTAAATTTTTACCCACCGGACATAAATATTGTTTATAGGGAAAATAATTCTTTAGTTTTGGAGTTCGATCAAATACTTGATCAATCGTTAAGTGATGACTTGAATACTGTATACAGAGTAATCAAGTTCAATGATAATTATAGTTCTTATGATTGCAATGACATATATATTGATGGTAAGAAGTTAGTGATTATGTTTAATTCAGATGTTTTTCAACACATGAATACAATTAGCTATGCAGGAAAACTTCCTCAGGGTGAATATGATTTAAAGTGTTATTTGCGAAATTCAAATGGTGTTGCAGCCTATACATTCAATAAATTTCCAATACAATATAAAGAGGAGAAATCAAGCTCAATAATAGAGGTTGTTAGCAATTCTAATAATGAAAGTTCTCAAAGTATCCAATCGATACAGGTCTATCCAAATCCTGTAGTTGATGCTTTAAACATCAAAATTAATGAATTATCGATTAATGAAAAAATTACTGTTGAGATTTTAAGTCTTGATGGAAACCTCATTGATACAAGAACTTGTTTTAATGGAGCTTTGCTTTCTACAGTTAATATCAATTCTGGTTCTTATATACTTATCGTTAATCATGAAGGTAATAGATGGATTGAAAAGTTTATTAAGTTTTGATTAACTTATTAATGTTTAACACTTTTCTTCCTGAATTTATCCAGCAGCTTTGAGTTATGATAAAGAAAAATGCTTTAGTAAGCTTTAAGAGTTTAGATAAAATTGTTTTCTATTTGTTTTTAATTGGAAATTTATTGCCACTATATTTCAGCTTTTATATTGGCTCGCTTGATGGCCCCAAGCACCTGCAGATTGCCAATATTATGAAAGAAATATGGCTCGGAAATGATTTATTCAAAATGTATTTCGAAATAAGTGCTCCTTATGTTGGTAATGTATCAGGGCATTATATTTTAGCTATTCTGAGATTATTTTTGCCGGCCAGGATAGCTGAAAAAATATTGTTATCACTGTATGTTGTGCTTTTAGCAACAGGATTCAGGTATTTGGTAAAGGGAATAAGTAAAACTATTAATTTTAGTTATTTGCTTATTTTTCCATTCACCTATACTTTTTTATTGATGATGGGTTTTTATAATTATAGCCTGGCTTTTGGTTTCTTGTTTTTTGCACTTGGATATTATATCAGACATCAGGATAATTTGCGATTAGATAAGTTATTGATCCTGTCTATTTTGGTGCTATTTACCTATTATTCCCATGTTTTTGTATATGGATTTCTGTTGATGGCTATTGGGATTTTGTTTATTAATTTTCATGTTTCTACATATATCAAGGAGCGATCTTTTGATTTCAGGTATTTTTTCATAAGATTGTCTAAAGTATTAATAGCGATAATGCCTTCATTGATATTGGCTGGTTTTTACATAAACCTGATTTTGCAACACCCAGCTGGTAAATCTGCTTTAGGAATGTTTGATCGCTGGGAATTTTTAACTCAAATGAAAATCCTTGTTGGTTTTGTAGGCTTAGAAGAGATCCCATATACACAAAAGTTTTTTTGGTTGCTTTTAAGTCTTACTGCCCTATCAATTCTATCAATTATTATTAGGGTTTTTAACAGAAATTTCAGTTATGTTAATAGTAATTATAACCAAGAGCTTGTTTGGGCTTTGTTAGTGCTTGTATTTTTCGCTTTGTACTTTTTCATGCCAAATAATTTAAATGCGGCCGGAAATGTCCTCAACAGAATTTTAATCATGGCTCTATATTTTTTATTGATATGGTTGAGTATCAAGAAAATGCCATTTATTGTCAACTTTGTAATTTTACTTTTTATAGCGTATAATAGTTTTTCAATTTATCGCATACATATAAAGCACAGACAGCATTATGACAAAGTCATTACCGAGATAAAAGCTATTGAACAACATATTCCGGAAAACAGTGTTTTTTTGAGTAAAAATTATCTAGAAGGTTGGGTAACCTATCATTTTCAAACCTATATCGGAACGGATAGTCCTATCTTAAATATCTATAGTCAGGCAATTTCACCCTTATTTGTTGTAAAGTGGAGCGAAACTATGCCTCAAACCTTTGTAGGCACAAACTTTTCTCATGATTACACAGGCGTTTCAAATATTCCTGATGTTTCAGGTACTGTTCTAACAGATTATATTACAATAGTTGGCAAGGAAGAATTTATAAAAGGAAATGATGACAAGCCTTTGATGGAAGCTATCAGCCAATATTACAAGGAGGTCGAGGATGTGGATAATAGTCTTGTAGCTTTATATAAGCTGAATATAAGGGATGAGATTGAAGAAGTCAAATCTAATTTGAGCGGAAATCAACGAACAATAAAAAGGTTACAAATCAAATCATCAGAGACTGGGGTGCCACTTGAAGATTTGATCATGAGAGAAGCACTATGGAATATCAAAATAAAAAGGAGTGAAGATTGATTTTGAAATGTTTATTTTATTAATTTGGCGGCTGCAAAGTCTGTTAATAATGCACTTAAATTTTAAATTTGATGAAGACTTTTTCAAGAAGAATTGAATATTTTCTTTTGGCACTTGTTGTTATCCTGCTGTTTGTTGCCGTAACATCACATTTCCCAAATAGTGTTCTATCGTGGGATATTTTTGGGTACTACCTTTATCTACCACTTTTATTTATTTATAATGATTTAGGCCTTAGGGATTTAACTATTGTCAACCAGATCATTGATACCTATCAAAACACATCTACACTTTATCAAGCTATGCCCGGTGTGGATGGTGGCTGGGTTTTGAAATATCCGATGGGTATGGCTTTGCTTTATTCGCCTTGGTTTTTTGTAGGGCATATTTGGGCCGGGCTTTCTGCCTTTCCTGCCGATGGTTTTTCTTATCCTTATCAGGCAAGTCTTATTTACGGGAGTTTTGTTTATACGGTTATCGGGTTGATTGTTTTATGGAAATCACTTCGTCAGTTATTTAAACCGGCTACTGTATTGGCAATCCTGATATTGATCGTTTTTGGAACAAATTACTTAGTGCATACTGTATTTCATGGTCAGGGTTTGATGTCGCATAACTATTTGTTTACCGTATTTGCTTTTATCCTTTATTTTACCATCAAATGGCATGATCAGCCAAGTATGAAATATGCCATTGCACTCGGCACTTTCATTGGTATTGCAGCTTTATCCCGCCCTACAGAGCTATTAGTTGTAATTGTTCCTATTTTATGGAATGTTAAAAATAAATCGGACTTTTTTGCAAAGCTCCAACTTTTTTTAAAAAACTGGAAAAATGTGCTCGTTGCCGGTTTGATCATTGTGTTTTTTGGGTCTTTACAATTGATTTATTTCAAAATTTATACAGGCAAATTTTTGTTTAATAGTTATGGAAATAATGCCGGTGAAGGGATGGAATTTCTAAGTCCATACATAGTTCAGGTATTAATCAGTTTTAGAAAAGGTTGGCTGATTTATACGCCAATCATGATTTTTGCTTTGCTTGGATTCATCACACTCTATAAAAATAGGAGAGCGTATTTTTTAAGTATTTTCGTTTTCTTCCTGTTCTCATTTTATGTTATTGCGAGTTGGTCTTGCTGGTGGTACGCTGATTGTTTTAGTCAGCGTGCTTTAATTCCTATGTATGTCTTTTTAAGTCTTCCACTTGGGGCGCTCCTTGAATATGTGTTCAGTAATAAGCGAAGAATTTATCGGGTTTTGCTGGTGTTCATCCTAGTAGCCTTGCTTGCGCTTAACCTTTTCCAGAGTTGGCAGTTTTTAAACGGAATCATACATACTTCGCGGATGACAAAACCCTATTATAGAAGTGTTTTTCTAAAATCAAACATTCCGCCGGGAGCAACTGATAAATTATTAGTGGATCGCCTTAAAACTCCTGAAGAGCTTTTAAACTCAGGAAAAGTGTATAGCTCAGTAGTATTAGGTCATTTTACTTTTGAAAGTGAAGGAATTACTCCTGATACAAATAGTGTCAGTTGGTCAAATGGGAAAGTATTTGAACTAAACGAACAGCATCAGTTTTCACCAAAATTCGAAATAGCATATAAAGATTTGAATGTGAATGAATATGGTATTATTAAAATAAGTGCAAAGGTTTTTCCTACAACTTCAGCTGATGCTAATCCGCTTATTTTCACAGCAACATTTATGCACAATGGTTATGCATATTCCTATTTTGGAAAGCAATTAGATGAACAAATGCTCCAGCTAAATACATGGAATGAGGTTGAGTTTTATTATCTTACACCGGAAGTGAGAAAGCTTTCTGATCCGTTTAGGACTACGTTTTGGTTGAAAGGCGAGTACTCTGTTTATATTGATGATTTTAAAGTCGAATTATTTATGGAAGAGGAGTAAATGCTTTATAGTTCTTTTTATTTGAAGCTATCAAATTACTAATCAGGTTTTACTGATCAGACAAGTTTAACTTGAATTGGGTGTTTGTAAAAGCAACTACCTGTTAATGATGAATTTGCAGCTGTGATTCTGATAATTATTATGAAATTTAGGAAAACATCTTTCCCTTATAGCTTTGCCAGCTTAATCTTTAATGATTTCATTATGGCGTCCTTTTCGTTTTTAATCAAGTAAATCTTTAAATAGTTATGCGCAAGTTTCGAAGAATCAATCTCTAAACTAATCTGTGCATCTCCTTCAAAATTATTGGATGTGAATTCAGTAAAAAGGTACTTTTTGCTGTAGTAAAGGTTTTTACCTGCTGAATCCTCTACGAGTACTAAAAATTGATCTGTGCCTTCTTCAAAGCTGACCTCATAAGCCAGTTGTAAAAGATGTTTTTGACTGTTATTGTCAATTTCTGGTAATAATAATTCGTCAATAAGCACAGTTTCGTTTAATTCAGGGTTAAGCAGCTTTTGATCTGAAATAGTTTTATGTATTATCCATTGATCAAGCTTGATGTAGTATGTTTTCTGCCAGAAAATCCCTTTGTATTTTGGTGCTGTTTTCAGAAATACTTTCCAAAAACGAGCCTTATTCATCTGGTCCCATTGAAAAATATAGTGTTTATATTGAAAGCTTTGTATAACCGCCAAGTAAATGAGGAGTCCGAAAACGAGCAATGAAAGTGGCTTTACGAATCTGAGCTTCAGTCTGTAAAATGAACTGCCAAACAAGGCAAAAATAGCATAATAATCTATCATTACCCGGCTGCCAAAACTGGCTCCGTAATACCACATCCACCAGCTCGATAAAATATAAAACACGACTAATATTGGAATTAGAAAACTAAATAGCTTCCAATACTCTTTCTTAATGCCAAAGCCAATAAAACCCATCAGTGTGAGCATAAAAAATGCTGGTGCATAAACAAAAAATCCCTTTTTGTAGCTAAATATAAACTTTAGCATATTGGGTTGGTTCAATATTAAGCTTTCATTCTGATAAGGCTTCACGTAAAAACTCCCCGTTTGTATATACCATATCACAGGCTGAATTGCAACAATGGCCAAACCGAGTAGAACGGCAATTATCAAGCTGCGCTTTTCGTTGGTGAAAAGAGTTTTCGCGCTTTTAACAAAGGCTGCCCAACTATCAAAAAGAAAAGGGATAAAGAAAATAATCAATCCATTTGCAGGCCTGATCAAAATAATCATGCCAGCCGCAAAGCCCGCTAAATAAAGCTGTTTTTGTTTTTTGTTTTGGCTATATTTTGCCATACAAAGTAAAAACAAGCTCACAAAAGCAAACGAATAAACATGACTAAAGGAAGGAAGGCTGTTGATATAAACCATCATGGAGCCGCCGAACAAAACAATCAATTGTATCACAAATATGTAGAATGCCGGACTATGGTAAATTTCAAGCAGCTTTCTTATAAACCATAAGCCAATAAACAAATAGAAAATGGCAGCATAAAATATAAAATCCTGATAAATAAGTGAATAGCCATTCGCTTTTATTTCCGATGTATTGATAGGAATAAAATGTGCAGCCAGAAAAAAAGGAGCCTGTGCCACGGCGGTTCCGATAAAGTATTTATTCACTTTATGGCCGTTTACCATGGGTAAATAGCCTGAGCTACTTGCTTTATGCGTGTAGAAATCAGTAACTAGGGTGTCAGTGTAATTGAAATTCAGATCATTGTAAATAAAAATTGCCGGCAAATACTCATAATAACCACTTCCGTCAGCCAATATTACTGGTCGGTCATTGTGTAGGTAATTATTGATAAGCAACAACAGCAGAAATACAATAAGAAGCTCTTGTATAAACCGAAATTTACTTAAATATTTCATGACGAAATTTTATTTCGCATGTGCAGAACCACGAATTATTTGCTCCAAAGATTAAATTTCAACACACACCAAATCGCCCTAAAACCATCCTGCCAGCTAATTTTTTTGCCTTCGGCATAAGTGCGTCCATAATAGGAAATGCCTACTTCGTATATGCGAATTTCTTTTATCCGGGATATTTTCGCGGTTACTTCGGGTTCAAAACCAAAGCGATTTTCTTTGAGTTTAATCGACTGGATAATTTCGCGCTTAAACAATTTGTAGCCCGATTCCATATCGGTCAGGTTCAGGTTAGTGAAAATATTGGATATGCTGGTCAGAAATTTATTACCGATAGAATGCCAGAAAAACAAAATGCGGTGTGGGTTTCCGCCAATAAAGCGGGAGCCGTAAACCACATCGGCCATGCCTTCAACCACCGGGCCAAGCAGCTTTGGATATTCGCGTGGATCGTATTCGTGGTCGGCATCCTGAATCAAGACATAGTCGCCCGTAGCTGTTTCAATGCCTTTGCGCAGCGCAAATCCTTTTCCGCGGTTTGGCGAAGAAGCGATGCTAATCAGCTTTACTTTTGGGTTTAACAGCTGCCAATCTGCTACTTTTTTCAAGGTGTCATCCTTAGAAGAGTCATCAACCAAGATTATTTCCGCATCAATCGAATTATTAGTGAGACTGCTAACAACCTTGTCCAGCACTTGCTGAATAGTGGCTGATTCGTTATAAGCGGGGATGATGATACTCAAAAGCATATTATAGGATATTTAATTTTCGCCAAAATTACGAAATTTTCCCTTTTTTAATACGAATAGCGTGAGATTCTAATTTAGAAACATTCTAAATATCCGTATAATTTGACTTTTTTTGATTTTGACTATAACTTTGTTTGAACAAAAACAAAAAACAATTATTATGAAAAAGTTATTTTTAGCCTTATTCATCATCTTTTTTTATGTTAGTGTAAAAAGCGGGTTTTCTCAAGAAGATGAATTCTTAATTGGGGCATGGTTGACTCCTTATGACCTGATGTATCATTCTGGTTATGGAACTGCAAATATTGAATTAAACGACTCTGCATTCCATATTTGGCCAATAAGTTCTGCGTTCAAATATGATTATAAAACAGACGCGTTCTATAAAACAAGCCGGATCAATGTCTTAAAGGAATTTGGTGTGAATTTCATTTGGATGCAAAGTCCTTCACCTTGGGCATTATCCGGTGTGGCTTCTAATGATTCACTTTTTCGATTATTAACTTCTAATGATGTGCGAGGCATTGGAGATATAGATTATTGGTTTAATCCGACTAAAACTAAAGTTGGAGCTGAGTCTATCTATATCAATACAATTGGAGAGGTTGATTTTAATGGAACACCGGATTGGGTCGGTGATAGTAGTAATAATTTGGGAAGACCTAATTATAATAAGATTATACCATTGATGGATCAAAACCCAAATGTTTATGGATATGTGCTTGGTGGTGAACTCGGATATCGTTCAGGCCACTATTACAATATAACTGGTGAAAGAGTTCTATATGAACATAGGAAAGACAGCTGCTTTACATCTGAAATTAGCCCTAATACTTTATGGCCAGCATTTGATTTGGTTGATGAAATGTCAACGAAAAAAATTATTTTGCAAGTAGGAACTCATTCTATGGCTATTAATGATTATACAGATGATTGGAGATACTGGGATTCAATTATAGATCAAAATGATTTATATTGTGCTGTGGATAAAATTTATAATCAAGCAGAGGATACTTTGGATGTTGATCCTCAAGATCACTTTACTAATCCTCAATACTATCCAGACCTTGTTATAGAAGGGTCATATTATGATTTAAGTCTATCAGAAAGGGAGGTAAATGGATTTAGTTATCCAACAACTTGTTTTTATCAAAAGTACACGAATATGTTGAATTGTGGGATTAGTCCAGACGGTTTTGCTCTTGATGGAAACGATTCAAACTGTCCTATTCGTAACGTTAATACTAAAGGGAGATGTATAGATAGCATGGGTAACGAGTTTTATGGTGATCACAGACATTATTTAAGTAAGTTTCATAATATTGATTATTTCAGAAACAAAGGCATAGATGTTATTTCGGAATTTTCAAGTTTTCATACTAAGTATTCGACAGATTCCGGAATATTTGAATCAAGTATGGGTCATTGGAATTCAACCTCTATTGTTGACAATGCAAATCATTTTTGGTTTAATGCATATAATTCATTGATTCATGGTGTCGTAGGTGTAATTCCTTACGTTGAATATAAATCACTTTTCAGGGATCCTTGCAATGAAATGCTGGCCTTAGTTAAAGATCTTGAAATAGATGAGGCAGAGCTTAAATATAGAGTGTATTGGGATGCTAAAACTTTTTTTAATAATATAGGTATTAACAATTCTTCAGAGGTTAAATGTGACTGCGATGAAAACTATTCCAGTGGTATTCCAGGTAGTGGAATACCTGATTCGCAAATGGATAAATATAGACATTTGATGGCTACTGCTGCAAGTACACTAATTTATAGTTACGGAGATCAGTTTGAAGCAGCAATTAATCCTTATTGGACAAATGGCTCAAAAGAAAGATTTGATTATAAGGCGTGGCCTGCCTCTTACAAGAACTATATAGCTCCTTTATATGATGAGTTTTCTTTCTTGAAGAACAAGGGTTTCTTGAATAGTGATAATATTAAACACAGAAAACTTGACCATGAAGATTCCAATTCTATAGTTCCCAAGGCTAAAGATTATATTATTTCATATGAGGAAAACTGCGTTGGAGTTCCTGAAATTTATATTGACTTTATAAATACATCACTTTTAGAAGAGGGGCTATCAAATAGCAATATTGATGATGCAAAAACACGACCGGTTTCTTTTGAGGAGGAATTTAGTAATGAAAATTACGGACTTAGATATGTATTACTTTCGAATGATGAGGTAAATGATTCTGCCTATGCTTTGATTATATCTAACCCCTTAAACGTACCTCTGTTAAATGTACCAATTAGTGTGCGAGAAGTTTCATATCTAAAAGACTATAACTATGCCTACATGTTGTTTAACAACGAATCCAATGTTGTTTATGATAACTTTAAGTTAGACTCTTCATATAAAAATCAAAGAAATTTTGGAGTTAGATATACTGAATCTGATTTAAAACAAATCCCAAGTGTAAAACTTGATATAGATCCTGTAAGTAATTCATTTTCACTTAATTTTGGCCCACTTGATGTTCATGTAATACTATTTAGTAATGAGGGTTTCAATTGGTGTGACCATTCAACTCAACGTTTTTGGTCTAATTTTAATAGCAGTGCAGTAGGAGGTCATAAGCTTGGGTATTATGATCAACCAGCTGTCGTTGGTGATTTTTATGGTAGCTCATCAGAGGAATTATTATTAATTAATTTGAGATCTAATTGGGTAACAACACAAATGTACGTTAATGATGATTTTACAAATGCTTTTAACAATTCCGGAAATGGCTGGATTAATAGGCAACCAGAAGGATGGAAGTTAGGTGCAGAAGATGTGTTTATTGCAGGTAATTTTATTGATAATAGTAGTGGAGATGAATTACTTTGCATACAAGATTATCAAAACCAAAGCACAAATCGTGCTGCGGCAATGATTGGCTTTAATGATATTACTGCTGATTGGGATTATTGGTTTTGGAGTAACCCTAACGATAGAGGAAAGATTGGAGACTGGATTTTAACTCGCAATACAAAGTACTTTGTTGGAAATTTTGATGATGATGAGTTGAGTGAAGTGCTATTTGTGAGGTATATTGCTAATATGGCTCATGTTATGATCCAAAAGTATGATGAATCTGAAAATGAGTGGGTCAAATTACTCGAAACAAGGCTTCTAGATATTTCTGTTAATAGCAAGATAATTGTAGGTGACTTTGATAAAAACAGAATTGGTGATGAAATATTTATAACGGATGGTGATGGTGCATCATTATATTTAGTAAGTAATGGGATGCTTAATAAATACTGGGATAATGAAGATTTCCCTGGTTATCTAAATGTTATGGATAAAACAAACTGGGAGCTTTCTTCAACAGATAATTTAGTTTCTGGTTCATATTTCAAGAGAACGAAATTAAATCCTGATGATTTACTTATTGTTCGTGATCCGTTGTATACAGTAAATAAAGATGAACCTTCAGCAGCATTTTTTCACTTCGACTCTGAAAGTTTGTCATGGGAGGTTTTATGGGATAATAATAATTGTGGCAACAATATGATAGCCGATTGGAGTGTATTTGACAAAGATGCTATAAAAAATGAGTATTTTTCGATCGATATTTACCCTGAAAAAGGTGGCATTGCTAATGCCTTATACAGCCCTAAGAAGCTGTTTGCGTTTAGGAATAGTGATTCCCATATAGCAAGTTGCGATCCCAGCTTTATAGCAAGAATGTATTCCTTTAATGATTCTGATAGACTTGAAATTCCATATAAGACGAATAATACGAGTGCTTTAATTGAAAGTGAACAGATTATTTTTAGGGTAAAGCCAAATCCTACGACAGGCCTTATTAATATATCAAATAATCAAGGGTATAAAATCGAATCCATTTCAATTTTTAACCTTTATGGTGAGTCTTTGTTGGAAATAGATAAGGTAGGTCACTCAAATGTTGACTTAAATATTAGTAATCTTCCATCTGGAACTTACTTTGTCAAAATTGTAAGTGAGGGTAGATACTTTCACGAAGTTATTATCAAACATTAAAACGTATATAGGCACTCTATTATGTTCTAATCGAAAGTAGTTTTTTTCGTATTAGATTATTCTGGAATTGGTCATGGGATAATTAAGGCAAAGGCGCAGCTAGTAATGTGTATCCCATGACCAATACTGGTTTATGTTGATGCCTAATAATGTGTGTTGATCAGAAGTATTCCATTTACTCTGGATTTTTCAATTATCCGTGGCAATTAGTATTTTTTTTGCTAGAGTAAATTTTTGAACAGTTCTAAATAGTAGATCTATTGTTTGATGAATTTACTTTGGTATAAATTTGTGCTATTGTTTACACTTATAATGTAGCATCCACTTTTTAATTGGCTAATATTCAAGGAAGAAAAGTTGAAGTTTTGCTGCTCAAAAACCATCCTGCCCTGCAAATCCAAAATCCTGATATAACTAATTTCATTTGGTAGATTTTCAAGGTTCAAGAGGTCTTCGGCAGGATTGGGGTAAACCCGGAGTTGTTCGGGGCTGGCTTCGGCTAATCCAACGAAAATATCCATGATAACAGTTTCTGTAATATTTTCTTCGGTAATACTAATCGATCCGTTCACCGCTTCGTAAGCCGCTACATTCACTTCGTAAGTGTAAGTTCCCGGTTCCAAAGCTTCAAAAACAGTGATGCCGCTATCGTTAGTTTCTTGCATATCAAAGCCTTCAAGCGTAATTTCTGCTCCGGCTATCGGAACGTTTTCTTCGTCGGTAACAACAAAAGTAAGGTCGAAAGTTTGCGCCTGCTGATTGGCAATTACAGTCCATTCTGCCGCTTCCCCGTGCGGTGTTTCCAGGTTGTAAATTACATCTGACGAGAAATCCTGTGCAACTTCTGATTCAGGATCACCCATCACGCCCAATTCAACGATATAAGTTGGAATAAGGTTTTCAAGCGAAATCCCACCGGGAACTTCTAAAGTAACTTCAAGCTCGTCCACATCAATTTGTCCAATAATATCCATTTCAAGCTGTGGATTGTTTTCGGCTAAAAGTGCGAATGAAATAAACTCGGGAAGCAGTGTTTTGATGGGTTCATAAGTTACAAGGCCAAGCGTTGGGTCATCAGGCTGATGAAAGATGTAAGTTTCGGCAACCGCCACATCATTGGTGCCCCAATAATTACCAATGGCACTCACGGCTTCGGGGGTATTGTTATAAAAAGCATAAGTCTGGCCGCCATTTTCATTATCGTAAAACACATTCCCGCCGGGCTCCATCGCTGTTCCCAGGTCTATATCCACGATCTGCTGTGTTGTAATTCCCCAGAGGTTTCCGGCGATAATATTTCGACACACAATGGCTTTGTTGCTTAATTCCGAACCATTAAAATTCAGGCCACTGCCACCCAGCATAGGGTCGTTCTGGATATTATTGTCCAAAATTATATTGTCGGTAACGCGGCTGCTGATATTACTTCCGATTTGCGCGTAGCCATAGCGGTTATTGATGATAATATTGTCGGAGATTACAACTTTAGTATCGCCCACGCCAACCAGGCTGTTGACAGAAATCCCGCCAACATTGTCGTTAACACCTTCCACGTAATTGCCCACAATATATATGGTGTCGGTTGCACCGGGGCCTAAATTGATTTGCGGGCGATTGCTGTTGTCGGTGGTGTTACCGATAAATTCGTTGTACATAATTTGCGGCGATCCCTCTGTATTAGCACCCGATCCAATGGCAGAGCGTGCGTTTTCAACAAAGCGGCAATACCGAATTATAGGATGACAATTGCTGTAATTGATCACGTTAGAGGTGTTCGCGGAGCTGTTGTGTATGAAGGTGCAGTATTCAAAACTCACCTCGCTCCCGATAAATTGCAGCCCACCACTATGCGTGATGCGCGTGTTCGCGAAATAGTTGGCAGGCGAATCTTCAAAACGAAGCCCTTTAAATTCCTGCCCTGAAGTCAGTGTATCAATGGCGGTAATCACCACTTCGCCGTTTTGCGGATTGGAGATGAAACTGCCCAAAAATTCAGGACGGATGCCTGCCGCGATACGTACTACAGCCGCGTCAAGGATTTTCAAGGTGTCGGTGGCCGAGATCGTCAGCGCACCATTGATGAAATAAGTGCCGTTGTTAAAGCTTACAACACCACCGCTTTGGTCAACCAAATCGTCTAAGCTGTAATCATCGCCATTCCCGGGCGTAACATATTGTGCTTGTGTATTTAAGCTAAGAGCCAACACAAGGAAAATCAGGGTATAAATAGTTTTCATAAAGCTGTATTTTTTTGCGAAGTTAAGCATTTGTTGATTTTCGCATCAATTTTGCCTTTCTAATTTGCCTTGGCTTATACCATATCCAAAATCCGGTTAGCGTGAAAAGTATAAAAGCCAGGCCCATCACCGTGGTGAACAACAGCTTGAACACCTCTGTTTCCAAATCAAAGTAATGGTCTAACAGCGAGCCGTCGTGCAAGTGTTCCAAAAAATCGGAACGCCGTTTTTTAATCTGTAAAACCGCTGCCGTCGCGCCGTCTAATTGCACGCCCCAGTAGTGGTTTTTGAACACGAATTTTACAATTCCCTGCTGCTGTCTGACATCGATGCGGTCTATTTCAGCAGATAAATCCGGGGATATATCTTGATGTAAAGCAAGTATGGCCGCATTTTTTAGACTGTCGAGGGACTGCCAGTCGGCCAAATCTGTTGAAATGCCTTTTTGGGTTCTGGGTAAAAGCAGGCCCATGCTGTCTTTTTTCCAGCCCAGCAATATACCGGTAATAGCAATATTCAATATAAAAGCCATCAATACCAAGCCGCTATACCTGTGTAGTTTACGAAACAGCCGGATGGTTTTCGCAGCTTTGAAAAAAGGGGATTTTTGCATGAAAAAAGGAAGCTTTGGACTAAAAATAAAAAATTTGAATTGCTAACCTGTATTATTCAAGCGTTTAGTTTAATGCAGATACGAGGCGTCGAACTTCGCTGACATAGTAATCTATTTCAAGGAGTTCGCAACGAAGTAGATGCGTTAAAATAAACGCTCTCGTAAAAAAATGATTTTTATAATTATATCTATAAAGAGCTATAAACAAACATTTTAAATTAAAAATCATTTTTTTATGAATAATACAGGCTAAAAGAAACTTTGACAGCGTGAGGATGGTTAAAGCTGGAGTAATAGCCGAGAATTTGTCTTGGGTTAACAAACTAATAACCGTAAGCCCGACCATTAATTTCTCTAACGTTTACCTGCATCACGCATACGTTTTTAAGGGCCGGCTCGCTGTATTTAACGGTGTTTCCGGTGTAATGACCCATGATAATATCCAGCGCAGCTTGCTTTTCGGATAAATCCTCTAAAAACCGTAGCTCACCTAAAATCATCACCGAGCGGTATTTCATCGAGTAACTACATGCCACTTCGGCATTTTGCCAGCGCAATTTGTGATCCGAACTGAAAGTGATACAGACTTGCGGATTTTTTTTGAGCAGCTCGATCTTTTTCCCCTCGGGCCCGGAGTGTAAGAAAAGCTGCTGGTTTTTGTATCCAAAATTCATCGGGACGGCGTAAGGCAGCCCATCGCCATCTACCATCGAGAGCGTGCAGGCATCGCATTTCTGTATAACATCCTCAATATCAGCTTGAAGCGTCAGTTTTCGGTTTTTCATGGATCAAGGTTCTTCGGTGTATCCCGCAAAGGTCGTAATTTTGCAGCAATTTATCATTCAGCCGGTTGGACTGAAATGCTTAATTTCGCCAAAAATTTCATTATGCGTTTATCCTTTTTGATTTTATTTATATCACTCACTGTCAGTTCGATATCTTATGGTCAGCTTAGGGAATCCGAGCTTGATACCATGCGCGAACAACTTAAGTTTTTAGCTTCCGATTCGCTCAAAGGCCGTTTCCCGGGAACGCCGGAAGATGCAGTGGCAGCCGATTTTATCCGGGAGAAATTCTCGGAAGCCGGCTTTCAATTGCTTTCTAACAATGGCAGCCAGTATTTTTCAATAGTTACTTCAGTGGAAGCCACCGCCGATAATCAATTGAAGTGGAACGATGCCGTGGCGGCCTTTGAAGAGGATTTTAGCCTGTACGCCTTTAGCAGCAATGCCAGCGCTGCCGCCGAGGTGGTTTTTGTGGGCTATGGCATGGTCATTGACCTCGATTCCTTGCAAAGAAATGACTACTTAAACAAAGACGTTGAAGGCAAATGGGTGCTTGTACTCGAAGGCGATCCCGAGCCGGAAAACAACGATAGCCCGTATATTCCTTTTGCCAACGCGCGTAGCAAGGCACTGAACGCCCGCGATCAGGGAGCTGCGGGATTGTTGGTAGTCGGCGGAAGCCAAAATGATCCGAAAGACGAATTGACACCGCTGCTTTTCGAGCGTTCGGTGGTGAGTTCCGGAATCCCGGTTATCGATTTAAAACGCGCCTGGGTTGATGCCAATATGCTGCCCGATGGTTGGACGACAGATAGCCTGGAAACGCTCGCCAATAAAGGAATTCACAACTTAGGAGAAATCGAATCCGGCAAACTTGCTGCCACCACCGAACTGGAACGTCAGGAAGTGGAAACCCAGAATATTGTCGCTTTCCTGCCGGGCAGTGATCCGGTATTGAAAAAGGAATTCGTGGTTTTGGGAGCGCATTACGACCATCTCGGAATGGGCGGGCAGGGTTCGGGTTCGCGCGCGCCAGATACCATCGCCCCGCACTATGGTGCTGATGATAACGGCTCGGGCGTGGTCGGGATGATTGCCCTTGCACAACGCTTTGGTGCTATGGAAGAAAAACCTGCCCGAAGCCTCGTGGTTGCTGCCTTTGGCGCCGAAGAACTGGGCTTGATTGGATCGCGTTATTTCGCGCAAAGCATCCCTTTTGAAGCGGAACACCTCAACGCCATGGTTAATTTCGACATGATCGGTCGCCTCAACGAGCAGAAAAGTATCGCCATTGGCGGCACCGGAACTTCCATAGAATCAGAAGACTTGCTCAACGAGCTAAAGCAAAACACGGAATTAGGCTTTTCTTACTCTGCCGAGGGTTTTGGCCCTTCCGACCATGCTTCATTTTACGCCATTGATGTGCCGGTGTTTTTTGTAAGCACTGGGGCACATGACGATTACCACACTCCTGCAGATACCTGGGATAAAATCGATTACGAAGGAATGCAGTTGGTGGTTGATTTTGGTGAAGATTTACTGCTTGAGCTGCTCAACCGCCCAGAGCGATTGAATTTTCAGGAAGCGGGGCCTAAAGAACGCATGGCATCGCGCCGGGGATTTAAAGTCACCTTTGGCATTATGCCCGATTATGCTGGCGAAACTAAAGACGGCTTAGGCGTGGGTGGCGTTACCAAAGGCGGCCCGGCCGACAGGGCAGGAATGTTGAAAGGTGATAAAATTGTAGGAATCAACGGGAAACCCGTCGAGAATATCTATGATTATATGAACCGTCTCAAACAGCTGAAAATTGGTCAGCGTGCCAATGTTGACGTGGAACGCGATGGGAAAAAGCTGGTTCTTATCGTGGAATTGTAAGCGTTGTGACCGGTCATCTGCTATATATCAGCTTCGTAATCAGGGGGTTTCTATTGAAATTCCTAAAATTTGGGGTTGTGGGTTTTTCCGGGTTATTTATTGATTTCGGGCTAACTTACCTCTTCAAGGAAGTGTTTCGCGTTCAAAAATATGTCAGCAACGCTATAGGTTTTATGATGGCTGCCAGCAGTAATTATTTCCTCAACCGCATCTGGACTTTCGAAAGCACGAACCCGAATATCGCCCTGGAATACACCGAGTTTATCATCATATCATTGATCGGCTTGCTCATCAACACCGCGATTTTATACATTTTGGTAAGCAAGCTCAAAATGAATTTTTACCTCAGCAAGGTTTTTGCCATTGCCGTGGTTACACTCTGGAATTTCTTTGCCAACTTGCTGGTAACTTTCGCGGTGGTGTGATTAGCTGAAAATCCTGTTATCAAACGGAAAAGGCTCATTTTCAACAATAAAAATCCGGTCGAATTGCGGGTGGAAAGGGTTGATTAGCAAGTTGAAATCACCTTTGGTAACAGCCGAAGGAACTTTCAAAAGCGCGAACTTATTTTGACTGATAAATTCATCTCCGAACTTCTGAGTCAGGCTGCTGTATGGGAAGCTATTCCAGTTTAACGGCAAATCGGATGCTGGCAGTTGAAGAATTGCAAGCTCATCTGGAATATGAATGCTTAGCATTCTAAAATCACGAGGGAGCATATAAAGACTAAAATGCACAGCCACTTCGGCCATAGCCAACGAACGGTTTAAAGCAGTATAAATGATTTCTGTTCCCCGGGAATTCCACCTGCCACCTTTCAGGGAAGCTCCGATACCAGAAAGTTGATCGGCATATTTAGCGCGGCCAAGGCGAAATACTTCCATAAACTAAGCGAAAATGCCGTGATCGATATGGATTAGCTCGGTCAAAACCAGCTCCCGACCGTAGTGATCACCGAGCAAATCAACGGGTTTGTTATTGCCTAACGCATAGCTGGGGCTGTTGAGCCAAAGCAAGAATTGCTCCTCATCTTCGAAAACCTCGAAAGCAGCAAGCACGAATTCCGCTATTGCAATTATCCTTTCTGATTGTAATGGCTTGAATATAAATAGCTTACTTTGCTTGTTTCGGCTGAGGGTTTTGGTGGAAATCCCTAAAAACGCCGCCCATTGCACTTCGGTGAACGGACTCATGCTTTGTATCATCTCGAACAAATGAAGTGGAACTCCTGACCTGATTAAGTTGCTAATCAGAAGCTTATTATGGAGAATATTCGAGATTGAGGCTTTGCTGGGTATTGCATAATTGCTCTGCCGGATATTCTTATTGGTTCTGACGTATTCGGCGATAGCTTCTGAGATTTGATTTTCTAGGGGATAAATTGTTGTCATTGCTCTTGTCATTTGCCCACAAATTTACGACATTTGTCCAGCCCTGTCAAGTTTTTGCTCAACTTTTTTCAACAAAAAAACATCTTTCTTCACCCCAAAACCCCCTAAGCCAGTGTTTTGGGGCATTTCCCGGGTTTATTATTTGCGGGTTTTAATAACCTGAGTTCGATTAAAATTACACTATGCCTTCGCAAATATTCCTTGAAACTAATTATTTATAAGCGGTCTGTGCCATTAATTTTATGTCGAACTCGGGTTAATAGGTTTTGGTCATTGTCTCGGGTACGGCGATGGTGAAATCTGCCACAAGGCGTTGTTCTTCTTTCAGCCGACGCTCCATTTCTGCTGTTTCTATGGTGGTTATTGTGAGTATGCTAGCTTCGGGCTTGAGGCGTTTCAAATACCATACAATGCCTTCATAATCATCAGAATGGAAACTGCCATTGTAATGGATAAAATATTGTCCTTTCTCCCAGTTTTCGGCAATATTGTAGGCCATGGTAGCGTCTTTAATGGCTTGTGCTTTGGGGAAATTTGCTGAGCTGTGGTTTTTCATTTCTCCCATCATTTCAACCATTTCCAGGTAGGAGGGAAGATTGGGGTCGTAGTCGATTGGTAGCGGTGCAATCCATTGTTTATCAGCATCAGGTAGCGTATCCAACACTTCAAAACCACCCCTGAAAACCATGGAAGCGTAGCGGCGCGGCACATTGGTGCCAATAAATAACAGTTTGTTGGTTTTGGCAAACTCAACCAATGGTTTGTAATCTGTTGAGTAATTTGGCCACAAACGTGCAGATGCCTTGAGTGAGTCAGCATCAATCTGGTCGGCTAAATATTGATTGAGGGCGGCCTGATTATCAGTTTCTATCATTTCGGCTCCCAAAACCAATTGATTTCCATGAATTTGATGTAGCGCTTGTGTTAGTTCAAGTTGTAGCCAGTGTGAGATGGGATTGTTATGAGACTCACCGAAAAAAACGATATCTGCCTGAGCGGCTTCTTTGATTAATTTTTTAAAAGTAGTGCGCTTTCCTTTC
The DNA here is from genome assembly GCA_023229135.1 of Bacteroidales bacterium. Taxonomy (GTDB): domain Bacteria; phylum Bacteroidota; class Bacteroidia; order Bacteroidales; family F082; genus UBA5536. Next base: position 50,941 of record JALNZT010000030.1, read on the forward strand.
TGGTTATATAGTTGATAAGCAGGCATATCGCTACGAAATGCACTCAACAGAAAAAAGAAAGTAATTAGAAAATAATACTGTTTTTTTATAAACATAACAATTTGGTATTCAACTATACTAAGAATAAAAATTAACGATTGGTATTGGTATATTTATGGAGGTATTCATCCAAAAATGAAAATGGCAGCAGCACTTTCATGCTTTCGACTACCATCACCGGACCTTTCTCGCCCTGCATGATCACCCGCATCTGTTGTTTGGAGTTTTTTTCGGATTCAGCCATCACTTGTCGGCAGGCTCCACAGGGCGAAAGTGGCGTGTCAATAACACCTTTATTACCTTTGGCAGTGATGGCTATGGCTTCTACCGCAACCTCCGGATATTCAGCATGCGCGTAGAATAAGGCAACGCGTTCGGCACATAAGCCACTGGGATAGGCTGCGTTTTCCTGATTATTGCCGAGTATTATTTTTCCGTTAGCAAGCTTTACAGCAGCACCCACTTTAAATTTGGAGTATGGCGCATAAGCTTTTTCAGCAGCTTGATGGGCATATTCCAGTAAAATCATGTCAGCTTTTACTAGTTCCTTTTCGTTTTCAAAAAGTAGGATATCAAGCGGTACAATCTCTTTTTTCATAAGTAAATTTAAGACTGTAAAAATACATTAAAATTTTAAACCCCAATCCCATAACATGCCTGAATAGTGATGGCAGCTTTAACCCGGAATGTCATGTTTTTATTTCTTAAAAACCAAATTGGTTTTTGTATTTGTTTTCCCGTTCCGCGGAGCATCCGCTCCGTGGAATTATCCTGCAGCATCCGCTGCCACCCGCCATCGCCAGCACAAGCCTATTAAATCAATTGGATGTAAAACCGCAAAAGGAGACTGGTAAAATTACGTGAGAGCCTTGATACGCTTCTTCTTTAATCTGCCTTCCTGCTGTGTGCAGGCATGTTTTCCCGTTCCGCGGAGCATCCGCTCCGTGGAATTATCCTGCAGCATCCGCTGCCACCCGCCATCGCCAGCACAAGCCTATTAAATCAATTGGATGTAAAACCGCAAAAGGAGACTGGTAAAATTACGTGAGAGCCTTGATACGCTTCTTCTTTAATCTGCCTTCCTGCTGTGTGCAGGCATGTTTTCCCGTTCCGCGGAGCATCCGCTCCGTGGAATTATCTTGCAGCATCCGCTGCCACCCGCCATCGCCAGCACAAGCCAATTAAATCACTTGGATGTAAAACCGCATGAGGAGCCTATAAAATTATGTGAGAGCCTTAATATGCTTCCTCTTGAGCCTGCCTACCTTCAGTAGGCTGGTCTTTGAACCTGCCTTCCTGCGGTCCTGTCTGACGGCCAGGCAGGCAGCAGGCAGGTCTTCGAATTTTTGAATTTTTAAACTTCGAATCTGGTTAGCCTTGTCGTTTTTCGCCAATTGCTTTGGCAGCAAGTAAGAAAAAGGTATTGAAAAAGGCAAAAAAGGTAACGCCAGCCTGATTTTCGATGGTATCCTCTGTAATCATCGACATCAGTAGAATAGCCATAAAAACTGTATAAAGAAAATAACGGTAACTGGCTGAAGAAAAATAGGGATACAACAACGCGAAAAGAAACCAAATCAAGCCAAAGAAACCAAATCCGACCAGCATTGAGAGGTATTGATTGTGCGAGCGCCATTGCCATTTTTCTTTCAAAACGGTATTTATTTCCTGATAAGCTTTTTTAAAGTGCATGGGCAAGTCGCCGGTGCCAACGCCAATCCAGAAATTATGCTTGATAATATGCGCGGAGGCTTTCAGGTATTCAATTCGCTGCAAAAGAGAGCTGCCATTAGGATCACTCGCACTGATATATTGCTGATAACCAAGTATAATCTTTGAAATTCGGGTACGGATACTAGGGTTTTCCAAATAATTCACATTGGCAATACCATTTTCTACTGCGCGTATATCTTTCATGTTAAGCTGTGCTACACCTTGGGCGTCTTTGCGTAGGTCTTTGGAAGTGAGATAACGAATCAGTGTATATTTTAAGAGCTGTCCGGCATGATCTTTTCCATAAAAATCGAGCTGACTGACGTTATTCCATGCTGCCGCCATCTCATTCTCCGAAATATACAAGCCAATGTGTTTGCCGTCTTCTATTCCAAAGTTTATGGTGTCGTGGATATAGGCGTTGCCCTGAATAGTTTTTTGATCTAAATTTTCAAAAATAACCGGTTCAGATTTTGTTAACTGATCAACTAATGTGTTGATATACAGATAAAAAGTAAGTGGAAGGGCAATCATAATAAACAATGCGGTAAGTCTCCACTTCAAAGGCTTGATAATAAATGCTTTATAAGCAGTTATGCCCGTTAAAATCGCGATAAGACTCAGTAGTCCAACGCCGGATTCTAAGATCATCAAAAATATAACAAACCAGGCCATTAAGCTCAACCAGAGAATGATAGCCCAAGTTTTTCTTTCCTTTTCAATAAACACAAACCAGCTCGCTATAAAAAATGATAAAAGAATGTTGAGTGCAAAGCGGATTGAGCTGATAAATACCGAGATATTTCTGATATCATCAAATTCCTGTTTATAAAAGGCGTTCATGCTAAAGAGCGTTCCCACAAAAACTGCCAGCACATAAAAAACAAGTAGTTGTTTAATTTGCTTCCTGGTAAGTTTTGGCATACTACTCATTACCAATGGGATAACAAAGATGGGGAGCTTAGTACGTAAGTCCTTCAAGGCGTAATCAAAATCGCTGGTATGCAGCAGGCCAATGAGGTGAAGTGCAAATAATGAGGCAATAACAACGGCAATACGGTTTTTGAAAAAGAGTCCAAACTTATCAACGAAATTGTTGGCTGCTAATTTCAGCGTATAAATAATGGTAGTGTAGATGCCAACAAAAACATTTTTTTTTCGGTAAAAACGCTTAATAACTATGCCCGAAAATCCATCTGTAAACCACACAATGATAAGCATAAACTGAAACACACTCATCGTAAATTTGGATAAAGGAATACTCATTGCGAGTAAGACCAATATCACAAAATAGGCCTGATTAGTTTTTTGGGCTGGGGCAGTTTTCATAACAATTGGTGCAGCTACTATTGCTCAGGGCTTAAAATTTGCTGATAACGCGACTGATCCAATAATATATCGAAGGCTGTTTGAAGCTCGGGATCATCTTGCAGAGCAGAAATTATTTTGCCTTTTTGATAGTAATAGCGCTGCACAATCTCCATCTTTAGCAGTTCTTCAATTTCGCTACGGTGCTTTTGTAGGTCGTTTTTCTTGTAGGTCATTAGTTGTTCTTCCAGGGCGTGCAATTGCGTTTCTATAGCATCTTTATAGGCTTCCTGATCAGCAATTCTGCGCATATTTTCAATCATGCGCTCACTTTCAGTGATATAACTGAAGTTGTTCTCCTCCAAATAGTTAATAAAATCAGTGTAAATCTCTTCGGTAATCTTGAAATCTTCAGTTTTAGCAATGCTTTTATGATTTTGAGCAAACTGATTGGCGAATTTAAAGATGTAATTTCCGGCATATAAATTGGCCGTAACAGCCGAATAGGTCTGCGCATCAAGTGGCACATCAGGAGCAATGCCTTTGCCGTCATAAACTAATCTTCCATTTCTGGTTTTGAAAGTGGAGACCAAACTGTCTCTTTTCGTTGTATCAGTTTTTGTTTTGTGGCTGTAATCAACTTCCTGGATGCAACGCCCGCTGGGAATATAATATTTAGCCACCGTAACTTTCATTTGGGTGTTATAGCTTAGCGGAACAACATTCTGCACCAGCCCTTTGCCAAATGTACGTTGGCCGATAATCACAGCCCGGTCTAAATCTTGCAAAGCGCCTGCAACAATTTCACTGGCCGAAGCACTGGCTTCATTTACCAACACAATAATAGGTAACGATTTATCCACAGGAGCTTGCCGGGTGCGATGAACTGTCGTTTTTTCAGCAGTTTTTCCACGCATGCTAACAATCAATTCGCCTTTGTCCACAAACAAATTACAAATATCCACTGCCTCATTTAACAAGCCGCCGCCATTGCTTCTCAAATCTATGATAAAACCCTTAAGATCATAATCCTCCTTCATCTGTAGCAGGATTTCTTTCATCTCAGAAGCTGCCTTTTGTGTAAATCCGGTTAACAGCAGATAGCCAATACCATTTTCAAAAACGGTGTGATAGGGAATATTGTCAATCTTGATTTTTTCGCGAATCAGTGTTTTGCTGAGTGGTTTGTCGAAACCTTCACGTTTTATTTTTAATTCTATTGCGCTACCAGGCTGACCTTTAAGCAGTTCGCTGATAGCACTCGTGTTTTTTCCGGTAGCATCCACACCATTGATCTCCAGGATAGCATCGCCGGGAATAAGTCCGGATTTTTGTGCCGGAAAACCTGCGTAAGGCTCAGTGATAGTTACCTTACCATCAATCAGTTGTATTAAAGAACCAATGCCTCCATATTCGCCTGTTGTCATCAGCTGGAAATTTTCTATTTCGGCCTCTGGCACAAAAACGGTATAAGGATCCAAATCTTCTAACATTGACTTGATAGCGATTTCGTTGAGCTCAGCCGGATTTATTTCGTCCACATAACTCAAATTCAGCTCCCGCAAAAGCGAGGTATAAATATCAAGGCTCTTTGAAATCTCGAAATTATTTTGATTCTGTGCCTGAATGTTTATGCTCGTCAGCAATAAAATTCCACTACATATAATCCACAAGTGAAGGTTTTTCATACTTTATTATTTCATTAAGGAACAGGATCGTAGCCACTTCCACCCCAGGGATTGCAAGAGCCAATACGTTTTGCCGCCAGCCAGCCGCCTTTGATGGCGCCGTACTTTTTGATCGCCTCAATGCTATACACAGAGCAAGTGGGCGTGTAGCGACACGAACGCCCAATATAGGGCGAAAGTGTGTATTGGTAAACCCTGATTAGCAGGATTAGCAATAAACCTGGAAGTTTAAGAATGTACTTCATGTTCTTCCTTTAAACGCTGTAAAATTACTTTTATTTTTCGGCTTATGTCAGCAAAAGGAAGGATACGTCCGGCGGTATAAATAAGGGCCACGTCAAGCCGGATGTTTTGGCTGGCAAGGTGTTGATTTAGTGCGCTTTTTTGTAAGCGCCAAGCCTCGCGACACAGCCGTTTGGTGCGGTTGCGGTCAACGGCTTTTTTAAAATTGCGTTTTGATACACTGATCAGCATCCGCAAAGGAGGATTTTCATCTGCAACGGCTTCAAAAACAACTACTTTGAACGGATGTTGATAAAATGATTTTCCATTGCTAAACAAGTTTGCTATGGCGTTGTGGCCATGAAGCCGCTCAGCTTTTGGAAATTGACAAGACTGTTTTTCAGTACTCAAATCGGTTGACAAAACTTTATTTTTTGCGTGTACGTTTGTTTTGTGCTTCGATAAATTCTTCAACGGCCATCGTCATGGAAGGTGCCGATTTTGTCGGTGCGTTAATCTGTAGTTTAAAGCCGGCTTCCTTAGCTGCTAAAGCTGTTGAGGGCCCAAACGCACCAAAAACTTTTGTCCCTTGCTTGAATTTTGGGAAATTTTTGGTGAGTGATTTGATACCAGCCGGACTGAAAAAAATCAGCATATCGTAATCGTCAATTTTTAGCTTAGACAAATTGCTGGCCACTGTTCGATACAAAACGGCTTTGTTATAATCAATTTTTGCATCATCGAGCATCTCTGTCATACTTTCTTTAACGATATCGGAACAGGGAAGCAAAAATTTTTCTTCTTTATGTTTTTGGATAATTTCCATCAAATCGCCAAAACTTTGTTTGCCATGAAAAATCTTACGCTTTCTATACTGCACATATTTTTGCAGATAGTATGCCGTAGACTCGGAAATACAGAAATATTTTAAAGACTCTGGCACTTCAAAACGCATGTCTTTGGCAATACGAAAGAAATGATCAACGGAGTTGCGGCTGGATAAAATGATGGCTGTATGCTCAGCCAACGAAATACGTTCTTGCCTAAATTCACGGGCAGTAACACCTTCAATTTTTATAAACTTCTCAAAGTCAATCGTAAGGCCGTATTTTCGCGCAAGGTCTCCGTAAGGTGATTTTTCAATATCTGCCGGTTTTGGCTGAGACACCAAAATGGATTTAATTTTCATCTGATTACGATTTTTTTATAGCTATGTACCTTTTTTTCTGCTTTTCTATTGGAAATCTACTAATTAACAGTTTATCTAATTAAGTATTCGCGGCTTGTTTTTTAATGTTAGAATGCTACCATCTATGTCGCGTCGGTTATTTATGTAAGTTTTTAAAGAACAATGCCTTGTAACATTTCCTATGCTTGATTTTTATTTATCGGCTCAAAATGCAAACGATTGAGAAGCCTGTTTAAAAAAAATCTGATCAAAAAAGGCTGAATTGACCAGAAGCAAGCAACGAAACAGTTTTTATCAATAACAAAAACGGAACGATTTCGAGGGCGCAAAGATACAAAAATAAATACAATATAGAGAAACGTCCAGTTGATAATCCAATGAATAAGCTTCTTAATAAGTTGTAAGTCAGTATTATAATAAAGGTTATGCTGGCTATATAGAAACTAATTGTTCCTTGTTGAAAAATCATTGTAAGCAGACCTAAAAACAAAATCAGCGAGGCAATCAGGTTGTACGAAAACTCGTTGGCATTGTAGCGTGTGTTGATTTCGTGTGCTTTGAATAGTTGGGCAATAAATTTTTTTAGCCCAAGTCTGAGTATAACAACAATTCCTGTTATGGACAGAATCTGCCAATAAAAATGGGCAGGAATGGCCCTGCTTTCTACTGCTAAAAATTGTGTGGCTAATAGCTGTAAAAATTTGGCAAGTAACAAAGTATAGGTAAAAAAGAACACGATTCCGGGCATGCTGAATGATGGATTCCACTCACGAAGCATTAGGTTTAGCTTGGTTTCGCCACCTATAGCCTGCCACAATTGTTGAAAACGACGTGGGAAAAGTTGCTTGCTTAAAACAAATAAAATCAACACCAATGAAAGTATGAGCAAGCTGCTGTTGTCGGCCTTATTGGTGTCCTTTCTGATTTTAGGGACAATCTTTACGCTTGATTTTTCAGTAACAAAAGTGCGTGCCAATACATCGGTCTCTGCTAAAGAATCTTTAGATTGGACAAAATAAACCTCAAAACGGAATAGGGTGCTATCCGATATAGTATTACTTATACCAGAAGCAGTTGTTGAATCAATAATGCCGGTAAATTGAGGCATGAGGCTAAGTTATTTTTGTGGTTGCAAAGTTAAGTTGGTTATTTTACATGGCAGCGCAACAGCTTGCCTTGAGCAAAAATTTTTCTCAAAAAGGATAATCAAAAAGCCCTCGAGTAGCCCCGTGCTAAATGACAAACACAAGCTACTACATGGATAGCACAGAAATGAACTATAAAAAATACAGCTTTATTAAAAGATTTTCGGTTGATGCTATTTAAACTCATTATAAAGTAAAGACAGAATTTGTAAATAACAGATTACAAATAATATAGCTGCATTATCAATTTGTTAATTCTTTCACATATCCCTTTCAAAATACGCCGGATTAGCGTAATTTTGCAGGCCAAATTAAACAAGACGGACTAAATGGACTTGATAAATAAAATTAGAGCAAGTGCTAAAGGCAGTAACAAACGCATCGTACTTCCCGAAGCCACAGAAGAGCGCACTTTGCGTGCCGCAGATGTTATCCTGGAAGAGAATCTTGCTGTGCTGATTTTGCTTGGTAATGAGGAAGAGATCAAAGACAATGCTACACGTTGGAACCTGAAACACATTGCCAAAGCAACAATTATAGATCCTATAAATAATCCCGAAAAGCAGTGTTATGCCGAAATGCTTTTTGAGCTGAGAAAGCACAAGGGACTTGCGATGGAGCAGGCCATGAAATTGGCAGAAAACCCTTTGTATTTAGCGGCATTACTCATCAAAGCCGGAAAGGCCGATGGTGAAGTGGCCGGAGCCAACAATGCTACAGGCGATGTGCTGCGTCCGGCATTTCAAATTATTAAAACTTTACCGGGCATTAGTGCCGTTTCAGGTGCTTTTATCATGGTAGTTCCCGACAAACAATATGGAGATGAAGGCATTATGGTGTTTGCTGACTGTGCTGTAAATCCTGATCCTTCTGTGAAAGAATTAGCGGAAATTGCTATCGCCACGGCGCAAACAACCCGTTCAATCGCAGGTTTGGAGCCCCGTGTGGCCATGCTTAGCTTTTCTACCAAAGGCAGCGCCAAACACGAGAAGGCTCAAAAAATGATTGACGCCACGACTTTGGCCAAAACACTAAATCCTGATTTGCTAATTGATGGCGAGCTACAGGCCGATGCAGCCATTGTGGAGGCTATTGGACGCACCAAATCACCCGATTCAACCATTGCAGGCAAAGCCAATGTCTTGGTTTTTCCCTCACTTGAAACTGGGAATATTGCCTACAAACTGGTGCAACGTTTGGCTAATGCCGAAGCCATAGGACCGGTGCTTCAAGGGCTGGCGGCACCTATCAACGATTTGTCGAGAGGCTGCTCTGTGGAAGACATTGTAAACCTGGTTGCCATCACCGTGAACCAGGCCAAAAATGAAGTTTATCAACATTAAAATATATTTTAATAGCCGTATATTATGAGTGAAACATTAGCAGATTTTAGTCTGGGAAAAAAAGTTCAGGCCAAAGGAATTATTCAAAAAGTTGGTGTAATTGGCTGTGGTGCTGTTGGACAAGAGATTACCCGTACCATTAGCCAATATGGGCTGGATGTGGTTTTCTTGGATCTTGACCAGGAACGTATTGAGTTAATATTTAAACAGTTAGACCAACAACTTGATGATGTTATTAACCAATGGGGGCTTACCACCGGCGAAAAACGCGCCATACTGAGCCGCATCAAAGGTACTACAGATTATGCCGACCTGGCCGAATGTGATATCGTTATCGAGACGATAAGCTCACGCAAAAGAGGAACCAGCATTGAAATAAGAAAAGAGATTTTTCAAAATATTGAAGCTGTTGTTAGACCGGATGCCATTATCTCGTCAAACATTGCTACGCTAATGATTTCTGATCTTGCAGCAGCACTTAAATATCCAGAACGTGCCATCGGTATCCACTTTATTTTACCAGTAAACAAAACTCAGATAATTGAAGTGGTTCGAGGTATTGGTTCTTCGGAAGAGGCTTATGAGCAAGTAATTAAGTTTGCCGGCATGATCAATAAAAAGATTATCCGTGTCAATGAATCTCCCGGAAATATCGTTACCAGAATGATGGTAACCACCATCAATGAAGCATGTGAAATACTGATGGAAGGTGTGGCTTCTGTGATAGACATCGATACCGCCATGAGAGAATCATCCGGAAATGTTTATGGGCCTTTTGAATTGGCTGACCGCATCGGCTTGGATAAAATCCTGAAATATATGGATAACCTGTATCAGGAGTTTGGCGACAAGAAGTTTAAACCTTCGCCTATCATCAAACGCCTGGTTCGCGCCAATTATCTTGGTCGCATCAATGGCAAGGGTTTTTACAACTATCAGGGTGAAAAAGCTATTGATCAAACAGTTACTTGCGCAGTTATCAAATAATTAAAGTCAAAAAAAATGAAAGTTATCGTTCTGAACTGTGGAAGTTCATCCATAAAATATCAGTTATTTGAAATGCCTTCAAAGAATGTGTTGGCCAAAGGTCTTGTCGATAAAAT